>JAPLNR010000004.1 GCA_026401035.1 Planctomycetia bacterium | reverse complement strand
CAGGCTTTCTTTCGGCGACCTGGGCTACTTCGAGGGTCTTAAGTTGCATCGCCTGTCCTCCTGGCCCTCTACTCTAATAGGGGAAAGGCAGGTGTCTCACCTATCATTGGCACAGAGGGCTGCGTCAAAACGGCAGAAACACGACCTGATTGCGCCACTCGTCGCGTTCGCTTGCCGACCAAGCGAGCAAGATGGTCTCGATCGCGGCTCGGACCGGCGTCGTCTGCCGAACCAGAAACAATCCCGAGAACTGCTGTCCAGCGGCGATCGTTGCCGCAGCCGCGGATGTCATGGTATTGACATCGTGCGAAACTACGCAGAGCGAATCGCGGAAAGCGTAGGCCAGAACTTCGTGATCCGATGCCGCTTCAAGGCCGACGTCACGGACCCGAATAAACTCAATTCTCGGATTGAGCCGCTTGACTCCAGTGACGATGTGCTCGTTGAGGTCGTGGTCAGCGAGGAAGCGCAGCCGGCTCATGGCCGGCCAATCCCGGCACGCACGGCTGCGGTTCGGAGCCGGGCGACGACTGGACTGGCCGATCGATTCACGGCCTCGCGTGCCCGGCTCCACACGGCGTCTTGCCTGTCAAGATAGGCATCCACCGTCTCTCGGTTGCCGAGATAGAAGGCGATCGCCCCGTACACTTCCTCCAGCGACAATGACGGGTACTGTTGCACGATCGTCTCGGCCGAACACCCTTCAACGAACGAGGCCAGCACCGAGTCGAGCATGACGCGAGTCTGCCCGACTCGCATCACGCCATGCTCGTCTGTAGAGACGTATTCCGCTGCAGTCGCCATATCAAAAGCCTCCGTATGAAACCCTCGTTATTCTACCACTCTTGTTCAGGAGGCTCTACCGCGGCGGTGTCGCGCCTTTCGTGCAGCCGCCCTGCGGTCGTAGATGAGTGGAACGATGGCCTCGCTTGGGCCCGCCGACCGTGCTGGCGGGGCCCTCTGTGCCAATGACAGGTGAGACACCTGCCCTTCCCCTATCTGCCCGATCTGGAACTGGGAACAGCCGCATGCATCAGCCCAGAGATTCAAGGCGGGCAACGTCCGCAAGATCCTGCGGGCGGCCCGTCGCACGCTTGTTCTTCACGAGATGCCGCAGCGAAAGCATGTTGAAGGCGATGCCGCTCACGAGGCAAGGCACCTTCTCTGCCCAGGCATCCTCAAAAACAATGCCGTCGATCGTGGTCAGGAAATCAATCCGGTTCGGCGGGAGGCCGATTTGATAGACGACGTCCGGCTGCGTGAACAACTCCGGTGAGAGGCGACTCCGCGGCGCGCCAAAGCGTTCCAAGGCCCGCCACAGACGGGCGGCATTGTCAGCCGTCGGGCGCACCCACAGGTCGATGTCGCCGGTGGCCCGAGGAATTCCATGGCCGGCGACCGCATAAGCGCCAACCACGAGATAGTCAACGCCTTCGGCGGACAAAGCTTTCAACATCTCGGCGAAGTCGCGATTCATCGCACGGCTTTCCGGCAAAGGCCCAGGCGGTGACCGTGATCGGCCATACCATCTCGATCCGTTCGGCGGTTGTCATGGCCGCACAAGCATCGGGCTCCTTGTCGCCTTGTTTACCAACCCACTCGGTGGCGACCCCGGCCACCGTCTCGTCGGCAGGACGGCGACTGTTCAATGCTCGCTGCGGAAATGCCATGTCATAAGTATACTCCGCCGCGCACGAAGGCGTCGGCCGTTTTCGCCGGCGTGGGGCCGTACTTGAGCGGGGCTGAGAGCACGTCGTGCTGCAGGCTGGCGTCGCTGCGGGCGACAAGATCGAGGGCCTGCGGCAGTGGGCCTCGGGACGGCTTTTTTCCGCGGATCGGGCGGGGTTTTATTCCCGTGAGCAGCAGCCACCATCCGGTTCGACGACGAGGCGGGTGATGCGGGAGCCGGGGGTGAATTGAGCATCTGTAAAAACACCGAGATGAGCAGACCCGTGATGACGACCTGCTCCCCTCGCGCTAAATCACGTTAGCTGGTGCGCGTGTCAGTCGGCGCGCATAACCGGCCAGTGATCGGCGCCTGACCCCCAGCCATCTTCACGGAGCATTCTGACCTACAGGTCTTCCAGCCGAGAAAGCACCGCGTTGACGGCACTCCGAGGCGGTTACTTCTTGGCGAAGTACCGCACATCGGGGAAGCCGCTGAAGTCATCATCGAGCGTCCAGACCGTGGCGCCATGCTCTCGGGCCGCTGCAAGGATTATGCTGTCAGCCATGGGCAGCGAGTGCCGCAAGCTCAAGGCGGCGGCGTCGAGAGCTCGCTGAACTGTGAGGTCGATGATGCGGCCTCGCTGCATGGCCGCCACTCCCTGGATCGCTGCCTCCTCGCTGGCCTCGCGGAGGAGTACCTTAAACACCTCGTAGACCGAGACTGCGGGCACGATGAGCGACTCGAGATCCTCGAGAACCGGCTCGAACTTGCTGGCGTGGCGCCCTCCGGCGAAGTATTCCAGCCACCCGGACGAATCGACCACGTTCACAGGCGGTCACCGTCGCGAACGAAGTCCGTTTTGATTCCCTTCACGAACCCCTTCAGTTCGCGGATGTTCCGCTCAGGCACGAATTCCACCCGCCCGGCATGCTCGATCACCTGCAGTTTCTGCCCCGGTCGCAGCCCTAGTCGCTCCCGAACCACGCGGGGAATCACGACCTGGAACTTCGGTGAAATTGTGACGTGATGCATGACGGCTCCTTGATCGATCGATAAAACGTACAACAGAACAATAATCGATCGTCGCGGCCTGAACAAGCCGTACAATGCGGGCCATGAGTGCTGCTCCGTACACCACCGACACGTCGTCCGAAGCGTATGCGATCCAACTCCAGCGATTTCGTCAGATGTCGCCGGCGGAACGCATGCTGACGGCTTGCCGGCTGTCGCAACAAGCCAGGCGTATGGCGATCCAGGCGATTCGGCGGCTCCACCCTTCCGCCGACGAGCGCACCGTGAAGCTGAAAATGATCGAGATCGCGTATGGCCGCTTTTGCAGGAACGGGAGCATGTCAGTGTGGTGACCAATCACCTTCCACTGGCCGCCTTCTTTGCGGAACGTGGTCGTCACACGGATGTTCACGGGCTGCGGCTTGCCGTCGATGACATTTTCGCCCTTCTCGTAGTAGTGGACGACGGCCAAGGTGGGGCTAGCCGTGACATGCAAATCCACAGGGTCGACCTTGCCACTTAGTTTCTTCGCCGCCTGCTTGTCCCAGTACGGCTCGACCTGCGACCAGCCGACCTGCATGCCGCCGACAGGTCCCATATAGGTCACGTCGTCGGCATGAGACCAGATGGCCTTCATGGGAGCCACATCGCCTGTGAAGAGCGTGTTGAGTGCGTCGTGAAACGTGGCGACAGCCGCCTTGACTGCCTGCGTGTCGTCATCAGCCGCCTGCGCGGGCCTTGCCGTCATCAGTGCCATCGCCGCCACGACAAGCAGACCCGACAGGAATCGATGACGCATGGATATTTCCTCGATGTGTAGAAGCCGTAGGACATCCATCTTCTCGAAGACGAACTGGCTTCGACTGTAGCAGGTCTCGTTGGCTGCGCCGCTGCCGGCGATTGCCTGCCACGCGCTGACTGCCCAAACCGCCTCGCCGGCAACCTTAGCGAAAAGCATTCAAGCCTTTCTTCCGGTAAAGCCGATACCCTGAGCGAGGATGAGGGGTAGCGCGTCGGCTCAGGGAGCCGTGGGCTTGAGTGGTATTCCGCGATTGGTCATGGACGACGCCTACATCGACATCACTGATTTGGTGGCGTTTGCGCAAGCGTACGGCCAAGTCACCGGCATCCAGCGAGTGCAGGAGCGAATCCTCTACGAGTTGGCTCAAACGGACAGTCGTGACCGAATCTGGTGCCTGAGGATCGCCGACACCCAGGACCATTACCAGGCCTGCCGCCTTGGTGATCTCTACGCGCCGGGATGCATGACTCTCTTGGATCGCTTGGCGAGCCTCGGAGAGGTCAGGCCTCACGGCTCCTGGCCCAGCCGGATGCAGATTCGAGCGTATCTCAACCGTCGAGGCAGTCGTGGTTGGAGACGAGTTGCTGGCAAGCTGGGGGTTTATGCCCGAGCCGCCTTCTTGCCCTCTTCGCTCGAAGCGCATGGTATCGCCCGGTCGCGATTGCACGCAGTCGAGACGGTGACGCTTGATCAGATCCCACCCAAAGCAACTCTCGTGCTGCTCGGCGCGGCGTGGAACGACCGCCGTGTATCGGTCGCCGCCGCTCGCCACGCCGAGGCTGGGGGCCAGCTCATCCAATTCCTCTACGATCTCATTCCGATCAAGCATCCCGAGTATTTCCGCAGCGGCTTGCAGCAGGCATTCGAGACCTTTTTCGACATGAACCTTCAGCATGTGTCGCGCTTTGTCTGCATCTCGGAAAACACCCGCCAAGACCTTGAAGAAGTACTGTCTACAAAAGGCATCCGAGTTCCCTCCTCCGTCCTTCCCCTTGCCCATGAGTTCCCTGGTTATCCGCGAAACGCCAGAGGCTGCCGCCCGAAAGATGAACTCCTCAATGGCTTCAGCAAGCCCGAACGAGAGTTCATGCTCTGCGTCGGTACCCTCGAGATCAGAAAGAACGGGCTGTCGCTCCTCCAAGCCTGGCAGGAGTTGAAGCTATTGCTCGGTGAGGAGACACCCCATCTCGTTTTCTGTGGACGGCGAGGCTGGAAAATGGGCCCGTTTTTCTCCCTCCTCGAATCGGATCCTTGGCTTCAATCAAAGGTTCATATTGTCCCGGACGCCTCGGATGCGGACATCGCATACCTCCATGAGCATTCGATCTGTTCGATCTACCCAAGCCTGTACGAAGGCTGGGGGCTGCCGGTCGGTGAAGCGGCCTGGTTCGGCCGCACCTGCATCACGTCGCAGGAATCATCGCTTCCCGAGATCTGTGGCATGCTGGCCGACTATGTCGATCCTCGAAATCCCAGTGAGATCGCCCGTGCCGTGCGCCGAGTGGTGACGGATCAGGCGCGGCTCCTCCTGCGAGAAAAACTGATCCGCCATGCCCCACTCCGAACGTGGCATGATGTCGCGAAGGGTTTTTACGAGATTGTCTCCGGTGACGTCGAAACCATTGTCGCCCACACACATCAGCGACCTTCCCTGCCGATCCGCCAGGCAGCGTGACCGGCCTGGCCCCCTTAAACGAGGCTCTTTTTTCCGCGAACTTTTCATACCCTAAGGTCCGGTGGCGACGCTCGGCCATCTCCACACAGCCCTGACGCCGACACCCCCGCCCTTGCCCATGTTTCGCCCAGACCTCCGGCCGGTTCCGGTAACTCGCTGCGCAGAAGGCGGCGGGGTCGATTGATTCAAGTCTCACGAACGGCTGGATCGATGCCACCCACGCGGCCGTTCCGAAATCGGAGCGATTTCTCAACCGCATCGGGAACCGTGGCTATGCAATCAGCGATTTCCTGTCGTCCATCAGCGTGCCGGACGCTCGTGCACCTCTTCGTGGTCACGGGCGACCCACTCGCAAAAATCAACCATGTTCTCCACGAGTTGGCAGATCCGCCTCCCGAGGTGGAAGTGACCATCGTGTCTGGCTGTGCGATCACGGATGATGCACAAGAACTTCCGGGCATCCGCTTCGCTCGGTACCCCGGCGAAACCCCGCTCGACCTTCGGCGCCGAGTGCCGGAACTGGCGGGTGACACCGAATGGGTGCTCCTTCTCGAGGATCACAACCACGTTGATCGGGCGTGGCTCAATCGGGCGTTGGCGTCGATCGCCGCCGCGCCGGTGCATGCCACGACGGTCCGCGGCGGTGCCGACAACCTCACCTCCACGGACCCCTGGTCATGGGCGAACTTCCTGATGGTGCTTGGCTTTCACTGGGCACCGCTTCAGAGTCAGGCCCACGAACCCCTATTCTTCAACGTCGCCCTCCGTCGCTCACGATTGCTCACCAAACGCCTGGAGGTGGGTGAATTCGAGATCAAGGCACTGACCGCGCTTGAGGAACAGCCGACGGCCGGCAACTTTCCCATCGATCACGTGCAGTTTCGTGGCGTCCCCGGCGTTTTCTTCTACCACTGGTGCAACGGCCGCATGACGGGAGCAGTGATGCGGCAGCACCATCCTGACGGCTGGCGGCACGTGCTCCGGCACGCGCGGCGCGTCGCCGGCACGCGTATCCAGCAGCTCACCGAGATTGTCCGCCGGCATCCATCGGCCAATCGGCTTCCGGTGGGCACGCTGACAAGGGTCGCAATGCTTTCACTCTGTCACGCCGCGGGGGCACTTTTTGGAGGTGCCTTCGGGATTGGCGATGCGGCCCGTCACCTCGAATGACTCGCTGCGCGGGCGACTGACGCCTACGGCCGCCGCATCAGTAGGCCCCAGTGCCACGTAGCGATCCCCGGCGCCTCGCGCACGAAGCGGAACCCGGCTTTCTCGGCCCTTCGGCATGGCGCGTCATACGCCCCGGGGTCAGCAGCAGCCAGTATCGCCGACCTTGCACTTCTCCGGCGCTAGACAGGCCGTGTGCTTGGTGCCGAGATAGAAGAGCAGGCCAGACGGCGTGACCTCCATGCCGCCAATCGGATACTGGGAAATCACCCCTTCCTCGTACTCGACCTCCACGGGCAGATCATCTGACAGGAGCAGCGGGCTGGCGATCCGCATGATCGACGCCAGTTTCGTGGTCTCCAGCCGGTGGTCCACATCGTTCGCCACCCAGACCTGTAGCACGCACGCTTTTGTAGATCGGACCGTGCCGCCGCAATCGACGAAGTCCTTCTGAACCTTGCCGACCTCGGTGATGTGGTAGTGGGCCGGGACGAAGGACTTATCCGGCAGCATCCAATGCATCTTTGCATCGGGGTTGCTGTCGATTGCTTGGCAGAACTCTTTCACGGTCATCGGGAGGACCTCAAGGGATGGCTTCAAGGGTTGCAAGCAGGTCTTTGACTTTCTGCTCGATGAGATCACGGACGCCCCTGAATTGCTCGGGGGTCATGTCGCGCGGGTCAGGAATCTTCCAGTCCACTCGCTGGCCTGCTCGTACAAGCGGGCATTCGTCGCCGCAGCCCATAGTCACGGCGACGTCCATGTGTTGCCCATTGAACTCGTTCAGCCCCTTCGAGGCGTGCGTGGTTAGGTCGTAGCCCAGTTCCTTCATGGCCTCGACGGCTTTCGGATTCACCCGCCCAGACGGCATCGATCCGGCACTCGCGGCCTCGACCCGGCCAGTACCGTGCATGCGGGCGAACGCCTCTGCCATTTGGCTCCGATTGGAGTTTTCGACACACACGAAAAGAACTCGCTTCATTCTAGGCTCCAACGGCAGGTGATTTCATTTTACCGTCCCCGCTGGCTCAACGTTTCGCTCACC
>JAPLNR010000029.1 GCA_026401035.1 Planctomycetia bacterium | reverse complement strand
CGGCAGTGGCTCGACCTGGCCCGCTATGCCGACAGCGCCGGCTACGCCGACGATCCGCAGCGGACGATTTGGGGCTGGCGCGACTGGGTGGTGAAGGCCTTCGACACCAACATGCCGTTCGACGAGTTCACGCTCAAGCAGCTGGCCGGTGACCTGCTGCCCGATGCGACGCTCGACGACCGGATCGCGACGGCCTTCCACCGGAACACGCTCACCAACAGCGAAGGTGGCACGATCGACGAGGAGTTTCGCACGGTAGCGATCGTCGACCGCGTCAACACGACCATGAGCACGTGGATGGGCACGACGATGGGCTGCTGCCAGTGCCACGACCACAAGTACGACCCGCTCTCGCAGAAGGACTACTTCCAGTTCTACGCGATCCTCAACAACACGGCCGATGCAGACCGCAAAGACGAGGCGCCCGTGGCCACGCTTCCCTGGGAGCCGGTCGACACGCCGCGGGCCGCCATCGAGCAGGAAATCGCCGGTGTCATCGCGCAGATTCCCCAACTCAAGGCACCGCCGCCGCCGGGGATGTCGGAACCGCCCGAATTTCAGCCGGCCCGAAAAATCGTCGCCGACCTGCGCGAGAAACTGGCAAAGGTGCCGTCGGTCACGGTGCCGGTGCTGCAGGAGCTTGCGGGCGACAAGCGGCGGGTGACGAAGATCCAGCTTCGCGGCAACTGGCAGAACCTCGGCGACGAGGTCGCGGAGGGCGTGCCGGCGGTATTCGGCCCGGTGAACCTGCCCGCAGGGGAGCGGTTTGATCGCGTGGCCCTGGCCCGGTGGCTCGTCGCTCCGCAAAACCCGCTCACGGCCCGCGTGGTCGTAAACCGGATCTGGGAGCGGCTCTTCGGCATCGGCCTCGTGTCGACGAGCGAGGAATTCGGCAGCCAGGGCGACCTGCCCAGCCACCCGGAACTCCTCGACTGGCTGGCCGTCGAACTCATCGAGCGACAGTGGGACACGAAGGCGATCATCCGGCTGATCGTGGCGAGCGCAGCCTACCAGCAGACGTCGAAGGCGCCGTCCGACTTGATTGCCCACGACCCCGAGAACCGGCTGCTCGCCTGCGGGCCGCGGGTGCGGCTCTCGGCCGAGGTGATCCGCGACCAGGCGCTCGCCGCCGCGGGCCTGCTCTCGCGGAAGAAGGGGGGCCCGAGCGTGAACCCGCCACAGCCCAACGTGGGCCTGAGCGCCGCCTTCGGTGGCGGCATCGACTGGAAGACGAGTTCCGGCGAAGACCGCTACCGCCGCGCGCTCTATACGACATGGCGGCGGAGTAATCCCTACCCATCGATGGCCACGTTCGATGCGCCTTCCCGCGAGGTCTGCACGGTCCGCCGGCCGCGGACCAACACGCCGCTACAGGCCTTGGTGACGATGAACGATCCGGTCTACGTCGAGGCGGCGCAGGCGCTCGCCCGGCGGATGGTGCGCGAGGGCGGTTCGACGACAGCCGACCGAGCGTTGCATGGCTTCCGCCTCGTGCTCGCCCGGCAGCCGGTGGCTGCCGAAGTCGACCGGCTCGTGGAACTCCACGACGAGACGCTGGCGGATTACCAGCACGACAGGGCCAACGCGACCAAGATGGCCACCGACCCGCTGGGGCCGGTGCCGGCCGGATTGCCGGTCGACATCGCCGACCTCGCCGCGTGGACGGTCGTCGCCAACGTGATCCTCAACCTCGACGAAACCTTCATGTGTCCGTAAACGGAGCGCCTGCCATGGACCCGATCCTCGAACACAAGCTCCTTGCGACCCGTCGGCATCTGCTCGGCAGCATGGCTGGCGGAATCGGCGCAATGGCGATGCGCGATCTGCTGGCTGCTGGCGCTGCGCCGGTGTCCGATCCGATGGCGGCGAGACTGCCGCCGTTGCCGGCGAAGGCCAAGCGGATGATCGTGATCCACCTCACGGGCTCGCCGCCGCACCTCGATCTCTACGACCACAAGCCAGAACTCGTGAAGCACGATGGCGAGGATTGTCCGGCCGAGACGATCGCCGGCAAGAAGTTCGCCTTCACCAGCGGCACCCCGAAACTCCTCGGCTCACCGCGAAAATGGGTGCGGTGCGGCGCGAGCGGCATGGAACTCTCCGACGCGATTCCCAACCTGCACCGCGTGGCCGACAAGCTCTGCCTCGTGAAGAGCATGTTCACCGACCAGTTCAATCATGCGCCCGCCGAACTGATGGTCTACACCGGCAGCCCGCGAGCCGGCCGGCCGAGCCTCGGCAGCTGGGCCACCTACGGGCTCGGCAGCGAGAATGAAAACCTTCCCGGCTTCGTCGTCCTCATCTCCTCGGGTGTGCAGCCCAACGGCGGCACGAGCAGTTTTGGTTCAGGCTTCCTGCCGAGCGTCTACCAGGGAGTGCAGTGCCGCTCGAAGGGCGACCCGGTGCTCTACGTGTCGGATCCGCCGGGGATGGATCGGGCCATGCGCCGCAAGAGCCTCGACGCGCTCAAGGATTTGAACGAACTGCAGGCCCGGGAGCTCGGCAATCCCGAGACCGTCACGCGGATCGCGCAGTACGAACTGGCCTACCGGATGCAGGCGAGCGTGCCCGACGTGATGGACATCTCCAAGGAGCCGCAGGCGGTGCTCGATGCCTACGGCGCCAAGCCCGGGCAGTCGAGCCTCGCTAACAATTGCCTCTTGGCGAGGCGCCTGGTGGAGGAGGGAGTGCGATTCGTGCACCTCTTCGACTGGGGCTGGGATTTTCACGGCACGGGCCCCAAGGAAGACATCCGCGACGGGCTCACCACGAAGGCGGCCACGTTCGACAAGCCGGCCGCGGCGTTGATCGAGGATCTCGAGCAACGCGGGCTGCTCGCAGACACGCTCATCCTCTGTACCGGTGAATTTGGCCGCACTCCCTTCCGCGAGGGCCGCACGGCCAAGGGCGACGTCCTCGGCCGCGACCACTATCCCGACTGCTATTCCGTATGGATGGCCGGCGGCGGCGTGAAGCCGGGCTACGTGCATGGCGCCAGCGACGACCTCGGCTTCAAGGTCGCCCACGACATGGTCCACATCCACGACCTCCAGGCCACGCTCCTGCACCTGCTCGGCTTCGACCATACGAAGCTGACCTATCGCTTCCAGGGCCGCGACTTCCGTCTTACCGACGTGCACGGCCATGTCGTGAAGGAGATTCTGGCATGAATGCCTTCGCTACTGGTTTGACGCTCCTTACCCGCCGATCAGCGCGGGCGCGCGGTCTGGTGCGTCAGTCGGCCACACTGATATGCGTCGCGATCGCATCCCACGCTTCGTTCGCTGCTGCAGCGGCTCCGGCGCTGCGGTTCGACCGCGACATCCGGCCGATCCTCTCGGAGAACTGCTTCGCCTGCCACGGCCCCGGCAAGCAGGAGGCCGGCCTGCGACTCGACTCGGCCGCGGACGCCACGCGGGAACTCGACAGCGGATCACGGGCGATCGTGCCGGGAGACTTCGGCGCCAGCGAACTGGCTGCCCGCCTCGAGGCGACCGACGCCGATGTCGTGATGCCCCCGCCGCACACCAACAAGATTCTGAAGCCGGAGGAAAAGGACCTGCTCAAACGGTGGATCGCCGCCGGTGCGCACTACGAGAAGCACTGGGCCTTTCAGCCGATCGTAAAGCCGGAGGCACCCGCCGTCACCGACCCGGCGGCCACGAGCCCCATCGATCGCTTCCTCGAGTCGCGGCTCGCCATGGAGGGGATGGCCGTAAACGCCGAGGCCGACCGGCCCACGCTCATCCGGCGCGTGACCTTCGCCCTCACCGGACTGCCGCCGACGACCGCCGAGGTGGACGCCTTCCTCGCCGACAATACTCCCGACGCCTATGAGCGTCTCGTAGACAGTCTCCTGACCAGCCCGCAGCACGGCGAGGAGATGGCGCGGCACTGGCTCGACGTGGCCCGCTATGCCGACACGCACGGCCTCCATCTCGACAACGAGCGGCAGATGTGGGCCTATCGCGACTGGGTCGTGAAGGCTTTCAACGATAATCTTCCGTTCGACCGCTTCACGATCGAGCAACTGGCCGGCGACCTGCTGCCGGCGGCGACCCGTGACCAGAAGGTCGCGACCGGCTTCAGCCGCTGCAACGTCACGACCAGCGAAGGCGGCTCCATCAACGATGAGCTGCTCTTTCGGTATGCCGTCGATCGCACCGCCACGGTGACCAATGCCTGGATGGGTCTCACCGGCCAGTGCGCCGTCTGCCACGACCACAAGTTCGACCCGATCTCCGCCCGGGAGTTCTATTCGCTCTACGCGTTCTTCAATTCCGCCGCCGACCCGGGTTTCGACGGCAACAAACTGCTCACCGCCCCAACGCTCAAGCTACCTTCGGGAGAACAGGAGAGCCGGCTGGCCGCCCTCGACGCCCGGCTTCCGGAACTCAAGGCGACGCTCGACGAGGTTGTCGGCGGTCTGGCATATGTCGATCCGGTGACACTCGATCCGAAGCCGGAGCCGGTGCGGGCGGAGACCGTCTGGCTGGACGACGAATTTCCCCCCGCGGCCGCGGTGCGGAGCGGACCCGGTGGACCGCTTGACTGGTTCACGAGCACGGTGCCGGGCGAGGTGCTCTCCGGCCACCGCAGTCTCGAGCGGACGGCCACCGGCATCGGTCAGGACTTTTACGAGAGTGGTGCCGAGCCGATCGTGATCCCCGCCAAGAGCGAGATCTTCGCGAACGTGTGGCTCGACCCAGCGGCCCCGCCCAAGGCGTTGATGCTGCAATTCCATACCGGCGGCTGGAAACACAGGGCCGTCTGGGGTGATCCGGCCGTGATCGGCTGGGGCCAACTCGGCACCGAATCGCTGGTCGCCATGGGCCCGCTCCCGGAGGCTGGGAAATGGGGCCGTCTCTCGGTCACGGCCGACAAACTCGGCCTCGCCGACGGTGCAAAGGTGACCGGTTTTGCGCTGACGCAGTTCGACGGCCACGTGCGGTGGGATCTCGTGGGTCTGTCGACGATCGACGACCCGACCGCCAATCCCACCAAGTCGCTGTCTGCCTGGTGGCAGGAGCGAACCGGCAAGGACAAGCTCGACGACGTGCCCAAGCCACTCCAGGCAATCGTCAGGCAGGGGCAGGAGAAAACGACCAAGCCCAATGAAATCGACCTCGTGCAGCGGCACTGGCTGACGAAGGTGTGGAGCGAGCAGCCGGATCGGCTCGTGCTTGCCGCCCGGGCGCTCGACGACGCGCAGAAGGAACGCGACCAGGTGGATGCGGCGATCGTGCAGACGTTCGTATTCAACGACCTGCCCGCGATGCGGGACAGCTTCGTGATGCTGCGCGGGGCGTATGACAAGCCCGGCGAAAAGGTCGAGCGATCCACTCCCGCCTTCCTGCCGTCGTTACCGATCGTGGAAGGCATTCCGCTCACGCGGCTCGACCTCGCGAAGTGGCTCGTGAGCCCAGAGCATCCGCTCACGGCCCGCGTGACGGCCAATCGCCTCTGGCAGCAGTTCTTCGGTCTCGGCCTCGTGAAGACCAGCGATGATTTTGGATCGCAGGGCGAGCCGCCCAGCCACCCGGAACTCCTCGACTGGCTGGCGGCGGAGTATCGCGAGAGCGGCTGGAACACCCGCGCCCTCGTGAAACGCATCGTCACCAGCCGCGCATTCCGGCGGTCGGGTGTCGTCGAGCCGGCGCACCTCGCCCAGGACCCGGAAAACCGTCTCCTGGCCCGCGGGCCGCGAATCCGGCTCGATGCCGAGCAGATTCGCGACCAGTCGCTGGCCCTCTCCGGCCTGCTCGTGGTCGCGATGGGCGGCAAGGGCGTGAAGCCCTACCAGCCCGACAACATCTGGGAGCCCGTGGGATTCGCCGGCTCCGACACCCGCAACTACAAGCGTGATTCCGGCACTGCCCTCTACCGCCGCAGTCTCTACACCTTTCTCAAGCGGACGGCCCCGCCCCCCTTCATGGTGAACTTCGACGCCCCCAACCGCGAACAGTTCTGCGCCCGCCGCGAACGCAGCAATACGCCGCTTCAGGCCCTGCAGCTCATGAACGACACGCAGCACATCGAGGCCGCGCGGGCGCTGGCGGCACGGATGCTCGCCGAGGCCGCCGGCGACGATGCCTCGCGAATCGAGTGGCTCGTACGGACCGTGCTCGCCCGTCGCCCCGAGCCGGAGGAGGCGGCCGTGGTGATGGAAACGCTCGCTACGCACCGGGTCCGCTATGCCGCCGACGCGGAGTCCGCCAAGAAACTGATCGCTCATGGTGAGACGAAGCCGCCCGAGTCGGCGGATCCCGGTGAACTGGCGGCATGGACGCTCGTGGCCAACATGCTGCTGAATCTCGACGAAACCCTCACGAGGAACTGAGCCATGCTCCCGCACCCTGCTGCAGTGATCGAGGCAGCCCGCATGGCTGCAGCCCGCCGCGCCTTTCTCAAGACCTCGGGTCTGAGCCTTGGCGCCGCGGCGCTGGCAATGTTGGACAACCGCGGTCGCGCCGCTGCGATCGATCCGGGTCTGCCCGGCGGCCCGCAGCCATCTGCCGCGAGAGTGCACCCACCGCTGCCGGGGTTTCCGCACCATCCGCCGCGGGCGAAGAGCGTCATCTACATCCATACCAACGGCGGCCCGTCGCAGATCGATCTCTGGGACCACAAGCCGAAGCTGCAGGAATACTTCGACAAGGACATCCCAGCGAGCATTCGCGGAGACCAGCGGCTCTCCACGATGACCAGCGGCCAGGCGCGGTTTCCGGTCGCGCCGTCGAAATTCAAGTTCGAGCAGCGCGGGCAGTGCGGCCGGTGGATCAGCACCGACCTGCTGCCCTATACGGCGAACATCGTCGATGATCTGGCGCTCGTGAAGACCGTTCACACCAACGCCATCAACCATGATCCGGCCTGCACCTTCGTGATGACCGGCAGCGAGGTGCCCGGCAAGGCGAGCCTCGGCAGTTGGCTGGCCTATGGGCTGGGCAGCGAGAGCGACGACCTGCCGGCATTCGTCGTGTTCACACCCCTGCCTGACATTAATCCTTCGCAGGCGCTCTTCACGCGGATGTGGTCGAGCGGTTTCCTGCCGACGCGGTATTCCGGCGTGGCCCTCCGCGGGGCGGGCGATCCGGTTCTCTACCTGCCCAATCCCGAGGGGATCACATCGGCCGACCGTAGGCGGATGCTCGACGGGCTCGGCCGGCTCAACGCCCGGGGCTTTGACCGCTACCGCGATCCCGAAATCCAGACGCGGATCGCGCAGTACGAGATGGCCTTTCGCATGCAGTCGAGCGTGCCGGACCTCGTCGATCTGTCGGGTGAAACGGAGCAGACACTCGCGATGTACGGTGACGACGTGAAGAAGTCGGGTTCGTTCACCCACAGCCTGATCCTGGCGCGGAAGCTCGTGGAGCGGGGCGTGCGGGCGGTGCAGATCCTGCACCGCGGCTGGGATCAGCACGGCAATCTGCCCAAAGACCTCGCCGCGCAGTGCCTCGACACCGATCAGGCGACGGCGGCCCTGGTCAAGGATCTGAAGCAGCGGGGCATGCTCGACGACACGCTCGTGGTCTGGGGGGGCGAGTTTGGCCGCACGGTCTACTCGCAGGGCACGCTCACGCAGGAGAACTATGGCCGGGATCACCACCCGCGGAACTTCTGCATGTGGATGGCCGGTGGCGGCGTGAAGCCTGGCATCTCATACGGAGAGACCGACGATTTCAGCTACAACGTCGTCGAAAACCCCGTTCACGTGAACGACTTCAACGCGACGATCCTGCATCTCATGGGGATCGAGCACGAACGGTTCACGTTCAAGTTCCAGGGGCTCGACCAGCGGCTGACGGGCGTCGAACCCCAGCGGGTGGTCCGGGAAATCCTCGCCTGACGCTGGCCGCTGCTCGCTGCCGTGTCTCACGAAACGGTATGCTGCCGCCATGCCTGGAGCCCCTGTCACACTCGTCTGGTTTCGTCACGACCTGCGGCTCGACGACCATCCCGCCCTCGCCGCGGCCGCGGCCCGCGGGGCCATTGTGCCGGTCTTCATCTGGGCGCCGGAGGAAGAGGCGCCGTGGGAGCCGGGTGCCGCCTCGCGGTGGTGGCTGCACCAGTCGCTCGGAAAGCTATCGGCGCTGCTCGAGAAGGCCGGCACGCCGCTCGTCATCCGCCGCGGTCCGTCGCTCGCTGCACTGCGAAAGCTCGCGAAGGAGTTTTCCGCCACGCATGTCTGCTGGAATCGCCGCTACGAGCCGGCCGTCGTCGCCCGCGACACCGGGATCAAGAAGGCGCTCGCGGACGACGGCCTGGCAGCCGAAAGCTTCAACGGCTCGCTCCTCTTCGAGCCCGTGCACGTGGCGACGAAGGAGGGAAAGCCCTACCAGGTGTTCACGCCGTTCTGGCGGTCGCTGCTGACCCGCGATGAGCCGGCGGAGCCGGTGGCACAACCAAAAAAGCTGAAGCCCGCCGACGGCGGCCATGCCGCGAAGAGCCTCTCCATCGATTCGCTCGGCCTGCTCCCGAAGATCGACTGGGCGGACACGATGCGCGAGACCTGGATTCCCGGCGCGGCAGGAGCCGCCAAGCAGCTGGATCGGTTCCTCGAACAGGCGCTCTCGACATACGGCACCGAACGTGACCGCCCCGATCACGAGGGCACGAGCGCCCTGTCGGCCCACCTGCATTTTGGCGAGATCTCGCCCCGGCGGGTCTGGCACGCGGTGCGCGAGGCCGTCGGCGGCAAGCCCGCCGCGAAGATCACCGGCAGCCCGGAGGTCTATCTCCGCGAACTCGGCTGGCGCGAGTTTGCAAACCATCTTCTCTATCACTTTCCGCACACGGCCAACGCCCCGCTCCGCGCCGACTACGCCCGGTTCCCGTGGGCCGATGATCCGGTCGGCCTGCGGGCCTGGCAGCGGGGCCGCACGGGCTTTCCAATCGTCGACGCCGGCATGCGGCAGTTGTGGGCGACCGGCTGGATGCACAACCGGGTGCGGATGATCGTGGCGAGTTTTCTCGTCAAGGATCTGCGGATCACGTGGCTCGAAGGGGCGAAGTGGTTCTGGGACACGCTGGTCGACGCCGATCTCGCAGCCAATACGCTCGGCTGGCAATGGGCCGCCGGCTGCGGCGCCGACGCCGCTC
Organism: Planctomycetia bacterium; assembly: GCA_026401035.1. GTDB lineage: Bacteria > Planctomycetota > Planctomycetia > Pirellulales > UBA1268 > RGVT01. Next base: position 18,216 of record JAPLNR010000029.1, on the reverse strand, counting down.
CTTACTTCCGCGTCTTCAACCCCACGAGCCAGGCGGAGAAGTTCGACCCCGATGGGCAGTATGTGAAACGCTGGGTCGCCATCGATGCGAAAGACTATCCCGAGCCGATCGTCGACCATGCCGAGGCCCGAAAGCTCGCCCTCGAGGCCCTGAAAGTCGTCAGCCGCAAGTAGGACAGGCTTCAGCCTGTCACGCCTTGGCCCCTCTCCCCGGGGGAGAGGCGAAAGCCATCCGCCACTCCCACGATCCCGCGCAGCGCGCAGGCAAAACCGCCCGTTGACGTGCAGGCCGGCGGCCGGACATGGCTCCGGAGGCCGCCACGATCACGGGGGGCCGTGTTCCTGCCGCCCTGAGGCTGCTAGACTCGGCGACTTCGATCGAGCCGACCGCAGCCTGGAATCGCTGGACGCATGGCCATTTTCGACTGGTTGAGCCGCCGCATCTTCAATGCGGTGCATCGCAACAATCTGGTCTACAACACCTGCTGGGAGGATCCGCGGCTCGATCGGGAGGCGCTCGAGATCGGGCCGACCGACTCGATCCTCGTGATCACGTCCGCCGGGTGCAACGCGCTCAGTTACGCCCTCTGCGAGCCCGGGCATGTCTACGCCGTCGATATGAATCCCCGGCAAAACGCGCTGCTCGACCTGAAGAAGGCCGGAATCAAGGGGCTCGAGTTCGACGACTTCTTCCGCATGTTCGGCGAGGGTCGGCTGCCCGGGGCGAAGCGGATCTACCAGGACAAGCTCCGCCGGCTCCTGCCCGAGTGGTCGCAGGAATTCTGGGATTCGAAGATCAATTGGTTCGACAATCCCCGGCAATCGTTCTACTTCCGCGGCACTTCGGGCCTGTTCGCGCGGTTGGCCAAGGTCTACACCGACAAGGTAATCCGGGTCCGCCCGCACCTCGAAGCGTTGCTCGACGCGAAGACGCTCGAGGAACAAAAGCGGATCTACGACGACCACCTCCGGGACCAGTTCGGAGGACTGCTGAAGTTCGCGCTCAACCGTGACACGACGATGTCGATGCTGGGCGTGCCGCTGGCGCAGCGGCGACAGATCGAGGCCACCTACTCGGGCGACCTCGCCCGGTATATCCAGGATTGCATCGAGGGGGCGTTCGTCAAACTCCCGATGCACGACAACTACTTCTGGCGGCTCTACATCAACGGCTGTTACACCCGGGATTGCTGCCCGGAATACCTCGAGCCGAAAAATTTCGAGAAGCTCAAGGCGGGGCTCGTCGACCGCGTGTCGACCCACACCAACTCCGTGCAGGGCTTCCTCGACGGCCACCAAGGGAGCATCTCCCGCTTCGTGCTGCTCGATCACATGGACTGGCTGTGCGACCACTTCTTCCCGCTGCTGGAGAGCGAGTGGCAGTCAATCGTGAATCGTTCGGCCCCCAAAACGCGGATGATCTGGCGCAGCGGCGGATTCAACACCGATTTCGTGGAAGAGGTTCGTGTGACCGTCGATGGCCGCATTCGCCGCACGAAGGAACTGCTCCAGTTCCATCCGGAATGGGCGGCCCGGCTGCACGAACGCGACCGTGTGCACACGTACGGAAGCTTCAGCATCGCCGATCTCAATCTCTGAGATCGGCTTCTAAACGAAGCGCTGTGCAAGCGGGCAGACAGCCATCACAGGCCATGACAGGCTCAAGCCCGTCCTACTTCTTCTTTTCGAGTTTCATCGTCAACGCCCGCACCTTGTCGACGACCATCTTCATGGCGTCCGGTTCCGGCACCTTGTTGGCCGCCTTGTCGGCCTCCTTGAGGAGCGTGAGGGCCTGCTTCGTATCGCCGTTGGCGTCCGTGGCCAGCGCGACGGCCAGCAGGGCGTAGGCCTTGCTCTCCGCTCGCTCGACGCTCTTGGCCGAGGCGGCGGCCTCCTTCAGGAGTTCGGTCGCCTCTTCCTGCTTGTCGGTCTGCGCCTTGACGTTCGCCGCGGCCGCGAGGGCCTCGGCTTTGGCCCGCGGCTCATCGAGATCCTTGGCGGCCTGCAGCAGGTCTTCGACCGTTTTGTCGGCCAGACTGGCAAGACTGCTGCGGGTGTAGCCGAGCGCCACGGCGGCCAGGGCCTCGGCGCGGAACCGTTGATCCACCTTGTTGGCGGCTTCTGCGGCCTTCGCAAGAATCGACTTGGCCCGGCCCGCATCGCCGATCCCATCGGTCTTGGCGCCATAGAGCGCGCCGGCATCGGCCAACACCTTTGCCTTGCGGACGGGATCCTCGATTTTCCCGATGAACTCATCGTCGACCGCCTTGCCGAGCGCATTGCGGGCCTGCTTCCGGTCGCCGAGCATCGCAAACACCTCGGCGATCTCCACGAGCCGCGGTGCCGCGAGATTGGCATCGATCGCCGGACGTTCCTCGGCAGGTGCCGCCGGTTCCTCGACGGGCGCCTGCTCAGCGGAGGGCGCCTTCTCCTCGACGGGCGCCTGCTCAGCAGCGGGCGCCTGCTCCTCGGCCGCCGCATTTTCATCCGCGGGCTTTGCCGCAGCGGCATCCTCAGGCTGCTTCTCCTCCTCGGGCTCGGCGGCCTTCTCCTTGGCTGCCGGCTTTTTAGTTTCCTCCGGATAAAACTCACGGTAGGCGTCGAGGGCCGAGGCCTTGGCGCCGGTCTTATCGCCCGCGACGGCCTGCTGTCTGGCCAGTTTCAAAAACGCAGCTGCGCGGCGGTCGGGCGTCGCTTCTGCCTTGGCGTCGTTCCGCTGCTCCGCGACCGTCCGCCCCTTCTTCCCCTTCTTCTTTTTCGAACCGCAACCGGCGGCCGGGAGCAGGAGCGCCGAGGCCAGGGCGCAGAACATCAAAAACCGAAGGCAGCCGCTTGTAGGCATCGCAGAAACTCCCGGGAAGAGGTGGCTTGGCTACTCTAAAACTTCAGCCGCGCCCGCGAAAGCCGCGCATGGGTTTCGGCCATCAGATCGTCCTCGACCGACTCGTCCTCCGCCTCGTACGTCGCCGAAAACCGCAGGTAGGCGCCGCAGTCGTCCCAGGGCACGGTCGAGATCGAGAGGTCGTGGATCAGGAACTGGCTCGCGTCCTGTGCGGCTGTAAAGACGCGGTCGCCTGCCCCCTTCGGGCTCTTCGTATAGAGAAAATAGGTGCCGCCGGGCATCTCGCAGTCGAAGCCCACCGCGCGGAGCACGCCCACGAGTTTCTCGAGCCGGCGGCGATACTTTTCCCGCACGCGTCGCGGAATCTCCGGATCGGCAAGGGCCGCGGCGCCAGCCTTCTGGATCGCCATGAACTGCCCGGAATCGCAGTTGTCCTTCACGTCGGCGAAGGCCTGCACCAGTTTCTCGTGGCCGCATACCCAGCCCAGACGCCAGCCGATCATATGAAAGCCCTTCGACATCGAGTGCACCTCGACGCCCACCTCCTTCGCGCCGTCGACCGACAGAAACGAGAGCGGCTCGTCGTCGTAGGAGAGCATGATGTGCGCGGCATCCTGCACCACGATGATCCGATGCTTGACCGCGAAATCGACCACTTTTTCGTAAAACTCCCGCGTCGCCGTCTTGCCGGTGGGGCTGTTGGGGTAGCAGAGGACGAGCATCTTCGTCCGCGCGAGCACTGCGGCGGGAATCCCGTCGAGATCGGGAAAGAAGTCGTTCTCCGGCACGAGCGGCAGCTTGTGGACCACGCCGCCAAACCACCGCGTCGCCGTGCCGGCCACGGGATAGCCGGGCACCGTCATGAGCGTGACGTCGCCGGGGTTGATGAACGCGGCCGGCAGCATGGCATAGGCCGTCTTCGAGCCGATGCAGTGGTTCACCTCGGTGACGGGATTGAGCGTCACGCCGAACTCCCGCTGCATGAATTTCGCCACGGCCTCCTTGTAGGCCGCGATCCCGTTGTCGGCATAGCCGCGGTTTTCGGGGCGGTCGATCTCACGGCGCATCACCGCCCGCACGCTCTCGGGGGCCATTTCGTCGTTCTCGCCGATACCAAAGTCGAGCATCCGTCGCTCGGGATGCTCGGCCAGCGCCTGCCGCTTGGCCCGCTTGATGAGCTCGAATTTGTAGATCTCGTTGCCCTTGCCGTAGAGCGGCCCGCCGATGCGGTCGGCGAAGCGATCCTGAAACCAGGGGTCCTGAACTTGGGCGGGGGCAGTGGTGGTAGCCATGGCGTGGTGGAGCGGCGGCTCAAGCCGACCCTTCCTTGGGGGGGATTCGTGCATCGCGCCCGTGCGGGCGAGACCGGCCAAGATAGCGGTTTTCCGGGGCATTTCCAAGCATTTGATTCGGTGCCAACCCCATGGTGGAGTGAAGGGGCAAAGGAGCCGCAGCCATGTTTCTCGCCCCATCCGCACCGCAGGTCTTCGGGCCGTACGACGGCGACTTCGATCCCTTCGACGACGACGAAGATGCCGTCGTGCTGATCACGTTTGGCTAGTTTTTATCGGAAAAAATCATCCTGACTTTTTCCACCTGGCCGCTTCGTATCCGGACCCCGAACCCCGGTCACTTGAGCGACGGCAGGCCGCGTGCGAGGCGGAGGCGATTGATCGCCTCCCAGGCCACCGGCACCTGGCGAAAGAGCTTGATCAGTTGCGACGTGGTCACCCCCAGCGCAGCGGCCGTCGGAGCCATTTCCCAGCCGGACTGCTCCAGCTGATCGAGGGCTTCGGCGATCAGCGCCGGCAGGTCCTCGTGGCGGGGTGAAACGGAGATCTGCCGCCCGCGCACCCGCGACTGCCAGAGCGGCGACGGCCCGGCGGCAGCGGGCCGGGTGCGCTGCTCGATGGCCAGGCGGAGCCGCAGGCGGCCCACGGCCACCCGCTGATTCTCGGCCTGGGAACGTCGCTCGGCCGCCTCGGCCGTCAGGCCCGTGGGCCGATGCGTGAGCACGACCGCTGTTTCCACCTTGTTGCGATGCTGGCCACCCGGTCCGCCGCGGCGCGTGCGCACCGTGTCGCACTGCCGCAGCAGTTCCTGAACAGGCAGAGCGGCAGGATGTATCGCCAACCGAACGCTCCAGGGAGAGGGAGAGGGGGGGAGGGGGTCTGCCAGCGAAGCCCCCCGCTGGGCGTGCCTGACCGCTTCTGCACCTGTCAGAACATGACGAACGCGCCCATCGGGCCGACGCCGATCGACATCTGCCGGGGCTCGACATCCGAAAACGGCGGCGAGCCGCCCCCGGAGCGATAGGGCGAGTGCGCCGGGGCGGCCCGCAGCCGCGCGGCAGTCGCGCGGGCCGCGGCGGACGTCGTCTCCCTGCCGGCGGCGGCCCGGGTCGCCAGCGTGGCCTGCCGCGACTCGACCCCCTGCTGGCGTTGCCGGAGAGTTCCCCGCAGGGAATCGATCCGCTGGATCTCTCGCCAGAGCTGATCGGCGGACATGTCGAGGATGTTGGGAACGCCGCGCAGCGCCTGGGCCCGCCGGGCGTCGGACATCACCGAGAGGTACTCGCCCAGCCAGGCCTTGGCATCGCGGGCCTCGGCCGTGTCGAGCAACTGCAGCTTCACCGAGAGCGAGTCGAGGAGATACTCCAGCTCAAACGATGACATCGCCGCGACCCGGTCGTTGAACTGCGCCTTGATCCGCCGCACCTCAGACGGTGGATAGACGGTCTGCGTGGCCAGCCAGCCGCCAAATTCGGTGATCGCCCGCTGCCAGTCCGGGCTGTGGAGAATGTCGGCCTTGCGGGCGACTTCGCCGTCGTCCTCGGCGGCGGAGTGACTGATCGCGCGGCCGGCAGCAGGATCGGCGGCCTGAACGTCCGGCCCAGCCGTGACGGTCGAGCAGAGCCAGCAGGTGATCACCACGCGTTTCCAGCGGCAACCGCAGCTCGATCCGTTCATCGCTCCACCCCCTTTGGCTTTCGTACCCAGGTTGCTCGCGTCGGCCGACCGTCGGCCGACTCCAACGCTTCCGGCAGTATCCGCCAGACGCACCGGTCTTGGCCGTCGTAACTGTAGATGTTGACCGCCGTCTCCTGCCGGCCATTTGGCAGCACCGCCGTTTGCACTGCGACCCAGGAATCGCCGTCGCGAAACCAGGTGGCCTCGCCGCGGCTGCCGTCCGATGAGAAACTCCAAGACCGGATCCGCCTGACGAGTGGATCCCAGCCGATCCGCTGGTGGACCTCGACAACGTGTGCGGCATCGTCGTCCGGTGCAGCAACGGGAACGCGGGCCTCGCGAACCAGGAACGTGCGGCCCGCATCCCAGCGAACGCTCATCTCCATCGCGGCCGGGGCGGCAAGGGCGGCCGGCGCGGTTGGGGCAGCTGGCTTGCCGGCTCCGGTCTGCCCGGCAGGAACTTCGACGGCCAACACCCACTCTCCGACCAGCCAGTCGAGATCGGCGAGCATGTCGGCGTCGGCTACGACCGGCCGCTCCGACTCACGCAGGCCGGCCAGCTTCCAGGTGTCGCCGCTGCGGACCCAGAGGGCCGAGAACCAGCCCTCGATCGCAGTCTTCATCCCGGGCAGGACGACATCGACCGTGCCATCCTCGACAGCCACGTCGGCGGTGATGAATCGCAGTTGCGTCTTGTCCAGCCGGAACTCAGGTCGCGGTTTGGTTGCAGCCGCGGGCCCGCCATCGAGCGCGTCCCTGTCCTGCGGCTGAAGCCGCTTGCCCCAGCCATCGACGATATCACCATCGGCCGTCCAGGCCGCCTTGACGGCGTTTGTATCTCCCTTGGCGAGGGCTTCCCGATAGGCTGTCGCGGCGGCGCGGATCGCGGCCACGTCAGCGGGCGAACCCGCCGACTCGACCTGCTGGGCACACGCATTCGGCAGGGCCGCGGCGGCCGCCACCCAGGCGACCAGAAACATCACGGCTGTCGAGACGACGGTGTATCGACCGGCGGCCCTCGAGGGCATCGGACCTGCGGTAATCACGGGCATGGCTGTCCTCGTTGGGGAGGGGCGTCCTTGGCGGCGGAATCTCAGCGGTGGATCGTCAGGTGAGTGGCTGTTCGTATGATCGTAGCGGTGGAGCCATCGTAAGGAGATATCCGACTCAGGAAAGGGTACAAAGCAACGCATGACAGCAATTAGCCCGGGCCGCTACCGCCACTCCAAGGGCCACGAATACACGGTGCTCGGCGTCGCCCGTCACAGCGAGACACTCGAGGAACTCGTCGTCTACCGCCAGGAGTATGGCGACCGCGGCCTCTGGGTGCGGCCGGCGGCGATGTTCGCCGAGACCGTCGTGGTCGACGGCAAGACAGTGCCGCGCTTCGCACGCCTTGGCGTCGAGCCGCAGGATCCCGGGTAGGGTTCGGCGCATCGCTGCCAGAGACCGCCCGCCGACGACGTCCTCGAAACGAAGAACCAGGGCATCGATTGCCCTCCCTTGGTTGCGGCCATCCAGGATTCTCCCTCCCGAAGTGGTCTCGTTGAAGGGGGGCAGGTCAGGTTGCCGCTGATCGGGTTGCCGGCACCGGTCGTAGACGGCGGAGGTCTACACGGCGATGCCGTTAAACTTCTTCTTCACCGGCGTCTCACCGGCGATCCCGTCGGCCTGGAAGCCAAACGATATCTCCGCACCCGCGGCAATGGTGCCATTCCAGTCGGCATTCTTGATCACGTAGCGGGTGCCGACGTGACTGACGATCACCGCGTTCCAGATGTTGACGATGTTCGCAGTCGTGTCGAACTCCATCGTCCACCCATTGATCGCCGTCGTGCCGGTGTTCTTGATCTTCATGTCGCCGTTGAACCCGGTGCCCCACGCGCTGGTCTGCGTGTAGGTGGTGACCACGCTCCCGGTAGGCGTGGGAGTGGGAGTTGGTGTCGGCGTGGGTGTCGGGGTGGGCGTGGGTGTTGGTGTCGGCGTGGGCGTCAGCGTCAGTGTGCCTGTTGGTGCCTGGCCGAAGAGAATCTTGCCCAATTCGTACACCGGCATGGAGGCCGTTTTGATCGGCATCGTGCGATCGGTGCCGATTCCCTGATATGACCAGTCGTTCAAGGCGCTCCACGCGGATGCCGGCAGGCCGCTTCTCAACCCCACGCGGAACTGCGCCTCCCTCCAGTAGGAACTGCCCGTGCCGGGACCGATCGGAGTGCCCGAAAAGTCGACCGTCACCGCGTAGATTCCCTTGGCGGCATCCCAGGCCTGCAGACCGCTGACCGTGCCACCCTGCGTGTAGTTGCTGGTCACCTGCACGTCGGCGGCCGTGTAGCCCGCAGCCTTCACCTCCGAGATGTCGATGAAGTAGCGAAACGACAGGTTCGATGACATGCGGGCCGGCCAGGCCGACTGGTTGTTGAGGAGCGCCCGAATCTCGGTGTATCCGCTCCCCACGGAGTTGACCGCCGCCTGCACGAAGAACTCGTTCGTCGGGGTTTCGGCCGGCGGCATCGTGGCCACCGTCTTGCCCCCGAATTCCGTGTAGAGCCGGGCGACCGCCCCCTGGAAGGCGGCGTTGTAGTCGAGCGCCACCTCGTTGCCGATGTAGTTGCTCCGCACGTCCGTGTAGTCGCTGTCGCTGGCCGATTGCGGCCCGCCGACGAGCGCTCCGTAGAGCGTGTGGCGGTTGTTGATGGCCGCATTGACGTTGCCGTCGTACACACCGCTGGCCGCGCGATGGTGGGGATTCAACGGGGGATTGTTGCCGAATCCGACGACGTAGCTGCGTCCGCCGGGATTGTCGCCGAGCATGTAGTTGATCTGCCGCACCGCGAAGTCGTGGTAGCGGTTGCTCTTGTCCCCGACGGTGTCGCTGTAGATCAGTGCCAGGAACGACGTGTCGGCGGAGTACCGCAGCGAGCCCCACGTGTCGAGGAAGGCCAGTCCACCGGGCGTGTAGGTGATCCGGCCGCTGGAATTGCCGACCGTCCAGTAGTCGAGCCACCGCTCGGCGTCGGCCTTGTAAACCTGCTTGCCCGTGGTCTGGGCCAGGAGCACCGCCGTGCCGTAGGTCTTGTCGTCCCACGACTGCGTCCACTTCAGTTGCTGGCCGGCGAGGCTGGCGGCGTAGACCGACTCCGCCTTGGCGAGATACGACTGCTCGCCAGTGGCCTTGTAGAGCCAGGTCGCTCCCCAGGCCAACTCGTCGCTGTAGCCGCTGAAGGAGTTGTAGTAGGCGGCGGCGTCGGGAATGCTGTCGGAATACTTGCCGCGATAGGTGTCGGCAAACGTGTAGAGCTCGCGGGCGTGCTTCAGGAGCAGATCGGCGTAGACCGGGTCGGTCGGCCGAAACACGATCGACGCGGCGGCCAAGGCCGCCGCCGCCTCGCCCGCGGCATCGGAGCCGGGTCGCGTGGCATCGAGCTTGTAGGAGGGACGGGCCATGGTCATCACTTCGGGAGCGCCCCAGAAGGCATGGTCGGCACTACCGTTGCCGACCTGTGCATAGAACGTGTTGGCGGACGGATGGGCCTTGATGAGCCAGTCGGTGCCCCACTTCAGGGCGTCGAGCATCTGGGGGAGCAGCCCGCTGTTGACGTAGGCATCGCGGTATTGCACGACGCCGAGCCCCAGCATCGTCATCGACGACGCCATCGGCAGGGCAAACTTCACGTGATCCCCGGCGTCGTAATAGCCGCCGCTGAGATCGACCCCCACATCCGCGCCGTCGGTCAGCGCCGAATCCCCCCGCCAGTTGAGCGGGAACGTGGCGGGCAGATCGCCGGACCGTTGGGCATCGTAGAACAGCAGCGATTTCTGGAGCACTTCGGCGTAGTTGTACGTGCCGGCTTTCACGGCATCGTCGTTGACGATCGTGCCCGTGCCCGTACCGGCGAGGATCGTCGCCGCCAGGGCCGTGCCGAGTCTCACGATCAGCGTCTCGTCCGATTCCACCGTCGTATCGCCGGTGATGCCGACGGTGATCGTCTTCGTCCGTTCGCCGGCTGCGAACGTGAGCGTGCCGCTGGCCGCGGTGTAGTCGCTGCCTGCGGCCGCCGTGCCGTTGGCGGTCGTGTACTGCACCGACACCGCCTGCGTGGAGGCTGCGGAGAGCGTCACGGTGAATTGCATCGCTGCCGTGCCGGTGTTGCCCTCGTTGATGCGGCTCGCGGCAATGCTCAGCGTCGGTAACGGGGTGGGCGTGGGGGGAGTGGGTGTCGGCGTGGGCGCCACGGTGTCGTCGTCCACGATCGTGCCCGTTGCCGCCGACTTCGCCAGGGTGGCGTTCGCCGGATTGCTCAGGGTCATGGTCAACGTCTCGTTCGCTTCTGCCGTGGTGTCACGGTTGACGAGCACCGTCACCAGTTTCTGCGTCTCGCCGGGGGCGAATGTGAGCGTCCCGGAGGCGGCGGCGTAGTCGCTGCCGGCCAGCGCGGTGCCGTTGGCCGTGGCGTATTGCACCGTCACCGACTGCGTGCTCGCCGCCGAGAGCGAGACGGTGAACGTGAGCGGCGTGGTCGTGATCGAACTGCCCGTCCCCGACACGGCCGGGAACTGGAATTGCACCGCCTTGAGGGGATCGACCTTGGCCGTATTCACCGTCTTCCAATCATCGGCCAGGATGCCGCCGGTGTCGCCAGAGTTGGGATTCCACGACCAATAGGTCCAGCTGATCCCCTGCTCGCCCGCCTTCAGGTCGTTCGTGCCGTTGCCATCGAGATCCCCCTTCAGATAGGTGACCATCTTGGCATACCAGGCTTGGTCGCTGGTGGTGGCCAATGTGCTGCCGAATTCACCCAGCAGGACCGGCGCGATGCCGGTGCGGGAGAGATAGCCCCAGTTTTTGTCCCACACGCCCGGCAGGTTGTTGGGATAGCTGGGGTCGCTGAAATAGGTCTGCGCGAAGACGCTCGACGGGTAATCGTGCGCGGAGTAGACCAGCCGGCCGGGGGTGTTCAACCGCACCGGCGCGGCGCCGGCATTCGAGAGATTGCCGCCCCACCAGTAACTCCCCGAGGAGGCTTTCTCGACACCCTCCACGATGACCAGCAGGTTGGGGTTGGCGGCGAGCACGGCGTTGCCACCCCGCTCGGCGGCCAGTCGCCAGTCGTTCACGCCGCCGTCGCCCCAGGTGGCGGATCCGTGCGGCTCGTTGTGGAGATCGATGCCGATGACGGTCGAGTTGCCCGCATACCGTGAGGCCAGCATCGTGAGGTTGCTGATCCACTTGCTCTCAGGATACGCGGCCGTGTACCAGAGACCGGAGGCGTTGGCACTGTTGCCCGCATCGGAGCGGTGGTGATCGAGGAAGATCTTGAGCCCGATCTGGCCGGCATAGGTCACGATCTTGTCCATGATCTGCAGGCCGCTCTGCCCCTGCAGGTCGGCGTTCTTCGAGAAGTCGATGCCGTTGGGCGTGCTTCCCGCGTCGAAGAGCTGGTCGGAGTAGGGCAGGCGGATCGTGTTGAAGCCGAGCGACTTCATCTGATCCATCATCTCCTTGTAGCCCCGGGACCAGAGGCCGTGCGGCGCGAAGTTGCTCGTCTCGAATCCAAACCAGTTCACGCCGGCGATCCGGACCGCCGTGTTGTTGGCATCGAGAATCTGACTGCCCGCGGTGTGCAGATAGCCGTTGGCCAGACTCGCCTGCGGGTTGCCCTCGGTGACGGAGACATTGCTGATCGTGATGCCGGGGAGGACGACCGGAGCGACCGGAGTCACCGGAGCGACCGGAGTCACGGGAGTCACGGCGCCGACGATCGCCGGATCGCTGCCGTAGTCGCCCCAGACGGTGCTGAAGCCACCCGCAGAAATCGACGGCAGGCCTGCGTGGGTGTTTGACAACTGGCCCGCGGGGCCGGGATTGTCGCGGTTGAGCGACCACATCGAGAGCATCCCCAGCCCCTTGGCCCGGGCGAAGGTCTCGAGCCGATCGGCATCCTGGAGGGTGAACACTTCGCTCGTGATGTCGTTGACGCCGAGCATCGGCGTCACGCCCAGCTGGTTCCAGCCGAACGTCTGCCCCTGACTCGTAAACAGGGTGGTCATCTGCGCGAAGGTGGCGTTCGCGGCGTCGATGGCATACTCGCCCATCGACTTGAGCTGTGGCGGAGCTGCACTGTCCCCGTAGTCCATCGCCATCACGTTGACGCCGTCGACCTTCACACCGGCCACCAGGGCGATCTTCACGGCGTTTACGCCGTCCTGCGTGAGCCCCTGTGGCAGCACCGGCAGGGTCAGCCAGACTCCCAGATTCGGACGGCTTTTCTGCACCAGCGCGATGGCGTCCATCTGCAGCTTGAGCGTCTGGGTTTCGGCGATGGCCGCCCCCTCGATGTCGAAGTCGACCTTGGTGAGCTTCAGCGTGTCGACCATCGCGCCATAGGCCGTTGCCAGGGACGCGGCTCCCAGGCCCCGCTGTGCATAAGACTGCGCGAGCGACTGCCCGGCCGCCCCGCCGAGCGACACCATCACGTCGCCGCCGGCGGCCCGCAAGGCATTGATTTCACCGCGGATCGCCACCGCCTGTTCGTTACTGCTGTCCAGGGTCAAGACATCGTAACCGGCCCAGGCCAGCTTCCCGCTGGGGCTGGCCTGCATGAAACCCAGGGTGAGCAGCCCCACTCCATACTTTCGTGCCAGCCCGTCGAGATCCGGCACGGGATATTCCCCAATGTCGACGTAGGGGGCGAAGAACTGCTCCTTCCAGAGGTCACCGTTGGCGGGCGTGGTCGGAGTCGTGGGCGTGGTCGGAGTCGTGGGGGTGGTCGGAGTCGTGGGGGTGGTCGGAGTCGTGGGGGTGGTCGGCGTCGTCGGTGTAGTGGGCGTCGTCGGTGTCGTGGGCGTGTTGACGCTCGTCAGGACGAACGTCGTCGGTGCGTCGGTGCCGCCGCCAGCATTGAATCCCACGCCCTGCGCCGCCCCGACGGCAATCGTCCGGTTCCAGTCATATCCCTTGATCACGTATTGCGATCCGGTGTGGCTGACGATCTGCGCATTCCAGATATTGGTGATCGTGCGGTTGTAGTTGAATGTGAGCTGCCAGTCGGTCAGCGTCGCGGCGGTGTCGTTGGCCAGCGTCAGTTGCCCCTGCACCCCGGAACCCCAGTCATTGACCGTGGCATAGCCGACCGCGAAGGCCAGCCGCTGCTCGAGTTGGTCAAAGGCGGCGAGCGTGGTTGTATTCCGGGCCTGTTTTCCGGCCATCTGCCGCTCGTAACTTCGCCGCAACTGCCGCGTGGACAACCAGGACGGGGCACGGGTCAAAAGATCCTGCAGGATCATGGGTCACCTCCGCGTGATACTGACGATGACAATGGCCGAGCCGTGCGGTGTCACCGATTCCGACATCACCGCGCCGACTCATGCCGACTTCCTAGATACGAGTCGATCCAGAAAGCGGCCGATAAAAAAAGGTGGACCCTTCGGACGAGCCGCGCCGGGAAGCGCCGATTTGGGACAATACGCGGCATTCACGCGATTTGTCGCAACGCCGTCCGGCAGGCCGTTCATCCGGCGTTCATCCGGCATTCATGCACGTCACACGACCGGCCGCCGTGGTGATCAGCGCGGTGCCGGCGGGTTTGCGCCGGCACGGGGCCACCGGACCTCGAAGGTCGCACCACCACCCGGGGTGGGCCGTTGGACGACGTACCCGCCGTGGCCATGCATGATGCTCTGGCAGATCGCCAGGCCTAGGCCATGGCCGCCGGGGGTCCGACGTTCGCCACGGACGAAACGCTCGAAGAGATGCGGCGCGTCGACGGGGCTGATGCCGCTGCCGTGATCGACGACGACCACGCAGACCTCGCCATCACGGTTGCCCGTGTCGATCGAGACCGTGCCGGAGGCCGGACTGTGGGCGATCGCGTTGGTAAGAAGATTGACGAACACCTGCTGCAGCAGTTCGGGCTGGCCATTGACGACCGTTGAGACCGAGTCGCTGGTGATCGTGACGCCGTGATCCGTCGCAAACGGTGCCGCCTGTTCGATGGCGGCGTCGATGATTGGTTCGAGATCGACCGGCTTCAGGGTCTCCGGTTCAAGCGCCTGGCTCCGCGAGAAGGCCAGCAGCGAATCGCAGAGCGACTCGATACCGTTGGCAAGTTCGCGGACGCTCGCGACGGTCTGCCGAAGTTCTTCGGCTGAACGCGGCCGCTGCAGGGCGACATCGGTCTGGAGCAGGATGCCGTGCACCGGATTGAGAACCTGATGCGCGACATCGGCATTGAAGCGGGATTGGGTCACGCGGACAGCCTCGAGGCGGTCGAGCATGCTGTTGAGTGTTTCAGACATCCCCACGAGTTCGGAGTCGGCCGCGGCAACGTCGATCCGCTCCTCGAAATGCCCCCGGCGGATGCGGTCGGCCGTGCGCGTGATGCCGTCGAGCGGCTTCATCATCCGGGTGAGCAGCAGCCAGCCGGCGGCCAGCCCGAAGGGGATCACCGCTGCGAGCGTCCACACGTAGAAGAAAATCACCTGGCGTTTGGCGGTGCGGAGGTTGTCGAGGGTCGTGCCCACGAGCAGAACGGTGTCGTTCCGTCCCTCCGTGGCAGCCAGCCGCAGTCGGCCGTCGGCATGCGTCCAGATCCGGTCGGTGCGGTCGCGCCAGCCCGGTTCCCAGGCAAATCCAGGGGGCACATTGAGCGTGTCGATGGTCGTGCCGTCGGGCCGCCAGATGCCGGCAAACCAGGGAAAGGCCGGGTGCTCGAGATCGGTGCGACTTTCCATCGGCATGATGACGCGGAGGATGCCCGATGGCTTCCAGTCGGTTGCCTGGCGGATGTCGGGCAGAAAGAGTCCGCCCAGTCGGATCGCGGGGTCGAGCAACGTCTCGGGGGCGAACCGCTGCTGGGCCTTGAGGGCCCCCAGCCTGGCCCACAGCTGCGCGTCGATGTCGCGGGCCAGAAGTTCGACGGCCAGCCGGAATTGAACGTACCGGGCGCCCGTGGCGAGCGTGAGGATGAAGAGCCCGAACCAGAAGGCAAACCGCCAGCGGAGGGAGCGGAATTGCGGCCTAGGCATCGATGATGAATCCCTGGCCCCGTCTGGTGGTGATCAGATCCCGGCCCAGTTTCTTGCGCAGCCGGAGCACGATCACGTCGATGACGTTGCTGACGTCGTGCGCTTCATCCGGATGAATCACCTTCTGAAGCACATCGCGGGACACCAGTTTTCCGCGCCGACGGGCGAGGTACAGGAGCACGTCGAACTCCATCGGCGTCAGCAGGATTCGCTCGCCGTTGCGGGAGGCCGTCTTCGAGGCGAGGTCGATCGCGACGTCGCCCACCATGATGACGGTCGTCACCTCGTTTTCACTTCTGCGGAGGACCGCCCTGATCCGCGCGAGCAGTTCGCGAACCGTGAACGGCTTGGTGAGGTAGTCGTCGGCGCCGAGATTCAGGGCCTCGACCCGGTCGTTTTCTCCCCGTCGCGCCGACACGACGATCACCGGCACGGCGCTGCTCTGCCTGAGTTTCTCGAGCAGGTGGATACCGTCGAGTTTCGGGAGCGTCAGGTCGAGAATGACGAGGTCGGGAGCCTCACGGCCGGCGAGCTCGAGTCCGGCAAGCCCGTCGGCCGCCTCGAAGACAATGCAGTTGTCATCCTCCAGCCCCTGGGCGAGCGCGGTTCTCGACGCGGGATCGTCTTCGATCACCAGGATACGGGGCCGGGTCGTGGGGGGCTGCATTTCTTTACTATAGCGGGGTGCGCGCGGATCGAACGGCCAGGGGGTACATTCACGTTCGCCACCGCCCCCGGCCGTGGCACGACCATCCGCGCCCAGGTGTGTAAACGCGACCACGACTCGCACATCGCGGTATTGAAACCGCTGCGACCGCGGTAGCAGCCAACCCTCTCATTCCCACGTGAACATCCCACCAATGGAAACAGGCACTCCTCCAGCCGGCACCCTCCGCCCCCTCGATGCCAACGAGCGACGGGTGCTTGGCGTGCTCATCGAGAAGGCGAAGACCACGCCCGATCAATATCCGCTCTCGCTGAATGCCGTCGTCACCGGCTGCAATCAGAAAAGCAACCGCGATCCCGTCATGAACCTCGACGAGGAGGCGGTCAGCCGGGCGCTCGCGAGCCTGCGGGAATGCGGCGCGGCGGCCGAGGTGTATGGCAATGGCCGCCTGGCACGCTACCGTCACCTCGCCTACGACTGGCTCGGCAGCGACAAGGAGGATCTGGCGATCCTCGGTGAACTGCTCCTGCGGGGCGAGCAGAGCGAGGGAGACCTGCGGGGCCGTGCCAGCCGCATGGATCCGATCCCCGATTTGAACGTGCTCCGGACGCGTCTCGACAGCCTCGCCGAGCGTGGACTCATCGTCTGGCTCTCGCCCCCAGGCCGCGGGCGGATACTGACGCACGGGCTCCTGCCAACCGAAAAGCTCGACAAGGTGCGGTCGCAACTGGCGCTGGCCGGCGGTCCGGCCGCCACGGCAGACGCACCGCGGCCTGTCGCAAACGCTCCCACCGCAGGCACGTCGCTGGAGTCCCGAGTCGCCCAACTTGAAGCCGCGCTCGCCGAAGCGCTCGATCGGCTCGCTGCCCTGGAGAGGCCCGTCGGCTGACGCACGGCGGTGTCCCGATCGCCTGTCCGCCTTGTCAACGAGTACTTCTTATTCCCGGTTCCTTACGCCGCTGGATTTCCTGGGATTTTCGCGGAAAAACGCCTGATGCTCGAGGTGTCGATCCTTCCTTCCAAATTGACCCCTTCCCCGGGTTTCTCCAGCTTCACCAGACCGTAGACCCCCGACGGCTTTTTCGGTGGTTTTTGCCCGGCAGGCTGCATGCGGTGGCGAGCTCGTGTCGAAAACATGAGCACCATGACTGCCGGGGCGAAGTACACGTTAAGGTCCCGAAGGCCGGCTGCGGTCATCGCACTTGCATGGATCGCATGCCTCGCGCCGCTCGTCGCCGCGGAGTTTCAGGAACTCGACACCGATCGCGATGCGTTTACGCCCGCGACCACGACTGCGCTGGCCGGCACCGTGCTCACCGAGGCGTCATATGTGTGGATCGACAATCGGGGCCAGCCGGCCACGAACAGTTTCCCGGAGCTGCTCGTGAGGATCGGCGCCCGCGAACGGCTCGAATGGCGGTTCGGCTTCAACTACGAGCAGAACTCGGGAGGGAGCGTCGTTGCGGCGGTTGAAGTCGGCGAACCACCGCGGGGCGATACCGGCGGAGAGGAGGCGAATCTGCTCTACGGCGTCAAGGTCCGAGTGACCGATCAGGCGGGCTGGCTGCCGCGCAGCGCGGCCATCGTGGAGGCCTTCACGCCCGTCGCCGGCGACATCTGGGGTACCGAACCGTCGGCAACTTACGCGTTTGGATGGGAGTTGCCCGCGGAATGGCGGTTCGATACCGCAATCCGCTACGCCCGCGCCGAAAGCGCGGAGGGCTGGTTCGATCGCTGGATGCCGTCGACTGTGTTGCGGATCCCTGTGACCGAACGACTCGAGGTTCACGCCGAGTGGTTCGGCAGCTGGACCCAGGGCCTTGCCGACGACACGGTGCAGCCGTTCGCCGGCCCCGGCACCCACTTTATGCTGACCCCGACGTTCGAGATCGGCTGCCGAATGGGCTGGGGGCTCACCCGCGATGCGGCGGGCTACTTCGTCGACACCGGCATCGGCTGGCGGTTCTGACGCTCAGTGCGGCATGGGTGGCTGCGCAGGGATCGTGAAGCTCATGGAAGCCGCGGGGCTTGCGGAGCCGTACCGCCGGCTCGCGGAGAAGCCCGGCCATGGTCCCCAGTGGTGCAGCAAACCCTGGCTGAAGGCGGGCGACGAACCGGGCACAACTTTCAGGCTCAAGCGTCCCATGCGAACAACAGCCTCATCACGCGAACCGGTCCTGCACCACCACCTCGGACAGTGCCAACTGGCCGCCCTTGGGCATGGCGGGTTTCACTGCCTTGCCGACGGCGATATCAGAGTTCCCGGCCGTCGCCGAAGTCGGCCATCCACACCAACCGAGCGCGGTCGAGTTTGCCCTGGGCTGTGAGTGGCCAGCGGTCGACGCGAAAAAAGCTGACGGGCACCGAAAGCGGTTCCAGGCGGGCGGCGGCCCAGGCGGCCAAGGCCTCCGCGCCGGGATCGACGGCGCTCGGGCGGAGTTCGTAGAACGCCACGGGCACCTGGCCCTCGCGTTCATCCGAGGCCCCCACCACCGCGGCGGTCGCCACGCCGGGATGCGAGAGGATCGCGTCCTCCACCATCGCCGGGGCCACCTTGAACCCCCCGCGCGAGATCATGTCCTTCTGCCTGCCCGCGAACCAGAGGAAGCCATCGTCGTCGCTCGAGGCCAGGTCCTCGGTGTCGAGCCAGCCCGACCTGAGCATCCGATGCGTGGCCAGCGTGTCGTTCCAGTAGCCGACCATCATGTCGGGGGT
>JAPLNR010000040.1 GCA_026401035.1 Planctomycetia bacterium | reverse complement strand
TGCGAAGCCCGCTGCACCGCCGAAGACTCCAGCTCCGCCCAAGACGCCGCCTCCGGCCGCAGAGACGCACGACGACGCCGAAGACGCAGCACCGCGCCGCTCGATGGGCTCCGGCATCCTGCGGCAGGCGCCCGCCTGGGCGGTGAGCATGCTGCTCCACATCGTCGTCCTGCTCTCGATGGCCCTCATCGTCCAGGAACCGCCCAAAGAGGAGAAGCCCCGCACCATCACCTCCTCCGCGCCCGAAGTCCAAGAAGAGTTTGAGGAGTTCGAGGAGGAACTTCCCCAGGAGCAGCCCAACACTCCCCAGCAGGATGTCAGCAACGAAGTCGTCCTCCCCGATGCGACCGTCGTCACCGACGTGCAGGTCGTCACCGATGCGGCTGATGTCGATGCCGCCGCCGTCTCCGTCGAGTTCACCGACTTCAGCACCGAAACCGCGCCATCCAGCGATCTGCTCTCCGCCGTCGGCGCCGTCGGCGGACAATCCGGAGGACTCGGCGGACGATCCGGTGCCCAACGCCAAAAACTCGTGCAGTCAGGGGGCGGGAGCGCCGCCAGCGAGGCCGCCGTCGAAGCCGCCCTTAAATGGTTCATCCTGCATCAGATGCCCGACGGCGGCTGGAGCTTCGACCTGACCAAGTGCCCCAGTTGCCAGGGACAGTGTTCGCACGGCGGTGAAAAAATGGGGTCGGATCGCTGCGCAGCGACTGCGATGGCGATCCTGCCATTCCTCGGCCGCGGCTATACGCACAAGGAAGGTCCCTACAAGAAACAGCTCGAGGCGGGCATCAGTTTTCTCGCGACGATGGCGGTACAGGGCCAGGGGAAGGTATACGGCGGCCCGCTCGGAAAAGGTGGCAACCTCTACTCCCAGGGCATCGCAGGCATAGCCCTCTCGGAGAGCTACGCGATGACGCAGGACAAGCGGCTGGCAATGCCGGCGCAACTCGCGCTCAACTTCATCATGACCGCACAGGATCCGGTGGGCGGAGGCTGGCGGTATGGGCCCAAGCAGCCCGGCGACACGTCGGCCGTCGGCTGGCAGCTCATGGCACTCAAGAGCGGACACATGGCGTTTCTCGAAGTCAATCCGCTCACGGTCAAAAAGGCGGTCGAGTTCCTGAATCATGTTCAAGCCGACGACGGCGCCACCTATGGCTACACGGACCCGGGAGCGGGCGCGGGAACGTCGGCCGTCGGCCTTCTCTGCCGGATGTACCTCGGTTGGAAGAAAGACAATCCGGCCTTGCAGCGCGGTGTGGCCCGTCTCGCCAAGATGGGCCCGAGCAAGGATCTCTACTTCGACTATTACGCGACGCAAATCCTGCATCACATGGAAGGCGACATGTGGGTGGCGTGGAACACGAAGATGCGAGACATGCTCGTGAAGGCCCAGTCACAAGCGGGGCACGAAAAGGGCAGCTGGCATGCCGGCGTCGATGGTGGCCACGGCGCTGAGTCCGCTGGCCGCATCTACTGCACGTCGCTGGCCACGATGATCCTCGAGGTCTACTACCGCCACTTGCCAATCTATGGCGGACAAAGCGTCGATGACGAGTTCAAGGAATAGCTCCCCAGCTTACGCGTAAATGCGAAGCCCGCTGCACCGCCGAAGACTCCAGCTCCGCCCAAGACGCCGCCTCCGGCCGCAGAGACGCACGACGACGCCGAAGACGCAGCACCGCGCCGCTCGATGGGCTCCGGCATCCTGCGGCAGGCGCCCGCCTGGGCAGTGAGCATGCTGCTCCACATCGTCGTCCTGCTCTCGATGGCCCTCATCGTTCAGGAGCCGCCCAAAGAGGAGAAGCCCCGCACCATCACCTCCTCCGCGCCCGAAGTCCAAGAAGAGTTCGAGGAGTTCGAGGAGGAACTCCCCGAAGACCAGCCCGAAACGCCCCAGGATGTCAGCAACGAAGTCGTCCTTCCCGATGCCACCGTCGTCGAAGACGTGCAGGTCGTCACCGATGCGGCTGATGTCGATGCCGCCGCCGTCTCCGTCGAGTTCACCGACTTCAGCACAGAGACTGCCCCGTCGAGCGATCTGCTCTCGGCCGTCGGTGCCGTCGGCGGACAGGCCGGAGGAATGGGCGGACGATCCGGTGCCCAACGCCAAAAACTCGTGCAGTCAGGGGGCGGAAGCGCAGCCAGTGAGGCCGCCGTCGAGGCCGGTATCAAGTGGATCGTCCAGCACCAAATGCCTGATGGGAGTTGGAACTTCGACCACGCAAAGTCCCCAAGCTGCAATGGCAATTGCTCCCATCCGGGTAAGTACAAGGATCGGGCCGGGGCGACGGCGATGGCACTGCTGCCGATGCTCGGCCGAGGGTACACGCACAAGGAAGGCCCCTACAAGAAACAGTTCGAGGCTGGCGTCAGTTTCCTCGCAGCGCAAGCAGCGAGCCAAAACGGAGCCATCTTTGAAAAGGGAGGCGGCAGCCATCCACTCTACGTGCAGGGTCTCGGCGGCATCGTTCTCACTGAAACCTACGCGATGACCCAGGACAAGCGGCTCGCCATGCCGGCGCAGGCCGCGCTCAACTTCATCATGGCCGCACAGGATCCGGTCGGTGGTGGCTGGCGCTACCAGCCCAAGCAGCCCGGCGACACGTCGGCCGTGGGCTGGCAACTCATGGCCCTCAAGAGCGGCCACATGGCGTTCCTGCAGGTCAGTCCGCTGACGATCCGGAAGGCGGTTGAGTTCCTCAACGGCGTACAGCAGGACGACGGCGCTGCGTACGGCTATGCCGACCCTGGAAATGGCCCCGGCACCTCCGCAGTCGGCCTGCTCTGTCGGATGTATCTCGGCTGGAAGAAAGACAACCCGGCGCTCCAGAGAGGCGTGGCCCGCCTCGCCAAGATCGGCCCGAACGCGGACCTCTATTATGACTACTACGCCACGCAGATCCTCCACCACATGGAGGGCGAGCAGTGGGTCGCCTGGAACACGAAGATGCGGGACATGCTTGTGAAGTCGCAGTCGAAGAAGGGGCACGAGGCGGGAAGTTGGTTCGAGGGCTTCGAGCGCGGGCATGGGCCGGAGTACGGCGGTCGCCTCTATTGCACGTCGCTCGCCACGATGATCCTCGAGGTCTACTACCGCCACCTGCCCCTCTACAGCGGCCAGAGCGTTGACGAGGAATTTAAGGAGTAGGACGGGCTTCAGCCTGCCGTGCTTCCGGCCTTCAGCCGTTCCTCCCGGAATGTCGATAGACCAGCGGGTCGTCCATGGGGATCGCGGTCTGCGCGGCAGCGGCGGCCAATCGCGAGGGTACGCTTTACCTGATCGGAAAAGTCCGCCAGCCGGATCGCCATGCCTGCTCAACCAGCCGACAAGCCGTGGATCGAACGCGTGGTGGCAAACCCGGCGCTGCGGTCGGGCTACGCCAGCCTCGTGGCCCACGTGCTGGTCTGCATCCTGCTGGCGCTGTTTGCATCCATGCCGGAAGCGAGGCCCCGGCCGCGGCCGCTCGTGCTGCGGATGGGAACTGCCGACGCCGCGGGGGCAGCCGAGGAGCCCACGCCACAGGTGGAGATCGCGGCCGCGAACGATCGTGAGGCCGCTGCCGAGATCGTGGCGGACGCAGCCATCGCGACCGTCGTCCCCGAGCCTGCGGCCCAGCAACCACTGGCGGCGGCCGATCCCTCCGCGGCAGCCGCGGATGTGCCGCTCGTGGCGATCGATGCGGCGGAGGTCGGTGCAGCGGTCGCAGGCCCGCAGCCGGACCCAACCGCCGCGCCGGCGACCTCGACGACACAGACCGTCTCGGTGCGGATCGAGCCGGCCCGGGGCCGGCCACGCGTCGCTGGGGGCGTGGGCGGCAGGCCGTTCGCCGCGCGCCGCGGAAACGAGCGCCGCGAAGCGGTCCGTTCCCGCGGTGGTTCCGCCGAGAGCGAGGCGGCGGTCGAGCGCGGCCTCGCCTGGCTGGCGCTCCATCAGGCCGTCGACGGCTCGTGGCAGTTCGACCTCTCCGGCTGCCGCTGCGATGGCGGTTGCCGCGATCCGGGCACGCTCGAGAGTTCGACGGCGAGCACCGCGATCGCGCTGTTGCCGTTCCTGGGCGCCGGCAGCACGCACCTCGACGGCCCCTATCAGGGGACCGTTTCCCGCGGCATCTACTATCTCGTCAGCCGCATGCAGCCGACGCCGCGGGGGGGCGATTTCTGCGAGGGCACGATGTACGGCCACGGTGTGACGACACTCGTGCTGGCCGAGGCGCTCGGCATGACGACAGACGACATGCTCGTGCCCTACGTCCGCGACGCCGTGCGATTCATTGAAACCGCACAAGACATGCATGGCGGGGGCTGGCGCTATCTGCCGGGTCAGGCGGGTGACATCACCGTCACCGCCTGGCAACTCGCGGCCCTCAAGAGCGCAGCGCTCGCGGGTCTCGAGACACCGTCGCCGACGATCGACGGTGTGCGGCGGTTTCTCGACCGGGTGCAGACCCAGAAGGGTGCGGCCTACGGCTACCGCACGCCGGCGGCGAAACCGTGCACGTCGGCGATCGGCCTCTTGTGCCGGATGTACACCGGCTGGGGCAGCACGCAGGAGCCGCTCCAGCGCGGCATCACCAACCTCGCGAAGCCCGGCCCGGCGCCGCACGCCATTTATCAGAACTTCTATCTCTCGCAGGCGCTCCTGCAACTCGACCATCCGGTCTGGCCGCGTTGGAACGCGAAGAACCGCGAGCAACTCATCGCCCAGCAGGCCCGGTTTGGCCACGAGACAGGCAGCTGGTTCTTCGCCGACCCAGACACGTCCCCCGGCGGCCGGCTCACCCACACGGCGCTCGCCGTGCTCACTCTCGAGGTCTACTACCGGCTGCTGCCGATCTACGGTGCAGCGGCCGTCGAGGGCGGATTCTGACCTCGTAGCCCGCTGCATTCGGAAGCGGGAGAGTTTCGATCGTGGAGCGGCCGAACTCCCGCGGCCGGCTACAATAGTTCCACGGGAGTCACCTTCATGCGGCTCGAAACCTATTCCTGGCTGGCGGTTGTCCTGGCAGTTGCCTGCGCGGCGATCAACTGGCTGGGGCTCGCCGGCTGGATGGCGGCTTTGGTGATCCTCGTGAGCCTTGCGGCGCACGTCGCCGGCAATGCGCTCGGCACCCGGCTCCGCGAGGCCACCGATCGCGATCTTGCCACCCACCGCCGCCCACGGCAGGCGGTGGCCGAGATGCCCCGCATGTCGCCCACCCATCTTGAACAGCGTTCGCAACTCGGCTGGCTGGTGCCGGTGTCAGCGGGCATCGGCGCAACCTGCGGTGGAGCGGCGGGCACCGCATCGCTGCTCGCGTTCACAGCCAGTTCCCTGCCGGGCGCCATTCTCGGGGGTCTGTCTTCGGCCGTGATCGGGGCGTTGCTCGGCTTTTTGGGGGCCAGCTTCGTGGAGATTCTCCGCACGAGCCTTCGCGAGGCGATCGCCGCAGAGCAGGCGGCAGTTCCGGCCGATCGCCGGGCCTGACGCGAAGGATGGCACCGTGGCCGGCCGCGTGGTACAACCCTCGCTTTCAGCCCCTGCGCCCACACGCCCACCAGTCTCGGAGAGGATTCCATGGCAAAGCCCCATCGCCGTCTCAAGAAGGCCAACCACGGCGCCCGGCCCGCCAACAGCAAGGCCCGCAAGGCCAAGCGGAAGCACATCCGCACCTGACATCTGCCCGAGGGAACGACGCAGTGGCCCCGCGCGACTACATCATCGATCCGAGCGAGTACGACCTCAACAACGTCATCGCCGACATCCACGAGATCCGCCGCTGGAACAAGCAGCGGTTCGAAATGGAGCAGTTGACGGCGATCGTCCACGAGGATCTGCCCCGCGGCCTGTGTGTCGGCTACAAGGACATCACTCGCAATGAGTTCTGGGTGCGCGGCCATTTTCCCGTGATGCCGCTGATGCCCGGCGTGATGATGTGCGAGGCGGCCGCGCAGATCTCCAGCTACTACACCCAACGGTACAACCTGCTCGATGCCAAGGTGATCGGCTTCGGGGGGCTCGAGGATGTTCGGTTCCGCGAGCCAGTCGTGCCCGGCGACCGCCTCGTAATCGCCGTCGAGCGGATTCGCGTTCGGCCCCGGGCGATGATCGTCTGCCGCTTCCAGGGCCTCGTCCGCGAAAGCATCGTGGTCGACGGCATCATCAAGGGCGTGCCGCTGCCGGTGGATTACCTGCTCGAGGCGGCCGGAGAATCGGCCGGTGGTGCGACAGCACCCTGATTCCCATGCCACGCCGCCCACCGAAGAAGCCGGATCCGGCGCTCGATCTCTCGACCCACCTGCTTGCGTTGGCCGATCTGCCGACGCCTCTCGATCCCGACACGCTTTTTCCCCGGGCAGCCCCGGTGGAACTGGAGGTGGGGAGCGGCAAGGGACTGTTCCTCTCCACCGCCTGCACCGCCCGTCCCGACAGGAATTTTCTCGGGGCCGAAATCGCCGGCGGCTATGCCCGGCTCTGCGCCGCCAAGCTCGCCCGGCTTCAGGCGGTCAACGCACGGATCATCCATGGCGACGCCACCTATCTCGTGCGGAGCATGCTGCCCGACGCCTGCCTCGCAGGCATCCACGTCTATTTTCCCGACCCCTGGTGGAAGGCACGGCACCGCAAGCGGCGCGTGCTCTCGGAAATCTTCCTGCAGCATGCGGGGCGGGTGCTGCCGGCGGCCGGCCAACTCCATGTCTGGACCGACGTCGAGGAATACTTCAACGAGTCAATGGAACTGGCCCGCGCGACAGGCCTCTTTGGCGCACCCCGCGAGGAGCAGCCGAGCGCCGCCGAGCACGACCTCGACTACCACACGCACTTCGAACGCCGCACCCGCCTCGCCGGCGCCCCCGTCTGGCGGGCGGTGCTCGAGCGGAACGACCGCGCTGCGGTTTGCGAGCGGGTCGAACCGTCAGCCCATCCAGACTCATTCGGCCCGGGCAGCGCGTCCGAAAAGTAGGACAGGCTTCAGCCTGTCATGCCTCTCAGCCTGCCACGGCATCGACCTTCAGCGGCCCGCGGTCTCGTAGGTGCGACAGGCTTCGCCGCCGGCCGTGTGGCCGATGGCGAGTTGGTAGAGCCGCTCGCCGGCGGGCGTCGGATACTGGCCCGTGAGACAGGCCTGGCAGAGTTCCGAGGCATCGAATCCGATCGAGCGGGCCACCGACTCCACGGGCAGATAGCGGAGCGAGTCGGCGCCGAGCTTCGCGGCCATGGCGGCCTGCGCCTCCTCCGTGAGCAGGCCGTCCCGCATGAAGGGCGGGGCGAAGAGCTCGTCGATCGTCGACATGTCGATGCCGTAGAAGCAAGGCGCGACGATCGGCGGGCAGGCGATGCGGACATGGATCTCGCGAGCCAGGCCCAGCGACCGCATGCGGCCGAGGAGCACCTTCATCGTCGTGCTGCGCACGATCGAATCCTCGACGAGGATCACCCGCTTGCCCTCGAGCACCTCGCGGAGCGGCGTGTATTTTGACTCGGCCTTCTGCCGGCGGCTCGAGGCGCCGTCGATGAAGGTGCGGCCGGAGTAACGGTTGCGGATCAGGCCCTCGACCGACGGGATCGAGAGGCGATAGGCCATGGAGTCGGCGGCCGCCTTGCTCGTGTCGGGGACGGGCACCACGACGGTATCGGCGTCGACCTGGATCGTCTCGAGTCGGGCCAGTTCCTCACCCAGACGCTTGCGGGTGAGGTAGACGCTGCGGTCGTCCATCGTGCTGGCGACGTTGGCGAAATAGATCCACTCGAAGAAGCAGTGGGCCCGCTTCGGGCTCTCGGCAAACCGCTCGATGCGGACCTTGTCGCCGTCGATGATCAGCGCCGTGCCGGGCTCGAGCGAGCGGATCGACTCGGTCGGGAAGCCGAGATTGAGCAAGGCCACGCTCTCGCTGGCCGCGGCCACCAGCGGGCCGAGCCGGGCATATTCCATCGGCCGGATGCCGAGCGGATCACGGGCCACGATCATGCGGCCGCAGGCGTCGAGCATCGCGATATTCCAGGCCCCGTCGAATCGCTTCGAGATCGCCTTGAGCAGGTCGATCGGGTCCATCTCTGCATTCCGCGACAGCTCGTTGCCGATCGCGTGCATGATCACTTCGGTGTCGTTGTCGCGGGCAAGATGGTTGTCGTCGCCGGCGAGAATCTCCGACCGCAATTCCGGGTAATTCGCGAGCTGGCCGTTGAAGCCGAAGGAAAACCACTTCCGCTTCTGGATATGCGGCCGCTCCAGCGGCTGGGCATAGCCCCGATCTTCGGCGCCGCAGGTGGCGTAGCGGACGTGCCCGATCGCGGCCCGGCCCAGATGCTGCTCCATCAGGCTCTCGTACTTGCCGCGATGACTGAGGCGAAACACCTCGGTAACGCTGCCCACGTCCTTGAGCGTGGCGAGCAGTTGGCTGCGGCCGGGGCTCCAGGCCGTCATGCCGGCCGAAAGCTGGCCGCGGTTTTGGATGTCGAGCAGCATGCGCGGCACCAGCCGCGAAACCTCATCGGGCCCTTGCGCTGGGCAGAGGGGGCTCGGCTCAGAGCCGGGCAGATGATAGATGGCTGCCAAGCCGCATTCGTGATGGAGTTCACTCACCGGAGACGACCGCAGGGGGGGGCCGGACAGGGATGCGACTGACGAACTATACGGGTTCCACTGCAACGCCTCAACGGGTGCGCGTGGCAGGGCGGGATTTGACGGGCCTGTTGAGCCGTGAGCCATCGGGGCTCGCTGCGATTCACCGGCGGACAGCGGTGGCCGGTTCACCCTTCGCGAGAGTAGGATTTCGGTTTTCGTTCGCCAGAAACAAACGCCGTCAGCATCCATGTCAGATCCCCGCCGCCAGGAAATCGCTGATTCCGCACGGTTGATCGTCGTGAAGGTCGGAACCCGCGTGCTCACCGGGCCGGATGGGCTGCTCGACGCCGCGCGGATCGACGCGCTCGGCAGGCAATTCGATGCCCTGCTGGCCGAGGGCCGCCGGGTGGTGCTCGTCAGTTCCGGAGCGGTCGGGGCCGGCATGGGCCGCATGGGGCTTTCCTCCCGGCCCCAGGAACTCGCCCACCTGCAGGCCGTCGCCGCGATCGGCCAGAGCTGCCTGATCGAGGCCTACGAACGGGTCCTGCGGTCGAAAAACCGGCATGCGGCCCAGGTGCTGCTCGTGGCCGACGACCTGCAGGACCGCGCCCGCTACCTCAACATCCGCAACACCCTGCGGGCACTGCTCGACTACGGCGCGATCCCGATCATCAACGAAAACGACACCGTCAGCGTCGAGGAACTCCGCACGAGCTTCGGCGACAACGATCGGCTGGCGGCACTCGTGACCACGCTGCTGGGTGCCGACCTGCTCGTGCTGCTCTCCGACGTCGACGGCGTGTTCGATCGCCACCCCTCGGAGCCGGGGGCATCGCGGCTGGAGCATGTCGAGACCATCGACGCCCGCATCGAGTCGTTTGCCCGTGACCGCCTCGGCGGCCTCTCGAAGGGGGGCATGGCGAGCAAGATCGCCGCGGCGCGGATCACCACGGAGGCGGGTAGTCACTGCATCATCGCCTCCGGTCGCGACGACCACGTGCTCGAGGCGATCGCCGGCGGTGCGTCCGTGGGCACGCTGTTTGTCAGTCGCGGATCGACGATGCCGGCCTGGAAGCGCTGGCTGGGCTGGTCGGCCGACTCGCGCGGGAAACTCTTCGTGGACCCGGGCGCCCGCAGCGCCGTGGTCGCGCAGGGACGCAGCCTGCTCGCCGCCGGCATCCGCCGGCTCGAAGGCACATTCGCCACGGGTGATGTCGTGTCGCTTGCCGACGAGGACGGCCGGGAGTTCGCCCGCGGACTCGTCAACTATCCGGCCGCGGAACTCCGCCGCATCGCCGGCCTCAAGACCGAACAGATCGCAGGCGAACTCGGCTACTGCCCCTATGACGAGGTCGTCCACCGCGACAATCTGGCCGTGATCCGCCGCGATCCTGCCCCACACTGACGAGCCGCTCGCCGCCCATGCTGCAGGAATTCCTCATTGTTCTCGCGCTCATCCTCGCCAACGGATTTTTCTCCGGGGCCGAAATGGCGATCGTCGCCAGCCGGCGCGGCCGTCTGCGGCAGATGGCCGAGGACGGCAACGAGGCGGCCCGGAAGGCGCTCGAACTGGCGTCGAGTCCCGACAAGTTTCTCCCCACGGTGCAGGTCGGCATCACGCTCGTCGGCACGCTGGCGGCGGCCTACGGTGGCGACCGGCTGGTGAGCGACATTGCCGCCTGGATCACGGCCAACGGCCCGCCGGGCTTCGCCGGCGTGGCCAAACCGATCGCGCTCACCGTCTTCGTGGCGGTGCTCGCCTTCCTCACGCTGCTGCTCGGCGAGCTGGTGCCCAAACGGCTGGCCCTCCGCCGGGCGGAGGCGTTTGCCTGCCTCGTCGCGCCCACCATGCAGTTCTTCGCCCGGATCGCCAAGCCGCTCGTCTGGTGCATGAGCGTCGCGACCTCGTCGGTGCTCTTCCTGCTCGGCGCCCACAGACAGAACGAGCCGAGCGTGTCGGTCGACGACATCGAGCACCTGCTGGAGGCCGGACGGGCGGAAGGAGTGCTCGAGGCGGTGGAGCAGGCGGTGGCGACCGAGGCGCTGCGGCTCGGCGAGCGGAGCGTGCGCGACATCATGCGGCCGCGAATCGACCTCGATGCCCTCGACATCGAGACGCCACCGGCCGAGGTGATCGGTGCCATCGCGATGGCCGGCTACTCGCGACTTCCCGTCTACGAGGGGTCGCTCGACCATATCCTCGGCTACGTGTCGTTGAAGGATGTGCTCCGGCACAACTGGATGGGCTGGCCGATCGAGCTCCGCAAGATCATGCATCGAGCACTCTTCGTGCCCGAGACCATGCCGCTCGATCGGCTCCTCGAACTCTTCCAGAAGGAAAAAAACCAGCTCGCCATCGTGCTCGATGAATACGGCGGTACCGAGGGCCTGGTGACGCTCGAGGACGTGCTCGAGGAACTCGTGGGCGAGATCCACGACGAGCACCGCCACGGGAAGGCGACTCCCTTCACGCAGCGTGAAGACGGCTCGTGGCTCGTCGACGGCGGCGCCGGCGTCGAGGAGTTGATCGAACGGCTCGAGTTGAAGATCGACGCGGTGCCGCGCGACTATTCGACGGTCTCGGGCCTCGTGCTCGCCCGGCTCGAGCGCATCCCCGCGGTCGGAGACAAGACCACGTGGCAGGGGCTCTCGATCGAGGTCGTCGACATGGACGGCCGCCGCATCGACAAGCTCCTCATCCACAAACAGGCGGCCCGGCCGGCATGACAGGCTGAAAGCCCGTCCTGCTTTCCGGAGAGGCCACCCTACTCCTCGAGCGGCCCGGCGCGGTCGAGCACATCCTGCAGGATGAACGGCTTCGGAAATTTCTCGTCGAGCTGCTCGAGCACCTTGCGGTAGCGGCCGACGATTTCGGCAAGATCATCGGCCGTGAGCTGGTCGTCCCGCAGGACGGGCGAGGCGTCGAGCACCTCCCGCCAGGCTACTAACGCTTCTTCGTACGCCTTTCTGGCGGTCTGCAGCCGGGCGTTCTCGAATTCACGCTCCGCCCGCCAGGCGGCTTCGCGGGCCCGCAGCGCCGGCTCCGTGACCTCGGTCTCGCAGGTCGCCCGCCAGAAGTCGAAGTTCACGATATCCCGGTAGCGGTCAATGATGTCGGCGGTTTCCCTGGCCTCGATATATTGCCGCGCGAGATCCTGTGCCTTGTCACGCACGTCGGCGGGGACCTCGCGGACGACCATCGGCCAGGTCACCTGCAGGCCTGATTCGGCCTCGGCGGCCAATTTCTGCTGGGCTTCACTGCGGTCGATCGGGGGGGTATCGAGCGCCGCCTTCTGCTCGGGCGTGATCGCGGCCCGCTTCGCCTCTTCGAGCGCCTTGAACCGCCCGGGCAGGAGTTTCTCGAGGTCCGCGGCCAGCCGCTCGGCGCGGGCCTGCTCGGCCTCCCGCAGCCCCAGACGGATCGGCACGTCCCAGGTGGTCGGAATCTCACGGACCGAAAACCGGCGCATCTCGTCGCCCGCCAATTTCCAGCCGTCGCGGGCGGCGTCGCCGAACACGCCATCGTCCTCGAGGGCCCGGGCGTAGTTGATCGCCGTCATCATCGGCTCGCTATGAAAGATGAGCGCCGTGGTCTTGAGCGGTGCACCCGAGTCGGCCAGTTGCTGGGCCGCGAGATATTTTTCGCGGGCCACGAGCCAGTTGTCGCGCTCGGGGAGCGTGCGGCCCGGCCGGTCGCGCTCATGGAAGTCGTCGTCCGCCTTGAAGAGCCGGCGAAACTGCTTCTTCTCGTCGGCGCGGCCGATCTTCTGACCGATGAACCAGCCCATCCGGCCAAGGAGCCGGGGCTCCCGCTGGTTGAGCGAGATGCCCTGCCGAAGGAATTCGATCCCCTTCATCACCCAGGCGTAGCGGTCGTGGTAGTCGTCAAATTCGACCGAGATGTTGTAGGAGAGGTTGTGGGCCTGGAAATCCCAGACCGAATAGAAATTCGGCTGCAGCTTCGTCATCTGCTCGAGGGCCGCGGACAGGTTCGTCCAGTCTTCCACCTTCTTGTAGTGGTTCGCCCGGTCCCAGAGCAGCGTGACGGCGACGTTCTTCAGACCGAGGGTGGCCAGCCGCATCGTCTCGCTGGTCGGATCGACTTCACCGAGGTTCGCCTGCGACAGCCCGAACCGATTCCGCAGCCTGGCGAGATAGCCGCCGGGGCCGGTGGAGTCGGCGGGCTGGCTGAGCGCCGAAAGCGGCACGAGCAGCACGGCGATCGCCACGAGCGCCAGCAGCGTTTCCCGCCGCAGACCGAGCAACGACTTTGGCTTGTCGGGGGCCGACGTTCCGCGGGAGCCGGTCATGATGCCACCTCGCGGGCCTTGAGACAAAACGCACCGACGATAAAAAATGCGATCACGTATCCGAGTGTCTCGACCGCGTGCTCCGCCAGCAGATCGGACGGAATATCGAAGCCGCCCGCCAGGAAATCACTCGTGCCGAGCGATGAAAGTGACGGAAAGAGCGCCGCCCCGAGTCGCATCGGCGCGAGGAGGAACGTGTCAAGCGTCTTCATCGCGGTCACGGCCGGCGTGGGATCCAAGTCGAGCGTGATGCTCGTCTGCGTCACGATACGGTAGAGCGACTCGATCGGGCCGCCGCCCGGCACGATCTTGGAGTCACCCGTCACCTGGCTTTCGAAGAGCCGCAGGATGAACTCGCGGAACTGGCCGATGAGCACGACCGAGAGCGTGGCCAGCAGGGCGACCGGACCGGCGAGAAACGTGCTGAACATGACGCCCAGCGCCGCGGTCAACAGCATCGCAAACCAGATGCCGAGGCAGCTCTTGAAATAATTGCCCGCAAACGAGCCGTCCCCCGCCCGCAGGTAAAAGTCGGCCTGCGCGATGCCGTAATACTGCGCCGGCTCGAGGCACTGCAGCACCACCTCCACCCGGCCGTTGGAAACGATGTCGGTAAAAATATCGACCTGCCGTGTACCGCCATCGGCCGTGGTCACGGGAAGTTCCCGCGGGATGAGGAGCGAGTCGATCGTGAATTCCTTGGCCGTGAAATAAACGGGGTCGCCCTGAAGGCCGGTCGACGGGTTGCGCACCCGCACGCTGCCGGCGATCCCCTTCTCGATGTCACCCTTGTAGGTGCGAAACACCCGCACGATCATCTCGAGGGGGAGTCCGTCGGGGAATTCCCGCTCCGTGATTCCGTCGAAGGTCCAAATGGCGGCAGCCAGCGAGCCGCCCTCGATGTATTGGCGATACGACCATTCCGCGCCGACACTGATGCCCTTCGTGCTCGGGCGGCCCTCCCGGTCGAGAAACCGCAACGTGCCGCGGAGCGGCTTGCGGGCTTCGAGCAGCCCCTCGGGCGGCCCCGCTTCGTAGGCTGTCCTGCCACCGGCCGTCACGGTGCGAATCTGGTGGCGGTGCCCCTGCACCGTGTCGGTGCGGCCCGAGCCGTCGGCGGCGAGTTCCAGCCGATGGCGGTGGCCGCGGTCGAGGCTCGTGCGGCCCTCCCAGCCCGTCGTCGTTCCATCCTCGGCCTTGATTTCGAAGACGTCGTCGGCGACCACCTCGTGGCTGTGCCGCACGCTGCGAACAACGAATGCCCAGCCGACGCCCCCCATGACCGCCAGCAGCACCGTGCCCACGGCGGCGAAGCCAAGCATGCGTCCGAGCACGATCTCACCGGTGCGAACGGGCTTGGTGGTGACCGTTTGGATCGCCTTTGTCTTGATGTCGGCCGGCAGGCTGAACACCGAGAGCACGAGCACGACGAGGCAGACGAGCAGGTTCGTCGCCGACTGGATGAAGCCGAGATAGAGCCTGCCCGGGTTGACGCTCGTCGGATCGAGAAACCAGCCCGCGAAGAGGATGATCAGGGCGAAGAGCCCGAGCACGACGAGAACATTGCGCCGTAGGGATTCCTGGATCGCCAACCGGGCCAGCGCCCAGATGCGCCGTGGTGACATTCCGGCCAGGTCGGCAAGCCCGGTGAGCACGCCGCGATAGACGCGGTCGCCAGCGGCAAGCGGACCGTAGAGGACGGCCTGCACGAGCCAGGCGACCGCCGCCGCGAAAACCGCCACGAGCCCCGCCGCGAACAGATACGAGATCAGCGCCGGACCGATCCAGGCGGTGAACTTCGGAATTTCCTCTTCGAGCACCATCTGACTGTCACCCGACTCCCAATGCGATCGACCCCATCCTCATCGCTGCCAACTCTTGCCCTGCCACCGTCAACCGCGCTGCGAATCGTCGGCGGCTCTGGCCCGCCGTCCCGGCCGGGCCTGCGTGTCGCGCACCACCTCGAGAAACAGGTCTTCGAGCGTCGTCGTCGGATTGCCGATGTCGATCTCCTCGCCGCCGTGCCGCTTGAGCACGGCCCGAATCTCGTCATACGCGGCCGGTGCGATTCCCCGGGCCCTGATCTGCGTGACATCGGTCACCCGCAGCAGATCCTCGACGCGGCCGAGTTCCTTGAGTTCACCCTGATGCAGCACGGCGATGCGGTCGCACACGTCCTCGACGTCCGCCAGCAGGTGCGACGACATGATCACCGTCTTGCCCCGCTTTTTCAGGTCGATGATCAGGTCCTTCATCTCGCGGGTGCCGATCGGGTCGAGACCGCTGGTCGGCTCGTCGAGCAGGACCAGTTCCGGATCATTGATGAGCGCCTGGGCGATGCCAATCCGCCTCGTCATGCCCTTGGAGTATTCCTTGAGTTGCCGCTTTTTATCGCGGTCGAGCCCGACCATGGTGATCAGCGCATCCGCCCGCCGCTTCCGCTCCTCCGGCGGCATGTCGAAGAGCCGGCCGTAAAAGTCGAGCGTCTCCTCCGCATCGAGAAACTTGTAAAGATAGGTCTCCTCCGGCAGGTAGCCGAGACGTTCGTTCTTCGATACGTCCGTCGCGTCCTTGCCAAAGACGAGCGCCTCGCCCGACGTCGGAAAGATGAGACCGAGCAGGAGTTTCATCGTCGTCGTCTTGCCGGAGCCGTTCGGTCCGAGCAGTCCGAAGATTTCACCGCGGCGAATCTCAAGGTCGAGCGGCTTGAGCGCGACCTTTTTGCTCCGTCCCCAGAAGTCTCGATAGACCTTCGACAAGTTGCGGGCTTCAACAATCACGTCCCGGTCGCTGAGACTCCCGCGACCGGATGCTGGCGCAGAATGCATGGCTGGCTGCCTGGGGGATCCTGTTGACGTAACTCCTTTGGTTGTACCGGCAATCCCCGCGGTGTGTAGTGGCAGCTCATCCGGGACTTGACGCCGCCGTGGAGCGCACTAAAATCCGGCCAATGAGAATGAGTCTCAATTTCTTGAAGCGGGCTTATTTAGCACAAGAAGGGCTGAGAAAAATGCCGACTCACGCTGTTTGTTCTGGAAAAAATTCCGCCGGAGCACGCTCGGCAGCGTTCACGCTCGTGGAACTCTTGGTCGTGATCGCGATCATCGGCACGCTGGTTGGCATGCTGCTGCCCGCCGTGCAGGGCGCCCGTGAGGCCGCGCGACGCAGTGCGTGCCAAAACAACCTGCGGCAACTCGGCCTGGCGATGCATAACTTCGAGAATGGTCGTCGTTACTTCCCGCCTTCGGGATCCACCGAACGCATGGCGGCCGGGAGCGCACCCTGGTCTGGGCATGCACTGATTCTGCCGTTTCTGGATGGCGACACGCTGTTCCGGAAAATTGACTTCACAAAGCCTTACTCGCATGCGGATAACAAGAATCTTTTCCCGCCCAACGGCGTGGCAACGGTTCGCGTTGACGTTCTCCAGTGCCCAAGCGACCGTAACAGTAAGCCTCGCTTTACATCCGCGGGGGTGCCGGAACACTACCCGCTCTGCTACGGGATGAACGTCGGCAATTTCCTTGTCTATGACCCCGGCACGAAGACCGATGGCGGTGGAGCCTCTACCATCAACAGCAAATTCCGCGCGTCGATGTTCAGCGATGGCCTCAGCAAGACAATTGCAATGGCCGAGGTAAAGGCTTTTACGCCCCGCTTTCACGATGCGGGACAGCCCTCAGCCCCATTTTTGCCACCCGCCACACCCGCTGCTGTCGTCACGACGCTCGGCGTGAGTGACACAGGTTGGTCTGCGGAGAATGGTCATACCGAGTGGGTCTGCGGACGGGCCATTCACAACGGTGTCACGACGACATTTCCTCCAAATACGCTCGTGCCGCACGAACGAGATGGCATGACTTATGACATCGACGTATCGTCAATTCGGGAAGGGAACAACTCAAATGCACCAACCTACGCAGTCATTACTGCCCGCAGCCACCACTCCGGCATCGTGAACTCGCTCCTCATGGACGGTTCGGTGCGTGCGATCGCTTCGGATGTCGACGCTCCCACGTGGAAGGCCCTTGGCAGCCGGGCCGGTGGCGAGACGATCAGCGGCGACTACTGATTGCTGATCGAGGATGACGCTGACGCTTTAGCCGGCTGCAAAGCGGCGGCCTTCTGAGTCGCCAACGCCACCACCTGCTGTGCAGCCATCAACTCAGCCGGCGCGAAATACGATTCGTCGGGCACGCCGCCGGCGTGGTCGATCTTCTCGGCAGCCAGACGCTCCCACGACATGCCGTTCGACAGGTGCCAGGCGGCCGCCTGCGCGACCTTCTGCGGGAGTTCACCGCGACCGAGGCTCTCGAGCACGAGCGTGAGTTTGGGATCGCTCGAAAACGAATCGATCGCTGCGAGCTTATAGGGATAGCGGCTCGAGGGCTCGGGCTTGCCATGCTCGAGGCAGACAGTCGCGATCCGCAGCACGCGGGTCTTCTGGGGCGGAATGGAGAATGCGCCGCCACCGCCGCCCGCGCCGCCACCGCCCATGCCGTTCATCCCCTGGCCACCCATGCCGCCGCCGGTCGTCTGCGGGCCGCCACCGATGCCACCGGCACCGAAGCCTGCACCGCCGCCGCCACCCATGCCACCCATGCCCCCGCCCATCTGGGCGAGCACGGGCACGCCGGCAAACGCCAGCGGCAACCGCAGCGTGACGGGCCGGTTTGTGCGGTTGGTAACGATGACCTGCGCCGACCGCGAGTCGTTCGGGATGTATCTCACGGCCACAAGGCCCTGGGTCTCCGCGGCGAACATGTCAGTCGCTTCCGCGGCCGACGCTGTTGCACGAACCTGCTGCGATGCGGCCCGACGGCCGGGTTCACGTGCAAATGCCGAGAGTACCGGCGTTAAAGCCAGAACCGCGCTGATGAAAACTGCCAGAAGCCGGGCCATGGTGACGGCACCCTCAGGGCATGATGGTGAAACACACCACCAGTATGGCTTCGGCTTTCGACCCTGGGAAATCGGACAGATCGCCCGAGGATTCCGATTTTTCCGAAAAGAGGGCCTGCGATCTGGGCCGAGGGCTAACGCTTGGAAAACTGCGTGCCGCGGCGGGCGCCACGGAGGCCGTACTTCTTGCGTTCCTTCATGCGGCCGTCGCGGGTGAGCAGACCGCTGTGGCGGAGCGTCTCGGCCAGTTCGAGGTCGAATGTCTTGAGGGCCCGCGCGATGCCGAGACGGCAGGCACCGGCCTGACCGGACAGCCCACCGCCATCGACGGTGATGTCGATGTTGACGGCCGACTGCTTGCCGAGCAGTTCGAGCGCACCCGAAATGAGCACGCGATCCTTCAATGTCGGGAAGTAGGCGTCGAGTGCGCGGCCGTTCACCTTGATCGCGCCTGAACCTGTGCGGAGCCTGATGCGAGCCACCGAAGTTTTACGGCGGCCCGTGGCCAGCACGTCGGTGGTTCGGACTGATTTTGCACTCTGTTCGGCGGCCATCATGTGATCCTTCGTTCTCGTTGCGTTGGGTGTTGGATTGGCGGGATTTTTTGTCGCGGCACGGGTTGCAGGCGAAACTACTTCACACCCGCCTCGAGGCTCTCGGGCTGCTGGGCCTGATGCGGATGCTCTGTTCCGGCGTAAACCTTGAGTTTGTCGAACATGACGCGGCCCAACCGGCTCTTCGGCAGCATGCGTCGCACGGCTTCCTCGAGGATCAACTCGGGGCGGCGGTTGAGGCGATGCTCTGCGGTTTCAGACTTCAGTCCCTGGTAGCCCGTGTACCAGCGGTATTCCTTCTGCTGCCACTTCTTGCCGGTGAACTGCACTTTTTCGGCGTTGATCACGACGACGAAGTCGCCGGTGTCGACGTGGGGCGTGTAGGTCGGGCGATGCTTGCCCATCAGGACCATCGCGATGTCGCTCGCCAGACGGCCGACGATCTTGTCGCTCGCATCGACCAGCCACCAGCGCTGCTCGACTTCGCCCGGCTTCGCCATGAATGTCTTCATTAGTTGTCTCGAAATTTTCCGCTTGCGTACTGTTTTTGCAGTCTTGAGTTGCTCGGTTGGGAGTCCCGGATGCTACCAGTGGACGGTCGCGCGGGCAAGCGGCCTCGTTCCCACGCGGCGATGCCGAAATCAGGCCATTTCAGCGAAGGAATCACGGGGGCGGTCCGGGCGGAGTTGTCAGTCCGCCTCCCGGCAATCACACTTTGCGTCGCGTGCTCCGTCCACTCTTCGCCCCATGCGGCCTGGATCGACGGTGGCCCCCGCTCGCAGCGCCCCATTCCTCAAGCAGGCCCACCCGATGAAGGTTGCCGTCGCACAAGAGAAGTTTCCCGGCGAACGGCGTGTGGCCCTCGTGCCGGCGGCCGTCGCTCCGCTCAAGAAGGCCGGCATCGACGTGGCTGTTGAGAGCGGCGCCGGCAAGGCGGCCGGCTTTTCCGACGATGCCTACCGGGCCGCCGGCGCCGAGATCGTCTCCCGTGACGAAGCCTTTGCCGCCGACTGCCTGCTCACCGTCCGCACCTGCGGTGCCAATGGCGACGCCTGGCATGCCGACCGCGACCGGTTGCGGCCCGGGCAGATCGTGATCGGCATGTGCGATCCGCTCTCCGAGGCCGCTGCCTGCCGCGAGGCGGCCGACCGCGGCGTCACGCTCTTCTCCCTGGAACTGGTGCCGCGGATCACGCGGGCCCAAAGCATGGATGTGCTCTCGAGCCAGGCCAACATCGCCGGCTATCGCGCGGTGCTCGTGGCCGCCACCGCCCTGCCCCGCATCCTGCCGATGATGACGACGGCTGCCGGCACCGTCACCCCGGCCAAGGCGCTCATCCTCGGCGCGGGCGTTGCAGGCCTGCAGGCGATTGCCACGGCCAAGCGGCTCGGTGCGCAGGTGAGCGCGTATGACGTGCGGCCGGCAGTCAAGGAACAGGTGCAGAGCCTCGGCGCGAAATTCGTGGAGTTGCCGCTCGAAACCGGCACCAGCGAAACGGCCGGCGGCTACGCCAAGGCGATGGGCGAGGAGTTTTACGCAAAGCAGCGGGAATTGCTCGGCAAGGTCGTGGCCGACAGCGACATCGTCATCTGCACGGCACTCATCCCCGGCCAGAAGGCGCCGATCCTGGTCACACGAGAAATGGTCGCGCGGATGCGTCCGGGTAGCGTGATCGTCGACATGGCCGCGGAACGTGGCGGCAACTGCGAGGGCTCGGCCCCGGACGAGACCGTCGTGCTCGACGGCGTCACGATCCTCGGCCCCACCAACCTGCCCGCCGAGGTGCCGTTCCACACGAGCCAGCTCTACGCGAAGAACATTTCCACTTTCCTACAGCATCTTGTGAAGACCGGCCTGCCGGATGTGTCGCTCGACGACGAGATCTGCCGCGACACGCTCGTCGCCCGCGGCGGCCAACTCGTCCACCCGAAGGTCCGCGAGCGGGCGGGCCTGCCGCCACTCGATGCCCCCACCACCTGAAGACTGCCGCCGTCGTCCGGAACCAATCCCCATGCCACACATGACACACCTCGTCCTGCCGCAACTCTTCGCCGACGCCGTCGCCGTCGAGGATCCGGCCTCCCGGTTCATCCGGCTGCTCACGGTATTCCTGCTGGCAATGTGGGTCGGCTTCGAGGTCATCACGAAGGTGCCGCAGCGGCTCCACACGCCGCTCACGAGCGGCTCCAACGCGATCTCCGGCATCACCGTCGTCGGCGCTCTCGTCGTGGCCGGCGCCCTCTCCACCGGAGTCAGCACGCTGCTGGGATTCCTGGCCGTGGTCCTCGCGATGATCAACGTGGTGGGCGGCTTCGTCGTCACGCACCGCATGCTCGAAATGTTCAACCCGAAGAAGAAATGAACCCCGCCCCATGTCGAGCCAAGCCTGGATCAATCTCGCGTACCTGACGGCCTCGATGCTGTTCATCGTGGCCTTCAAGCTGATGACCGGCCCGCGGACGGCCGTGAAGGGCAACTATCTCGGCGCCGCCGGCATGGCGATCGCCATCCTCGCCGCCTGCTTCGAGAAGCCGATCGTGCAGAGCGTGGCGGCCAACGGCGCCTGGCCGCTCGTCATGCTCGGCGTCGCCTGCCTGATCGGCGGCGTGATCGGGGCGATGATGGCAATCCGGTATCCGATGACGGGGATGCCGCAGATGGTGGCGCTCTTGAACGGCTTCGGCGGTGCGGCGTCGGTGCTCGTGGCGGGCGCAGAGCTCGCCAGCACCTGCAACCTGGCGTTCTGCAACGATCCCGGCAAGGCGGCCATGGCCACGACAAGCCTCGCCCCGTGGACGCAGTTCGCGATCGCCACGGCGCTCACCGGGCTGATCGGCGCCGTCACGTTCTGGGGCAGCCTCGTGGCCTTCGCCAAACTCGAGGAACTGCCCCGATTCAAGAAGGCCTGGACCGACCCGAATCGCCATTGGATCAATGCCGGACTCGCCATTGCCACGCTGCTTTTGATCTGGGGCGTCTGTGCGAATCCCTCGTGGACGCTGCTCTACTGGCTGCTCGTGATCGTCGGCAGCGCCCTGGGCTGCACGCTCACGCTGCCGATTGGCGGCGCCGACATGCCGGTCGTGATCTGCCTGCTCAACAGCTATTCGGGCCTCGCCGCCGCTGCGGCCGGCTTCGTGATCGACAACTCCGTCCTCGTGATCGCCGGCTCGCTCGTCGGCGCCTCGGGTCTGATCCTGACGGCAATCATGTGCAAGGCGATGAACCGCTCGCTCGTCGGCGTGCTCTTCGGCGGTCTGGGGACGACGGCCGTGGTGTCGGGCGACGACATCTACGCTGGCAAGATCAAAAGCGTCAGCGCGGAGGAGATCGCGATGGTGCTCGAGGGTGCCGAGCGGGTGGTGATCGTGCCGGGCTACGGCCTCGCCGTGGCCCAGGCCCAGCACGCCGTTCGCGAGCTGGCCAACGCCCTCGAGAAGCGGGGCTGCACGGTGGAGTATGCGATCCATCCGGTGGCCGGCCGGATGCCGGGCCACATGAACGTGCTCCTCGCCGAGGCCGACATCCCGTATGAAAAACTCCGGGAGATGGACGACATCAATCCAACGTTTCCGGAAACCGACGTGGCGATCGTGATCGGAGCCAACGACGTGGTGAACCCCGCGGCCCGCACCGACCCCAAGAGCCCGATCGCGGGAATGCCGATTCTCGACGTCGACAAGGCGAAGACGGTCGTGGTCGTGAAGCGTTCGCTCTCGCCGGGCTTCGCTGGCATTCCCAACCCGCTCTTCGCCGCCGACAACACGCTGATGTATTTCGCCGACGGTAAGAAGGCGATCCTCGATCTCACGAACGCCCTCCAGTAGGACAGGCTTCAGCCTGTCAGTACGTCGGCCCACAACGCGTCCGACACGAAGAGCCCCGCTCGCGTGAGCCGCACTCGCGAGCCATCGTCTTCCGCGAGGCCCACACTGCCCCAGCGTGCCACCGCCGGGCCGGCGATCTGGTCGAGATCGAATCCGCTGGCCTCCCGAAATGTCGTCCGGTCGAGGCCGTCGCGGCGGCGCAGGCCCACGACGATCCGCTCGCGGGCTGCGGCCTCGTCGGTCATCGCGTCGATGTCGCCCGTCGCATCCTCGCCGGCGAGCACCTTGTTCATCCACGTGAGCGTGCTGCGGTGATTCGTCGTCCGCGTGCGGCCGTCGAACCGGGCGGCTCCCGGTCCAAAGGCCTCCCAGGGCCGGCAGTCCCAATAGGCCTCGTTGTGGCGACAGCGGTGGCCGGGCCGGGCGAAGTTTGAAACCTCGTAATGCTCGAAGCCCGCCGCCTCGAGCCGATCGATCACGGCCTCGAACATCTCCCGCTCGAGCCCCTCCTCGACCGGCGCCACGAGCCCCTTCTTCCGCCGGCTCTCAAACGCCGTGCCCTGCTCCCAGGTGAGGCAATAGACGGAGACGTGCTCCGGCGCGAGGGCCACGAGCGCATCGAGATCCCGCGCAACTTCGGCGAGCATCTGCCCCGGCGCGGCGATCATGAGGTCGACGTTCACGGCGAAGCCGGCCGTCTGGAGCAGGCCCACGGCCCGGCGCACGTCATCGGGCCCATGATCGCGGTCGAGCACGCGGAGCGTGGCGGCATCGAGCGACTGGGCGCCGAGGCTCACGCGGGTGACACCGAGCTCTCGAAACGCTGCGACCAGATCGGGCGTGACGTCGAGCGGATTGGCTTCGACCGTGACCTCGGCGGTCGCGTCGGGCACGAGCCGCCCCGCAAGGAGCCCGAACAACCGCCGCAGGCCCGTCGGACCGAGGTGCGACGGCGTGCCGCCGCCGAGGGAGAGCGTGGCCACCTGCAGACACGCCGGATTTTTCAGCCGTGCCGAATCAACGCCCGGCGCGATGACGTGCTCCACACGCTGCAATTCCCGTGCGACCGCCGCGAAATAGCGATCAATCAGATCATCCCGCCCGGCCACAAGCGTGAAGTCGCAGTAGCCGCAGCGATGGCGGCAGAAGGGCACGTGAACGTAGGCATGACGGGGGATCGCAGGCATGCATCCACTATACGGGAGGTGCGTCGGGACGGAGACGACGTTCGTCCAGACGGAGGCTTCGGGCGCCCCGTGTCCCGGGAGCCGGCGTTGCTGACAAGCGCAGCCAGGATGGCGGAGCGTAGTCAGCATCGAGTGAGCGCAGGGCAGGATGCCCGTAGCGAACGTCCGGCGATGGGGCACGGGGAGCCCGAAGCCGGATTGGGCTACCCGTGCCCCGGGAGCCGGCGTTGCTGACAAGTGCAGCCAGGATGGCCAAGCGGAGGCGCTCTGGCCAACGCAGGCAGCATCGAGTGAGCGCAGGGCAGGATGCCCGTAGCGATCGTCCGGCGATGGGGCACGGGGAGCCCAAAGCCGGATTGGGCGAGTAGACGCATGACAGGCTGAAGCCTGTCCTACAGCCAGAGCTGCAGCCGGCCATCGAGCATGTCGGGCAGCTTCTTGGCGATGATCCGCCGGATGCGGTCGTCGGTGTACCGCGTCGAGAAATGCGTCGCGATCACCACCTCGTTGTGAAACCGCTCGCGGCGGGCGAGCAGGTCGTCGAGGTGCATGTGGCCAAACTTGTGGATCTTTTCCTTCCGGTGCGAGTGCGCCACGAACGTCAGTTCCGTGATCAGGATCACGGCCTCGAACATCGCCGGGCAGCGGTCGAGCCCCTCGGGTGAACTGTCGCCGAGATAGGCGACCAGCGGTGTCCGGGACTCCTGCGTCACGTCCACGCCCGACAGCCGCAGGTCGCGGATCTTGTCGCCGGGCAGACCGTGATACTCGTGCTTGAGCTTGCGCCGGCGATCCCAGACGACGTAGCCCACGCTCGGCAGCGTGTGGCAGGTGCCCGACACCGTCACCACGTGCTCCCGCGAGAGCTCGATCTCATCGCCCGGCCGCGCCGGCAGGAGCGTGCAGGGCAGCCGGCCGCGGTCGAGTCGGCTCACGGCCTTGAGGAGCTTCTCGATCGGCTCGATCGCCGTCTCCGGCAGATAGATGGTGGGCGGCTCCATCTTCATCATCCGCCGGCGGGCCACGTAGACCGGCAGCGCCGCGATGTGGTCGAGGTGCGTGTGGGTGATGAACCAGGTGCTCGTGGCCATGAAGTTCCAGGGCTGGCCGCCGAGGTCAAAGCCGAGCTTGAGTTCGGGTATCCGCCAGTAACTCTGGACCGCGGCCCGCGAGTAGCCCTCGACGGTGAGCCCCTTGTGGACGAGGGAGCGAAGCGGTGCGTTGTCGATCATGCGGTCTCTTTGGCTGCGGGCTGGGATGACGTGGCGGTGGGCGGCTCGAGCCAGATCTCGTCGAACAGCGCCTCCTGCTTCGTCGACAGGCGGCCTCGGCGGACGAGTTCCAACACGGCAAGAAAGATACCCACCAGTTTCGATCGTGGCATATCTTCTTCAAACAACTCCGAGAAAGCGACCCTTCCCTTCTCCCGCACGAGGGCCTCGACCCGCTCGATGTGCACCTCGATTGGCGTGTCGTCGTGAACGATCTGTCGTGGCTTCCGCTTTTCCTGCTTCCGTAGGACCCGTGACATGGCCCCCACGAGATCCCACACCTGAACGTCCCCGATCGTCACCTCCGCCGGTGCCGCCCGCCTGGCCGGCTCGTCGGCGGGCAGCCGCGGAAACCGCAGCTCCCACTCGCGGGCCCGATCCTCGAGCATGACGGCAGCATCGCGGTATTGCTTGTATTCGAGCAGCCGCCTCACGAGAT
>JAPLNR010000045.1 GCA_026401035.1 Planctomycetia bacterium | reverse complement strand
GGCAGCCGGGCCTGTGTTGCCCGCGGTCTTGCGAGCCCGTTCGGCCAAGCCGTCGGCGGCCGATCGG
Source organism: Planctomycetia bacterium (assembly GCA_026401035.1). Classification (GTDB taxonomy): domain Bacteria; phylum Planctomycetota; class Planctomycetia; order Pirellulales; family UBA1268; genus RGVT01. Next base: position 32,207 of record JAPLNR010000045.1, on the reverse strand, counting down.
ACGAGCGGGGAATTCATCATCGTGAGCGCCTGGGTCGGCACGGTCGCCACACCGCGTGCCCCCACCGACTGCACTGGCTCGGGCTGGTCGAAGACCCGCAGGAAGGCCTCCGGCTCGCTCCTCTTCACCCTGATATAGATGCTGCGGCGTGGAGAGTCAGCATGGACGACGCTTTTGCCGTACAGCTTCGTGTCGAGCCGGCCGGATGCCGCGAGGAGGGCGTCGCGAATCACCTCACCCTCGAGCCGCTTGGGCCGGCGATGCCAGAGCAGCAGGTTATCAGGGTCCTTCGCCCGCCGGTCATCGTCGACGGTGCCTGACTGCCGGTAGGCCGCGCTTGTCACGATCAGCCGGTGGATGCTCTTGAGGCTCCACTTCTGATCCACGAGCCGGCTGGCCAGCCATTCGAGGAGCTCCGGATGCGTTGCCTTGTCGCCCTGAGTGCCGAGGTCGTTCGGCGTGGCGACGATGCCACGGCCGAAGTGGTGGTGCCAAAGACGGTTGACGATCACCCGGGCGGCCAACGGGCCGGCGCCCTGGTCCACGTCGGTGAGGGCCGCTGCGAGGCCGAGGCGGGAATCGGGCAGCGGCTTGGCCTCGGGTCCGGAGAGCAGCCGCGTTTCCGCGTCGTCCGACGCCATCGCCGCCAGCACGAACCCCGGCGCCGCCTTGCCCTTCTTGCGGCCCACCTCGCCCCGGGCGAGCACGAATACATCCTGGTCGCCGCTCCGCACGCCCTGAGAATTGCCGGTGATCACCCAGGGGCCATTGGTGGCGGCAAACACTTGGAGCAGATCGGGCTTTGGCTCCTTTGCGGCGATCGCGTCGAGCGCCGCCATCACACCCTCGGCGTCGGCATCGAACCGGCGAAACCAGCGCAGCACCTCGCTGCCGATCGCCTCGTTTGCGAGATCACGGTGGGCGTCGCCCGCGGCGTCGAAGAGCGCGGCCACTTCGCGGGCTGCCTGCGGCGCGGCGGCGTCGGCCAGGCCAACCGGCAGGGGCGCGGTTGTCGCCGCGAGGCGGAATTTCGCCAGGCCGTGCTGGTCGGCCTGGAAGAGCAGTTCGACCGTGATCTGGGTGCCGCCATCAAACCCGATCGGCTTATCGAAGGCGACGACCGCGGCATGGTCCTTCCCGGTCTGGCCGCCGACGGCCCAACCCGCGTTCGCATCGCCATCGACCGCTTTGTCGAGCTCGAAGCCCGTCTCCTGGAAGCTCGCTGCCACCGCCTGCAGCTTCGGCGTGACCGGCTTGCGGTCGGGGGCCGCCACGAGCGGCGCTGCCGTGACTTTCAGCGTGGTCAGCCGAAACCCACCATCCTTGCCCGTGCCCGGTCCGCTGCCGGGCGCCGACGGGCTCGCGAGTGCCTCGAGCCGCAGGGCCGTGAGCCCCTTTTGGTGCGTGCGAAACGTGAGCGTGTAGGTGTCGTTGCCCTCGAGCTTGCCAGAAGCGGCGATCGTATCCCCCGCCTCTTCCAGGAGCTTGGCCTTCGCCGCCTTGAGCGACTGCGGGTCGAGCACCTGCCAAGGAGCCGATTGCTGTTTGACGGCGTCGCCGACGAGCCATTTTGCGATCCGCGTGGACAGTTCCTCGCGACGGAAGCGGTCCGCAGCCGCGGCGATCGGGGCCTTAGTGGCCAGCCAGGCGTCGTGCTTCTGTTTCGTCGCGGCCGGGTCGGGATCGATTCCTCTCTCCTGCTGCACCGCCTTGCCGAGGCAGGCGATCATGGCGTAGTAGTCGCGATGGGCGATCGCGTCGTACTTGTGGTCGTGGCAGCGGGCACAGCCGATCGTCATCCCGAGCACGCTCGACCCGAGCGTCGCCACCATGTCGTCGAGCTGGTCGTAGCGGATCGGCTCGACGGTCTTGGCCGTCACCTGTCCGGGATAGGGGCCGGCCACGAGAAAGCCGGTGGCGCTCGTCGCCTCGTAGTCGCCCGGCTTGATCAGGTCGCCGGCAATTTGGAGCCGCAGGAATTCGTCGTAGGGCATATCGGCGTTGAGCGCCTTGATCACCCAGTCGCGATAGTGGTGGGCGCCACCGCGGTCGGCGTCAAACTCGTAGCCGCTGCTCTCACCGAACCGCACCGTATCGAGCCAGTGCCGCGCCCAGCGCTCGCCGAAACCGGGGCTGGCGAGCAGCCGTTCGACGAATTGTTCGTAGGCGTCGGCCGCGGTGTCGGCGAGAAAGAGCTGCAGTTCTTCCGGCGTCGGCGGCAGGCCGGTGAGGTCGAAGGACACTCTTCGTGCGAGCGTTTCCCGCGCGGCCTCGGGGTTGGGGGCGATGTATGCCGCCTCCTGATGCGCGAGGATGAACCGATCGATGTCGTTCTGCGGCCAGGCGACGTTCTTCACCTCGGGCACCGACACCGGCCCAAGCCGCTTGTAGGACCAGTGGGTCCTGCCCGCCTCGACGTCGATCGTCCGCTCGTCGACGGTGGCCGCGGGCTCGTCCCGTGGGTCGGGCGCCCCCATGTCGATCCACTTCTCGAAGTCGGCGATCACGTCGTCCGGAAGCTTGCCCGCCGGTGGCATTTCGAAGCCGTCATACTTGAGCGCCGCGAGCAGCAGGCTGTCCTCCTTCTTGCCGGGCACGACAGCCGCGCCGCTCTCACCCCCCTTGGCCATCCCCTCCCGGGAATCGACGAGCAGGTTTGCCTTCAGTTTGCCAGCGTGGAGTGCCTCGGCTGAGTGGCACTGGTAGCAATGCTGCGCGAGCACCGGCCGGATCTTCGACTCGAAGAAGGCGATGCCTTCCGGCGACGGGGAGGCAAGGCCACTGCGCTGGGGCATCGACATTGCCGCGACGACGCACAGGGCGAAGAGGCAGTGCGACTGAAAAATTGTCAATGCAATGCGGCACATACAGCCAGCGACCTTCTTGCGTTGCCAGTCACCAGTATCGTCCATAAGTATGGCTTACGCTCCAGGTTTTCCTAACTCTCGGCTCCAACTCCCTCTTTTCGGGCCGGTTACCGTGGCCCGCCGGATGCTCTTCCTTGGGGCCGGCGATCCAAAACACGAGTCCCCGCCACTGGTAGCTGTCGTCGAACGTGCAGTACGGCAGCAGGCTTTTCCTATTCCTGCGAGGGCTCGTGCCGTCTTTCCTGATCACTTTACGTCGAAGAGAGACAGCAGAAAGTCGTTGCCCGAGGGTGGATTCGTGTCTTTATTGTCGGCGTGGACGAGCACGCACCGCACGCCCACCTCGTCGAGCCGCTCCTTGAGCTTCACGCCGAAGTTGGCTGAGTGGGTCGGGTCCTGCTGCTCCTTGCCGACCGCCGGGGCAAGCTTGTAGCTAAGATGCACGGGAGGGTCGTCCGGCGTCACCAGGGCATACGGTGAGTATTCGTTGATCCACGGCAGGATCTTTTCTCGGTCGGCTAGAAACGTGTTGAACGACCCGTAGCCGAAGGCGTGGCCGCCGTAGCCGCTGTTGGGAATCCATTCCTTCATCTGCGCCGGGTCGAGCGAGGTCTGGGCCGCATGCACGAGGGCGGCGGTGAGCCGCGTCGATTCCCGCGCGATCGGATCGGGGCTGTCTGGATCGGCCATGTCGTCGTGGAAGGCCAACCACAGGCTCGTGCAGCCCCCGGCCGACAGGCCGGCGGCCGCCACACGCTGCTTGTCGATGTGCCACTCAGCCGCCTTGCTCCGCACCGTCTGCAGCGCCCGGGCGGCATCCAGCAACGGCCCCTTCACGGGCGGCTCTACCTTGTCGGCCTCCGCCTCGGGAGTGAAGCGGTAGGAAATCGAGACGACCGACACACCGTTCTCGAGCATCGGTTTGAGCATCGCCCCCACATGGCTGCGATCGCCGCCCCGCCAGCCGCCGCCATGAATGTAGAAGAGCAACGGCGCGGGCTTCTCCGCAGTGGCCGCCGGCGCCTTCCAGAAATCGAGCAGTTGCTTGGGATGCGGGCCATAAGCCACGTTGGCGAGCGTCGGCGGCCGCACCGGCTTGGCCGCGATTTCCTTCTGCCACTTTGGCCACTGGTCATCCACTTCGGCGATCAGCGGCTTGGGCGACCAGTCGTCGTTGTAGAGTGCAAACGGGTCTGCCGTGGACGCCGTGACATTCACGAAATCCCACCCGAAGCCCGTTCCCTGCTCGAGTGCGTTTCGGAGGATCGCCGGCACCTGGTCGGGGGTGAAATCGCTGCCGTTGAGCGTCATGTGCTCGCTCACGGCCCACCGTCGCTTCAGCCGCTTCATGATGTCGTGGACGTTGCGGTAGGCGCAGTCGTTGGGCTCTTTCGTATGCGACCGCCAATGCCAGTTGACCTGGATGATGTCGGCGCATGTGAGGGCCTCGAGAAACTGCACGGAGTTGCCGTTCCGCCGGGGCATCTCGCCGCCGCAGGTCTCCAGGTAGTCGACGGCGATGTAGGCATCGCTGCCGGCAGCCGCGCGGAAGGCCGCGGCATCTTGGTTCACCCAGTCGGCGAGGCTCTCGGCCCGAAACCGCAACCACACGGGATGCGTGCGAAACTCTTCGGGCACGGGAAATGCGGCGGGCCAGGCCGGACCCTGGAGGCCAGTCTTGGCCAGCCAGGCCGCATAAGCCTGCTTCGCGCTTTCGCTGTAGTCGAGATCCTGATGGCCCATGAATTGCGGTTCGACCGTGGTCTCGTAGAACAGGATCGAGCGATGCGGCAGGCCCGTCACGAGTGCCTTGATGAACGCATGCACGGCTGCCCGGTAGCCGGGATGGAGTATCGAGGGCACGATCGCGTTGGTCTTGTATTCGATATCGCTGACCTTCTTGTCGTCGGCGTTGACGGCGACCGCGTCGGGGTGTCGCTCCCAAAAGGCCGGCGGCACCTGGCCGCCGCCAACGCCATACGTCTCGACCGAAAGACAGGGAAACATGCCCTGCTTGCGGATGGCCTCAATCAGTCCAGCGAGCGGCTCGAGCGAAACGTCAATCGTGCCGTCGCCGTCTTTGTCGAAGTGATGCCAGTAGCAATTGAGCTCGAGCGCGTTGTAGCCCTTGGCCTTGAGCGTCGGCAGATCCTCGGCCAGCTTCTGGCAGGCCTTCGGGTCGGAAAACACCCGCAGCGGCTTACCGATCTTCAGAAACACCCAGCGGCCATCGACGTAGAGCTTTCCGTCGTGGATCTCCCAGTCGGCCTCCCGGGCCTCCCGGGCCTCCGCGAGACACGGCACCACGATCAGCGTTGTGAGGCCGAATGTCGCACCGATAAGCACAGCGATTTGGAAAGAACGGTGAAAGAAGGTCATGGCGTCGAGAGTTCGATCATCACCGGCGACATCCCTGCGACGACATCGACCGTGATGCCGCTCATGGAGAAATCGCTGTACCGTTCCGGGATTAGGCTCTCACCCGGCGCAGTCTCCGCATCGCTGTTGCCCTCGTCCGCCGAAGACTTCTCAAACCAGGCAACCCGAACCGCAGCACGCCCCGGGATCACGCCGTCGGCAGGCCGGTAGGTTCCCAAGCGAAACTGACCCGCGCCGTCTATACGGCCCCGCGCTGCCGGGCCGGCTGGCGGCTGAAGCATGATGCTGCCGCCGGTGAGTGGACGGCCATCGAGCGTGACCTGTCCCTGCACAGGCACGAGTTCGATTCGGCGGCCGCAGCTCGGGCTGAGAATCCCGAGCACAGCCAGCATCAAGAGCGCCGCGGCGGGCTTTTCTGGTCGGTGATTCATAATCCGGAAAGCGGCTCACGTTGAGCGGCAGTGGCGAGCGCCCGCCATGTGTTGATGTCAATGAAATCGTCCACGAACCGCACGCTCCCATCCCCCATCGCCACGCCCAGACCGCCGGGATGAAAGCTGCCGAATGGAACGTGGTTGAAAAGGGTTCCGTCCACCGCCCGCGAGATCCCCATCTGATTCGGAGGAAACCCGACAACCTTGGCCGTGTAGAGCCCCTTATCGCCATTGCTCGCCAGAATCCACGACCGAACGTTGCCTGGAGCGGAATCGAGAATGCCAGCATCGTCGTCCCGATGAACGAACTCGAGCAGCGCCATCGTGTTCGAGAGCCCATCGCGAACTCGCGCGAGCGGAACCGAAGCAGTGGCGGCAGCCCTTCCGCTGTCGGCCCCCTCGCCATAGCACACAAGGCCGTTATTCGGCAGGGCGCCGTAGAGTAGGCTCGCCACCAACCGCGGATTCGGGGTCACTTGTGCCCCGTTATTTCCTTGATATGTCGTGATGGCTCCGTTTTGCGGCGTGTGCGAACGATCGCGGAACACTGGCGGATCGGTCCATGAAGGACAGATATAAGTGGGGATGACGGTGTAACGGTGGGCATCGACGGTTGGATTGGGGACGGTCACGTTCCAACTCGCCCAGACAGGCATCTGGTCGAGATACGGCAGGAGATAACTGAACAGCCCGTGGTACACGTCGTTCGCAGTCGTTGCGCCCGTCTTGGCCGGCGCCCCAGGCGGAAACCGGTCCGCGTTTTGCGATGCGTAACTGTGCATGGCCGTCATCATCTGCTTGAGATTATTGGCGCAATGCGTCCGCCGGGCCGACTCTCGGGCCGACTGCACCGCCGGAATCAAGAGCGCGATGAGAAGCCCGATGATCGCGATCGTGGCCAATAATTCGACGAGGGTAAACCCGCGGCGATTGGTCCTTCGATTCACGTTGAACACTCCACTCCCCGGCGGTGCCGTCGCAGCGACCAGACAGCGGCGCCTGTGACGCCGACAAGAGCGAGGGCGATCGCCCCCGGCTCCGGCACGATCACGAACTGCGTCACCTGGCCGGTCGTGATCGTGCCGCCGTTGAAGGTGGCGGAGGCCACGTTCACCACCGACTGCGTCACGCCAGTGATGCCGGAGTTGTTCACCATGTACTGGCCGAGGGAGTAGTAGTTCGTGCCGTTGTAGGCATAGCCGCCGTTGCCGTCGCCCTTCACGAAATATTCGAAGCCGGCGCTGCCCAGGCCGATTGTCAGCAGGTTGGCCGTGCTGTTCAGATTGTCGACGAAGAATCCGCCCAGGAACGTGTCGCCATTGGCCAGGCTCGCGCGGTCGAAGTAGACGTTCACGATGTTCGTCGCAGCGAGGCTGCTCGTGAATGGGCTTGCGGCCGTGAGCCTCAGCACGTCATTGACGCTCGCCGAGGCGCTGCCCCAGGAGGGAGCGCCGGTGCCGGAGAGCTCGAAGGCAAACGCCGTCGTGCTCGTGGGGACGAGCTGACCCTGCACGGTGAGGATGCCGGGGCTGTTGCCCGGGCCGATGAGGCCGTCTCCGCCGATGTTGCCGGCGATCACTCCCGAACCACCGAGCGTGGCACCGCTTTGCACCGTCACGCCGCCGGCCCCCGTGAGTTGGCCGTTCATAGACAGCGTGCCCGACTCGACCGTCGTGGCACCAGCGTAGGAATAACTGCCAGAGACCGTCAGTTTCCCGGCGCCCCGCTTCGTCAGCCCGCCGGATCCCGAGATGTTGCCCGCGAACGTCGTGTCGTTTGAGCGGTTGAAGATGAGGGCTGCGTTGTTCACCACGTTGCCCGCGAGAGCCCCGGAAGTGCCGCCGTTGCCCACCGAGAGAGTGCCGGCCGAGACGGTCGTCAGGCCGCTGAACGTGTTGTTGGCCGTGAGGGTGAAAACGCCCGTGCCCTGCTTCGTGAGGCCGCCAGAACCGGACATGACGCCCGAGTAGGAGGTGGTCGTGTTGGCCGAGCCAACGGACAGCGTGCCCGAGCCGAGGGCCACGTTGGCCGACCCGGCCAGCGAGCCGAATGACTCGTTGCCGCCGAGCGAGATGGCCGCACCGCTCGAGCCCGTCACGGCAACGTTCGATGCCGTAAACCGGCTGGCCCCGCCGAGGGAAAGCGTGCCGGAATTGAGGTTGATGGCCGTCGCCCCGGACACGCCATTGAGAGCCGTGTTCGCCGTCACGTTCAACGTGCCGGTGCCAAGGTCGGCATTCACCGTGCCGCCTTGGAGAGCGTATGTCGATGCCGTCAGGGTGTTCCCCGAGCCGCCGAGGATGCCGCCCGATTGGGTGTAGCTCGCCACGGTCTCGCTGCCGGCGAGTGTGAGCTGGCCGCTGGAGATCGTCAGCCCAGAGACCGAGTTAAAACGGCCGGCTGAGCCAAGCGTCGTCGTACCCGTCGATACCGTGATCGGGCCCGAGCCGAGGACGCTCGCCAGCGTGCCGCCCCGAAGGGCGTAACTCGATCCGCCGAGCGTGCCGGTGCCGAAGATCGAGCCGCTTGTGAGCGTGACGGTGCCGACTGTGTCGCTAAAGCCGGCAAGGTTGAACCCGCCGCCGTCCACGAGCAGGTCGCTCTGGTTAGAGATGGCATTGGCCGCGCCGAGGGCGAGCATGCCGGCCGAGACGCGAGTCTGGCCGGAGTAGGTGTTGGCCGTGCCGAGCGTAAGCGTGCCGACGCCGGCCTTCGTGATCCCGGCGGACGTGGCCGAGCCATTGGTAATCGGGATCGACACCGTGAGATTCGCCCCGCCGCCACCGATCGTAAACGTGCGGGTGACCGTGCCGGACGTGCTAGAAAGCTCGACGGCGCGGCCGCCGATGGCGTTGTCGGTCGCCGGCGGTCGAATGCTCGAGGCGGCGTTGCCCGTGGTTGTGACGTCACCATTGAGCACGAGCCGGCTGCCTAGAGCCCCCACCCCACCAGGCTGCAGGAGCAGGTTGCTGCCGTCAAGTGAGAGGCCGCCCGAGCCGACTGTGAGCGTTGACTGCCGGGATGTGCTGTTGCCTCCCAAGACGAAGCGGTTGGCGGCGGAACCGCCGGTCGCCGCCACCGTGCTCGTCATGCCCGTGAGCGAAAGGCTCCCAAACGATGCGAGGCCGCCGGAGTTTTGCACGTAATCGGTATTTCCGGCGCCGCCGGTGAAGCTCGCCGAGCCCGTGACCGTGAAGCCCGTGATAGAGGTGGCACCGCCCGGAAAGAACGCGCCCCCGGTCACCGCCAGCGAGCCGATCGTCTCGTCGAGGGCCACCTGGATGTCGGTGACGTAGCTCGTGCCGTTGAAGATGGAACTCGCCCCGCTCATGGTGACGGCGGCCGAGTCGGCGACTTGGTTGCTCGTGCCGAACGTCACGATGGCGTTCGAGATCGCGAGGCTGCCGGGAATGGCCGTCACGCCCGCGGTCTTGTTGAGATTAAGAACGCCGGCCGACACTGTCGTCGTGCCCGAGTACGTGTTGGCCTGAGAGCCCGAAAGCGTGAGCGTGCGGGCACCAGTCTTTGTGAGACCGGCCGAACCGGCGAGCACCGACGTGAGCGTCGTCGTGCCGTTGGCGTTCACCGTGATCGTAGGCGTCGAGCCGGCGAGCGTGACGGTGCCGCTTGAGAGCGTGTAGTTGCCGCTGCCGGCCGTGTTGAACGTGATGCCGTTGGTTGTGACGCCGCCCACAGTGATCGTGCCCGCGGCGCCGCTGCCCACGCCGAACGTGGCCGTGTCGGCATTCGTGTTGCCCCATGCGCCGTATGTCGTGCCGTTGAACCAGTTGGTGCCGCCAGTCGCGTTCCAGCTGCCGCTGCCATCTGCCAGCGGCGATGTGCCCGACGATGTCCACGTAAATGGCGCGGCCTCGCTCGGGCCGCTTCCCGCCATGAGCAGCACGCATGCCAGCGCACAGATGATTCGCCCATGATGACGAGGGGGTCGCGACATGATCGTCCATCGAGCGCGATTGCAATCCATGATCGACACCTCACGCGGCAAATGATTTCAAGTACGCTTCTGAAGGAATTCTTCCGCCCACTCCGTTGACCCTATTCCAACAATCTTGAGCATACGCTCACCCGCCCCGCGATCAACGTGCGTCAATCGCAAATGCCAAGGCATTTGCATCTCACTGCCTGGCGTCGTTTAAGCCGATAAAAAACCGATTAAACGGTGCAAAAAGGCGGCTGCTGGAGCGGTGGCGTCACACCTATTTGCCAAAGCATTTGCTAGAGCGTGTAGGATCGGGGCTCGTTATGGCCGACCGCGACGCCCCCAAACACGTCCTCATCCACGACGCCATCGCCCAGGCGATTGCCGCGGGTGACTATGCACCGGGCCAGCAACTTCCGACTGAGAAGGAGCTCGTCCGCACGTTCAAAGCTTCACGGCCAACCGTGGCCCGGGCCATGCAGCGACTCGTGGCCGAGGGTCTGATCGATCGCCGCGCCGGGGCGGGGAGCTTCGTCAAGCGATCGACATCCACGGCCACCCAGCTTTTCGGGCTCATCATCCCCGGGCTCGGTGAGAAGGAGTTGATGCAGTCGATCTGTGCCCAGATGGCCCGAGAGGCGGAAGCCCGCCATCACACGCTCGTCTGGGGTGACGCCACCGATCTTCCCTCAGATGATCTTGGCAACCGGGCAATTGAGCTTGCGAAGCGCTACGTGGGCATGCGGGTGGCCGGCGTGTTCTTCGCGCCGGTCGAGTTCGCCTCCGGTAAGGATGCCGTGAACCGCAAAGTGGTCGAGCTCTGCGATACCAATGGGATTCCCGTCGTGCTGCTCGACCGCGACCTCACGGTCTATCCGCACCGCAGCCGCTACGATCTCGTCGGCATCGACAACCGCCGGGCAATGTGCACGCTCGTCACGCAGCTCATCGACCACGGCGACACGAAGGTGGAGTTCGTGGCTCGGCCGCTGTCCGCCCCCACGGTGACCCTCCGGCTGGCCGGCTACCGCGACGCCCTCCGCGACGCCGGCATGGAGCCCTCGTCGAATAACGTCCACTTTGGCGACCCGGACGACCACGGCTTTGTCCGCCGGATCCTCGGCAGCCACCGTGACCGCACGTTTGTATGCGCCAACGACCTTACTGCGGCCCGCCTCATGCACACGTTCGAGGAGATCGGCGTGGCGGTGCCGGACGATGTGCGTGTCACCGGTTTCGACGACGTGGCCTACGCGCACTTGCTGCGGGTACCGCTGACGACCGTGCGGCAGCCCGCGCAGGCGATCGGCTCCGCCGCCGTGCGGGCGATGTTCGAGCGGCTTAACGATTCCGACACGCCCGGCCGCGACATCTTTTTGCCCACGTCGGTGGTTCTCCGGCGATCCACCTGGCGGCCCCGCAACCGGTCGAAGTGACGGCCCGCACCGTGGGTCGGCTTGCTATCAGAAGCCCGATTTCACAGCGTTTCGAGCAATCGCTCGTATGCCGCGTGCGTGCCGATGAAAAACCACACTATCGCGTCCGGCTTCGTGCGCACGCCTAACCCGCTACGACGCTGTGATCCGGACGACTTCACATGCGGTCTGCGTCAAGGTCCGGGCATTCGCCACGATCGTCTTCAGCGATCACTTCGGCAACCAGCTTCGCGAGCGAATCGGCATGGGTTTCGCTGACCCGCCGCCCGATCCCTCGGTATAAAGCGTATGGCCCTTCGTGATTCCCATCAACAATTTCCACACCACTTTGTCAGAGCATTTGCACGCTCTTTGCGGCGATCGCCCGGCACACTTCGTAGATTGCAGCGGCAGGCCTGCCTTGCTCTTGGCACCTGATCGCATCGTTGATAGCCGGGCAGGAGAAACGTCCGATGCGCATTCTGAACCGCGATCGTGATCCTTCCGACCGGTCATCTCGGCGGACTGGCGAGTGGATTGTTTATGCCATCGCCGCCGCGGCACTCGCGATTCCGTGCGGCGGACGGGTTTGTGCGGCAGACGCCGCCGTGCGGCCCAACATCATCGTCATCAACGCCGATGACCTTGGCTGGGGCGATCTGAGCTGCCAGCCGCAGGACCCAGCCTGCCCTGACTCCGCGGTGCAAACGCCGCATATCGACAGCCTCGCGGCCGAGGGCGTGCGCTGCACCGAAGCCTATGCGACCTGCTGTGTCTGCACGCCGTCGCGGGTCGGCCTGCTCACACGACGCACCGCCGCTATTTACGGCAGTTTTTGGAGCCGTACGTGTCCCGGCTGAATCACCAGAAACGATACCCCGATCCTCTCGCCATGAGTTTCCACTGCCGTGAGCACGGCTTCAGCCATCGTGATACGCATCGAGGCCGGAAAGCGGACAAGGATGACCCCCGGTGATCGTGGCCGCGCTACAAAGACGTGCCATCCAAAATCCTTGTCTTCGGTTAACAGGATGCGTTGGTCTACGTAGGCCTGATCGATGACGGCAGCATCCACCGATTGCTCACCTTCATCGACCACAGCGATGACGTCGTGCCCGGCTGCTCGTAGCGAGCGGACAATCAGGTAATCGCAGCTCTCATCGGCGAGGAAGCGAAGGGAGGGCATCTCTTCCTCTTGGGTAGGCGATGGATCGTCTACTCAAATCCTCCTCAAGAGGCCTCAATAGGCAGACTGAACGACGATTGTTTCGTGCGCGAGCATATCTGCGGCGTACCCAAGCGCTGCCCGAATATCACCCGGCCGAAGCGCAGGGTATCCGTCATACAACTCAGCTTCGGTCGCCCCCTCGCTCAGTTTGCGGACGATCAACTCGACCGGAATTCGAGTGCCCTCGATCACCGGCTTACCTCCCATGACATCTGGACAAATCTCGACTCGCGGGTGTTTCATGGAAGCGCTGCCGGTTGGACGCGAACTCACAACGAACGAACCAGGGAAGAAAGTGTACTGACGTATCGTATTGGTTGTCAAGGCGGCACGCAGACGCAGAGGAGCCCCTCCGTAGCTGGTACAAGACCGTCTCAGGCGCCGAGTGGAAGAGTCTTCAGGACGCGAGGGCAACGTACCCTCACGCCGACGGTGTTCAGACGGCCGATGGCCAAACGCTCACCGTGTTCAACATCAGTGGCAACAAATATCGACTCATCACCCGGATTCGGTACGACTACCAGCTCGTGAATATCAGAGTTGTCTTGACGCACGCGGAATACGACAAGGAAACGTGGAAGGAGTGAGGCCATGCGAGTGATCCAAAATGGTTCACGTGTGAAATTGCCCGGAGCGTTCAGGGCCCTGGTCAGCATGATGCCCCCACAGGCCATCATGGACGAGGTGCACTACGAGAACACCGTCGAGATGATCGACCGACTGATGGCCAGCGGGAAGCTTACGAAGGGCCAGGAGCTCTACATGGAAACGCTCGTCCAGCTCGTTCAGGCGTATGAAGCGGCTCACCACGCGATCAAGCCGCTGAAAGGCATTGCCGCGCTCCGGCACATCCTCGTAGCCCACCGCATCAATGCTTCTGGGCTTGCGAAACTGCTCGGTGTGCATGCGAGCATGGGCTCGAAAATTCTTAACGAAGAACGAGCCCTGACCGTGACCCACATCAAGCTTTTGGCCGCCAGATTCAAGGTTCGCCCCGACACCTTTTTGGACTGAACCGTTCGTCTCAAGCGATGTTGATGAGATCACTTCCCACGCCTCTCACCACATTTCCTGAATCACACCTTCCAGCCCTCCCGAGTCGTCGGTCGAATGAGCGGCTCCACTTCGGGCGCGATGGTGGCCGCCGACTACCACCGGCCGCTCCGCGTCTCGCAGCTGGCGCGGGCCTGCGGAATCTCCATCAGCCACCTGCAACGCGAATTTCGTCGTCTGTTCGGCATGAGCCCGAGCGACTACGTGCTCCGCACTCGGCTGCTGCTCGCGCGGCGGATGCTTGATCAGTCGACCGTATCGGTCGGGGAGGTGGCAATGACCTGTGGATTCTACGACCAAAGCCACTTCACGAAGGCCTTCAAGGCGCATACGGGGCTGCCGCCGCAGGCCTATCGGCAGCGCTCTGTTGCTCAAGCGGCTCGGGGGCAATGAGCCGCCGGCACCGTGGCGGTGTATGCGTGATCCGCACAAACCTTCGCGGTGTTCCTACAAGGCGGCCAGGGGCGGGCGGCGTATCGTAAGAGAGCGTTTCGTGCGTGTTGAACCGAGGCCGCCATGGCGACAGTCCAAGTCGATCACCTGCCTCCGTTGCCGCAGGATCGCAGCGTGGGGATCGGGTGCATCGGTGCCGGCTTTATCATGGCCGACTGCCATCTTGTCGCCTACAGAGCCGCGGGCCTGAACCCGGTCGCCATCGCCGCCCGGCGATACGAGGCCGCCGCGGAGGTCGCCGCCCGCCACTCGATCCCGCGGGCCTACGACGACTACCGCCGCCTGCTCGACGACCCGGCCGTTGAGGTTGTCGATATCGCGGTGCCTCCCGACGTGCAGCCCGGCGTGATCGAGGAGGTGCTCGCACGCCACGGCCGCATTCGGGGCATCCTCGCCCAGAAGCCTTTGGCCACGAACTACGCGGATGCGAAGCAGATCGTGGAGCGGTGCCGCGGCGCAGGCGTAAAGCTCGTCGTCAACCAGAACATGCGGTATGACCATGCGGTCCGCGGGTGCGGCAACCTCCTGCAGCGGGGCGCGCTCGGCGATCCCGTGCTGGCCACGATCGAGATGCGGGCGGTGCCGCATTGGATGCCATGGCAGGAGCGGCTCGGCTGGGTGACGCTCCGCATCATGTCGATCCACCATCTCGACACGTTTCGCCACTGGTTCGGCACGCCGCGGCGGGTGATCGCGTCGGTGCGGCCCGACCCGCGGACGGCCCGGCAGTTCGCCCACGAAGATGGCATCGTGCTCGTGATCCTCGAATACGACTCGGGGCTCCGGTGCCTGACGATCGACGACGTCTGGGCAGGGCCGGCTCGCGAGGGGGCCGAGGCCGACCTCGGCGTGCGGTTTCGCGTGGAGGGCACGGCAGGCATGGCGCTCGGAGAGATCGGCTGGCCTGCCTGGCCCGAGCGTCGGCCGAGCACGCTCGACTACACGACGACCGCGGGAGGCTGGCAGCGGCCCCGCTGGCCGGAGGCCTGGTTTCCTGATGCGTTCGTCGGCCCGATGGCCGAACTGCTTCGCGACCTCGAAGGCACCGCCCCGGCCGTCGCCACGGGCGACGACAACCTGCTCACGATGGCGGTGGTCGATGCCGCCTACCGCTCGGCCCACGAGCACCGGGCCGTCGACATCACTGAGATCACGACCGGCATCCATCGTCCGCCCCAGGAGCATCGCGCATGAAACTCGGCCTCATCAACTCGGCGTTCGCGCAGGCCGGCAAAGGCACCCGCTTCGGCCTCGAGAAGACGAAGCAACTCGGCTTCGACACGGTGGACATCTTCACCGACCCGCTCGACATCGACGCCGCCGAGCGGGCCCTCATCAAGAACACCTGCCGCGATCTCGATCTGCCGATCGTGAGCCTGTGCTGCGTGGCGTTGGGGCTCGTCGACTTCAATCCATCGGTGCGCCGGTTCCACCTCGACCGCTGTCGGGCATTCATCGATCTGGCAGCCGAACTCGGCTGCTCGAACCTGCTCCTCGTGCTCGGGGAATACATCTGGCAGCAGGAAGTGATTCCCCCGGCTGAGCAGTGGCGGGCGGGCGTGGATGCCGTCCGCGAACTCGGCCGCCATGCCGCCACCCGGGGAGTGAAGATCGCGATCGAACTCGAGCCCTTCAGGCTGTCGCTCGTCAACTCGATCGACACGATGCTCGGATTTCTCAACGACGTCGGTCTGCCCGAAACCGTGCGGGCCAACTGCGACATTTCGCACCTCCATCTCGTCCACACGCCGCCGGCCGAAGTGGCCCGTCTCGCCGGCTGGATCGAGCACGTTCATCTGAGCGACTGCGACGGCCGCGTGCATGGCGACCTGCCCCCGGGACGGGGCGTGACGCCGATCGCCGAGTATCTCGCCGCGATCCGCGACACCGGCTACGACGGCGTCGTCAGCATCGAACTGGAATACTCGCCCGAGCCGGAGCGAATCGTGGAGTGGGTGGCAGAGGCCCACGCCGAGACGGCGCGAATCATGCGCGAGACCGGCTGCCGGTGAGCCCCCTCGAGGTGACACGATGAGCATCGCCCCCGCCACCGATTCCGTGCCGCAACAATCGGGCGACTACAGCCTCGTGGGCGCCGACTCCCGGCGGGCCGTGGAACGTGGTCTGGCCGAGGCCGACTGGTATCAGACGCCCGTTCCACGGGAGGAGATGCGGGAGCTGCTCGAACGGTCCGACGGCCCGGCCCTCCGCGACACGATCATCTGGTTCGGCCTGCTCGCGGCCTTCGGCACGGCGGGGTATCTCCTTTGGCCGAGCCCGTGGTGCCTCGCGCCCTTCAGCATCTACTGGGTGATCTACGGGTCGTCGTCCGATGCCCGGTGGCATGAGTTCGGCCACGGAACGGCGTTCAAGACCGACTGGCTCAATGACGCGTTCTACGAGATCGCGTCGTTCATGGTGATGCGGGAGAGCATCGTCTGGCGTTGGAGTCACACTCGGCACCACAGCGACACGATCGTCGTCGGCCGCGACCCGGAGATCGCGGTGCCGCGGCCGCCGAACGTCGCGCGGATGCTGGCCGGGTTCGTCGGCGTCCCGGCGGCGATGCGGTATTTCCGCAGCCTGTTCCTGCATGCCCGGGGTGGGCTCGGCGCGGAGGAGGCGACGTTCATCGCAGCCGACGCCCAGCGACGCGGCGACTGTCGCCGCGAAGACAATCTCGTCTAGCGACATGCCAGACACGCACGGCTGGGTGACGATCGGCCCGGCCGCAGCGCTCGGCCGCGCCGACGTGATCCGCTTCGATCACGGCGCCAAGACGTACGCCGTGTATCGCACCCACGACGACACGTTCCACGCCACCGACGGTATCTGCACGCACGGCAACACGCATCTCGCCACCGGCCTGGTGAAGGGCTGCCTCATCGAATGCCCGAAGCACAACGGCCGGTTCGATATCCGCGACGGCTCACCGCAGCGGCCGCCCGTCTGCGTACCGCTCTTGACCTATGCGGTGCGGAACGCGGACGGCATGCTGGCGATCAACGTCCGCGAGCCGACCGGGCAGGGGCGGCAGAAGAAAGAAGCCTCGCGTCGCTGTCGCGTGGTCTCCAATACGAACGTCGCCACGTTCATCAGGGAACTCACGCTCGAGCCGCTACCCGGCGAGGCCACGCTTGACTACCAGCCCGGGCAGTACGTCCAGCTCGCGATCCCGCCGTATGGCACGGTTCGGTTTGCCGACTTTCAGGTCCCGCCGCCGTTCGACGCGGTCTGGCGGGCCCATCATGTGTATGACCACGCAGCCGAGAACCACACGCAGCTGCGCCGCAACTACTCGCTGGCGACGAACCCCGCGGCCGACGCCGTGCTGCGGTTCAACGTGCGGATCGCCACGCCGCCCCGCGGCCAGGATTGCCCGGCGGGCGTCGGGTCGGCCTACGCCTGGAGCCTGGCCCCCGGCGACACGGTGGAAGTGTTCGGGACGTACGGCGATTTCCTGATCAAAAAAACCGACGCCGAGATGGTCTACCTCGGAGGCGGCGCGGGCATGGCGCCGCTGAGGTCGCACCTGTCGCATCTCTTCGACACGCTCGAGACAGGCCGCCGCGTGAGCTTCTGGTACGGGGCGCGGTCCCGCCAGGAACTCTTTTACGTCGAGTATTTCCAGGACCTGTCCCGGCGGTTCCCGAACTTCTGCTTCGAGATGGCGCTCTCGGAGCCGCTGCCCGACGACCAGTGGACGGGTCACGTGGGCTTCATCCACGACGTCCTCGAACGGGAGTATCTCGCCGGCCATCCGCAGCCCGGGGCGATCGAATATTACCTCTGCGGCCCGCCCGCGATGATCGAGGCGGCCCGGCAGATGCTCGCGCGCCGCGACATCGATCCGAACCAGGTCGCCTTCGACGAGTTTTGAAAGAGAGGCCCGTCACGCCGAGGCGTGCGATACCTACGCGAGACGTGAAACACTGCAGGCCGCGGCCGCGCACTCATTCAATTGGATTGGCGGGACGGTCTGCCTCGTAGGTTGCAATAAGGTCGTCGAGTTCGCGACTGGCTGGCGGCTCCAGCATCTCGGCGCTCCATCGCTGAAGATACGCGATGTCGAGGTGCCCTTTCTGCACGTGCAGGATGCCCTTGATGTCTTGCAGGTCCTTCTGCCGGTGGAAAGCCATTTTCAGCAGAATCAAGTCCTCGGCGGTTGTGACGCGGATCGTCCGACCATGAAACAGCCGGCCGAGGGCCCGCTTCAGGATCGATTGCTGCAAGGGCACGACCGGGACGAACAGCTCCACGCTCGTCGCCCGGCATGACAGCGTCATGTACTTGTCACGACGCACCTGTTCGAGCAAGGCGACGACCGTCACGGGCTGCGGTCCCGACGCCTGTTCGATCTCGAAGCCCTGGAGATTCAAGGCGTCGGACAGCCGCTGGTAAACAATCGAGGGAACGGCGACAAGGCAGTCGGCGTCTTGCGTCGTGCGGGGCACGCCCCAAAAACTCGTGGCGACGGCTCCGCCGATCGCATACGGGACGGTGATCTGTTCACATACATCGACCAGGCGGAGGACGACATCCGCCAAGGCCGGCAGGTCATGACGTTGCATCGTCTTCAGTCCAGGCCTCTCCAGGCCACGCGGACCGTCGCAGGTTTTTCCACCAGGGGGTAGGACGAGGGTCGAGAAGCCGAGCCGCGTCCCGACGGCGACGGCGTTCCGCTGCCGGCAGGCTCTCCATGATGGCTTCCTTCGTTCGATCCAAGTCGATAAAAACCTCCGCTCGCTCCTCCGGTGTCATGGCGAAGGTGTGTTTGGCATCGTTCGCAATCGATTCGCGTTCAGTGCGTCGAGGATAAGGAAGGCACGCCATGGGTCGCACTCGGCTCCGAACACTGGATATCGTGAGGATTCTACCCTCGCCAACCACAAGGTGTCTGCGGGTGTGCAAACGGGCATGTGCCACCGCATCCGGTCCGGCAACCGCCTGGAGCCGGGCGGCGAAGCCCTCCAGCATCCCCGACGACCGTCTCTGGCGGCTCAGGTGAACTGGCCGTTAAGGGAGGGCTGGTTCTGCAGGCAGCTCGACGATGCGGACATTGCGGTAAGACACCGGCTTGCCCTCGTCCTGGAACCCGATCAGGCCCCGCAGGGGCCGGTCCTTCATGGCGGAGGTCGCAAAATCGAGATCGATCACCCGCTCGCCGTTGAATTCGACCTGCAGGCTCGATCCGACGCAGGTGATCACGTAACGGTTCCACTCACCGGCTGGCCTGGCCATGTTCTTCGACGGGGCTGACGTCTTGATGACGCCGCCGCAATCATGGGCTCCCACCGGATTCTTGCCGAACGTGTCGAGGATCTGGACCTCGAAGCCCGAGTCAACGTGGTTCTTCGGGTCGCCCACGCGGAGAAACACGCCCGTGTTGCCCGCTTTCGCGTATTTGAACTCGAGGTCGAGAATGAAGTCGCCGTAGGGGCGGTCGGTCGTGAGGTAGTGGTGGTACCGCCGCCAGCCTCCTTCACCGGGGCGGGGCTTGAGCGTGACGCCATGCGGCTCCTCGGGGATCCAGTTGCCGGTCGTCTGCCAGCCGGAGAGGTCGGTGCCCGTTAGCAGGGGCACGAATCCCGCGTCGTCGGGAATCTCCAAGATGGCGATGTCCTTGAAAAGCACCTCCATCTCTTGGCCACCATGAAGCTGGAGGGCGATGTGCCCTTCGCGACGGCTGCGGTCGTCGGTGAAGCTGACGGTCTGGCTGCCGTTGAGCAGGACGGTGACGTCGGGCCCGATGGCCCTGACTAGCATCGTGTTCCAGTCGCCCCTTTTGGCGATGGCCTCGGTCTTCGCATGGTCGGGGCGTTTGACCCAGCCCCGCCCGCCGGTTTCGTAGATGCCGCCGACATCGTTCGAGTTGTCGACCTCGGCCTGAAATCCCACGACTCCGGTGGCACTGTTCTTCTTTTCGCACCGGAAGTAGAGGCCGCTGTTGCCACGGACGACCTTGAACGTCGCCTGCAGGATGAAGTTGCGGTAGGTCTTGTCGGTGACGAGCATGCCATGCTTGGGCTCGGAAGCCGCACTCATGCCGAGGATTGCGCCATCCTTCACCTCCCATGTGCCGCCGGGCAGTGTGTGCCAACCGGTGAGGTCGCGGCCGTTGAAGAGCGCGGTAAAACCGTCAGGCACCATTTCCGCGGCCGTTGCCGGAAGGGCTGCGATGCACGTGACGCTCAGGAGCACGAGGGCGACAAACGAATGCGGCTGGATGAAAGTCATGGAGTGCAGCTCCTGGGGTGCTTCAATAGTGTGGACGACAGCCGCAGCCGGTGCCTGGAAAAGAACCGCTTGTTTTTGTACGGACGCGTCTTGGAATGCCAACGCATTTCGTGGAGCCTGCGCGACGACATCGTGCCCCCGCGTTGTACGATGCGGCCACCACTCCATCCACAAGGAACTGCCATGTTTCATCTGCTGATGCCCGTCGCCGCGACTCTTTCGGTGGCCCTCGCCACGGCCACGGCCTGCGCGGCCGATCCGATCACGGCCGACGTCGTCGTATATGGCGACACGTCCGGCGGCGTCACCGCGGCCGTGCAGGCATCCCGAATGGGAAAGACCGCGATCGTGATCTCGCCCACGGGCCATCTCGGCGGGATGACCAGTAGCGGCCTCGGCTGGACAGACCTCGGCAACCGAGCCATTCTCGGCGGCTTGTCGCGCGAGTTTTACCACCGGGTCTACGAGCACTATCAAGGCGACGACGCGTGGGTGTATGAGCCGCGGGCCGGGTTTCGGAATCAAGGGCAGGGCGAGCCGTCCCTCGACCCAGCCAACAAGCTGGCAACGACATTCGAGCCACACGTGGCTGAGGCCGTCTTCAACGACCTTGCCGCCGAGGCGAAGGTGCGCCGCCTCACCGGCCGGATCGACCTGACGCAGCCAGTCCGGAAAGACGGCCCGCGCATCGTCGCCCTACGGCTCGAAGACGGCTCAGAGGTCGCAGGGAACATGTTCATCGACGCCTCCTACGAAGGCGACCTAATGGCCGCTGCGGCGGTGTCGTTTGTGATCGGCCGCGAAGCCAATGCGGAATTCGCAGAACAAGGCAACGGCATCGTCGGACCGCGGGCCGGCAACCAGCTTCCCGACGGCATCGATCCCTACCGCGTGGCCGGCGATCCCACGAGCGGCCTGCTGCCGGGCGTCAACGAAGGCCTCGGAGGCCGCCTGGACGATGCCGATGACCGACTCCAGGCCTACTGCTACCGCATGGTGCTCACCGACGTGCGGGACAATCGCGTGGCCATCGCCAAACCCGCCGGCTACGACGAAGCCGACTACGAGCTCCTGTTCCGGTCGATCACAGCCGGGCAGCGGGACGGTTTTTTCAAGACGAGCCCAGTGCCCAACCGGAAGACCGATTCCAACAATACCGGCGGCATCTCCTGCGACCTGATCGGCGGCAACTACGGCCCGGATTGGAACTGGGCCACGCTCTCCCACAAGCAGCGTGAGGCCGTGGCGGCTCGCCACCGGGATTGGCAGCTCGGCCTCGTCTGGACGCTCCAGGCGCACCCGCGGGTCCCCGAGACGATTCGGGAGCAGCACGCGAAGTGGGGCTTGCCCAAGGACGAGTTTGCCGACAACGGCCACTGGCCGTATCACCTCTACGTTCGCGAGGCCCGCCGGATGCGATCTGACTTCGTCATGACCGAGCACCACTGCCGGGGGCTCGAGCCCGTCGAAGATCCCGTGGGTCTCGGGGCCTACACGCTCGATTCCCACCACGTGCAGCGGGTCGTCTCCAAGGGACAGGTGAAAAACGAGGGGGACATCCAGGCGTCGCTGGGCGGCAAGCCCTACGGCATCTCCTTCCGATCGATCGTGCCGCGCGAGTCGGAGTGCGAGAACCTCCTCGTTCCGTGGGCCTTGTCGGCCACGCACATCGCGTTTGGGTCGATCCGCATGGAGCCCGTGTTCATGACGCTCGGCCAGAGCGCGGCCACGGCTGCGTGCCTGGCCATCGACGCGGGCTCGTCGGTGCAAAAGGTGCCCTATGAAAAGCTTCGCGACAGGCTCATCGCCGACGGCCAGAAGCTGGCGATAAAGTAACGCCCCTTCTGAGAATCGCGAATTCACAGCAAGTGGCGGCGGCACCATGCCGCTGCGGCGTCGGGCCACACACGACCACGAGATCCGGCCGCACCACCGTGTCGTTCGTGACGATCCAATCGATCTCGGCGAGCACAGTCGCGCGGCAACCGGAGGCATCGATTGCGTTCCAGAAGGCGGCAGCCACGCGGGAAAGCCGCTCGGCATGTGGACCGAAGGGGCTGGGCGTCATCGCCACGGCGACGCCCTGGAGCAATTCGAAGTCGCCCTCCCACGCGGCGTGGTCGGCAACGGTGTAGTGCGGCAGATACCGAGGGGCCGTACTCACGACGATCTCCATTGCGGGGGCGGTCACGTCTCTGCACTGCCGTGGCAACTGTACTGCCGTATCCTAATCACCGTCAAGGCGTCACCTCGACGAAGTCCCCGCGGCCGGTGATACGGCGATCGCTTCGGCGACGGTTTTTTTGCCCAGCTGTTGGCGGCCAGGGAACGGGCCATTCACGGTTCCCGGCGGCCACGTCGCCGGATCGACGTAGCGGCCGTCGTCGCCATACTCGCCCTGCAGACGCTCCAACTCCGCCTTCAGGTCGGCGAAGATCGCGGCGACCTGCGGCGATTTCGCCTCTGCCTCGTCGAACAGGAGGTTGTGCTGCTCGTGTGGATCGGCGGCGAGGTCGAAGAGCTCGTAGGCGCCCTGCTTGAAATAGTGAATGAGCTTGTGCGTCGCCGTCCGCACCCCGTAATGCGCCCGCGTGTTGTGGTCGCCGGGGTCGTGGTAGTAGCGGAAGTAAACGCTCTTCCGCCAGTCGGCAGGCATCTCCCCGCGCAAGAGCGGCGCGAGGCTGCGGCCTTGCATCCACTCCGGCACGGGCAGGCCGGCGAGGTCGAGAAACGTGGGGGCGAGATCGATGTTGGCCACGAAGGCCTCGGGCGTGATGCCCGCCCGGATGCCGGGCCCCCGGGCGAGTAGCGGCGTCTTCAGCCCCGGCTCATACATGAACCGCTTGTCGTAGAGGCCGAGATCGCCGAGATACCAGCCGTTGTCGGTCGAGTAGATCACGATCGTGTCGTCGGCGAGGCCTTGCCGATCGAGAAAGTCGAGCATCCTGCCCACGCTGTCATCCACGCCCTGCACGCAGGCCAGATAGTCCCGCATGAACTGCTGATACTTCCACCGGACGGCATCCTTGCCGGTGAGCGTCGCGCCGCCCGCCTCGATCGTGTCGGGTTTCTTGCTGAGCCACTCATTGCGCTCTTTGCCAGCGAGACCCGCCGGGGGTTCGAGCTTGAGATCGCGGTTCGTGAGATCCCGGGCGATCGTCTGCTTGTTGGACGGCAGGGCGGTGGGCCGCGTCGCGTAGTCGTCGAAGAACGTCGCCGGCTCAGGAAACACGGCATCTTTGAACTTCGCCTTGTTGCGTTCGTCGGGCTCCCATTCGCGATGCGGAGCCTTGTGGTGAAGCATGAGGAAGAACGGCTTGTCACGGGGCCTCGTTGCCAGGAACTCGATGCCGAGGTCGGTGGCGATGTCGGTGCAGTGGCCGTCGATCGAGAGTACGCCCCCGGGCACGAGAAACGACGGGTTTTGATAGGACCCCTGGCCGGGCAGCACGATCCAGCGGTCAAACCCGGTGGGGTCAGTGCCGAGATGCCACTTGCCGACCATGCCGGTGTGGTAGCCAGCCCGCTGGAGGTGCTTGGCGACGTGGTCTCGTGAGCCGTCGAAGGCATTGAACACAGGCACGCCGTTGGCGTGCGAATACTGTCCGGTGAGCAGCGTGGCCCGGCTCGGCGAGCAGATGGAGTTAGTGACGAACGAGTTGCTGAACCGGGCGCCCGCGGCGGCCAGCCGGTCGAGGTGCGGGGTGGAGTTGACCTTCGAGCCGTAGCAGGAGAGCGCGTGCTGCGCGTGGTCGTCGGAGAAGATGAAAAGAATGTTTGGCCGCTTGGGGGTGCCCGCAGCATCGGCCGCCCGGGTGGCGATCTCCTTCTGCCACTCGGGCCAGTGGTCGTCCACCTCGGCCATCAGCGGCTTGGGGGACCAGTCGTCGTTGTAGAGCGCGAACTTTGCGCCAGTCGACGCCGCGACATTCACGAAGTCCCAGCCGAAGCCCGTGCCCTTGGCCAACGCACTGCGGAGCATGGCCGGCACGTCCGCCGGCTGATAGTCCGAGCCGTTCAGCGTCATGTGCTCGCTGATGGCCCAGGCGCGATTGAGCCGCTTCCGCACGTCCCACACGTTGCGGTAGGCGCATTCGTTCGGCCCGCGGGTGTCGGTCCGCCAGTGCCAGTTCACCTGGATGATGTCGGCGCACGTGAGCGCCTCGAGAAACCGGATCGAGTCACCGTTGCGGCGCGGCATCGTGGCGTTACATGTTTCCAGATAGTCGACGGCGATGTAGGCGTCTTTCCCCGCAACCTCGCGAAATGCCGCCGCGTCGCCATTCACCCAGTCTGCGAGCGCCTCGGCGCGAAACCGCAGCCAGACCGGATCTTTCCGAAACCTACCCGGCACGGGAAACGCCTCGGGCCAGGCAGGGACCTGAAGGCTGTTCTTCTGCAGCCATGCTGCATACGCCTGCTTTGCATTCGGGCTGTAATCGATGTCCTGATGGCCCATGAACTGCGGCTCGACCGTCGTCTCATAGAACAGGATTTTCCGGTGAGGCACGCCGGCCACGAGGGCCCTAATGAAGGCGTGGACGGCCTCGCGGTAGCCCTGATGGAGCAGGGATGGCACCGCGGTCTTGAATCCATATTCGAGGTCGCGGGCCTCCTTGCCCTCCGCGTTGATCGCGATGGCCTCGGGATGCCGCTTCCAGAAAGAATCTGGAATCTTGCCCCCACCCACGCCGTAGGTCTCGACCGCCAGGCAGGGGAACATGCCCTTGGCGTAGATCGCGTCGATGAGGCCGGCGAGCGGCTCGAGCGACACGTCGATCGTGCCGTCGGCATCCTTGTCGAAGTGGTGCCAGTAGCAGTTGAGCTCGAGGGCGTTGAACCCCTTGGACTGAAGCGTATCGAGCGTCTCGACGAGTTTCTGACAGGCTGCCGGGTCGGCGAAGTTTCGCAGCGGCTTGCCAATCTTCAGAAACACCCACTGGCCGTCGACGTAGAGCCGGCCGTCGCGGATCGTCCAGTCGCCGCTGCGAGCCTCACTGGCCAGCGCGGCCTGGGGCCACGCAGCGAGGGCCGTGAGTAGGACAAAAAACAGGCGGATGAAGTTCATGGCGGTGGCTCTCGGGAGAATCGACATCGTGCCTATCCGGCGTACCAATTGGAAGCATCGCGCCACCGCATGTCAAAGCATTTCACGGGCTCTGCGCGGCGCAAGAGCAGGGCGGACAGTACGATCAGTATCGCCGTTGCCGGCCTACGAGAGATTCACAGGGAGTTTGGCGCACCATGCGTGGGCTTCGTCGCCTCACAGTCAGTCTCGCCTTCACGATTGCAGGCGTTGCGGCCGCGGCCCCTCTTGAGGGTTCAGAAGCCGCCGCCCCCAGGCCGAATGTGGTCTACATTCTTTCCGACGACGTCGGCTGGGGCGATCTCTCGTGCCATGGCGGCTCCGTTCCGACGCCGGCCATCGACGGGCTCTTCGACACCGGCATCGAACTGACCTCGTTCATGAGCTGGTGCGTCTGTTCGCCGACCCGTGCGATGTTGCTCACCGGCCGGCATCCGATCCGCGTCGGCACCGGTCCACGGGTGGGGGGCGAGCTTCCGGCCGATGAAACGACGATCGCAGAGGTGTTTCGCGATGCCGGCTATCGCACCGGCATCTTCGGCAAGTGGCACAACGGCGATGAGCCCGACACCCCTGCCTACCGGGCGGCTTTTGCCGAGGCCTGGAAGGACTTTCCCCGCAAGAAGCCGCGGTTTGGCCTCGGCGTGAATGCCCACGGTTTCGACGAAGCATGGGTGTATTACGGTGGCGGCGGCGACTTTTTTACACGCCGCAATCTCCGGAACCTCGGACCGGTCACCTGGTGGCACAACCGCGAGCTCCGCCCCGACGACACGGGCTACACCGAAGACCTGATCGTTGACCGGGCCTGCGAATTCATCCAGGCATCGGCCGGCAAGCCCTTCTTCTGCTACGTGCCGTTCCATCTCGTGCACGAGCCGCTGCAGGCCAAGGAAGAAGACCTCGCCGCCGTCGATCCGGCCATCACGGATCCCACGAAGCGGGCCTACGCGGCGATGGTGCACGCGATGGATACAAACGTCGCCCGGCTCCTGACCACGCTCGCCGCGGCAGGCCTGCGCGACAACACGATCGTCGTCTTCACCAGCGATAACGGCGCGACGCCGCGGGGCAACAATCGGCCGCTCCGCGGGAGCAAGCATTCGCTCTACGACGGGGGCGTGCGGGTGCCCACGGTGATCCACTGGCCGGCGGGAGGACTGCTGGGCCGGTCGTGGAACGGCCTGTGTAGCGGCCTCGACATGCTCCCGACGCTCGCCAGCCTCGCCGGCGTGTCGGTACCGATCGATCTCGCCCTCGATGGTAAAGACGTCTCGGCAGCCCTGCGCTCGGGCGGTGCAACGCCGGTCGACAGCATGTATTGGGCATGGCATGGCACCGATGCCCTCCGCACACAGCGCTGGAAGCTGCATCGCGCTGCCAGTCGCGTCGACCTCTATGACATGGATGCCGATCCGGGGGAGGAGACGAACGTGGCGGCTGACCATGCCGACCTGGTGGCCGACCTCACTGCGCAGATGGACGCCTGGGCGACATCGCTTGCCGTTGCGCTCACCCACAAGCCGCCGCGGATCGACGGCGCAGCCGCGCCTGCTGGTGACGTTCTGGAGATCACGGTCACGGTCACGCCCGAGTCGAAGCCCGATGACCTCTTGGTCGTGCCCTTCGCCACGTTCGAAGGCGATGTCTTTGCCACCGATCATCTCACGGTAGACCTGACGACGATGCCAGGCAGCCTGGAGTCGGGATTTTTCATCTCGCCGCTCGAATATGTCCGCGATACCGTTGAACCCGCCTTCCGGAAGGGGGATGGCATCGATCAATTCGGCCGCGAGCAGGCGGCCGGGCCGCCGGTTCGTGGTGGACCGGGCACCTGGGAGCATCGCGTGGTGGGACTTTCGAGCCTCGCCCCGAACAATCAGTTGGGCCTTGCCTGTGTGTTTCGCGGCGGCAAGTCGGGCACCTACACGATCCGTATCGACAACGCCTCGATCCGTCACCTGGATGGCTCGACGTCGCCCATCTGGACCGACGCCTCCCACTCCCAGGCCCGGCCCATCCGCAATACGGCCGCGTTCACGAATGTGAAGGTCCGGACGGTCCTGTTTCGCTAAGCGTGGTGTCGCGGGGCGGGGGACGTCGGCTCGCGGTACCGAAGGCCTCGTTTTTCCGCCTAAATCGGCAAGTTTGTCAAATCAATCCTCGGGTTTTCTTGGCTGCCGTGCAGGTTTTCGACGATATACTTGAGAGAGTTCCGCCGATCGACCCTTCGGGTCCGCGTCAGGCTGTATTGTGAACAAGGCCTGACGGCGAAGCGGGTGTTTTCCAAAGGAGTTATCCGATGGTGCACGGCTTTGCAGGCAGGCGGCGCGGCCTGTCGATGCTGGTGATTGGTCTGGCCTACGGGTGGCCAATCGCCAGCCCGATCATCGCAGCGGCGGCCGGCCCGACCGCCGTGGAATTCAACCGCGACATCCGGCCGATCCTTTCCGACAACTGCTTCTCCTGCCACGGCCCCGACTCGAGCCATCGCCAGGCCGATCTCCGGCTCGATCTGCGGGACGACGCCGTGGCCGCCGGTGCGATCGTGCCGGGCAAGTCCGCCGAGAGCACGCTCGTCACGCGGATCAACGTGACCGATCCCGACGAGATCATGCCGCCGCCGGAGTCGCACAAGAAACTCGATGCCAAGCAGAAGGAACTGCTCACGCGGTGGATCGAACAGGGGGCGGAGTACCAGAAGCATTGGTCCTACGAGCCGCCCGTAAAGGCCGACGTGCCTGCCGGCACCAACGGGATCGATCATCTCGTCCACAAGCGGCTGTCCGCGCTCGGTCTCAAGCCCTCGGCCGAAGCCGACCGCCGCACGCTCATCCGCCGGCTCTCGTTCGATCTGCTCGGCCTGCCGCCGACGCCGGAGGAAGTGGCCGCCTTCGAGCAGGACACCACCCCCGACGCCTATGAAAAACTCGTCGACCGCCTGCTTGCCAATCCGCATTACGGCGAACGGATGGCGATCGGCTGGCTCGATGTCGTCCGCTTCGCCGATACGTGCGGCTATCACAGCGACAAGCCCCGAAACATCTGGCCCTACCGCGACTGGGTGATCAAGAGTTTCAACGACAATCGGCCGTTCGACCAGTTCACGATTCATCAGGTGGCCGGCGATCTTCTACCCGACGCGGATCAGGACTCCCGCGTGGGCTCCGCGTTCAACCGGCTGCTCCTCTCCACGGATGAAGGGGGCGCGCAGGCCAAAGACTACGAGGCGCGGATGCTCACCGACCGGGTCCGGGCGATCGGCGCCACGTGGCTCGGCCAGACGACCGGCTGCGCCCAGTGCCATGACCATAAGTTCGACCCGATCACGGCCCGGGATTTTTATTCACTGGGCGCCTTCTTCGCCGACATCCAAGAGGGAATCATCGCCCAGCGCGAGGATGGGATGGTGGTCGGCACTCCCGAGGAGCACAAGCGGCTCGCTGAACTCGACGCCGCCCTGGCCGCCGCGAAGAAGAATTTTGACGCCATTGTTCCGCAGCTCAACGTCGCGCAGCAGCAGTGGGAAGCGGATCTCGTCGCCTACAAGGTGATGCTCCCTGAGTTGGCGGCTGATTCGAAGGCGTCGGCCGGCGACAAGAATCTGGCCAAGCAGGTGGCCGCCAGCCTGGCCCAAGAGGCCGCCAAGCGGAACGGCAACGACAAGAAGGTCTTGCAGGACTACTTCCGCACGAAGGCCACGCAGCTGTTCAAGGCAGAGCGCGACGGTTTTGCCAAAGCAGAGCAGGAACGCAACGGCTTCTATGCTTCGCTCGCCAAGTGCCTGGTAAGTGTCAAGTCTGCCGCACCGCGGACCGTCCGCATCCTGCCCCGCGGCAACTGGATGGACGAGACCGGGGAGGTGATCAAACCGGCGCTGCCTGGCTATCTGCCGCAACCCAAAATCGAGGGCCGTGAGCTGACCCGGCTCGACCTCGCCGAGTGGCTCGTCTCCCGCGACAACCCGCTCACCGCCCGCGTGGTGATGAACCGGCTCTGGAAGCAGTTTTTTGGCACGGGACTCAGCCGGGTGCTCGATGATCTTGGCGCTCAGGGCGAACCGCCGACCAACCCGGAATTGCTCGACTGGCTGGCGTGTGAATTCATGGATGCGAAGTGGGACATGAAGCACATGGTCCGCACGATCGTGACCAGCGCGACCTACCGGCAGACATCCGTCGCTTCGTCGCAGCTGCTGGCAGCCGATCCCTACAACCGTGAACTCACACGCCAGAGCACCTTTCGCGTCGACGCGGAGCTCGTGAGGGACGCGGCCCTGGTGTCGTCGGGGCTGTTCGTTCCCACGATCGGCGGTCCGAGCGTGAAGCCCTATCAGCCTGATGGCTACTGGGAGAATCTGAATTTCCCCGTCCGGACCTATCCGAACGACGTCGGCGAGAAACAGTATCGCCGCGGGCTTTACACCTGGTGGCAGCGGATGTTTCTGCATCCGAGCATGGTCGCCTTCGACGCACCGAGCCGCGAGGAATGCTGCGCTGAGCGGACGCGTTCCAACATCCCGCAGCAGGCGCTCGTGCTCCTCAACGATCCGAGTTACGTAGAGGCCTCGCGGGCACTGGCCGCGCGGCTGCTCACCGAGTGCAGCGGCTCCCCCGAGGAACGGATGGCCTGGGCCTGGAAGCGGGTGCTCCAGCGACTGCCCCGCGTCGAGGAGATGGAAACCGTGATGCCGCTCTACCGGCAGCAGCTCGCCGCCTACAAGGCAGACACAAAGGCGGCCGACGACCTGCTCAAGACCGGGTTTGCATCCGTGCCTGCCGACATCGACAAGGCGGAGTTGGCCGCCTGGACCCACGTGGCCCGCGTACTCCTGAACCTCCACGAAACGATCACAAGGTCGTGACCATGAACATCCACGAACACAACTCGCTGGCCCGACGGGCGTTTCTCGGCAGGACGGCCCAGGGCGTGGGCGGCGTGGCGCTGGCGGCGCTCGCCGCGCCGCGGTCGCTCGAGGCCGCACCGCAGCGGGGCGTGCTGCCGAGCCTACCGCTGCCGCAAAAAGCAAAGCGGGTGATCTGGCTGACGATGGCCGGCGGGCCGTCGCACCTGGAAACGTTCGACCACAAGCCGAAGCTCGCGGAGCTCGACGACCAGCCGATGCCCGAGAGCATGACGAAGGGGCAGCAGCTCGCGCAGCTGCAGGGGCAGAAGCTCATCTGCTTCGGGCCACAGCACCCGTTCAAGCCGATGGGGCCGAGCGGCACCCACATCTGCGAACTCTTTCCCCACATCGGCTCGGTGCTCGGCGACATCTGCCTGATCAACTCGATGACGACCGACGCGATCAACCACGACCCGGCCCACATGTTCATGAACACGGGCTCGCAGATCGCGGGCCGGCCGAGCATGGGGTCATGGGTGACCTACGGCCTTGGGAGCGAGGCGGCCGACCTCCCCGGATTCGTTGTGCTCACATCGCTCGGCAGGGGAGGCCAAAACCAGCCGATCGCCGCGCGGCAATGGTCGAGCGGCTTCCTGCCCAGCAAATATCAGGGCGTGCAGCTCCGCGGCAAGGGCGATCCCGTGCTCTATCTGACGAATCCCAACGGCATCACGCGGGAACGGCAGGGGGCCGACATTCACGCGATCAATCTGCTCAATGCGCAGCACGACGCGCTCACCGGCGATCCCGAGATCGCCACGCGCATCGCCCAGTATGAAATGGCCTTTGCGATGCAGGCGAGCGTGCCCGGGCTCATGGACATGGCCGCCGAGGGCCCGCAGACGCTCGATCTCTACGGCTGCAAGCCCGGCGACGGATCGTTCGCCTCCAACTGTCTCCTGGCCCGCCGGCTGGCCGAACGGGGCGTGCGGTTCATCCAGCTTTATCACAAGGACTGGGACCATCACGGCGGCGTGAAGGACGGCATCAAGTTCAAGGCCGAGGAGATCGACCGGGCCTGCATGGCCCTGATCACGGATTTGAAGAATCGCGGCATGCTTGACTCGACCCTGATCGTGTGGGCGGGGGAGTTTGGCCGCACACCGATGTCGCAGGGAGGCAGCGGCCGCGACCATCACAACAAGGCGATGACCGTGTGGATGGCCGGCGGCGGGATCAAGGGCGGAATCGTCCATGGCGCGAGCGACGACCTGGGCTACGCCGCGGTCGACAAGATCTGCACCGTGCACGACCTGCACGCCACGATGCTCCACTGCCTCGGCATCCAGCACGACGCCTTCAGCGTGAAATTCCAGGGGCTCGACGCCAAACTGACCGGCGTCGAAAAAGCCAGCGTCCTCAAGGACATTCTCGTATGAGCCCCGCCCGCGGATTCGTGTGCAGCGTTGCGGTCGCCCTGAGCTGCCTGCTGGCGGCACACGTGTCGGCGGCCGCCGAGCCTGCTCCCTCGTTCACCCGCGATATCAAGGGCATCCTTTCCAATCGCTGCGTCCGCTGCCACGGGCCGGACGGCGAAGACCGCCACGGCGGGGGCGACGACGGCCTGCGGCTCGACACGTTCGCGGGCGCGACCGCCGACCTCGGCGGCCATGCGGCGATCGTGCCGGGCCGGCCCGACGAGAGCGAGATCATCGCGCGGATCACCTCCACGGATCCTGATCTCGTAATGCCACCGCCCGAGGCGGGCGAACGACTGTCAGATAAACAGATCGATCTCCTGAAGCGATGGATCGCCGCCGGCGCGGAGTACGAGCCGCACTGGGCGTATGTGCCGCCCAAGCGGCCGGCGGTGCCGGCGGTGACAAATGCCGCCTGGGCGAAGAACGATATCGACCGCTTCATCCTCGCCCGGCTGGAGGCTGAGGGGCTCGCGCCTCAGCCCGCCGCTGACCGCACCACGCTGGCCCGTCGGCTCGCCCTCGATCTCACCGGCCTCCCTCTGGCCATCGCCGAGATCGACGCCTTCGTAGCCGATCCCGCGGCCGACGCCGTCGAGAAGCTCATCGACCGTCTGCTGGCCCACGACGGCTATGGCGAGCACATGGCCCGGCAGTGGCTCGACCTGGCCCGCTATGCCGACAGCGCCGGCTACGCCGACGATCCGCAGCGGACGATTTGGGGCTGGCGCGACTGGGTGGTGAAGGCCTTCGACACCAACATGCCGTTCGACGAGTTCACGCTCAAGCAG
>JAPLNR010000056.1 GCA_026401035.1 Planctomycetia bacterium | reverse complement strand
GCCACGAAAGTGGGGGGCATCCGAAGTCGCTGAGGTAACCGCAAGGAGCCAGGCGCCTAAGATGAACTCTGCAATTGGGACTAAGTCGTAACAAGGTAGCCGTAGGGGAACCTGCGGCTGGATCACCTCCTTTCTAAAGGAAACAGCCAAAACAGGTCTTCGGACCTGTCGAGGCACCCAGTTGGTGGAACGTTCGCCAAATCGTGTTCGCACGAGGATGGCGGGCTGGAAGCCTCTGGGACAATGAACTGTGGAGACACGATCGTGCTCCTTCGCCGACCGCAAGGTTGGAGATTGGAGCAGCCACCGAAAGAGATCAGCCGGCCAGTGGGAAACCCACAGGCATGGCAATACTGCCAAAAAGTTTTAGAACTTCGACCCGTTGGGGCTCGGCCGAGCCCCAACGGGTTTTTTTATTGATTCCGTTGGATACGATATCGCTCATGATAAAGCAGATGATTTCCGGTGTGGTTCCGCCCGGCGTTGCCGAGGCGACCGTGATGACCGTTTGGCCCTCTGTTGGGTCGACCGTTCTCGGCCAGATGCTCGGCCGCCTCTATCGCATCAAGAGCGGCCTGGGCCCGATCTCGGTCGGCCGGTTGGCGCTTTTGGCCACGATCCCGCTGGGAATGCCGCTTTATTTGTCGCTCCGCCTCCCCTGGGCGCTGCGACGGTATCGGCTGACGAATCGTCGCGTTACCATCGAGCGGGGGATCAATGCCAAAGTCGAGCGCTATGTCGATCTCGACCGCTTCGACGCGATCGACCTCGTCGTGCAGCCCGGTCAGGAGTGGTACGACTGCGGCGACCTCGTCTTTCGTCGGGGCCCGATCGAGACTCTGCGGCTGCCCGGAGTGAGCCGCCCGGAGCCGTTCCGCCAGACGTGCCTGAAGGTGCGGCAGTCATACGTGAGCGTGGCCGCTGCGCAGCCTGAGGTGGTCGGCGCGGCGTAGGGAAAAGCTGTCGTCGGTTGGTGTTGCGGTGACAGGCTGAAGCCTGTGCTACACGGCACGGCGACCAGCCACTGGCCCACGCTCGGCAATCGCCAACCGGATGGCGGCACGGGCCTCGTCGTCGAGGTCGCACGCTAGAGCCTGGGCGTTGGCAAGGACCTGGTCTGGTGACGTGGCGCCAAAGAGCACGCTCGTGATTCCATCCTGCTCGGCCGTCCAGGCGAGCACGAGGTCGGGCAGATCGCACTGAAGCCGGGCGGCGATTGGCCGCAGGGCGTCGACGAAGTCGAGGTTCCGCTCGAACTCCGCGCCGTTAAACATCGGATATTTGTGGCGGCTGTCGGAGGCGGAAAACACCCGACCGCGGTGCATGCGCCCGGCCAGCAGGCCCTTCATCAACGGCCAGTAGACGACCATCGCCACCTGGTTCCTGCGGCACCAGGGCAGGATCGCGTCTTCGATGCCCCGCTGCAGCATGTTGTAGGGCATCTGGCAGGCGGCGAGCGGACACTCGGCCGAAAATCTCTCGAGTTGCGCGACCGTCATGTTCGAGCCGCCGATGGCGCGGGCCTTGCCGGCCTTGAGCAGACCCCGCAGGGCGCCGGCCGACTCCTCGATGGGGATCGTGGGATCCGGGGCATGCAAATACAGAAGATCGAGCCGGTCGGTGCCCAGCCGGGCGAGACTTTCATCCACCTCGCGCCGCAGCCGCGTTGGCCGGCCGTCGACGCACTGCGTTCGACCGGGCTCCCAATGGATGCCGCACTTTCCCGCCAGGATCACACGGTCGCGACGGCCGCGGAGCCCCGCGCGAATGGCCCGCTCGCTCTCGCCCTGCTCGCCGTAGCAATAGGCGGTGTCGAGATGCATGATGCCGGCGTCGACGGCGGCCGCGACCGTCGCCAGCGCGGCTTCCGGCGTGATGCCCTCGCGGGTCATGCCCGCCAGCGGCCAACAGCCCAGACCAAGCGGACCGACGGCTACGGGGGAATTTCCGAGGGGACGCGGTTGTGTGTTCATGTGGCACCGCCGGTCGAGGTCTCGAACGAGCCCGATGCGAGGAACGTTTCGACGAGAACTGCCGCATCACGTCGAAACAATAGGCTGGAGTGCAGGCAGGGAAGCGTGACATGGGCATGGGGCACGGCCAGCCGTGTGCTGTCGATCGACACGAGCGCGTCACGACCGGCGGCGATCACGCCGATGTCGACACCGGCCGGTTCGGCGAGGGAATTCACCAGGCTGCCGCCATGCGTGGTGAGTTCCGTTACCGGCTTGAGAACGCGGCCAAACAGTCCCGCCAGCCTGGTGGCCATGAACGAGCCGCGGTTGGGAGGTGCGAGCATGACGAACCGACCGAGCTTCGCGGGGCGATACTGCTCGAGCGCCGCCCGAGCGATAATGCAGCCCATGCTATGGGTGACGAGATGGAGGACATCCACCCGCGTGTCGCCATCCATCGAGCGGAGCAATCCGGCAAACTCGTCCGCAAGGACGGCGACCGAGGTGCGCCAGCTTTCGTAGCCCCAGCAGCGGGTCTGCCAGCCGCAGCGGTGGAGCCGGCCCGACAACGGCGTGAGCAGCCAGCGATTGGCCATGAAGCCATGGGTCAGCAAGACCCATTCCCGCGATCGCGCCGACTGCGGGGGCGAATCGGCGGTCGCCGGAAGGATGTCGGCGGGCATGGGGCGTCAGGGAGAGGGGGGCGTTGTCGGCCGTTCCGGCCGCCGCATGGCCGGTGCGGGACAGCAGTCGAGGGGGCAGACGTCGTGGTTGGCCGGCAGGCTGCCGATGGCCATCCTTTCCGGCAGGCTGTAATGCCGCTCCGCGATCAGGTCGCGGATCATGCCGATGAACGTGGGATCCGTGCCGACCGTCGCAGCCCGGACCATGTCGACACCCAATTCGCGGCACAGATCCGCCGCCTCGGTGTCGAGGTCATAGAGCACTTCCATGTGATCGGAGATGAAGCCGATCGGGGCGATGACGAGTTGTCGGGATCCTGCGGCATGCAGGGTCCGGATCGCGTCGCAGATGTCGGGCTCCAGCCAGGGCTGCGTGGGCGGCCCGCTGCGGCTTTGATAGACGAGCTGCGAGTGGGCCACGCCGGCCTGCTCGGCGACGAGCCGCGCGGCTTCGGTCAACTGGGCAACGTAGCGGCAGCCGTCGGACATCGAGGTAGGAATGCTGTGCGCCGTGAAGAGAACCGGCACCTGGGCCCGGTCGCCCGCCGGAAAATGGTCGAGTGCGCGGCCGACGTTCGTAGCCATCGGGCCCACGAAGCCCGGGTGATTGAAGAAGACCCGGATTTTGTCGACTGCGGGGGCGCGATCGCCGAGCGGGGCGCAGGCCGCGACGATGTTTTCACGATATTGGCGGCAGCCGGAGTAGCTGCTGTAGGCGCTGGTCACGAAGGCGATCGCCCGCTTCACGCCGGCGTCGGCCATCTCCCGCAACGTATCGGTGAGCAGGGGGTGCCAGTTGCGATTGCCCCAATAGATCGGCAGGTGGGGGCCCCGCCGGGCGAGTTCTTCCTCGAGGGCCTTCAGCAGCCCGCGGTTTTGGTCGTTGATCGGGCTCTTGCCGCCGAAGTGCTGGTAGTGTTCCGCGACTTCGAGCATCCGCTCGCGGGGAACGTTCCGGCCGCGAAGCACGTTCTCCAGAAACGGAAGAACATCATCAGGGCCATCGGGACCCCCGAACGACACAAGCAGCACCGCGTCATAGTTGCCGTCAGACATTCACAATCTCTTGGTTCATTCAAATGACCCCACGGGGAATCGAACCCCGGTTACAGCCTTGAAAGGGCCGTGTCCTAACCGCTAGACGATGGGGCCAATCAGGAGACAAAACAACGCAAGACCAGACAAGATTACACAGCAAGATTACCAGCCAAAATTTAACGGTCCAAGATCAACAGACTGTGAAAAAACCAAGGGAAAAACCAGGGGACAAACCAAGCGAAAACCGGAGCGAGAAAACCAGGCGAAAAACTAAGCACCGGAACGCTGGACGTCAATGAATGGCGTCGGTTGCCGGAGCCTAGGCATCGGCGGAAGATTCAGTCGACGAGGCATCGGCCGGCACCTGATCTACCGCCGCTCCCTGCTCGGGTGTGGCCGCCGGTGCGACGACGGTCACTTCCAGCGGTTCTCCGCGGGCAATGGCGTCGTATACCTCGCGCCGGTGCACCGGCACTTCCTTCGGTGCCTCGACCCCGAGGCGAACCTTGTCGCCACGGATCTCAACGACGACGATCGTGATGTCGTTGTTGATGACGATGCTCTCGTCTTTTTTCCGTGACAGTACCAGCATGGACCGTTCCTTGGCTC
The DNA here is from genome assembly GCA_026401035.1 of Planctomycetia bacterium. Classification (GTDB taxonomy): domain Bacteria; phylum Planctomycetota; class Planctomycetia; order Pirellulales; family UBA1268; genus RGVT01. The sequence goes on along the minus strand of JAPLNR010000056.1, from coordinate 63,696 downwards.
GCTGAGGCGCCGAGATCACCGCTTTGGCGACGTCATCGCCTCAAACCACTTAACTGTAAAGGTTTCCACCGCTTCGTCAAGCAATTGCCCGCGGCCGAATTGGCGTAAATGCCGCTGAAATCAACCATCTCTTGGCGTCTTGCCCGCTGAACCTACGGGGAATTCGTCCTTGAGGGCCGGAAAACAGGCCGGGGCTGCAGGGATGCAAAACCAGCTGTCCTGACTGCGGACATTTTGCACCAGTGCTTGTTGGCCCGCAGCTTCACCCTATACTCTCGCCGGAGAACAACCATGAAAAACTGGTTCCGCAACCTGTTTTCGGCCATCAGCACCGTGCTCGAGGGAATGCTCGTCACGCTGCGGGTGTTCGGAAGCACGTACGACCAAAAGCGCCGCACTTTCACGGAGCATTTCGAGTATCCGGAGCTCCCCGCCCCCGTGGCGGCCCGCTACCGTGGCTTCCATCGCTACGACCTGACGACCTGCATTGCCTGCGACCAGTGTGCCAAAGCCTGTCCGGTCGACTGCATCTATATCGGCAAGGAACGAGTGACGGACGGGAAGGGTTTCCGCATCAGCGGGTTCACGATCGACTATTCAAAGTGCATGTTCTGTGCCCTCTGCGTCGAGCCCTGCCCCGTGGACTGCATTTTCATGGGGTCCACGCTCGACCTGAGCTGCTACAGCCGCGATGGAACGATCGTCGATTTTGCCCGGCTGCCGGTCGAAGTGGCCTGGGGCCGTTCCACGATCAATCCGACGGCAGTGGCGGCCTCGAAGGTGCTCGTCGAACCCGTGCACGGCGGTCCCAACCAGTAGGCCAATCAGCCCGTCAGCCGGTCCGGCTCTTCAGCCTGAACGGTCAGCGGGCCAGCCAACAGCACCACAGCAGCTCAACAGCAGTCCAGCCCCCGAGAGTTGTCCATGCATCCCGTTTTGATCGCCGGTTACGTAGCCCTGTTCGTCGCCTTGGGCGCTGCGTTTCTCTTCGTGAACCTGCTTGTCGGCTGGCTGGTGCGGCCGCGGGAGCCGAATTCGGAAAAGCTGGAGGTGTACGAGTGCGGCGAGCCGGCAATCGGTTCGAGCTTCGTGCAGTTTGATCTGCGGTTCTACGTCGTGGCGCTGCTGTTCATCATTTTCGACGTCGAGGTCGCCCTCTTTTTTCCCTGGGCAACGGTCTTCGGCAAGGCTGTTCAGCTCACCGATCCCGCCTTCGTGTCCGTCCAGGCCGATGGCACCACGCTAACACCCGGGGCGATCGGGCTCATGAAGGAACTCGGCATCCGCGAGCCGACGGTGCCGCAGTTCAAGATTGATCCAGCGGTTGTCAAACGGCTCGAGGCGACCCGGGGCGAGCGTTCCCTCGAGCAGGCCGAAGCCCAATGGTCCGTCGGCAGGGCCGGCACGCTCCTCGCCCGCACGGCTGTCGTCGACATGGCGGCGTTCTTCGCGGTGCTGCTCGTTGGGTTTGCCTACGTCTGGAACCGCGGCGATCTCGATTGGGTGCGGGCGGTATCGGCCGACAGGGCTGCCGCGAAATAGGGCCGCCGCAAATGAGAAAACAGGTGCAGCGATGAGAGGTCCGGGGTTTCTGGAAAAACTCGAGGAGGCGGTTCCCGGCGCGATCGTCGGAAAGAACCTCGAGGCGATCGATCCGTGGATCGAGGTCTCGGCCGAGCGGCTTGTCGACGTCTGCCGTTGGTTGAAGCAGTCGGCGGATTCCCGGTTCGATTCGCTCGAGTGCATCACGGCGATCGATTGGTGCGAGCCGGATCCGAAGAAGGCGGCCAAGGTCTCCTGGCAGCCGCACACGGAGCTCGTCTACCACCTCTGGAGCACTGCTTCGCGGGTGAGCCTGGTTCTCAAGGTGAACCTGCCACGCTGGAAGAATGACGTGCCGGGGCAACTCCCCGAGGCACCGAGCGTGACGGGCGTCTGGCGAACGGCCGACTGGCACGAGCGCGAGGTCTTCGACCTGTCAGGCATTCATTTCTCCGGCCATCCGGACCTGCGGCGGATCCTCTGCCCGGAGGACTGGGAGGGGTATCCGTTGCGAAAAGACTACGAGATGCCGCTCGACTACCATGGCATTCGGGGCCGGTAATGTTCTTGCCGCGGCCTTCGCCGCGGCCCCTCGATCACGAATCCAAGTCGCCCGCAGGAAGAAAACGACAGCATGACGACGCCAGTTGCCGACGATCCGCGGATCATCGAGTTTGACGTCCGCACCGACGAGATGCTCGTCAACATGGGCCCCCAGCACCCAAGCACGCATGGCGTGCTCCGGCTCGTTCTGCGCACCGACGGCGAGATCGTGTCGCAGGTGGAGCCCCACATCGGCTACCTACACCGCTGCGCGGAAAAGATCGGTGAAAACCTCACGGCCCGGCAGTGGATTCCCTACACCGACCGGATGGACTACCTCGCCGCGATGAACATGAATCTCGGCTGGGCGCTGGCCGTCGAGAAATTGATGAAGCACGAGGTGAGTGAAAAGGCCCGCCATCTGCGGGTGCTGATCTCCGAATTGGGCCGGATCGCCAGCCACCTCGTCGGCATGGGGGCCTATGGCCTCGACCTCGGCACGTTCAGCCCGTTTCTCTACGCCTTTCGCGAACGTGAAAAACTGCTCGATCTCTTCGAGGAGGCCTGCGGCGCCCGGCTGACCTACAGCTATATCACCGTCGGCGGCCTGACGGCCGATCTGCCTCCGGGATGGCTCGAGAGGTGCGAGGCGTTTCTCGACCAGTTCGAGCCGATCATCCAGGAATACCACTCGCTGCTGACGACCAACGCGATTTTCGTCAAACGCACGGCCGGCATCGGCGTGCTCTCGCGCGAGATGGCGATCGACTACGGCTGTTCCGGGCCGGTGCTCCGCGGTAGCGGCGTCGACCAGGATCTGCGTCGCGACGGCGAGAGCATCTATACCGCCATGTATGACGGTTATGCATTCGAGGTGGCGGTGCAAAAGAACGGCCGCTATCCGCGGGATCACGCCTATCCCGCCGTGCCCGCCGACGCCGTGCTGGGCGATTGCTGGCACCGGTTTTTCGTCCGCATGCTCGAGGTGGTGCAGTCGATGGATCTCGTGCGGCAGGCGATCGACCGGTATTCGGCCTGCAAGGGGCCGCTCGGCGAACCGCTAAAGCTTGCCGAAAAGATTCCCGTGGGCGACGCCTATCTCGAGACGGAATGCCCGAAGGGCCAGATGGGCTTCTATCTCGTGGGCGATGGTTCGCCGATCCCTTGGCGGGTTCGCGCACGCTCCAGTTCGTTCTCGAATCTGTCGGTGCTTCACGAGCTCTGCCACGGCTGCCTGATCGCCGACGTGCCGGCGATCGTGGGCAGCCTCGACATCGTGATGGGCGAGATCGACCGGTAGCTCGTCGATCGCTTCGTCCCGAAGCGGATCCCCTTCTATCCGTCATCGACTCGCCCAATCCGGCTCGGGGCTGCACATGCCCTCTCGGCGGACGTTCGCTACGGACATCCTGTCCTTCGCTCACTGCATGTCCGCTCGCTTCGGCATCCTACCTGCGCTCGCTCCCATAGCCCGCGAGAGGGCATGTGCAGCCCCGAGCCTACCTCAACCGTTGGACTGCCAAACGGGGAGGCTTCGGGTGACCCGCACCCCGCTCGCCGGCGTATGCCGCCAAGCGCAGCCAGGATGGCGAAGCGTAGGCGGCATCCGAGCGAGCGGAGGGCATGGATGCCTGTAGCGAGCGTCCGGCGAGCGGGGTGCGGGTCGCCCGAAGCCGGATTGGGCGAGCTGGGCCTGCCGGGCCGTGGGACTTGTGATTTGTCGCGGAGTAGGGCAGACTTCGTGCGAAATTTCACGATGTCGGTTTCGGCGAGGGAAAATCGCGGTGCATGGCTGATTTCCTGATTGAATCCATCGGTCTCCCTGAATGGCTGGCATGGACGGTCATGGCCGGGGTCGCCGCCTTTTTGATCCTCAACGTCATTGCCGGCGGGGCGCTGGTGTTCATTTGGGCCGAGCGGAAGATCGCCGCCCGCATCCAGGATCGACTCGGCCCCACGCGAACCGGCGGCCGCTTCGGCTGGCTGCAGTCGCTGGCCGACGGGATCAAGCTCCTCGCCAAGGAGGATCTCATGCCCGAGGGGGCCGACGGGATGCTGTTCCGGATCGCCCCCTACGTCAGTTTCTGCGCATCGTTCTGCGCGTTCATCGCCCTGCCGTTCGCCTTCGACTTCGTCGGCCAGCGGCTCAACGTGGGCGTCTTCTTCGTGGTCGCCGTGCTCGGACTCGAAGTCTTCGGCGTGATTCTCGCCGGCTATGCTTCGGCCTCGAAGTGGTCGCTTTTCGGCGCCATGCGCGAGGCGGCCCAGGTGGTGAGCTACGAGGTGCCGCTGGGCATGTGCGTTGTTGTGCCGGTGATGCTCGCGGGCACGATGGATCTCGTCACGATCGCGGAAAAACAGGCCGGCTGGTTCACGAGCTGGTATCTCTTTCACGATCCGTTCACGTTCGTGATCTTTTGGGTCTATGTCACCTGCGCCGTGGCGAGCGTGAACCGTGCGCCCTTCGATCTCGCTGAGGCGGAAAGCGAACTGGTCGCCGGCTTCCATACCGAATACTCGGGGCTCCGCTGGAGCTTCTTCTTCATGGCCGAATACGGCTCGATGTTTCTCGTGAGCGCGTTGGCTGCCCTGCTCTTCCTGGGCGGCTGGAACGGCCCCATTCCCGTGGCACAGTTGTTGGGGTTGAGCGAGGGCACGGGCGACACGGCGCACTATCTGGTGCGACTCATCGGCTGTGGCAACCTGCTTCTCAAGGCAACGCTCGGCGTGCTCATCATGATGTGGGTGCGGTGGACGCTGCCTCGCTTGCGGATCGATCAGGTGATGGCCACCTGCCTCAAATACTGCACGCCGATCGCGGCGGCGATGTTTGCCGGCGCGATGCTCTGGCAGCTGTTCCTGCCGGGCGGGCTGATTCCGGGCTTGGGTCGGCCGGCCGGGGAGATCCGCGAGGGCTGGCTGGAGGGGCCGGGTGGAATGACGGCCGCGCCGGCCGCCGCCCCAAACGAGAAGCCGAACGAGACGCCGAGCAAGAAAGTGGCGCAGGTGGTCCGATGACGGGCGCGACGCTTTTGGCAGCGATCAATTTTCACACGCTCCTGTTCCTGCTCTTTGCGGGGCTGGCCTGCGGCTTTGCCGTGGCCGTCGTGCTCGCCGACAACGTCGTGCGGATGGCGCTCTATCTGGTGCTCTCGCTGGCCTCGACCGCCGGCCTCTTTTTCCTGGCCGGCGCCGAGTTCATCGGCGCCATGCAACTCATGATCTACGTGGGGGGCACGCTCGTGCTGCTCGTGTTCGGAGTGATGCTCACGGCGCAGGCGCCGTTCGTTTCGATCAAGACCTCGACGGGGGATCGCGTGCTGGCGGGTGTCGTGGCAGCGTCGCTCCTGGCGCTGCTTCTGCAGGCGGCCTTTTCGGTCGATGTCTGGCGGCGGCCGGGCGTCGGCGAGGTGGCTCCCCCCGCCGCGACGCCGCTGGGCATGGCGCTCGTCGGAGCGCGGGTGGACGAACCGGCCGCGGGAGCGCCGGCCACCGCGGTGCGGAGCGGCTATCTCCTGCCCTTTGAGATCGTGTCGATCCATCTGCTGGTGGTGCTCGTGGGCGCGGCCTATCTCGCGCGGGCCAAGCGGCGGCGGACTCCCCGGGCCATTGAAGTGGCCGCATCGGTGGAATCGCCCAGCGAGAGCGTCCAGTCCACTGGCAGCAGGGCGGCCGCGACCGGCACGGCATCGGCATTGGTGTCGGGAGGCTCGCGATGAATCTGGTTTCGGCGTCGTGGCTGCCGCCCCTTTTTGCCGCGGGGTTGTTGGGTGAACCGGTCAGCGTGACCCACTATCTCGTCGTCGGGGCGATCCTGTTCACCGCCGGCATCGTCTGCATGGCGATCAAGCGGAATGCCCTCGGCGTGCTGATGGGAATCGAACTGGTGCTCAACGGCGCGAACGTGAATTTCGTCGCCTTCGCCTCGCCGTATCTGCGTGGCGAGGGGGCGGTGTCGCTGGGCCTCGATGGCCAGGTGATTGCCTTGTTTGTCATCCTGCTGGCGGCGGCCGAGGCGGCCGTCGCGCTCGCGATCACGCTCAACTTCTACAACAACCATTCCACCGTCGACATCGATCGTGCGGACGACCTCAAGGGCTGACGGGCCGACTGGTTGCCGGCGTAAACACCATGGATCTTTCCTCACAACTTCCGCTGCTGCTCGGCCTGGCCTGGCTCGCGCCACTCGCCTCGTTCGTGGCGATCCTCTTTTTCGGGCCCCGGATGGGGCAGCACGGCAAGAACGCGGCCTGGGTGGCAACGGCGGCGATCCTGACGTCATTCGTGCTTTCGCTCGTGGCGTTTGGTGGCTGGATCGGATCGCATCCGGTGCAGGCAGTGTCGCATGGCGCACACGGCGCACACGATTCGCATGGCGACGAGGCCGCCGTCGGGGCCCATGGCGCCGGTCATGGCCCGGCAGCGCACTCCCCGATCGCCTATTCCGGCGATTGGTACACACTCTACGAAGGGGGCAATCTCAAGCTCTCGATCGGCTGGTACATCGACGCGCTCACGATCCTGATGTTCGTGGTCGTGACGTTCATCGCCACCTGCATCCATGTCTATGCGTCGGGCTACATGCACGACGAACTCCACGACGTCACCGATCACGAGGTGCATCTGTCGGGCGGCGGGCACCTCCATCGCCCCGGCCGCTTTCCGCGGTTCTTCCAGGCGCTCTCGCTCTTCTGTTTCTCGATGCTGGGCATCGTGATCGCCGGCAACCTGGCGATGGTCTTCATCTTCTGGGAACTGGTGGGCATCTGCTCCTGGTTTCTGATCGGCTTCTATTACGAGCGGAAGTCGGCATCGAACGCGGCCAATAAGGCGTTTATCGTCAATCGCGTCGGCGATTTTGGGATGCTCATTGGACTGATGGCCCTGTGGGGTGCGCTCGGTACCCTGCATTTCGCCGACACGACCACGACCGCTGCAGACGGCGCCGCGACCACCCAGCCCGGCCTCTTCAGTCTTGTGCGGCCCGCGGCCGGCGGCCATGCCCTGCGGGTGCCGGATGGCATGGTGAAGTTCGCGGCGGCGAAGGAAGTTGCGCAGATCGCCGCTGATCACGCCGCCAACCCGGCCGATGCCGCCAGCGAGGTGGCCAGCAAGATCGACGATTGGCGGAGCATGGGAATGGGCCGCTGGCTGCTGTTCGTCGCCGGTGTCGGAATCTTCTGTGGTTGTGTCGGCAAGAGCGCGCAGTTTCCGCTGTTCGTCTGGCTGCCCGACGCGATGGAAGGCCCGACTCCGGTCTCGGCGCTCGTCCATTCCGCGACGATGGTGGCCGCTGGTGTCTACCTCGTGGGCCGGTTCTATCCGGTGCTCTCCCCCGACGTGCTCCTGGTGATCGCCTACGTCGGGGCGATCACGCTGTTCATCGCCGCCACGATTGCGCTGGTGGCCAACGACATCAAGCGGGTGCTCGCCTACTCCACGGTGAGCCAACTGGGCTACATGATGCTGGCACTGGGCGTCGGTGGCTGGTCGGCCGGGCTCTTCCATCTCGTCACCCACGCCTTCTTCAAGAGTCTGCTCTTCCTCTGTTCCGGGTCGGTGATCCACGCCTGTCACACCAACGACATGCGGAAAATGGGCGGGCTGGCCCGGGTCATGCCGTGGACCGCGGGCACGATGCTCGTCGGCTGCCTGGCGATCATCGGTGCCGGCATTCCCTTCGTGATCGGCCTCTCCGGCTATTACTCCAAGGATGCCATCCTCGCCCAGGCGCTCTCTTTTGCGCAGGCCAATCCCGCGCACTGGATCCTCTACGTGGCGGTTGCGGGCGGCGCGTTTCTCACCGCCTTCTACATGTTTCGCCTCTGGTTCATGACGTTTGCCGGCAGGCCCCGCGATCACCACATCGCCGAGCATGCCCACGAATCTCCCGCCGTCATGGTGGCCCCGCTGGTCGCGCTCGCCGTGTTGGCGGTCGTCGCCGGCTGGACGCTCCCCGGCGGCTTTGGCCTGGCCAATCTGCTCGAGCAGGCCCGGCCCGCCGGCACGGAGTCCACGATGACCGGCGGCTTCGTCTTCGGCGGCCTGACGTTTCCGGCGGAGCACGAGAGCCACGAGGGGGCGATTCACGTCACGGCCACGCTGACGGCCTTCACGACCGCGGCGGCGGGCGTGCTTCTGGCGGCGGCGATGTATCTCTGGAGAATTCTCTCGCCGACACTCGTCGCGTACATGTTCCGGCCGCTCTATCGGTTTCTGGCGAACCGCTGGTATTTCGACGAACTCTATCATGCAGTCTTCGTCGTGCCGGCACTCGGCATCGCGAAGCTGGCCAGCAGCACCGATCGCGGTGTGATCGACAAGATCATCGATGGGCTCGCCTGGTCGGCCCGGCAACTCGCCGGCATCGATGCCTGGATCGACCGCACGCTCGTCGATGGCCTCGTCAACGCCACCGCCAACGCCACCTGGCACGCTGGCCTCGAGCTCAAGAAATTGCAGACGGGCCATCTCCGGCAATACGTGATGTTCATCGTCGTCGGCACGGTGGCCCTGTTCGTGCTGGCAAGCCTCCTCTTTCGGACGACCCTCGCAGGATAAAAAGAGCCCCCGCCATGGATCCCACCGCTTCCCTGACGCAGCCCGCCCTCTGGCCCCTGACGGCGATCGTCTTTCTGCCGGCGCTCGTGGCAGCGTTCCTCTCGCTGCCGATCATCCCCAAGGCCCGCGAGGAATTCATCCGCTGGACGTCGCTGCTCACGATGGCGGTCGTGTTCGTGCTGTCGCTGTGGATGGCCTGGCCGCAGTTGTTCGGTGCCACCGGTCCGGCCCAGTTCAGGCTCGGTGAGCCCGGCATGCAGGCGGTGGTGAAGCTGCCCTGGATCGATGCCTTTGGCATCGAATACCTGCTGGGCGTCGACGGCATCAGCATGCCGCTGGTCGTGCTGACGACGTTTCTCTCGATGCTGGCGGCGGCCGCGAGCTGGCCGATCACCAAGCACGTGAAGGCCTATCACGTGCTCTTCCTGCTGCTGGTGACGGGCATGCTGGGCGTGTTCGTCTCGCTCGACTTCTTCCTCTTCTACGTCTTCTGGGAGGTGATGCTCCTGCCGATGTATTTCCTGATCGGCATCTGGGGCGGGCCGCGGCGGGAATACGCCGCGATCAAGTTCTTTCTCTACACGCTGCTCGGAAGCGTGCTGATGCTGCTGGCGATTCTGATGCTCTATTTCACGAGCGACCTGCGGCTGCTCTCCGACGACCAGCTCATCGCCGCGCACGTCGTGAGCCCGGCGGTCGAAGGGGCCGCCCGGGCCGATGCCCTGACCGCGGTCAGGTCGGCCAAGAATCCTGTCCACACGTTCAACCTGCTGGCACTGGCCCAACTGGGGCAGCTGCCGAGTTCGCCGTTTGCCGCGGCGGAGGTCTGGGGCATGAGCCTGGAGAAGTGGGCGTTTCTGCTCCTGCTCATCGGCTTCGTGATCAAGGTGCCGGTGGTGCCGGTGCATACCTGGCTCCCCGATGCCCACGTCGAGGCGCCGACGCCGATCTCGATGATCCTCGCCGGCGTGCTGCTCAAGCTGGGTGGCTACGGCATCCTGCGGATCTGCTATCCGATCTGCCCGGGGGCCGGGCTGGCCTTCGCCTGGCTCGTCTGCGGACTGGGCGTGGTGTCGATGGTCTATGGCGCCTTCGCGGCGCTGGCCCAGAAAGACTTCAAGCGGATGGTCGCCTACAGCTCCGTCAGCCACATGGGCTACGTCATGCTCGGCCTTGGTGTTTGGAGCGCCGTGGCGGGGAACGAATACCGCTGGGATGCCTGGGCGCAGGGCGTCAACGGCGCGATGTTCCAGATGCTCGCCCACGGCATCAGTTCGGCCGGCATGTTCTTCATGGTCGGCGTGCTGTACGACCGGGTGCACCACCGCAACCTCGAGGAGTTTGGCGGCATCTTCAACCGCATGCCCGTCTATAGCGGCCTGGCAGTGGCGGTGTTTTTCGCCGGGCTCGGCCTGCCGGGCCTGTGCGGCTTCATCGGCGAGGTGCTCGTCACCCTGTCGAGTTGGAACTACAGCCGAACGCTCGCGGTGATCTCGGCGTTTACCGTGATCCTCACCGCTGCCTACATCCTCTGGGCGATCCAGCGGGTCTATCTCGGCGCGGAATACAAGGGTCCGCATGGCGACCACCTGACGCCGATCACAGCGCGTGAACTGGCGATCGCGGCGCCGCTGGTGTTCTTCGCGATCCTGTTCGGCGTGGCGCCGCAGATCCTGTTCAACTACGTCACGCCGACCGTGAACCGGCAGGTCGAGACGCTCGCGGACTGGACCCGTCGCGTCCACGACGCGCCCCCCGTCGCACCGGCCGTGGCCCAACGCGGGGCGGACGGCGTCGGTAGCCGCTGACAGCACGGCGCATCCCTGAGGAAAGACCAGTGAATTTCGGCACGCTCATCACCAACCTGCTCAACGACACGGTCGCCGTGTCGCTGCCGCTCTTTCGGCCGGAACTGGCCCTGGCGGCCACGATCGTGCTGCTTCTCTTGTGCCGGATCCTGCCGGTGCTGCGGCATCTCGATTCGGCGCTCGTGGCGCTTGGCGGTGTCGGCTTTGCGCTGTGGTATGCCTGGTGCGATCTGCGGGGGCTGCCGGTCGGCGACCTGGCTGCCGGCCGTCAGGAACTCTTCACCGGACTGATCGTGTTCGACTCGCTCACCGCCTACGTGCGGCTGCTCTTGATGGGCTTTCTCGTGCTCTACATCCTGTTCACCAGGGTATCGGGAATTCCCGACCGCGAGGACGGCGCCGATTTCTACTCGCTCGTGCTGGGATCGACGCTCGGCATGTGCCTGATGGCATCCGCGAATCACCTGCTCATGCTGTTCATGGCGGTCGAAATGGCGAGCGTGCCTTCCTACGCCCTCGCCGGGCTGCTCAAGGGCCGCCGCGCCAGTTCGGAAGCGGCAATCAAGTATGCGGTCTACGGAGCCGGGGCCGCAGGGATCATGCTCTACGGCCTGAGCCTGCTGGCCGGGGTGCTCGGCACCTGCCATCTGCCGAGCATGGCTGTGGAACTGTCGAAGGTGGCGGGCGTTGGCGCCGCCAGCGGCACCGTGATGGTGCTCTCGCTCGGTGGCCTGATGTTGGCGGTCGGCCTCGCCTTCAAACTCTCGGCAGTGCCCTTCCACTTCTGGTGCCCCGACGTATTCGAGGGGGCGGCCGCGGAGGTGGGGGCCTTTCTCTCGGTGGCGAGCAAGGCCGCGGCCGTGGCGCTGCTGCTCCGCGTGGCCTTCGGCCTCGGCGTGGACGAATCCCGGCAGTTCATCGTCTATGCCATCGGGCTGATGGCGGCGGTGACCTGCACGCTCGGCAATCTCGCCGCGTACGGCCAGACGAACATGAAGCGGCTGCTGGCCTATTCGACGATTGCCCATGCCGGCTACCTGATGATGGGCGTGGCGGCGGCGGTGGCGATGGCCGGGGTGTTTCCCGCCGGTTCCCGGGCCGCGGTGACCGCTGTGGCCTTCTACCTCGGCACGTACGTGTTCATGAATCTCGGGGCCTTCGCGATCGTGGCCCTGCTGCGGAACACGCTGCGGAGCGAGGAGATCAGCGCCTACGCGGGCCTCGTGCGGACCAGCCCCGGCATCGTGGTGGCCACCGCGGTCGTGCTCGTGAGCCTGATCGGTCTGCCGCCGCTGGCGGGGTTCATCTCCAAGTTTCTGATTTTCGCTTCGCTCGTGGAGGCGATCACATCCGGTGCCGAGCGGCCTCTCATGCTCCTGCTGCTCGTCATCGGCGGCATCAACACGGTGATCAGCCTGTTTTACTACCTGCGCGTGCTCAAAGTGATGACGTTCGATCCGCCGCCGGCCGAGCGGGCCCACGAGGCGTTTCCGCTGGTATCGTTACCGGGGGCGCTGGTCACAGCGCTCGTCGTGCCGGTCGTCGCGTTCGGCATCTTCTGGTCGGGACTCTATGCCTGTGCCCAGCTTGCTGGAGCGTTTGCCTCCTGATGCCGTTTCAGTCCGCCGGCTGCCGGCAACCCATCGCATGGCCCACACGATGACCAACATGCATCAGACCAGTCCGCTTGTCCGCCTGCTCTCGACGCTCGATTCATCGCTCTCGATGTACGTTGCCGATGCCGGCATCTGGTCGTATTCGGGCGCCGAGGAGATCAAGCTGGCGCTTGCGGATCTCGTCGGCGATCAGAGGAGCATCATGGAGCGGGCCGGCACACTGCTCGTCGAACAGGGAGGCCTTGCCCCGCGGCACACGTATCCGATCCGGTTCACGGCCACCCACGACCTCGATCTGCGGTCGCTGCTGCCGCGGATCCTGGAGGAGATGCGCCGGCAGGTGGCCGACTGCGACGCGATCGTCGCTGCCGGCGGCGAGCCGGCGGAATTGGAACTGGTCCGTGAGGCCCGCGGCACCACGCTCCGCCACGCCGACGTGCTCGGCCAGCTGGTCACCGGGCCGCGGGCGGCCGCGTCCTGAAACAGTCCTGCCGCTGCCCGGGGATTCGCAATGGAATTCTTTGACAGCCACTGCCATCTCGATCCGATGCGCTCCGGCGCCGATCTGCCCGAGGTGCTCGCCCGCGCCCGGGCCGCGGGCGTCGTCGGGATGACGGTGATCGGCACACGGGCCGCCGACAGCGAGGCGGCCGCCGAACTCGCAGCCCGCGAAATCGGCATCGCCAATGCCGCCGGCATTCATCCCAACGACGTCCACGAAATCGAGCCCGACGAATGGGACCGGATCACGCGACTGATCGCCTCCGGCAAGGCAAAGGCCGTCGGTGAAACCGGTCTCGACTGGTACCGCGATGCGGCCCCCCGGGAACTCCAGCGGGACTTCTTCGACCGGCACATACGTCTGGCCCAGACCCTCGGACTGCCGCTCGTCGTGCACACCCGCGAGAGCATCCGCGATACGCTCGACACGCTCCGCGAGGCCTGCGGCCGCGGCCCGCTGGCCGCCGTGCTGCACTCCTTCACCGGCACGGCGGCCGAGGCGGCGGAGGCCGTCGAACTGGGCTGCCATCTCGGTTTCTCCGGCATGGTGACATTTCGTTCGGCCGCCGAACTCCGCGTGGTCGCCGCCGGGGTGCCGCTCGACCGCCTGCTGATCGAAACCGACAGCCCGTTTCTCGCGCCGGAGCCGTTCCGCGGTCGTCGCAACGAGCCGGCCCACGTGGTGCACACGGCCCGCTGCCTCGCCATCGCCCGCGGCGAACCGCTCGAGAAGTTTGCCGCCGCGACGACGGCGAATGCCCGGCGGGTGTTCCTGCGCAGGTAGCCAGGGTACCATTTCGCCGTAGTCCCGCGCTCTGCAGGAGTTTTCGCAAATGGTTCGCACACCCAGCACGATGCTGCCGCTCGGCACGCCGGCGCCCGACTTCAGCCTGCCCAACGTCGATGGCCAGACGGTGAGCCTCGCCGCCGCCGCCGGGCCGAAGGGCACGCTCGTGATGTTCATCTGCAACCACTGCCCGTTCGTGAAGCACGTCGCCGATCAGCTGGCTGCCCTCGGCCGCGACTATCTGCCCCGGGGCCTCGGCGTGGTCGCGATCAGTTCCAACGACGTGTCGGCGCACCCGGCCGATTCGCCGGAGCAGATGGTCCACGAGGCGGAGGACCGCGGCTATGTCTTCCCCTACCTCTATGACGAGTCGCAGGAGGTGGCGCAGGCCTACCATGCCGCCTGCACGCCCGACTTCTTCCTTTTCGACGGCGACAAGAAGCTCGTCTACCGCGGCCAACTCGATGCGAGTCGGCCGGGCAACGACATTCCGGTGACGGGTGCGGATCTCCGCGCCGCGATCGACGCCGTGCTCGGTGGCCAGCCCGTCGCCGCGGAGCAGCGGCCTAGCCTCGGCTGCAACATCAAGTGGAAGTCGGGGAACGAGCCGGCCTATTTTTCAGCCTGAACCAGGCACTGTTCGGCGCGGAGGCCGCATCCGGCCCACCGGCCACGCTTCCCGATGCCGGGCTATTTGCGGGGCCCGTCGTTCGGCTTGGGCTGGCCGTTGGGCTGGCCGTTCAACGTGCCGCGGCCGGCCAGTTTGGCGATGCCTTGCGTGTCACCCGGCTCGAGCCGCGAAGCCCGGAGGTTTTCCCGCTGGATGGCCTCGTAGACCTCCTGGCGGTGCACCGGGATCTCGGACGGAGCGTTGATGCCAAGGCGAACCTTGTCTCCCCGTATGTCCACGATCGTGACGACAATGTTGTCGCCGATCATGATGCTTTCATCGCGTTGTCTGGAGAGTACGAGCATCGCTGGCTCCTTCCTGATCCTTTCGTGGCTCCGACGTTCCTCTGTCGGCGGTCACTTTTATTATGCACTCTTTTTGAGTGTGGGCTGGTGGCTGGTGAGTTCGAATTGCATCGGAAGCTCGCCGCTCGCAACGACCTGACGGCCCGTGCGGGATTCGAGGTTGATGACGATTGGCGCTTTCAAATTGAGCGTGAGGGCTTTACCGTTTTGGCCGACGACCACGACGACCTGCGCCTGGCGGATGTCATCGATCGCCAGGGGCGTGAGTTCGCTGCGCGGGATGCGCACCTGGTAGTCGGGCACGAAGCGGCGCGGGCTGACGACCGCGAGGGCGACGTCGCCACGCGAAGTGCTTTGCAGCCAGCCGAGGGCATCGTTGGTGGCGTCGGCGAGCAGGGCCCACTCGCGACAGTCCTCAAGGCCCGGCAGGCCGCTGGGAAACGTGAGCACGTCGGCGGTGTCGACGTCGATCCGTCCGAATCTGGTGGTATTGATCCGCATGACCGTGGCACTCCTTTGCCTGGGCAAATCGCCCGAACATCCATCCGTCCAACCGAACTCCCGTTCGTAATTATTCCATCGGCGGTTCGGGGGGTCGGGGTAGAGAAAAAAGGCTTGGAGAAACAAAGAGGGTACGGAAGCCCTTGCGGCGCAGGGGTTTGGGGCTGGCTGCGGCGTCTGTGCGGCTTACTGCCACATCGGCTGGGCCCGCCAGGCTGCCAGCGGACCGAGGAGCAGCAACGGTAGCCAGGCGGCCACCGAGGGGCTCAGCACGTAGCCCGTGGCCAGTCCGTGGCAGCCGAGCACGGCCACGAAGAAGAGGACGGTCATGGCCACGCAGAGCCCCACGGCGACGAACACGCCGCGACGATTGGGTCCGACGACCAGCGGGATGCCCAGCAGCGCGAGCGACATGTCGAGCAAGGGGGCCACGAACCGGGTATGTACCCGCAGCGGCACATCTGCCGCGACGCCCAGGCTGGGGTTGGCGATCGCGCGGACGAGCTCCCCGGTCGAGGAATACTGGCTCCAGTTTGCCGATCCGATCAGTTGCTCGAAGGAGAGGTCGCTGACGACGAAGCACTGGCTGGGTTCGAGCCAGCCGGCCGTGGACCGCGTGAGAACGACCGGCCTGTCGCCCGCCAGCAGCGGCTGCAGCCGATCGATGTCGACCGGCTCGCGGACCCCGCAGAGCAGGTAGCCGGCGGGATGCTGCTCGTCGGCTGGCCGCCAGAATGCCTCGGCCGCGTCGATCTGCGGCCCGTAGTCGGCCAGCGTCGGCGGCAGCAACAGGCTCGGCGTGTCGATGCGGCAGGGGCCGGCCTGAGCGGTGCGGCCGCGAAAGAGTACCTCGGTGGCATGGTCGTAGCGGGCGTCGAAGGGCCGGGCGGCCTCGCCGCTCAGGTCCTGCGCATTTCGAGCGAAGGCGTGGCGGATCTTCGGCAGCACGACCTCCCGGTTGGCCATCGCGATCAAGGCCACGACCGCGGCAAAGAAAATCGCCGGCCGGGCGATCCGCCAGCGGGTGACGCCGGCTGCCAGCAATGCCGTGAGCTCGTTGTGCCGCTCGAGCCACGACAGGGCGAACATCGCGCTGGCCAGCGCGATCACGCCGCTGGTCGCGTCGAAAAACGAGATCAGCCGGTAGCCGTAGTAGGCCCCCAGCACCCTCCAGAGCCCGCCCGCCTCGGCGGAGTGGGCAATGAATTCCTCCATGTTCGTGAAGGCATCGACAACGAACGTCAGCCCTGCCAGACTCACGAAAACGATCAGAAACGCCTGCAACTGCGCACGGGTGATGTAGCGGTCGATCAGCATCGGTCGCACCAGCAGGAAAAGCCGTCAGCCACTCCCCCGAGCCGTTCGAATCTCGATCGGCCCGCAAGGGCCGGGGAGGATAGGCAGGGCCGGCGAACCCGTCAATCGAATCCCAGCCCCGGAAAACAGCCCCATCGAAAACGGCATGAGCGCCTGGGTCGAACGGTTGCGTCGGGTGGCTGTCCGCTGGGCGGGCGACGGCGTCGATCTGCTATTTCCGCCGCGGTGTGCCGTCTGCCGGTGCGATCTCCAGGAGCGGGGCGGACCTCCGGCCCCGGGGGCGTCCGCCACGACCGGAACCGTCTGTTCGGCCTGCAGCCGCGATCTCACGGCCGATGGCAGCCGCTGCCTGCGGTGCGGCGAACTTGGTGGCGGCGCCGTGCCGGACGGTGGTGCGGAGAGCGGCCCAGATGGCGGCCTCAGTGGCCGCCCAAGTGGCCATTTGAGCGACGCCTGCCGGCATTGCCGAAGCCGGCGGCCCGACTGGGACGGCATCGCCGTGCTCGCTGGTTACGGCGACCCGCTCAGGCAGGCCGTTCTCCGCGGAAAGCATCCGGCCGGCGACGACGTCTCCCGGGCGTTGGCCTCGCTGCTGGTGGACAAGCACCGAGTCACCTTCGCCGGCTGGCGGGTTGACGGCGTCGTGGCCGTGCCGATGCACTGGCTGCGGCGGGCGGCCCGTGGCACGAGCGCCGCCGATGAGATCGCGCGGCGGGTCGCCCGACTTTTGGGCGTGCCCCTCGTGGCGGCGCTCGCGCGGCAGACTGCCACCCGGATGCAGAATGAACTTCCCGTGCACGAACGGCGTGGCAATGTCCAGGAGGCCTTCCGGTTGCGCCGCGCGGTCGGCGGCAGGCGGCTGTTGCTCGTGGACGATGTCGTCACCACCGGGGCGACCTTCGCCGCCTGCCGGCGCACGCTGGCTGCTGGGAACGCGACGGCCGTTTTTGCTGCGGCGATCGCCAAGGCCGACCGGGGCGGTGGCGCAGCCGCCGGCGACGTTGGCTGAGCCGAAAACATTCATGACCGAGACACCGAGGAGCGCATGACATGAGCGAGAAGCATTCGATCCGCGTCGGCACCCGTGCCAGCCTGCTGGCACGCACGCAGACGGAGTGGGTCGTCAGGCAGTTGCAGCAATTGGGCCATTCCGTCGAGATCGAAACGATCGCCACGATCGGCGATGCCCGCACCGACGTGCCGATCGCGGGGATCGGCGGCGACGGTGTGTTTGTCCGCGAACTCGAACGGGCGCTCCTCGACGGCCGGATCGATGCGGCGGTGCACAGCCTCAAGGATCTGCCCTCCGCCGAGACGCCAGGCCTGTCGCTCGCCTGCGTGCCGCGGCGGGCCACGCCGTTCGACGCGCTCGTGAGTCGCGGTCAGCCGACGCTGGCAGCCTTACCCGCCGGTGCCGTCGTCGGAACATCCAGTGTGCGTCGCGTGATGCAGGTGAAAGCGGCACGCAGTGATCTCGTCATCCGGCCCATTCGCGGCAACGTCGACACGCGGCTGAAAAAACTCGACGGCGGGGAATACGACTGCATCGTTCTCGCCGGGGCGGGGCTCGAACGCCTCGGCCTCGCCCACCGCGTCACGGAGGTGCTCGCCCCCGATGCGTTCTGGCCGGCAGTGGCTCAGGGAGCCCTCGTTGTCCAGATCCGCACCGCCGACAATGCGGTGCGGGCCGCGATCGCCGCCCTCGATGACCGCGACACGCACGATGCCATCCGCGCAGAGCGGAGTTTCCTGGCCACTCTGGCCGGGGGGTGTCTGGCACCGATCGGGGGCTGGGCCCACATCCGCGGCGACGGGCTGCTCGAACTCGGCGGCTGCGTGCTCGAAGATCAGGGTGAGAGAGTCCGGCGCATCGTCGCCCGCCGAGCCATCGACCCGCGTGCGGAGTCGCCGGAAATTCTTGGGCGAACCGTGGCCCTTCAGCTGCGCGACGAAGGGGCCGATGCGATGCTGGCTCGCATGCGCGAACGAGCCGGGAACAGTCCTTCCTGACCGGCGCTTCACACCGGCGACGCGACGTGTCCTCCCCGCGAACGAAAGGAGCACCCGCTCACGTGGGTGGTTGGGCGGCGTGGCGGCAGAATTTAGAATCCGTCGGCCGTCGGACAAGCAAATTGGGCAGTGAAACCTCGACCCTCCGGATGCGACGACAGGCCCCCCAGTTGTTTCAAGAAAATTGATTTGATAACTTGGGACGGTGATAGTTTGAAAGACGAGCAGCCCGCTGGAATTCCGGTGGGTGCTCGCCGCCGCTGGGCGGCGTTGAGTGCAGCGGGTGTTGACGAAGCGGCCGGAGGCCGCGGAAAGCATGAAAGCAATGGCTGTAAAGGTTGTGATCGCGGACGACCACGAAGTTGTTCGTCGGGGCTTGGTGAGTCTGCTCGCCGGTTCCGAGGTGAAGATCGTTGGCGAGGCGGCGTCTGGCGACGAGGCGGTCAAACTGACCCGCAAGATGAAGCCCGACGTGGTGCTGCTCGATATCCGCATGCCCGGCAAGGATGGACTGGCGGCCTTGGAGAAGATTCGCGCCGACATGCCGAATGTCCGGGTCGTGATGCTTTCCACCTTCGACAATCCGACCTACGTGGCCCGCGCCGTCGCGGCCGGAGCCCACGACTACATGCTCAAGGGCTCGACCCGGGCCGAATTGATCAACTCGATCACGGGCGCCGCGGCCGGCCAGTTGCCGTTGCGGGCCGGTGAACTCCGCCGGGTCGCCACCACGATGGCCAACCGCGTGGCCACCCCCGATCCAGACATCCCGCTCACGCAGCGGGAAACGCAGGTACTCCGCCACATGGCACTCGGCCTCTCCAACAAGGAGATCGCCCAGTCGCTGACGATCAGCGTCGAGACCGTGAAGGAGCACGTGCAAAACATTCTCCGCAAGATTGCGGTCACGGATCGCACGCAGGCCGCCGTCTGGGCCGTTCGCCGCGGCTTGGTGTGACCCTGGCGTCGGAAAAGTAGGACAGGCTTTAGCCTGTCATGGTCTGGCATGAGCCGGCCGGCCGTATTGGTCGCCGGCGGTGACATGCTCGGAGCCGCGGAAGTGAGGTCTCCGACCCACCTGCGGTGTGCTACAGGAGGCTCGTGGATGATTGCGAATCGTCCGTGAGTCGCAATTGTCTGCGTCTCCTGCGCGTGCCCCCGACCGTCTCCTCAGCATCGGGAGTCGCGGGTGTTGAAAGTAGGACGGGCTTTAGCCTGTCATTGTCTGGCATGCGCCGGCTTGCCGCATTGGTCGCCGGCGGTGACATGCTCAGAGTCGCGGGTGCAGGTGCAGGTGCGGGTGCAGACAGGTGCGGGTTTGAGTTCCCTGTGGCTTTTCTAGCGGGCGCGGGGGTGGGCTTTGTCGAAGGCGTCGAGCAGCCTCGTCGTGGTCACGTGGGTGTAGATCTGGGTGGTCACAAGGCTCTTGTGGCCGAGGAGTTCCTGCACGCTGCGGATGTCGGCGCCGGCGTCGAGCAGGTGCGTGGCAAAACTGTGGCGGAGCGTGTGGGGGCTCGCGCGACGGCCAAGGTCGGCCGCTGCGAGGTGCTTCTCAAGCAGCCGGGCCACGCCGCGAACTGAAAGGCGGCCGCCGAAGCGGTTTGTGAAAAGCGGCTGAACGCGAGAGGCGGGCCGGGCTGCCGCCGGCTTCGGACGGGCGGTGAGCCACTGTCGCAATGCGGCCTGCGCGTGCGAGCCGACGATGCCCAGTCGCTCGCGACGGCCCTTGCCGCGAACGCGGATCGTGGCATTCCGCAGGTCGAGGTCACCGTCGTCGAGCGTGACGAGTTCGCGGACGCGCACGCCCGATGAATACATCAGCTCGAGGATGGCCAGGTCACGCAGGCCGCCGGCCGCGGCGGGCTTGGGTGCCGCCAGCAGTCGCGAGATCTCCTCGCCGGTGAGGAACTTCGGCAGTTTGCGCGGCAGTTTGGGACTCCGCAGGGGCTTGGCGGGATTTGCCTGCACCCAGCCCTCACGCTGGCCGAAGGCGTAGAAACTCCGCATGCTGGCGAGTTTTCGCGCGATCGTCGATTGGGCGTAGCCGGCCGCGTGCAGGCCCCCTGCGAAGCGGCGCAGCAGGGTGCTCGAGGCATCGCCCGGGCGGCGGCAGCCGGCCGACGTGAGAAACTCCTCCAGTTGGAGTAGATCCTCTCGATAGCTCTTCAGCGTCAGTGGAGAGGCACCGCGCTCGGAGGCCAGGTAGCGAAGGAAGCGCTCGACTGCCGATGAAAACGTGTCTTGCGCGGCCATCGGGCGAACCCCGGGTTCAGGCGGCGCGATCGGCCGGAGGCACGAACCGCACGCGATTGGAACGCGGGGCGCTCTGCCGCACCTTTTGGCCAAGAACCGACGCGTCGTACCACGAGAAACTCAGATCGGGATTCGAGGCGTAGCGGCCAAGCGTGCGGAGCGTCTCCTCGCGGCTGTCGTCGTCATAGAGGAAGACGTACCGCTCGCCACCCTTGACCAGCGCGATGACGTTGATGTCGCGAGAAGCCATCGAGATCAATCCCCTCGAGAAGCCGCTGCGGGACGGGCGGAACAGTCCGCACGAGTACCGCAGGAGGGGATATCGGCAGGCCGGATGCTCCGGCAGCAGACTTCTCGCGATCAGCCCCCCAAGTCTCCGTGATCGGGCCAGCCAGATTCCGCGATCGGGTCAGCCAGTCCAAGAATGCGACTCTCCGGGGGAAAATTCCTTGTCATCGACGAAGAGAAAAGCGGGCTTTGCAGCGATAAATCAGCAGAGATCGGCGAATCCACGGAGACCGATCGGCTCCCGCGCGGTGAACGGCTCGCCGTGGGTTGCGCCAATCATCGCTCCCCACCAGTTTGCCGAGGCTGCCACGCGGTCGAGTACCGTCGGCCGGGCCGCAGCACTGGCGAATTGGCTGCTGTAGCACTCGAGGCTCCGCCGCTTCAGATCCCAAGTCGATGAAATATCGACCACGAATGCCGGCTTGATCACCACCTTCAGGTGCACGCAGGAGTAGTGATAGATCCGCTCCGGGTGCCACGGCTCACCGGGCAGATCGCACTTGGTGAGTTTCGCCCAGAACCGGGCCGCTTCGACGAGACGCGTGGCCGCCGTATGGTCGGGATGTGCATCGACCCAGTGCGGCGCGAAGAGCCAGCGTGGCCGGGTTTGGCGGATCACGCCGGCCAGCGCCCCGCGGGCCGCGAGTGTCGCCCGCAGTCGGCGGTTGGGGAGGCCAAGATTTTCTCGCCACGGAATGCCGAGGACGGCGGTCGCGGCTGCCGTCTCGCGGGCCCGCGTCTCCACCGACCCGCGGGGCGTCGGCTCACCGTCGGTGAGGTCGAGCACGCCCACTGCGAGGCCCTTGGCCTGCATGAGCGCGATCGTTCCTCCCATGCCCAGTTCGGCATCGTCGGGGTGGGGGGCGATCACGAGCACGTCGAGCATGTTGGCGTCTCCAAAGCGAATCCAGCATACTCTGCCTCCGGAAACGACGAGACGACCCCGATCAAAGGCGAATCAAAGGCGAAAACGGATGGATAATTTATTTGCCGAAGCGTGTGCAAATGGGCGGCAGGCGGCGGTGCTCGCCTCGGTCGAATCGCTGCTGGGGTGGGACGAACGCACACTGATGCCACCGCAGGCCGGCAGCTACCGGGCGGAGCAGGCGGCGGCGATCGCCATGCTCGTGCACCGGCAACGGACGAGCCCGCAGCAGGGGGAGCGGCTGGCACGGCTGGCCGACAGCCCACTCGCCCGAAACGCTCCCGCGGACGTCGTCGCGACCATCAGGCTGCTCAAGCACGACTACGACAAGCAGTCCCGGCTGCCCCCGCGGCTGGTCGAGGAGCTTGCCAAAACCTGCGTCGAGGGCCAGCAGGCCTGGGCTGCGGCCCGGGCCGAATCCTCGTGGCCCAAACTTGCCCCCTGGCTCGAGCGGATCTTCGCCCTCAAGCGGGAGCAGGCCGCCTGCCAACTGCCCGATCGCGATCCCTACGACGCGCTGATGGATGACTACGAACCGGGTGCCCGCTGGACGGCGGTGGCCGAGCGTTTCCACCGGCTGCGGGGCGCGATCGTGACGCTCGTGCAGGACTGTGTCGGCGCGCGGCAGCGGCCCGACGACGCGATCCTGAAACGGCACTATCCCGTTGCGGAACAGAAGGCATTCGTTCACGAAGTGGCCGCGCGGATCGGGTTCGACTTCGGCCGGGGGCGGCTGGATACCACCGACCATCCGTTCTGTTCGACGATGGGGCCGGACGACTGCCGGATCACGACCCGCTGGGACGAGAATTTTCTGCCGACGGCGCTGTTTGGCGTTTTGCACGAGGCCGGGCACGGGCTCTACGAGCAGGGCCTGCCGCGCGGGTGGTACGGGCTCCCGCCGGGCGAAGCTGCGTCGCTCGGCATCCATGAGTCGCAGTCGCGGCTCTGGGAAAACATGGTGGGCCGGTCGCCGGCCTTCTGGGAGTGGTGCTTTCCGCTTGCTCGGCAGGCGTTTCCCGAGGCGCTCGGAGGCGCCACGGCGCAGGACGTGCAGCGGTCCCTGATGGCGGTGACGCCCTCGCTCATCCGTGTCGAGGCCGACGAGGTCACTTACAACCTGCACGTGATGATGCGGTTCGATCTGGAGCGGGCGGTTGTCCACGGCACCCTGCAGGTGGCCGACCTTCCCGAGGCGTGGAACGAGCGGTTCGCAAAGGACTTCGGCATCCGTCCGCCGTCCGCAGCCGAGGGCGTGCTGCAGGACATCCATTGGAGCGGCGGGCTCATCGGCTACTTCCCCACCTACACGCTGGGCAACATGCACGCCGCCCAGCTGATGGCGGCGGCGGAGCGGGATCTGCCCGAACTGGAACGCGAGATCGCGGCGGGCCGGTTTACCGGGCTGCTCGACTGGATGCGACGGCATGTCCACCAGAAGGGCCGGCTGCTCGAATCGGAACCGCTGGTGGAGGCGGCCACGGGAAGCCCGGCAGCGGAGCGGTGGCTCGTCGAAAGCCTCCGCCGGCGGTATGGAGCGGCCCACGGATTGGCCTGATTTTCCTGTCCGCTTGCACGCCGGGGGCCGGTTGGCCCCCGTTGGAATCTCGATGGTACACTTCCGATACAGGCCAATTTCATGGGTATTGCCCAAAAAACAATAACGCTGACGCCGTCGAGAGCGGATCATTCGGGAGGGATGCATGGTGGATGACAAAGACAACCCGTCACCCGATCCTTGGGCGGGAATCGATGCCGGCGGCTCTTCGGAGCCGGCCGAGGACTTTTCCTTCTCGCTCGATTCAACGGGCGAATCCGCGCCGGAGCCTGCGCTTGGCGACCTCGGAGATCTCGGAGGTCTTGAGGGGCTCGACGGGCTCGCGGGCGTAGGCGATCCCGATGACCTTGATGACCTTGGCGACCTCGCTTTGGATGCGGCTGCGGCCGCCGCTGGTGAGGCGATCGAAGAGGTGGAGACCGAAGAGCCGATCTTCCCGATGACGTCGAGTGAATCCGCAACTGCCGACGATGTGCCAGTGGGTGTCTATTCGCTCGACCCGCCTCCGGACGTTGCCGAAGTCCCGGCTGACAATCCCTTCGCCACGCTGGCGGATGATGGCGATCTGCCGGAATTCCTGAACCCGCACAACGCTCCGAACGACGACAGCGCGGCCACGACCGACAGTGTCGAAGAATGGCTGGAAGAGCCTGCGGACGAACCGCCGCTGGCGGTCTTTCCGGGGGACGACGTGCACGAGCACGATGCCGAAACCGACAGAGATGGGAACGGTTCCACGATTCAGTCCTCCGCCATTCAGATCGGCACCGGACAGTCCGGCATTGTGGCGTCGAGCGACGTGATCTCGATCGACGAATGGGTCGACGGTGATGCCAAGTCGACTCTCGACCTGCCCGGCAGCGACGTCGAGTCGGGCATCGAGTCGGAGGATGAGCCGCTGACGGCCTTCGGCGTCCCCGATTTCGAGGCACCTGAATTTGCCGCCCCTGAATTCGATGAAAATGCTTTTGGTGCGGATGAGCTGGGCGGAGCGGTTGCCGGGGGAGCGCTCGTCGCTGCCACCGCCGGGTTCGACGACGCCGTGGCAGCAAAGCCGGCCGCGTCGGCGAAAAAGCAGCCGAAGCGGGTCAAGGCTGCGAAGTCCCAGGGGGGCGGCATCGGTCAAATCATCGGCATCGTGCTTGGCGGCCTCATGGCGTTGCCGATCACCTACGCGATCCTCGTCTGGGGCTTCCAGAAGGACCCGTTCAAGTTCACGAAGATGGTCCCGGCGGAGGTGGCGTTTTTGCTGCCCGAGAAATTCCAGCCCGGCTACAAGAAGCCCGCAGCCCCCGGTAGCGGACCGCGGCTCGACCAGGCGGCGTCGCTCGATCAACTGCCAAACGCGGCAGACGGAGGCACGGAGCCGGCAGCGGACGGCGGCTTGGCAGCAGTGGACGTGAAAGAACCGGAGTCCGTGGAGCCGGCTGCTGAAAAGCCTGCGGCCAGCGACGATCTGTTCTCCGAGCAGCCTGCCCCGAAGGAACCCGCGGCCCCGGCCGTACCCGAGCCAGAGCCGCTCGATTTTTCCGCGCTGGAGGCTGCGGTCGTTCAGGCGGAAACGGCGTTTGACGAACTCGCGGCAGTGGATGCCGAAGACCCGAGCCGCAAAAAAATACTCGTGGGCTGGTACAAGAATCTTGCCGGAGTCGCCGAGCAGTTGGTGATGCTGGAAACGGCCGCGGCCGACTCCGCGCGGCCGCTCGACAAGACTCCTGAGCAGCTGGAAGGTCTCTACGGCAAGATCGTCGGCAACGAAGCGGTGATCACCGACCTCGGCAAGCTCAGCGGCATGTGGCTGAAGTCGAAGAAGCGTCCCGTGGACGGCGCCGTTCTCCTGGCCACCTTCAACGGCGGCCGCCAGGTGGGGCCCTACTGGTCTTCCTCCGTCACGATCGAAGGTGCTGAGCCGAGGAACCTCTCGATCATCTCGCGGCGCGAGCCCACGGTGGCGGCGGGCGCGCAGGTGCTCGTCACGGGCGTGCTCTTCGACGGCGATGTGGTCTGGGCGGCCGACTGCCGCAGCCTGGATAAGTCGGCCCAGCCGGTCGAGGACCTGTTCTGAGTGGCCGGCGACCTGCCATCGGCGGCGCACATCGCCGAGGCAGTGGCCGCGGGCAGCCTGCGGGCCGACGCCGTGCTTGCCGCCCACGTGGCACGCTGGCAGTCCACTCATGCACGGCTCAACGCGCTCGTGCAAACCCGGCACGAAGCGGCGGCCTTGGAGGCGGGTCGGATCCACGCTGGATCGGCGGCCGTGCTTGCCGGAGTTCCGGTGAGCGTGAAGGAGTGCTTTCCGGTCAGCGGCATGCTCACGACCCTCGGCATCGAGAGTCGCCGCCAGTGTCGTGACGCCAGTTCCGCCGCGCTCGTCGAACGGCTGCAGGCGGCCGGGGCGCTGGTCGTCGGCAAGGACAACGTTCCTCAGGCGATGTATCTCCACGAGACCGACAATCCCGTCTGGGGACGGACCAATCACCCGCTGGCCACCGATCGTGGTCCGGGCGGCTCGAGTGGCGGTGCCGCGGCGCTCGTCGCGGCGGGCGTCGTGCCCCTCGCCGTGGGAACCGATCTCGCCGGCAGCATCCGCCAGCCCGCACATGCCTGCGGTATCGTGGGAATCATGCCGCGTTCGGCGGTCCTCGGCGAAGGTGGCGCCTTCGACACCGTGCCGCACCTGACGGCCGTGCGGCCGCGGGCAGGCTTTCTGGCCCGGCACGTCGATGACCTGCGGCTCGCGCTCGGTGCCGTCGGCGTTGATTCAAAACCCGCGGACCGTCGTGGCCGCCCGCTGCGAATTGCCTGGTGGGACGACGCCGGCCCGCTCGACCCCTCCCCGGCCGTGCGCCGCGCGGTGCGCGACGCCATGGCGCGGCTCCGTGCGGCCGGCGCGGTGGGGGAACAATTCGACGGCGCCTTCGGTCGCGATGCGGCCTGGCTCCATCTCGCCCTGCTTTCGGCCGATGGGGGGGCCGACATCCGGCAGTTGTTCGCCGGTTCAACGCCGATCAAGCCGGTGGCCAGGCTGCTCGGGCTGGCGGGCGTGCCGCGGTGTCTGCGTCCGTGGCTGGCAGGCGCCGCACAGTTGGCAGGCCGGCGGATCGAGGCCGAGGCCCTGCGCCAGACGGGGCCGCGTCAGGGGGCGGCGCTGGCGCCGTTGCTCGCGGCACGGGACCGCATGGCCGCGCACGCGGCCGCCATGGGCGAACACCACGACGCGATCGTCTGTCCGGTATCGGCCCTGCCGGCGCTGCGACACGGGACGGCCGCGACACTGATCGTGGCCGCAGCACCATGCCTGCTCGCCAATCTTCTCGATCTCGCGGCAGGCTCCGTGCCGGTGACGCAGGTGCTGCCCCACGAGGAAATCGGCCGCAGAAACTCGCGGGATCCGGTCGTCCGCGCGGCCAGCGAAACGGATCGCGGCAGCGCCGGGCTGCCGGTGGGGGTGCAGGTGATTGCTCTGCGCGGTGGAGAGGCAACCGTGCTCGAGGTGATGCGTTTGATCCAGCAGGAGGCGGGAGCGAGCAGTAGGTAGGAGCGAGCAGTAGGTAGGAGCGAGAATAGCTTGGCGGAGTTTGAACGCTTCGGGAGAGTGCTGGTGGGGACGGGCCGTTCGCGCCGAAACCGGCTCGGGACGGCAGAAGTCTCGTCGCGTGGATTTTTCGCACGAGGGTCGCGCGGGAGCGCTGTCCTCAACTCGGCGAAAACTCCAATGCTCCTCGAGCTTCCGCCGATCCCTGCGCCTTCGTTTTGTGCCTCGGTTTTTGGCCGCAGTTTTACGCCGCAGTTTTACGCCGCAGTTTTACGCCGCAGTTTTACGCCTTTGACCGCGGCGGCCCGCTGCATGATGTTCACACAGTCCGCTCAGCCCATGCGCTGCGTGATCGAGCGGGCCATTTGGTCGATGCTGAGCACCTCGCTGGCGGCGCCGAGGTCGATGCCCGCCTTCGGCATGCTCCAGACGACGCTCGAGGATTCATTTTGGGCGATCGTGTGCCAGCCGCGACTGCGGAGCTTGAGCAGTCCCGTGGCGCCGTCCTTTCCCATGCCGGTGAGCAGCAGCGCCGTGCCCGCCTGCGGCCAGAATTCGGCCACGCTCTGGAAGAAGACGTCGACGCTGGGGCGGAAGAACACCTCCTTCGGCTCCTCGCAGTATTCGAGCACGCGGCTCTTCGAGAGCACGAGGTGGTCGTTGGTGCCTGCCAGCAGCACGTCGCCGGGCAGTGGTTGCTGGCCGTGTTCGGCCACCCGCACGGCCCGTCCGGTCCGATCGCCGAGCCACTTCGCGAGCCCCTGCGAAAAGGCCACGTCCACGTGCTGCACGATGATGGTCGCCACATTCCATTCGCGGGGCAGTGGCAGGAGCAGGTCGGAGATCGCCTTGGGACCGCCCGTCGAGGCGCCGATGACGAGGAGCCGTGGCGGGGCCGCACCGGCGGCCGGTCGGGCGGGTTTTCGCGACTCGCTCGTGGACCCCACGAGTTTGGCGATCATGCCGATCTTCTCGACCAGCGCTCCCGCGCCGCTCACCTCGCCGGCGGGGCCGAGCATCGGCGTGTCGACGGCGTCGAGCGCGCCGAACCCCATGGCCTCGTAGACCAGAGAAATGTTGCCGCTCACGGTGGCGGTGACGACAAGGATCGCGCACGGAGCCGATCCCATGATCTGCCGAGTGGCCTGCACGCCGTCGAGATGCGGCATGATCAGGTCCATCAGGATCAGGTCCGGCCTGTCGCGCTTGGCCATCGCGATCGCCTCGACGCCGTCGGTGGCGGTCCAGGCGATCTCGTGGTCTGGCAGGCTGTTCACGACCCGCCGCAGCGCCTCGCAGGCGGCCCGCATGTCGTTGACGATTCCGATTCTCACTGCAATGGCTCTCCCACGAGATCGATGATCGTGTGCACGAAGGTCTCGTCGTGAAAACTGCTCTTCGTGAGGTAGCGGTTCGCGCCGGCGTCGAGCCCGCGGAGCCGGTCCTCCTCGCGATCCTTGTACGAGACGATCACCACGGGGATGTCCTTGCGGGCCGGGTCATTCTTGATCAGCGACACCAGTCCGATGCCGTCCATCCGTGGCATGTCGACGTCGCTCACCACCAGATCGTAGTGCGTACTGCGGATCGCATTCCAGCCGTCCATGCCATCGACCGCGACGTCGACCGCGAATCCCCGGGCCTGCAGCAATTGCCGCTCGAGTTCGCGGACCGTGATCGAGTCGTCGACGACGAGGATCCGCTTCCGCTGGCGGGCCTGTTCCGCCATGCGTTCGAACTCCACCCGCGACAGCCGGCGGCCCATGAGCACGTTGTCGATCGAGCGGACGAGATCCTCCACGTCGACGATCAACACCGGATTGCCATTTTCGAGCAGCGACGCGCTGTTGATGTTGGGCACCTTGCCGAGCCGCCGATCGAGCGGCCGCACCTCGAGGTCACGTTCGCCGAGGAAGGCGTCGACGATCATGCCGAATTGCTGTCCGCGGTCGCTGATGACCACGACGGGCATCGGGTCGGGGGGCGCGGGGTGGCCCGTCATCTCGAGAATCTGCGGCGCCATCACCAGTCCGATCGAGACGGCGTCGCGCTCGAAATACTGCCGGCCCTCGACGGTACGAACATCGGCGTGATGGCAGAACAGGATGTTGTCGATGCGGGTCAGCGGAAAGGCGTAGGGCTCGCCGCCGATGTCGACCAGCAGCGCCCGGATCACCGACATCGTGATCGGGAGCTGGAGCGTGAAACTGGTCTGCCGGCCAATCTGCGTGGCCACGCGCACGGTGCCGCCCACCGCCTTGACCATGCTCTGCACCACGTCGAGTCCCACGCCGCGGCCGGAGATCTCCGTCACCTCGTCCTTCGTGGAGAAGCCGGGCAGGAAGAGAAACTCGAGTAGCTCCAATTCGGAAAGCTGGTCGGCCACCTGCTTGGCGACGAGTCCGCGCGAGACGGCCTTGGCCCGCAGTTGCTCGACGTCGATCCCGCGGCCGTCATCGGTGAGCGTGATGTGGAGCATGCCGGCGCGGTGGCGGGCCTCGAGCCGGATCGTGCCGACCGGCGGCTTGTCGGCGGCCTCCCGGTCGGCGGGCGTCTCCAGCCCATGGTCGAGGGCGTTGCGGATGAGATGCGAAAGCGGCGCCTCGAGTTTGTCGAGGATGTCGCGATCGACGCCGGTCTGTTCGCCGCGTACCTCCCAGCGAACCTGCTTGCCGAGGGTGCGGGCGACGTCGCGGACGAGCCGCGGGAAACCGCGGATGCCGTCGGCCAGCGGCCGCATGCGGCTCACGATCACCTCCTGATGGAGGCGGCCGGAGAGATCCTCGTTTCGCCGCGCGAAACTCTCGAGGTCGTCGACCTGAGTCATGAGGGTCGTCAGGCAGGCTTCGGCCCGCTCCCGCACGCGGGCAAGCATGCCCAAAAGCGGTGGCGGCACCGTGACGTCGTCGGCCTTGAACTTCTCCTCCACCACGGCGATCGTGTCGCAGAGCTCGACCTGCGAGGCCCGCAGGGCGAGCAGGGAATCGACGAAGGGCCGCAGTTGTCGCGTTTCCACGAGCGACTCGCCCGCGAGGCCGACGAGCCGGGTCAGGCTGTCGGCCGATACCCGCACCACCCTGTCGGCCTGTTCGATCGCGCGGGTGGCTGAGACGGCCGGCGCTGCCGGGCTCGCCGATCCACCGGGGCTCGCGCTGGTGGCCGTGGGCTGGGCCGGGGCGGGCGGTTCCTGCCTGGGGGCGGCCGCCGGGGGCGGGCTGGCTGCTGCAGCCGCAGGCCGGGGAGCCGGGGGCCTTGCCGCCGCGGCCGGGATTGCCGCCGCGGCCGGGGTTGCCGTCTCGGCTGGGGCCGCCACCGGACTCGTGGCCGCCGCGGTGGCCTGCGGAGCGGGTGCGGCCGCAGGCGCGGTGAGCAGGGCGCCGAGTTCGGATACCAGCGAGTTGGCCGTGCGGGGCCACGTGCTGTCGGCCGCGAGCGCGTCTTCGGCCTTCGCGATCGAGGACAGGAAATCGATGCTCGCCAGCAGCAGGTCGACGTGCTCCGGCCGCACCTGAAACGTTCCCTTGCCGGCCGCGACGAAGCAGTCTTCCATCGCATGCGCCACCCGCACGGCCGGTTCGAGGCCGACGATCCGGGCCGCGCCCTTCAGCGAATGAGCCGCCCGCATCATCGACTCGATGGTTTCGGGCGAACGTTCCAGTTCCTCGACGGCGAGCACGCCCGCCGACAGGATGGCTGTCTGGCTTTCGGCCTCGAGCCGGAACAGCTCGAGCATCGAAAATCCGCTCAGGTCTTCCGCCACGAAACGCTCCTTTGCCACTAGCTCCCGATCGAATCCCGGAGCCCGTCGAATACGCGGGACTCGTCGAGCAGGCCGACGGCCTGCCCCTGCCAGTCGAAGAGCGCCTGGCAGTACCGTGTGCTCGACTGGCTCACCGTCGAGGGGACGGACCGCAATGCCGAACGGAGCACCCGCTGCACGCCAGCCACCTCGTCGACGCCGAACACCCACCGGTCGTCACCCTGGCTGCCGTTGCGCTCGACCACCAGCAGCCGGGCGGTCGAGATTGGAGCGTCGTTGTCCGGTGCGGTTGGCTCGAACGACGGCCGGCCTTCGAGTCCGAGCAGGCCGTGCAGCGACACGCAGAGTTGCAGCTGGCCGCGGACGTTGACGAGCCCCTGGAGCACGCCGGCCGTGCGGTGCGGCACGCGATGCAGCGGTCGGAGCGGCGTCACCTCGATCAGGGCGGTGGCCGGGAGCGAGAGCCATTCGCGGTCGAGCCGAAAGACGAGCACGCTCGTTGCGTCGGGGTCGACGACGACCTCCGGCTCCTCGAGGATGCGACTCCACGACTCGAGGTAGCCCTCCGGCGCCTGCCGGTCGAAGAACGCGCGGGCGGCATCGGCCATCACCGGGCAGTTGCGGCAGTGGATGTACGTCTCGAGTTCGGGACAACTGCGGTCACCGACCACGCCGATGCGTCGCCAGCAATCCTCCATCGGTGCTTCGATGACCTGGAGCGGCGTGCTCATGAGGCACCCTTCCGGGCGAGGGCCCGCGTTGCCGACTGGCGATAATTGGCCGCCATGGCCGCATCACCGCGCTGGGCCGCCAGCAGCGCCAACGCCAGCAGCGCCTCCTCGTGGCTACCGTCGAGATAGAGGGTTTTGTGGAAGCAGCCCTCAGCGCGGTCGAGATCCCCGGCCGACTGGTGAAGCATGCCCATCAGGAAGAAGAGTTCGGGAGAGGGGCCGAGCCGCTTTCCCTGCTCCTCGCAGAAGGCGAGGGCGTCGCTGAACCGCCGGGCGTTGGCCATCGCGCCGGCTGCCTGCAGCACGTCGTCGAGCGGGAGCGGCAACGGCTCGGCCGGCGTGGCGGTGTCGGCCCGTGCGGGGGTGTCGGCTCTCACGGGCGTGGCCTGGGCGACCGGAGCCTCCGGGCGGCGGACCACGCTTTTCGTCGCAGCGGCCGTTTCGGCCCGGCGGCGGGTGGCCGCTATCGGCGGGGCCACGGCGTGCGGGCGGCTACCGGTCGAACCCGCCCGCACACCGCGGCGCAGGGCGAAGATCGAGTTGTCGCCGGCGGGAATCCAATCCCCCTTCATGATCGGCGGCTCGGCGGCGCCGAGCACGAGCACACCGTCGGGCTTCAGGAGCCGGGAGAGCGACTGCTCGGCGTGGACGCGGGCGGCGGGTGTCAGGTAGATCAGCAGGTTTCGGCAGAAGATGACGTCGTACGGTCCGCGGCCCGAGTGCAGCGTGTCGGCGACGAGCGACTCCTCGAGCAGGTTGCCCCAGGCGAAGTGCACGCAGCGGCGCACCGTCTCGTCGAGCACGGAAACCCCGCCTTCGCTGCGAAACCAGCGGTCGCGGAAGGAGAGGTCGGCATTGCGGAAGGCATTGGCCGAATAGGAGCCCTGCCGGGCCCGCCCCAGCGACGCGTGGCTGACGTCGACGGCATCGATCGCGAACTGTGCCGGTGCCAGGCCGGCATCGAGGAGGTCCATCGCCACCGAATAGGGCTCCTCGCCCGATGCGCACGGCACGCTCAGGATTCGCACCGGCTGGCGGTGGGGGAGCGCCGCCAGCGTGCAGGCAAACCGGCGGACGAAATCGAACACCTGCCGGTCGCGAAAGAACCAGCTCTCGGCGACGACGATCTCTTCGACGAGCTGATCCCGCTCCGCCGAGTCCCGCAGCGCCAAAGCGGTGAATGCCGCCATGTCGTCGAGGCCCAGCGCCGTCATGCGGACACGCACTGCTCGCTGGATCGCGGCCGAACCGATCGTGGTCGGATCGAGTCCAATCCAACGCTGCAGCAGCTCCTCCGCCGCGGCCGCGGTGGTCGCGGGGGGAGGGCTCGTAGGGCGAGTTTGATTCGGTGTGTTGAGGCTCGTCATGGGACCCGCGGTTCCTCCGGGAGTCCATCCTCGGCTCTGGCTGCCGCCGGAAATAGTCCGGTGAGCAGATCGCGGGGCAGCAGCCGGTCCACCGCGATCATCTGCACCGTCTGTCCGCCCAGCCGCAGCAACCGGCCGAGAAAGGGGGCATGCCCTAGCTCAAGGGCCGGAATCGAACTGTCCGCGTTGTCGGCCGAACGGATCGAGACGACGTTTTCGGCGATCAATCCCAGCCGCACGGGCTCCGCAGGACTCGCGCCCGGCGGCACGAATTCGACCACGATCACCCGCGTGCTCAGCCGCTCGCGGCCCGCCCCCGCAGCCTCGTGGCCGACGGCAAACCGGCGGCCCAGGTCGATCAGGGGCACGAGGCGTCCGCGGTAGGTGAAGATGCCGCGGACGTAGTCGGGCATGAGCGGAATCGGCCGGGCCGGCACCAACGGCAGCACCTCGATCACGCTGCGCGACTCGATCGCGCACGGCTGGCCGGCAACGGTGAAGGTGAGGATTTGCATGGTTCCGGTGGAAGTGCTGTCTGGCTTCGGAATGTGAACCGGTCTTGGCGCGGACAAGGCCCTGGTTAGACCGTACCGCAGCAGATCAGATCGTGAAGCGCGACACTTCCTCCTTGAGGTCACCCACGGCCTCACGCAGGTGGATCGTCGCGCCGTTGAACTCGTTGAGCGACGACGCGGTTCGCGACGCACCCTCGGCGAGCCGCACCATCGCTTCGCGAATCTGGTCGGCTCCCTGCGACTGCGCCCGCATGCCCTCGGTCACCTGCCCGAACCGGCCGGAGATGCCCTGCACGGCCGTGATGATTTCGCCGAGTTTTTCAGAGATGTCGGCGATTTCGCGGACACCCCCGCGGACCTGCTCGGCAAACTTGTCCATCTCCATCACGCCGGCGGACACGCTGTATTGCATCTCCTTCACCATCCGCTCGATGTCGAGCGAGGCGACGGCCGTCTGGTCGGCGAGGCGGCGGATCTCGCGGGCCACGACAAGAAATCCGAGGCCGTATTCACCCGCCTTCTCGGCCTCGATGGCCGCATTGATCGAGAGCAGGTTCGTCTGGTCGGCCACCTTCGTGATCGTGGTCACCGCGAGGTTGATGTTGGCGGCACGTTCGCTGATCACCCCGAGCTTTGCGCCGAACGACGAGGTGCTTTCCGCGAGCTGCCGCATCGTGGTGGCCATGTTGGTGAGATTGCCGCGGCCCTCGGCCGCCATGTCGCCGGTGTGGGCGGCCATGTCGTTCACCTCGGTCATCGTCCGCACCAGTTCCTGGCTGGTGACCGAGATTTCCTTGACGGCAGCCACGGCTTCGCTGGTCGAGGCACCGTAGTCGGCGATCACCTGCTGCTGCTCGCTGCTGGTGGCCTGGATCGCGGTGGCGGTCGAGATCAAGGCCACCGAAGACTTTTGGATTCGGCCGATCAGGCCCCGCAGGTCGTTGGTCATCGTCTGGATGGCCGCCAGCAGCGCGCCCGTCTCGTCGTCGGAGGTGACACCGACGTTGGCCCGCAGGTCGCCGCCGGCCACCTGCTTGGCGACGGCCACGGCGGTGCGGATCGGATTGGAGATCGTGCGGGCCACGACGAGCGCCGCGAGCGTGACGCCGAGGATCGTCGCCAGCGACAGCGCGATGATCGCCAGCCGCTGAAAATTGATGAGGGCGAACGCCTCGCTGGCATCCTGCTTGACGTTCATGCCCCAGCGAAAGCTGGGGAGATAGCACCAGGAGGCCACGACCTGCTCGCCGCGATAGTCGCGGACGGTGCCGTAGCCACGGTCGCCGCTGGCGGCCCGTAGCGTGGCGCTTGCCTGATCACCACCGAGCGGAATCTGCATCCTGAAGGCCGCGTCCGGTGCGTGTCGCAGCGGCGATGTCACCATGATGTTTTCGCCGTTCCGCTGCCCGGTGACGATCTCACCCGTTTCGCCCAGCCCGCTCAGATCGGAGAGCACCTGCCAGATCCGCTGCGGCCCCAGTCCCATGGCCAGCACGCCGATCACCCGGCCCTCGTCGAAGATCGGGCTCGTGACAAAGGCGAGCGGTTGCTGGGAGCCACCGTAGGTCTGAAAGCCGGAGAGTTCCGACTGGAGCAGCGTGCGGGATCGATCGAAGGCCAGGGTCAGCTCCGAGGAGGCCAGGCCGCCCGAGAGCAGCGTCGATCCCACGGGGAACGTCTCTTCGAGCGAGAAGAGGATCTGCCCCTGCGGATCGATCACAAGCAGTTGCGAATAGTCGAATGACTTGGCCACGTAGCCGAGGAAGGGCTCGAATTCGAGCGCTGCCCAGGAGAGTTTTTCCCCCCGCTTCGCCGGGGGGGCGTCAGGCTCGGCGGCGCTGGCCGCGGCAAGTTCTTTGGCCGCCTGAACCAGCGTCGGTGCGCGGGCCAGCGCCGTGCCGTCGCGGACACGCTCGAGCGCATAGGCTTCGAGTTCATTCGCCTTGGCGGCGGCGATTTGCACGAGGTTGTTGCGGACTGAGTTTTCGAGGGCCCGCGTGGCGATGCGGGCGGTGATGGCCGTAAGGATGGCGCAGGGAATGAGCGCGATCACGAGAAACCAGAAGAGCAGACGGCCGGCGATCGAGCGCTGCATGGAATTGTCGGGTGAGCGGGTGTCGCTGTCGATGCGTGTCATGCGTGTCATGTCGCTCTCCCGGCCGCCGCTCTAGCGGACGGTGCTCCTTGCGGTGCTCGGTTTGACCGTGGTGTTTTCCCATTGCCCGCCCCAGTCGCGGTGGAGCTTGTCGACGAACGCCTCCCATTCCTGTCGGGAACGTGAGATCGGGAAGGGAACGGGGCGGACTGCCGTCCGGCTCGTCCAGACAATATCGAACTGGCCATCCGGGCGGATTCGGCCGATCGACACGGGCCGCCAGGTGTGCTGCGTGGCGGGGTCGACGACGATGATCCCCTCGGGGGCGTTGAGGCTCTGCTGCCGCAGGGCATTGCGCACCTGGCGAACGTCGGTCGTGCCGGCTTCCCGCACCGCCTGTGCCCAGAGTTTCACGCTGTTGTAGGAAGCCTCGATGACGTCCGACGTGGAACGGTCGCTGCCGTAGCGGGCCTTGAAACTCCGGACAAAAGCCTGGTTTTCCGGGCGGTCGATGCTCTGGAAATAGTTCCAGGCGGCGTAGTTTCCCGCGAAGTCGTCACGGGCCGTCGTGCGGAGTTCGTTTTCCCCGATGGCGAAGGTCATGACCGGCATCTGCTCGGGACGAATCCCGGCGGCACGAAGTTTCTTTGCGAACGCCAGGGCCGAGTCGCCGACCACGCTGCTGAGCACGACGTCGGGCTTGGCGGCCACGATCGCCCGCACCGCTGCGTCGACATCGGTGCTGCCAAACGGGATGTAGATCTCGCCGACGCGTTCGTCGCCGAGGCCGGTGAGCTGGTCGGAGATGATGGCGTTGACGCAGTGCGGCCAGATGTAGTCGGAGCCCACCAGGAAGAAGCGACGGGCGCCCAGCGTGTCGTGGCACCACTGCACGGCCGGCGTGATCTGCTGGTTTGGCGAAGCGCCCACGTAGACGATGTTGGGAGACTGCTCGAGACCCTCGTAGGCCATCGGGTAGACGAGCAGGTGGTCGGCGGCTTCGAACACCGGCAGCACGCTCTTGCGGCTGGCGCTCGTCCAGCAGCCAAAGACCACGCGGGCCTTGTCGTCGCGGATGAGTTTCTCCGCCTGCCTGGCAAACGTCGGCCAATCGGAAGCCCCGTCGGCGATCACCCAGCGCACCTGCCTGCCGAGGAGGCCTCCGGCCTGGTTGATCTCCTCGAGCGCGAGCACCTCGGCGTCGATCATCGATTTTTCGCTCACGGCCATCGATCCGGTCTGCGAATGCAGGATGCCGACGACGATCGGGCTGCGATCCACCAGCAACCGATCGAGTCCGAACCACACGAGGCCGGCAACCATGGCGAGGCCGATCAGGAGCAGGCGGTTCCAGAATCGGCTTTGGCCGCCGGTGCGGAGGAAGCCGTCCGTGGCCGCGGGGCCGGCCGGGTGGTCGTCTGGCGATGGGGGAAGGGTGCGCATGTATGCAACTGCAACCAGAAAGGGCCGTTCCGAGGACCGCCGGGCGAAACCTGCCCGGCCAATGCAATCTTTGCCCATCTTTCCCCTCCGGGCGACAGGCAGCACCGAAATTTTTCCCGGGATCCCCAAATCCAGAAAAATCGGCATAAACTGCCAGAGTTATTGGCATTCGCGGAAGGTTCCCGATATCCTGCCAACAAGGGTTTTGAGAAGTGTTGGCGGTCCGTCGTCGGGACGGCCGGGGTTCCCTGGATTTGATTTTCGCCGAGCGAGAGCGCATGGCAGTGGCCCACCACCAACGAAGCGTGTCGTACGGCGTGGAACGGATCGTCGGCGTTTCGCCCTGGGCGGAACAGGTCCGGCGCACCATCGAGCTGGTCGCCGCACACCAGTCGAGCGTGCTGATCCTCGGTCCCAGCGGCACGGGCAAGGAACTGATCGCGCGGGCCATTCATGCGAGTGGCAAGCGGGCCTCGAAGCCGTTCATCCCGGTTGATTGTGCCGTGACCACGGGCACGCTGTTTGCCAGCCATATGTTCGGTCACGTAAAGGGCTCGTTCACCGGCGCGACCTCCTCGACGCTCGGCTGCTTCCGGGCGGCAGAAGGCGGCACGATCTTCCTCGACGAACTCGGTGAGATGGAACTGGAACTGCAGGCAAAACTCCTGCGCGTGTTGCAGCAGCGCACGGTGGTGCCCGTCGGCAGCCACGATGAAATTCCGGTCAATGTCCGGGTGGTGGCCGCCACGAATCGCGACCTCGGTCGCGAGGTGAGCGAAGGCCGCTTCCGTGACGATCTCTATTACCGCTTGAACGTGGTCACGATCCGGACGCTGCCGCTCAAGGACCGCCCGGAAGACATTCCCGTGCTGGCCGCCAGGTATCTGGCGGAACTGGCCGCCCGGCATGGCCTGCCGATGTGCATGCTTTCCGCACCCGCAATCGAGGTGCTGCAGGGCTATGCCTGGCCCGGCAACGTCCGCGAACTGGAAAACGTGCTTGAACGGGCCGTGATGTTTTCGTCCGGCGACGAGATCGAGCCGGACGCATTGACCGGGTTCCTGACGGCGGGCGGTCCCGCTGATCAACTCGGCATGCCGGCAGCCGGTTCCACGGTGCCCGGGATCGGCAATGTGTCGCAGCTCGTGCAGGCTGCCGCACAGGGAATTCTCTCGACCACGGCCGTGCCGGGTGTCTTTCGTGTCGAGCCCATGGTGCAGGCGGCGTTACGGCCGGCGGCCGATGCCGTGCCGGCACAACCCGCCGCGGGGGGGCAGGCCGCGGAAGCCGATGCGTCGTGGCTCACTCTGGCCGATGTGGAGCGGCTGCATCTCGAGCGGACTCTGGCCGCCACCATGCAGAA
Organism: Planctomycetia bacterium; assembly: GCA_026401035.1. Taxonomy (GTDB): domain Bacteria; phylum Planctomycetota; class Planctomycetia; order Pirellulales; family UBA1268; genus RGVT01. The sequence goes on along the minus strand of JAPLNR010000056.1, from coordinate 25,702 downwards.
CAAGTCGCTCGCTGCGAAACTGCTGGGCATCGACCGTTCCGTGCTCCGCAGAAAACTGCAACGCTACGGCCTGGGTGGAGGCGGCGAAGAAGCAGAGCCAGATCCCGACGGGACGTAGAACGCTGCTCACGAACGCCTCGTGGTGGTTCGCCGCCGGGGGCGGGCAAAGCTGGCTGTCGGCACAGGGCAGCACCATGACAGGCTGAAGCCCGTCCTCCTTTCCGACGATGCTGAGGAGCCGGGATCGGCAGAAGCTCGAGGAGCATTTGGAATTTTCGCTCTGTTGAGAACAGCATCGCCGCACGACCCCGGTGCGTAAAATCCACGCGACGCGAGTTCTGCCGTCCCGGCGACCAATCCTGGAAATTTGCACAGGGCAGCAAACCAGCCGGGACTCATGGGCGCAGGATCCGCTTGTGAAACAAGTGGTCCGCAGGCGGCCGAAGCGCTGTTCAGCCGGCCTTCGACTTGACCGCGGCGGTTGCCGTTGCCTCTTCGTCGGGCACGCGGAGGCGGAGCGTGGCGGCGGGCGGTGTCCGGCGCTCCTGGGCGAAGCCGCGCGTGCCGGCGGAGAGAAACTCGAGCAGGTGGAGTGCGGGGCCGCTCGTGAAGTCCGCCCGCAGCGTCTCGAGCACGTCCTTCCAGGGCAGTCCCCGCCGGTAGATCACCCGGTAGGCGTTCTTCAATTCAGCGATGTCGTCGCCGGAATGTCCGCTCCGACGCAGGCCGACGATGTTCAGCCCCACGATGCAGCCGCTCTGGCCGTCCACCAGCATGTAGGGGGGCACGTCCTGCACGACGCGGGCGTGGCCGCCGACCATTGCCAGCCGGCCGACTCGGCAAAACTGGTGCACCGCGACGGCGCCCGACACGAATGCCCGGTCCTCGACGGTCACGTGGCCTCCCAGCATCGCACCGTTGGCGCAGATGCAGTTGTTTCCCACGACCACGTCATGGCCAAAGTGGCCGCTGGCCATCACGTAATTGTTGTCGCCGACGACGGTGGCAGCGCCGGGCTTGAGAGCCCGATGGATCGTGACGTGTTCGCGAAACACGTTGTGGTCTCCGATCACCACGGTGCCGATATCCTGCGGCCTGCCGGCATGCTGCGGCGCGCCGCCGATCACGGAGTGCTCGCCAAACTCGTTGTGGCAGCCCGCCTTCACGCCGGCTTTCACCACTGCGCCCGAGGCGACCGTGCAGAAATCACCGAGTTCGACACCCGACTCCACCGTGGCGAAGGCCCCGATCGTCACGCCCACGCCAAGACGGGCCTCGGAACTCACGGCGGCCAGCGGATGGATGCTCACGGATTGCGTTTCCAAATCGGAGTGGATCAGGATCCCGCCGCGTCCGCCGCGGCAGGGACGCCCGGCGGAGAGCGGTCGTTCCGGGTTATCGGCTTCGTGCGGCGGCGGATTCAATGCCAATTTGACCCTGCAGTCACATCTTTCCTCGATTCCCCGGTCCATGGATTTTCCAGGGAGATTGGGCTGTTCTGCGGTCCTCGTCAGTGCCGGAAAGACCGGCTACACTCCCCAGAGTGTTGCGGCCGTCAGCCCGCAGTCGTCGAGCGTCGTTCCCTCGGGAGGTCATCCATGGCGAGTCGGGAAGAGCGGTATGAAGCGGCTGAGACCCTTAAAAACGCCGGCAATCTCGCCGCAGCCGTCCAGGCTCTGGAGGAAGTGGTGGCCGATGAGCCCGACTTCGCCCTCGCCCATTCAGCCCTGGCCGCCTGGTGCACGCGGCTCGAGCGCCATGAGGAGGCGGTTAAGCATGCCCGCCGGGTCTGCGAGTTGGAGCCGAAGGATCCCTTCAGTTACACGGCGCTCAGCGTGGCCTGCATGCGCGGCGGCCTTATCGCCGAGGCTGAAGACGCCCTCGCTCGGTCGCGGACGCTGCAGGGCGGTTGACCGCTCAGGCACCCGGCGAGCCGAGGGCGGCCTCGACCCGCTCCAGCCGCGCACGGTCTGAGGGGTTGAGGAGCAGCGGGTCGAGCCCCAGCTTTTTCGCCCGCTCGAGAGACCGCCGGGCGGCATTGCCCTGCTTGTCCTCGACCTGCGCCAGCGCCAGGTGCAGAAGCTTCACGGACGATGGTTCCAGGGCCGCCTCCTCGAGGTCTTCGATCGCCCGTCGCGGGTCGCCGTCGGCGAGTCGGACGACCCCGCGGGTGTCGAGCAGGTCGGGGTGCGGACCGAGTTCGACGATGGCCGAATCGATCAGTTGTTTCGCCTCTGCCACGGTCTCGGGGCGGGCGAGGTGGAAGGCAAGATTGTTGGCGACGATCGCGGTCTGCGTCGGCGCCAGATCCTTGCGGGCGAGAAGCTCGCGGTAGAGCGACTCGACCTCGTCGGATCGGCCCTGCAGTTCGCGAAGTTCCGCCTGGAGGAGGGCGAGCACGACTGAATCGGGATCCTCGCGGAACGCCTTCTTGAACCACTGTTCGATCCGCCCGGTCATCTCCGCGGTCGGACGGTCGCCCTTGCCGCGGATGACGCTCAGCCCCGCTTGCAGCACCCGTTCGAGCGGCAGCCGGGACCACGCCGACTCGAGCAGGTCGAGCGCCTCCTCGGTCCGCTTCTGGCGGCCGAGAAACTCGGCGCGGGCCACGACGCCGTCGACGGAGCGGTCGGCGAAGTCGCCGAGCAACTTGTCGGCCGCCTTGGGAAAGCCGAGGTCTTCCATCAGCCGCGCGATCTCCTTGAGTTGCGCCACCTGTTCGAGCGGAACGGGGCCGGCGGGCATCAGCTTGCGGGCGGCGGCCACGGCCGTGGGTCGGTCATTTTCCGCCATGGCGAGCTTCGCCTCGAGCGCCAGTGTCATCGGGGCGTCCGGCGCGAGCGTCCGTAATTTTGTCAGCCAGGTTCGCGCCGAGGAGAGTTCACCGTGCTCGACAAGCCGCTCCACAAGCAGGGCGTAGAGCGCCGGCGGCGTGTTCGCTCCGGCAACGAGCGACACCATCTCGCTGCGGCACTCCTCCCAGCGGCCGGCCCGCTCGCGGAGTCGCGCCAACTGCAGCCGCTGCGCGGCCGACAGTGGCTGCGAGGCCGACAGCGTCTCGAGCAGTTTGACGGCGCGGCGCCAGCTCGCCGGTTCGGGTCGGCCGGCCAGGAGCGATACCTGTAGGGCCAGATCGTCGGGCGGGAGTTTTCCATCGCTGCCGACGTTCTGTTCGATCAGCTTCACCGCCTGTTCGAGCCCGCGATAGCCTCCCGTTTCGGCGGTCAACTGGGCGAGGGTCCGCCGGGCCCATTGCTGGATGCCACGCGCGTCGGCGCCGTCGGCCTGCTTGGCGATGATCCCGCGGAGCTCGTCCCGCGCGGGATTCAATTGGCCACGGCGCACGAGAAACGCCGCGAGGCTGCGGGCCGTCGAGAGATCGTCCGGATAGGCCTGGGCGGCTTCCCGGTAATTTCGCTCCGCCTCCTCGAATCGGCCGAGCATTTCGTTGCCCTGCGCCAGCAGGAGTTGCCGCTTGTTTTCCGGCAGTTTGTCCGCCGCCCGCTCGAGCGTGCGCTCGGCAGGCTTTCGCCTGCCGGCCGAGACCTGATGGGAGAAGAGGGTCAGCCAGGTCTCCGGCTGGTCCGGCGCCTCCTCAACGGCGCGTTCAAGCACGGTCTCCGCGCGGTCTCCCTTTCCGGAGCGGCTCAAGAGCTGACCCAGCCAGAGCAGGTCGCGGGGATTTTTCGAGTCCTTCGACACGCTCCGTTCGGCGAGCGCCACGGCCTCGTCGAACTTGCCCGACCGCATCTCCATTTCCGCGGAGATGCGTTCGAAGCCCTCGAGGCCATCGGGGCCGAGCCGCGCCAGCGCCTGCTGCGCCTCTTCAAGGCGGTTCGAAGAATAGAGAAGGGCGACGAGTTGGCGGACGATCCCGGGGTTGGCGGGCCCCATGCGCACCGCCCGCTGCAGGTGCTCGATCGCGGCTGGCACGTCGCCCCGCAGGCCGTCGATCTCGGCAAATAACTGCTGAATCTGATGCCAGCCCGGGCGATCGTTCTCGGCTTCGATGAGGAGATTGCGGGCCTCGTCGAGTTTGGTGCGCTCGCTCGCATCGAGCTCGATCGCGGTCTGTTGCCCCGTGAACTTTTTCTTCTGCGACTCTCGAGCCATGAGAATCAGCGTGCCGGCCTCGGCCACGCGGGCCTGCGGGCTCGTGGCCCCCGCGAGGGTGGCGATCTCGGCCGCACGGCTGCGGCACTTCTCAGGATTTCCCTGCTCGCGGGCCAATTCGTAGAGAGCGGTGCGCACCCGCAGGTCGTCGGGCGTCTTCTCGGCGACGGCGGCCCAGATTCGCTCGGCTTCGTCGGGCTGCCCCAGTCCCAGATGGATCGATGCGAGTGCGGAAAGCACCCGGGCGGCCTCTTCCGCCGGGAGCGTGGCGGCACGACGCTCAATGTCGGCCAGTTGTTTCGTCGCCTCTTCGGCCGGCTCCCGCGCCGCCAATTGGGCGCCGACCAGCAGCAGGTTTGGGCTGTCAACGAGTTCCTCCGGAACCCGCTCGAGCACGCCGCGGGCCTGCGAGGCATCCTGTCCGCGGAGCGAGAGCGTGGCCAGAGCGGCCCAGAGCTGCGCCTCCTTGGGGCTGGCCTGCACTGCGGTCGTCAGCAAGTCGACCGCCGCATCGGGCTCGCCCTTGCGCACCAGCACGTCGGCCCGCAGCAGGGCCATCTGACCGGATGAAATATTTTGCGACTGCTGCAGCAGTTCGAGCAGATCGTCGATAGCCGACCAATCCCGGTCGGCGGCGGAACGCTTCATCTGGGCGGCCACGCGTAATTGCAACAGCGGGCTCCACACCTGTGGCACCCCGGCCAGCCGATCCTTGGGGATCGCGGCTGCCACCAGTTCGAATTCCTCCTGCGCCTCGTCGGCCTTGCCGCCGGCAAGGAGCGCCGAAGCGGCGCCCACGCGGGCGGCCAGCGACGTGGGATCGTCCGTCAGCACGCGGCGGTTGGCTTCGAGTTGCTCGTCGAACTGTCCAAGACGTTCGTAGCATTGCCCGAGATAGAGATCGACCTGGCGGGTCAGGTCGTCCGAGCCGGCCACGAGCGGCCGCACGCCTTCGAGTTTGGCCTTCGCCTGCATCCAGCGATTCTGCGCGATCAGCAGGCGGGCCTCGAGAAGCCCCACGGCCGGGCTCGAGTTGCCGATCGTTTCCTTTAGCCTGGCGAGCGCCTGCTCCACCTCCGCGATCCTGTTCGTCTGCAGGAGGGCATCGCCGAGCATCAGCAGCAGCGTCGGCCGTCCGGGGGTCTCGGCCAGACTCTTCTCCAGCAGTTCGATTCCCCTCTCCGGCTCTCCCTGCTGCATGGCGAGCATGACGCTGCCCCGCACCATCCGCTCGTCGTTCGGCGCAAGTTCGAGGCCACGCTGCATGATCGTCACAGCCTTGGACAGTTCCTTTGACGCCATCGCAAGCTCGAAAGATGCCAGCACCGTGTCGATGTCCTTGGGGGCGATTTGTTCCGCCTTGGCGACGTCCTGTTTCGCGGCTGCGAGGTTGCCACGCTGGCGGTGCCAACTCGCCAGAGCCAGCCAGGCTTTTGAATCCTTGGCGTTGACGGTCACGAGTTGTTCGAGCACCGCGTTGGCTGTCGTGGGATCCTTGAATTTCTCCTCGAGAATGGCCGCCAGCAGAATGAAGGCCTCGGTGCTGCCGGCTGCGGCCTTCCGCTTTGGATCGAATGTCTTTTTTGTGAGATCGAAGCCGATCAGCCCGCCGGCGATCGCCGCTGCCTCCTCGAAATCGCCGGTGCCGGCCCAGGATCTGGCGAGCAACAGATCGACCTGCGTCCGATCGATCGGCTTTTCGGAACCGTCGGTCTCCGCGGTGTTCGCCGCAGCGGCATCGTCCGCGGCGGCTGGGGCGTCGTCGTTCAGTCTCGAACGCAGCGTCTGCAGGTGTTGGCGGGCATCGGCATAGCGACCGATGCGCATCTCGAACATGGCCAGCCGCTGTCGCAGTTTGTCGTCGCTGGGATTCCTGCGGACGGCGGTCTCCAGAACGCTGTACGCCCGGGAGATGTCGGCGCGGTTGGCGATGGGCGACTCCGCCCGGTCGAGAACGAGCGTGGCGAATTCGCCATAGGCCGCGTCGTCCGTCGGTCGGAAATTGACGTAGCGGGCGAAGAGGTTCAACGCTTCGTCGTTCTTTCCCTCCGACAGCCGGAGCCGGGCGAGTTTGGCAAGGCTGCCGGCGTTGCGGTTCACCTGAAACCGGTGGAGCAGGAAGACGCCGCCAAGGCTGGCCACGGTAATCGCCACGAGAATCAGCAGCAGCCGAATGTTGACCTGTTTCATGGAAACAATTTCCTGCGATTGCGGAGGGGGGAGCCGCCCAGATGGAGCGCCTCCCCGGCCAGGGCCTCATTCTACGCCCGCGGTCGATCCCGCAACGCTCTGCCCGCTGCGCAGTTAACCCGGTCGCCCCGGACTGCCCCGGCGGGGCGAAGTGGCGGGGAATGAGCCAAAGATTCCGTCATCCGGCGGACGATGAACACGATTGCGTCGATGAATCGGATTACGACGACTTTTACGCCCTCCGCAGGCCTGACAATCATGAGCAGCCGACTTTTAGCTCGAAGCCCCGCGATCCTGCCTCTGGCCTGTGGGCTGGTGGCCGTCGCGGTGGTGGGTGTCTGGCCGACGACGGCCGCGGCGAGCGAAATCATGGGCGCCTTGCCCGCCAAGGCCGCACCGCCCGCGATCCTGAAGACGCACGGCGCTCATCACGGCCGCCTTGAGCGATCCGCTGACCGCTGCAACGGACAGTGCCGCGATGGCCAATGCGGCCGGCCTGGCTGCCCCGCGCACTGTCCCGTGCGGCCTGACAGGTTTGGCTTCTATGGCACACAGTGGCGGACGTGGCCGGGTGCTGGAGTCGTGCAGGCGGCCTTCACCAACGCGGCCACTCCGGTGCGGCCGCCGCAATCGGAAGTGCCTTCGGCGGACGAGGAATCTCCCCCGGCTCCGGAGCCCGAGGAAGCCGGTGGTCAGGAGGGTGATGCAAACGTCGACGCTGAACGGTTGCCCTCGGGAGACGAGGCCGATGGAGCCGTACCCGCACCCGCCATCATTCCGGAGCCACCGGCGGAGAAGCCCGCGGAACCGGCCGAACTGCCCCCCGCGAAGCCGCCCGCCATCGAAAAACCGGCCGTGCCCGCAGCAGAGGAAAATCTGTTCGACGAGGCTTCACTCCAACGCCGCCGCCGCGAGTCGTTGGCCAAACTCCAGCAGTCGGCCCTCCGCAGCGAGCAACTCCGGCAGGAGGCACTGCGTCAGCAGACCGTCAGACGGCAGCCGCTCCGTTCCGCGACCAGCCCAGCAGTGAGCCAATCAGTCGAGCCAAGCGAGTCAAGCGAGCTCAGCGAGCCATCGGTTGTGCGCACGGTCTCGCACACTGAGCCGGCCGAGACGCCTTCCCAGCGCTTCAACCCGTTGCGATAGCCGCCTTGCGTTGAAGCCGCTTCTCGCTTGGAGACCGCTTTCTGCCCTGTGCTGATAGCCCGGATTGGTCGCCGGGACGGCAGAAGTCGCGTCGCGTGGATTTTTCGCACCGGGGTCGCGCGGCAGCGCCTTCCTCGACTCAGCGAAAACTCCAATGCTCCTCGAGCTTCCGCCGATCCCGGCTCCTCAGCATCAGTGCTTTGCGATTGGAGACCGATTTGGTCTGAACTTTGGTCTGAACTTTGGTCTGCAGTCTGAATGGAGTTCAGATGCTGTTTTCCGCCCCGCCCCCGGTCCACCATCATGCGAGAGGCGGGAGTCGAACCCGCACGCCTTTCGGCACTGGAACCTAAATCCAGCGCGTCTGCCAGTTTCGCCACTCTCGCGGAGTGCTCCAAGCACGAACTCCCGAAGTCTGCCACTGCCGACGTCGGTTCGCAATCAGTCAGTCTCTTGGCGGGCGGTGTTGTTCCTCGAGCAAGCGGTCGAGGTTGCCGCTCCCCGTGGCACCCCGCGGCGGCCAGGTCGCCAGCAGCAGTTCGTGCAGCGTGCCCTCCTCGGGATCGCTCGTGATTCGCGCAAACCGGATTTCGAGCGACTTTGCCCGGGCGGATTCGGGGTGTGTCTGGTTCCATTCCTGGGCGATCGCGGCGGCGATGCTCGGCGAGAAAATCCGCACCGCCGGCTTTGGCAGCTCCCAGAAGATTTTGTGCCAGCGGTGGTGGGGCAGCGAGGAAAACCCGCCGGCCGGCAGCACGGCCTCGAGCGGGCGGCCCCCGCGGAGCAGGTCGACCACGCGTCCATCGGCCAACTCCGCGCGGCCATACACCCACTGCTGCTGCCGCGGCACATCGCCAAACATGCTCCAGTCCTGTCCCAGACAGCAGAGACTCACCACCGCAGCGAGCGGCCGAGGCAAAGGAAAATCTCGCCAGAACGTATTCACGTGAACAAAACTCACGGCCGCAACAACAAGACACGCACCGCACAACCATTCCGGCCACGAAGCAGCAGCACCAAAAACCCCCGATGCTGAACGCCGGGGTCGGCGGAAGCTCGAGGAGCATTTGGATTGTTCGGAGCGGGAGCGGAGAACAAGCCACCGCGACGAGACTTCCGCCGCCCCGGCGTCAATCCGGCCAGAACTCGCCAGCCAGTCCCAGAAAAAGCCTGGCAGCACCGCCAGCCATGCCGCCATGCCGACGGAGGCGAAGAGCCCGACGGTCATGAGCACGGCCACGGCGCCGTGGAAGGCGATGAAGAGCAGGGCCAGTGCCAGCCGCACCGGCGGATAGGGCACGGCGACGAGCAGGCAGGGGGCGATGGTTTCGGTGGCGACCACGCCCCAGGTGAGCAGCCGCACCACCGGTCCGCAGGCGGCGAGGCGGCTACCCAGTGGCGTGCCGTGGTCGTGCAGCGAGAGCGCATACGCGATCGCGTCACCGGAGAGCCAGGAGCCGTTCCACTTCGCGAGGCCGGCCGAGAGGTAGACGGCGGCGATCTGCAGCACGAGCGCGAGTGAAGCGATCGAGGAGATCTGCGTTTCCGTGACGCCAGCCACCGCCGGCTGGCGTCGTCGCAGCCGGGAGTCGACCGACCAGACGGCTCCCAGCGGGAGAAACATGCCCCAAAAGAGCAGGCAGCAGAGCATGAGATCACCGGCGTTGGTGGCCGGCGCGGTCCGCCGTACCACGCTCACCACCGCCGCCCAGGCGGCGATCGTCGCCCAGCGTGTGCCGAGGCCCGTGGCCAGAAGCAGGCCGGCGATCCCTTCGAGTGCGAGGACGGCCGCGCTCCACCAGTCGGCGTCGAAGAAAAAGGCGAGCGACCATGCCCAGTGGTCACCGTAGTACTGCTGGAGCACCGCGATGGGAAACATCCCGTCGGCCCCGAACATCAGCCCGAAGTCGCGGGTTCGTAGGAGGGCGTCGGCGCAGACGATGGCACCGATGGCCATGCGAAACGCCGCCAGGCTGCGCAGATCGAGCGTCATGAAAGATCACCAAACTGCGGAGCGTCCGCGTCCGCAGGTCGTTTCTTGCCGGGAACGGCCGTCGAAACTACAACAACGCAGTCGTTTTCAGCGACCCCGGCGGGCCTGCCCGAAGGGCCGCACGTGAATCAGCCCGATCGTCGGCAGAGGAGTCAACAACAAGATGCACGTTCCGCTGGTGGTGCTGGGTGGTGGTCCGGGAGGCTATGCCGCCGCGTTTCTGGCCGCCGATCTGGGCATGCAGGTCACGCTCGTCGAGCGAGACGAACGCCTTGGAGGCACCTGCCTGCTGCGGGGCTGCATTCCGTCCAAGGCGCTCCTGCACGTCGGTCGTGTGCTGGCGGAGGCCCGCGAGATGGAGGCCTGGGGCATCCACTTCGCCAAGCCGACGATCGACATCAGCATCCTGCGCGGCCACAAGGAGAAGGTGATCTCCACGCTCACTGGCGGTCTGGCCCAGCTTGCCCGGCGACGGAACGTCTCGATCGTGCACGGCAACGCCCGCTTCACCAATTCGTCCACGCTCGAAATCGCTCCATCCGCGCCGGGCGGCGCGAGCCAGACGCTCACGTTCGACCACTGCATCCTCGCCAGCGGCTCCCGCCCGGCGAAGATTCCCGCCTTCGATCTGCCGACGCCACGAGTGATGGATTCGACCAAGGCGCTCGAAATGGCAGATATCCCGCAGTCGCTGCTCGTCATCGGCGGCGGCTACATCGGCCTGGAGATGGGCACCGTGTATGCGGAACTCGGTTCGCGGGTGTCGGTCGTCGAACTCACCGACACGCTGCTCCCCGGTGCCGACCGCGATCTCGTCAAGCCGTTGCAGCAGCGGCTGGAAAAACTGTTTGAAAAAATCCATTTGCGGACAAAGGTGGCGAAGCTCGAGGATCGTGGTGAATCCATCCGCGTTCACTTCGAGGGGCCGGACGGGGCGACGACGCATGATTTCTCCCGCGTGCTCGTGGCCGTCGGCCGCCGCCCGAATGCCGATGGCATCGGTCTGGAAAACACCGGCGTGAAGGTGAATGCCAAGGGCTTCGTGGAGGTCGACGGCCAGCAACGGACGGCCGATCCGAAGATTCTCGCCATCGGTGACGTCTGCGGCGAGCCGATGCTGGCCCACCGGGCGAGCCACCAGGGCAAGGTCGCGGTCGAAGTGCTCCACGGCGAACCGGCGCTGTTCGCGCCACGGGCGATTCCCGCGGTCGTGTTCACCGATCCGGAGATCGCCTGGGCGGGCCTTACGGAAAATGAAGCAACCGCGCAGGGCCGCGTGGTCGAGATCAGCCGCTACCCGTGGGCGGCCAGCGGCCGGGCGCAGGCCCTGGGCCGCACGGAGGGGATGACCAAGATCCTCGTCGATCCCGAGACCGACACGGTGCTCGGGGTCGGCATGGTGGGCCCGGGCGCCGGCGAACTCGTTGCCGAAGGCACGCTCGCCATCGAGATGGGCTGCTCGGCCCGCGACCTCAGCGAGACGATCCATCCGCACCCGACCCTCGGCGAAACGGTGGCCTTCTCCGCCGAAAACTATTTCGGGCTCGCCACCGAGATCTACCGCCCACGCACCGAAGCCAGGTAGGGCGCCCGCAGCGATGACTCCCGCGGCCCGCCGGCAATGCGCCGGGTTCATATCCGACTGCCCGTAAACTAAATTCCCGCCCGCTTCCGCACGCCGTCAATCGGCCTTTACGCCCCCCGGAAGCATCGGAATAATGGAAAAAGTTCGCCCATCCTCCCGGAGCATGCCATGGCCAGCCCCGACACCGATCAATCCGGCAGCGACGTCGTTGACGAAACCCAGTCGCTCCCGCGAGGTGCCCATGCGTCGATGTCGATCGGGCAGGTGAGCGACATAGCGAGCGGCCAGCCTGAGCGGGTCGATGGCGTGGCGACGGTCGACGCCGACCCGACCGAAACCCGGGAATGGCTCGATTCCCTGCGGTATGTCATCAACAGTCGGGGCGGCGATCGGGCCGCCTACCTGCTCCATGCGATCGAGCAGGAGGCCTACCGGCTGGGGGTCCAGATCCCGTTTTCGGCGACCACGCCCTACATCAACACGATCCCCGCCGACCGGCAGCCGCCGTTCCCGGGCAATCGCGAACTCGAGCGGCGGATCAAGAGCATCATTCGCTGGAACGCGATGGCGATGGTCGTTCGCGCCAATCGCGAAGACAAGAGCATCGGCGGCCACATCTCCACCTTCGCCTCGTCGGCGACGCTCGTCGAGGTGGCGATGAATCACTTCATTCGCGGCCGTGGCGACGACTATTCCGGCGACCAGGTCTACTTCCAGGGGCATGCCTCGCCCGGCATCTATTCGCGGGCGTTCCTCGAGGGGCGGCTCACCGAGAAGCAGTTGGAGAATTTCCGCCGAGAATTGGCGGACGGCGGCGGACTGTCGAGCTATCCCCATCCCTGGCTGATGCCCGACTTCTGGGAATTCCCCACCGTGTCGATGGGCCTCGGGCCGCTGATGGCGATCTACCAGGCGCGGTTCAACAAGTATCTGCAGGATCGCGGCATCAAGGATACGAGCAAGCAGCACGTCTGGTGCTTCATCGGCGACGGGGAGTGCGACGAGCCCGAGACCCTCGGGGCGATTTCGCTGGCCTGTCGTGAAAAGCTCGACAACCTCGTGTTCGTGATCAATTGCAATCTCCAGCGGCTCGACGGGCCTGTGCGGGGCAACGGCAAGATCATCCAGGAGCTGGAGGGCGTGTTCCGCGGTGCCGGCTGGAACGTCGTCAAGGTGATCTGGGGCGAGGAGTGGGATCCGCTTCTCGACAAGGACGAAAAGGGCCTGCTGGTCAAGCGGATGAACGAGGTCGTCGACGGGCAGTACCAGAAATACGTGGTCATGCCGGGCGGCTACATCCGGGAGCATTTCTTCGGTGCCGACCCCGAGTTGGCGGAAATGGTCGCGCATCTCTCCGATGAGAAGATCAAGAAGCTGCGACGTGGCGGCCACGATCCCGAGAAGGTGTATGCCGCCTACGACGCGGCCATGAAGTGCCACGGCAAGCCGACAGTGATCATCGCCAAGACGATCAAGGGCTACGGTCTCGGCGAGGTGGGCGAGGGCCGCAACGTCACCCATCAGCAGAAGAAGCTCAACGAGGACGAACTGCGGGCCTTCCGCGCCCGGTTCGGCATCCCGATCTCCGATGACGAGGTCGCGAAGGCGCCGTTCTACCGGCCGCCGGAGGATTCGCCGGAGATCAAGTATCTGCGGGAACGCCGCGAGGCGCTCGGCGGCTCGGTGCCGACCCGCCCGAAGCAGGCGCCGCTCCTCAAGACGCCGCCCCTCTCCGAATACATGGGCTTCATCGAGAAGAGCGCCGGCCGCGAGGTCTCCACCACGACGGGCGTGGTCACGCTGATGGCGTCGCTGCTCAAGGACAAGACGATCGGGAAGTACATCGTGCCGATCGTGCCCGACGAGTCGCGAACCTTCGGCATGGACCCGCTCTTCAAGCAGTGTGGCATCTACGCCCACACCGGCCAGCTCTACGAGCCGGTCGATTCCGATCAGCTGCTCTATTACCGCGAGGCCAAGGACGGACAGATTCTCGAAGAGGGGATCACCGAGGCCGGCAGCATCTCGAGCTTCATCGCCGCCGGCACGGCCTACGCCAGCCACGGCGTGCCGATGATCCCGATTTTCATCTACTACTCGATGTTCGGGTTTCAGCGGATCGGCGACCAGATCTGGGCGGCCTGCGACTGCCGCGCCCGGGGCTTCCTGCTCGGTGGGACGGCCGGCCGGACGACGCTCGCCGGCGAAGGACTCCAGCACCAGGACGGCCACAGCCATCTCTTCGCGATGGCCTATCCGACGGTGAAGGCCTACGATCCGGCGTTCGTCTACGAGGCCACGGTGATCATGCTCGACGGCATGGATCGCATGTACGCCAAGGGCGAGGACTGGATCTATTACATCACGGTCTACAACGAAAATTACGAGATGCCGCCGATGCCACCGGGCTGCGAGCAGGGCATTCTCAAGGGCGCCTACAGGCTGAAGGACGTGCCCGCGAAGGCGAAGCCGGCCGGAAAGCTGCCGCCAGTGAACCTGCTCGGCTCGGGTGCGATCCTTCGCGAAGTGATCCGCGCGGCCGACCTGCTCGCCGAGCACTGGGGCGTGGCGAGCACGGTATGGAGCGTGACGAGCTGGAAGGAGCTCCGGCGCGAGGCGCAGGAGTGCCGCCGTTGGAACATGCTCCATCCCACCGCCGCTCCGCGGCGGAGTTATCTCGAGACGACACTGGGCGATCTCGATGGTGTGTTCGTGGCGGCCAGTGATCACGTGCGGGCGGTCGCCGAGCAGCTCGATCCCTGGATCCCGGGTGGCCTGTTCGCGATGGGCACCGACGGATTCGGCCGCAGCGATACCCGCGGCCCGCTCCGGCGGCACTTCGAGGTGGATGCCGAGTGCATCGCCATCGGCACCCTCTCCCGGCTGGCGGCGGCCGGGGCCATCGGGGCCGACGTCGTGGCCGAAGCCATCAAGCGGCTCGGCGTGAATCCCGACAAGATCGATGCGGCGCTCGCGTGAGCGGATTCCCGCTGAAGCCACTTCATTCCTGAAACCGGAACCCCTCTTCAACCAATGGCCACAGAATTCAAGCTTCCCGATCTGGGTGAAAACATCGCCTCCGGCGACGTCGTGACCGTGTTTGTCTCCGCCGGCGATGTCGTCAAGCCGGGGCAGGCGATCCTTGAAGTCGAAACAGACAAGGCCGTGATCGAAGTGCCCTGTCCCCAGGGTGGCCGCGTGGCCAGCGTGCTGGTGAAGAAGGGCGACACCGTGAAGGTGGGCCAGGCGCTCGTGACGCTCGAGTCGGCAGGCGCCGCTGCCGCGCCCGCGGCCAGTCCGAAGCCGGCCGCTGCCAAGCAGGAGGCTCCGCCGGCGCGGCCGGCTGCCGCACCCGCCCCGGCCGCCGCTCCGGCTCCCGCCGTCGCAGCCCCCGTCGCTCCGCGTGCTCAGGCCGTCGAACGCGAACCCGAACGCCAACCGGAGCCGGAGCCGGTTTCTGCCGGCGCGGCAGTCGAGCCGGCCGGGCCTGCCGTCCGCAGGCTGGCGCGTGAACTGGGCGTCGATCTCGCGCGGGTGCGCGGGAGCGGTCCCGGCGGGCGGATCGTCCGCGAGGACGTTGTTGCCGCCGTGCGGCAGGCCAGCGCCCAGGGGCCCGCGGTCAGGGGCCGTGCATCGGAATCGGCCGCGACTGAGCGGGACGATTGGGGGCCGATCCGCCGCGAGCAGATGTCGCGGATGCGGAAGACGATCGCAGCCAACATGCTGCGGAGCGTTTCCACGATCCCGCACCTCACGAATTTCGACGACGCCGACGTGACGGAACTCGAGCGGCTGCGGAAGGCGAGCGCCTCGGAGCACTCCAAGGGTAACGTCAAGCTCACGGCGCTGTCGTTCGTGGTCAAGGCGGTGAGTCTCTCACTGCGGCAGCATCCGTCGATCAACGCGACGATCGATCCGGAGAAGGGGGAGATTGTCTACAAGGACTACGTCAACATCGGGCTGGCGGTCGACACGCCCCGCGGGCTCGTGGTGCCGGTTCTCCGCGACTGCGACCAGTTGTCGATTCCCCAGATCGCGCAGGCGGTGGCCGAGACGGCCGAGAAGGCGAAGCACGCCCAGTACGGCATCGAGGATCTCCGCGGCGGCACGTTCACGATCAGCAACCTCGGGGCCATCGGCGGCACGTATTCGACGCCGATCATCAATTGGCCCGAGGTGGCGATCCTCCTCGTGGGCCGATCGCGGAAGATGCCGGTGGTGCACGAAGACAAGATCGAGTCCCGGCTGCTGATGCCGCTCTCGCTCTCGTACGACCACCGCATCGTCGATGGGGCGATGGCTGCCCGATTCATGAACGAGGTGATCGGGTATCTCGAAAGCCCGGGCCGACTCCTGCTGTCGATGTGATCGAGGTCCCAAGAGCAAGATAATGAGCACTTCTGACAGCACCGGCCCGGCGGGCGACGTTGATCTAACAGGGACCGGCAGCCTCGCATTTCTCGAGGAGCTTTTCGAGCAATACCAGTCTGATCCAGACAGCGTTGATGCCGACTGGCGGGCCTACTTCGAGGGGCTCGGAGTCGCTCCGGTTCCGGTCGCAGTGGCGGCCCCTGCGGGGTTGCCGACCGCGACGAATGGGCATGCGAACGGCCATCCGGCGGCGAAGAAACTCGTCACGCCCGACGGCATCGCCACTGGCCACGCCCTCGCGATTTCCAACGGCCGGCCGCAACTGCCCGATGCTCCCGCCGGCGAGGCGATGCCACTCCCGCTGCCGCCGGTGGCGACGGGCACCAGGGGTGAGGAGCGGGTCGCATTTCTGCAAGACCGCGTTGATCAGCTCGTGAGGGCCTACCGTGTTCGCGGCCACCTGATGGCGGAGATCGATCCGCTCGGCCGGCCGCGTCCGGGGCTGCCCGAACTCGATCCGCAGTTCTACCACCTCACCGAAGAGGACATGGACCGGTCCTTCTCCACCGACACGATCGAGGGGCCGCAGTCGATGTCGCTGCGGCAGATCATCAAGCGGCTGCGCAACACCTACTGCCGAGCGATCGGCGTGCAGTTCATGCACATGGACGACCTGCGGGTGCGGCAGTGGCTGCAGGTGCGGATGGAGGGCTGCGAAAACCGGATCCAGCTCGACCGGCGGCAGCAGTTGCGGATCTACCGCCAGATGACGACGGCCGCCGTCTTCGAGGAGTTCATTCAAAAGCGGTTTCTCGGCGCGAAGAGCTTCTCGCTGGAGGGCTCCGAGAGCCTGATCCCGCTCCTCGAGATGGCGATCGAGCGGGCGGCTGCGCAGGAGATCGGCGACGTCGTGATGGGCATGGCCCACCGTGGCCGGCTCAACGTGCTGGCCAACATCATGGGCAAGAGCCCGCAGCGGATCTTCCGCGAGTTTGCCGACATCGATCCGGAGATGCACGTCGGCCGTGGCGACGTGAAGTACCATCTCGGCCACTCCACCGATTACCGCGCGGCCAACGGCCGCAACGTGCACCTGACGCTCTGCTTCAACCCGAGCCACCTCGAATTCGTCAACCCCGTCGCGATCGGCCGCATGCGTTCTCGGCAGGATCGCTCCGCCGACGCGGCCCGGCAAAACGGCATGGTGATCCTGATCCACGGCGACGCGGCATTTGCCGGCGAAGGGATCATTCAAGAGACGCTCAATCTCAGCGAGCTCGACGCCTATCGGATCGGCGGCACGCTGCACGTGGTGGTCAACAACCAGATCGGCTTCACGACCGGCCCTCGCGAGGCCCGCAGCTGCATGTATGCCACCGATGTGGCGAAAATGCTGCAAATCCCGATTTTCCACGTCAACGGCGAGGATCCGGAGGCCGTGGCGCAGGTCGTGAACCTGGCGATGGATTTCCGCCGCGAGTTCCAGCGCGACGTCGTCATCGACATGTACTGCTTCCGGCGCCGCGGCCACAACGAGGCCGACGAGCCGGCCTTCACGCAGCCCGCGCTCTATCGCGTGATCGAGCGGCGGCCGAGCGTGCACGAGAGCTACCTCGAGAAGCTGCTCAAGCTCGGTGACGTGGCCCGCGAGGAGGCGATGCAGATCGCCGACGAGCACCGCGCCAAGCTCGATGCCGAACTCTCGGTGGCCAAGAGCGAGGACTACGTCCACAAGAGCGATCTGGCGGGCGTCTGGTCGTTTTATATCGGCGGCCGTGAGCGGGAGGCCGCCGACGTCGACACCGGTGTGCGTCGCGACGTGCTCGAGCACCTGCTCAACCGGCTCGTCTCGCTGCCCGAGGGCTTTCAGCCGCATCCGAAGATCCAGAAGTTTCTCGAAGGCCGGCAGCAGATGGCCGAGGGCCGGCAGCCGCTCGACTGGTCGGCCGCTGAGGCCCTCGCGCTGGCGAGCCTTGCCGCGCAGGGCCTTCGGATTCGCCTCTCCGGCCAGGACAGCCAACGCGGCACGTTCAGCCACCGGCATGCGGTGATTCACGACGTCGTCACCGACGAGACCTACTGCGCGCTGGAGCATCTGGCCAGCGACCAGGCGCCGGTCGAGATCTATAACAGCCCGCTCTCGGAGGCGGGCGTGCTCGGCTTCGAATACGGCTACAGCCTCGACTGCCCCGACGGCCTGGTGATGTGGGAGGCCCAGTTCGGCGACTTCGTCAACGCCGCGCAGGTGGTGATCGACCAGTTCATCGTCAGCGCCGAGGACAAGTGGAACCGGCTGTCCGGGATCGCGATGCTGCTGCCGCACGGCTTCGAGGGGCAGGGGCCGGAGCATTCGAGCGCCCGGCTCGAGCGCATCCTGTCGCTGGCCGCAAAGGACAACATTCAGGTGGTTTCGCCCACCACGCCGGCGCAGATTTTTCACTGCCTCCGGCGGCAGGTGCTCCGCGTCTGGCGGAAACCCCTGTTCGTGATGACGCCGAAGAGCCTGCTGCGAAATCCGGGCTGCATCTCCGACATGGAACAGCTGGTAAAGGGCTCCTTCCAGCGGGTGATCCCCGATCCCTCCGACACGCCCCCGCGCGAGATTCGGCGGATCCTGCTCTGCTCCGGCAAGATCGCCTATGAACTCGAAAAGCGGCGGCAGGAACTCGGCCGCCGCGATGTCGCGATCGTGCGGGTCGAGCAGCTCTATCCGTTGCCGCGGCGGGCCCTCGAGGCGGCGCTCGGTGAATATACGGTCGGCACACCCGCCGTGTGGGTGCAGGAAGAGCCGGAGAACATGGGCGCCTGGCGGTTTTTCCGAATCCACTTCGGCGACAAACTGCTCGACCGTTTTCCATTCTCGGGCGTCTGCCGGCAGAGCGCCGCCAGCCCCGCCACCGGCTCGAAGAAGAGCCACGATCTTGAGCAGAACGAACTGCTCACCGCTGCATTCCACAGTTAGCCAGCAATCTAGAAAGCACGCTCCACCATGGCACTCGAACTGAAGGTTCCGGAAGTTGGCGAATCGATCACCGAGGTGATGATCGGCACATGGAAGAAGCGGGAGGGCGATACCGTTGCCATCGACGACTCGATCGTGGAGATCGAGAGCGACAAGGCTACGGTGGAGCTGCCCGCGCCCACGCATGGCACGATCACGAAGATCCTGAAAGCCGCGGGCGAAAAGGCCGTCGTGGGCGAGGTGATCGGCTATCTGGAGCCGGCGGCTGCCGGCGCCGCCGCACCGGCGCCACCCGCCGCCCAGCCAGCCCCCACCGCTGCCGCTGCCGGCACGCCCGTGGTGGGCGTCACCCGGAAGGAAGGGCGAACGGACATCGGCTCGGTATCGATGTCCCCGAGCCAGCAGCCCCGCGTGATGCCCGCAGCGGCCCGCGTGCTCGGCGAGGCCGGCGTTTCCCCGGCGTCGGTCACGGGCACGGGGCCCGGTGGACGGATCACGAAGCCGGATGCCGTGACCGCCGCAGCGCGGCCGGCCGCTGCCGTCGCCGCCAGGCCGCCGGCGCCGAAGCCGGCGGCAGCCGCAATGGCTCCTGCCGCCACCGGCGGCGGGCCTCGCGAGGAGCGTTACGTGCTCATCAGCCCGATTCGCCGCAAGATCGCCGAGCGGCTCGTCGATGCCCAGCAGCAGGCCGCGCTCTTGACGACGTTCAACGAGGTCGACATGTCGTCCGTGATGGCCCTGCGGGCGAAGTTCAAGGATTCGTTCCAGGAGCGGTATGGCGTGAAACTCGGTTTCATGTCGTTCTTCGTGCGGGCGGCCGTGGAGGCTCTCCGCGCGGTGCCGCAGGTGAACGCGGAGTTTCGTGATCCCCACATCGTCTACCGCGACTACTGCGACATCGGCATCGCCGTCGGTGGCGGCAAGGGGCTCGTCGTGCCGGTGCTGCGGAACGCCGAACTCCTCTCCTTCGCCCAGATCGAGCAGAGCATCGGCGATTTCGCCCGCCGGGCTGCCGACAACAAGCTCAAGCTCGAGGAACTGCAGGGCGGCACGTTCACGATCTCCAACGGCGGCGTGTATGGCTCGATGCTGAGCACGCCGATCGTCAATCCGCCACAGAGCGGCATCCTCGGCCTGCATGCGATCCAGGATCGGCCGATGGCCGTTGGCGGTCAGGTGGTGGTCCGCCCGATGATGTACCTCGCGCTCACCTACGACCACAGGCTCGTCGACGGCCGCGAGGCGGTTACGTTTCTGAAGCGGATCAAGGAGACGATCGAGGATCCGGCCCGGCTCATGCTGGAGGTGTAGGACGTGGCGTCTTCGAAGGGGCGCCGGCGAGAGTGTCGGCAAAAGTCTCCTCGCGGAGAAACTTTCTCCGCTGACGACCTACGGCGCTTCAGATCTCAGAAGGTCGAAAGTTCCTAACGCTCGTCGAGCTTTCGCCGACACCCTCGCCTTCCTTGTATGGTGCGTTCAATAACGAGATGGATGTCAAATGAATCATGATCTGGTGGTGATCGGTGGCGGCCCGGGTGGCTACGTGGCGGCTATTCGCGCCGCGCAATTGGGCATGGACGTGGCGGTGATCGAGAAGGAGGAAAAACTCGGCGGCACCTGCCTGCGAGTGGGCTGCATTCCCTCCAAGGCGCTGCTCGAATCGAGCCACAAATACGAGGAGGCGGGGCACGAGTTCTCGCAGCACGGCATCGGTGTCAGCGGATTGACGTTCGACCTCGCCACGATGATGAAGCGGAAGAACGACGTCGTCACGACGCTCGCCAAGGGGATCGAGGCCCTGCTCGTGAAGAATAAGGTGGCCCGCTACCGTGGCACCGGCCGGCTCGCCGGGCCCGGGAAGGTCGAGATCACGGCGACCGACGGCTCGAAGCGTGTGGTTCAGTCCCCGCGGATCATCCTCGCCGTCGGCAGCAGAAGCGTGGTGCTCCCCGGGATCGAGGCCGACGGGAAACTCGTCGGCGCGAGCACCGAGGCGCTCGCGTTCGACACGGTGCCCGCGCACCTGGTCGTGATCGGCGGCGGCTACATCGGGCTGGAGTTGGGCACTGTCTGGCGGCGGCTGGGATCGAAGGTCACGGTGCTCGAGTATGCCGACCGCATCCTCACCGGCATCGATGCCGACATCGCCGCGGAAGCCCTGCCACTGTTCCGCAAGCAGGGGCTCGACATCCGCCTGGGAGTGAAGGTCAAAAGCGCCCGGGCCTCTGGTGGCCGGTGCATTGTCGAATGCGAGGGCCAGGAGCCGATCGAGTGCGACCGCGTGCTGGCAGCCACGGGCCGCCGGCCGGCGACCGACGACCTCGGCCTCGAAACGGTCGGTCTTGCGACCGACGGCCGCGGCTGGATTCCCGTGGACGGTCAGTTTCGCACGGCTGCCGCCGGCGTCTACGCGATCGGCGACTGCATCCCGGGCCCGATGCTCGCGCACAAGGCCGAAGAGGATGGGGTGGCCTGTGCGGAAGCGCTCAAGAGCGGCTGGGCGCACGTCGACTACGACCTCGTGCCGGCGGTCGTCTTCACGCATCCCGAGATCGCCGCCGTCGGCAGGACGGAGGAGCAGCTTGTGGCCGCGGGCGTGACCTTCAAGAAGGGCGTGTTTCCGTTTCGGGCCAACGGTCGGGCCCGCACGATCAACGACACGACGGGCAAGGTGAAGGTGCTCGCCGACGCAGCCACCGACCGGGTGCTGGGCGTGCACATCATCGGCCCGTCGGCCGGCGATCTCATCGGCGAGGCCGCAGCCGCCATGAGCTTCGGTGCCACGGCGGAAGACATCGCCCGCGTCTGCCATGCCCATCCGACGCTGCCCGAGGCGCTCAAGGAAGCAGCCATGGCCGTGAGCGGCCGGGCGATTCACATGTAGGGCGACCGCGGCGGCCCGCTCAGTTCGTCGAATCCTCGAGGTCCGCCAGGATCGTTCCATCGAGGTCGGCGAGGTCGTCGTCCTCCGTGGAGCTGCGGACATAGGCAACGAGCGAATTCTTTTCGCTCTCCGAGATCTCCGCATGCAGGTAGCTGTCGACGATCTGCAGCACCGGCGGCATCGGTTCGGCCGCATCGGCGACTCCCAATCCGCGGCGGCGGACGTAGAGATTGCAGAGGGCCAGAAGTTCCTCGCGGTTCATAGTCATCCTCCCTGTGAGACAGTGGCTGGCATCGTTGTCCAAACACCGTTCCGGGCCAACGCCCGGACGGAATGCTGGCAGTGTCTACGAAGCATGTGAGGAATTGGTTCAGGCCAGGGGGGCGGTCCGGAAAATTCCGCCTCAGTCGGCGGCCAGATCGAGGCAGACGAGGTGGTATTCGTCGAGGGAAATGCCCGCCAGGCCCGGAATCTGCCGGGAACCGGTGATGAACAGCCGCTTTCGCGACAGCACCGGGGCCGTCCAGCAGGGGTGGTCAAACTCGGCAAATTTCACCCGGCTGATCTCGCGGAAAGACTTCGGTTCGAGTTTTACGAGGGCCAGCGTGCCCCGTTCCCCCATGACGATGAGGTTGCCTTCCGCCAGGATCGCCGAACCGCGGCCATAAAAGGCCGGCTCTGCGGGAGCCCGCCACACCACCTTCCCGTCCTCCGCACAAATGCAGCGGAGGTCCGCGCCGGCCTCGTTGCGGCCGCTGAATCCATACAGGTGGCCAAGGTGCTCGATCGCTGTCGACCAGTGCGTCTGCATGGCGTCGACATCCTGCCAGGCCACTTCGGCCGACCGTCCGTCCGGGGCCACCCGCAGGAGCATCGCGCCGGTGTCATATGCCGCCGACAGGAAGACTCGATCCCCGAGCACGACCGGACAGGCGGCGTTGACCGAGTCGTGCAGTGTCGATCGAAACCAGACGCTGAAGCGGATGGAACCGGTTTCCGGATCGAGGGAGACAAGGCCCGGTCGCAGGAAGCAGAGCAGGTGCTGCCTGCCGTGGATGGTCGCCAGGATCGGCGAGGCGTAACTGGCCAGTTTGGCAGGCGGCCGATCCCGCTGGATGCGCACCGGCGGATCGGGAAAATCCGCGGTACCGACGCTTTCCCAGAGTGTTTTTCCGGTCGTGGCGTCGAAGGCCACGACCCCTGACCGGGGTTGTCCGCCCAGCATCACGAACAGTTTTTCCCCTTGGAGCACGGGCGTCGAACCGACGCCAAAGAAGGCCTGCGGAATGTCGAAATCCTTGGCAGTGTCGCGCTGCCAGATCTTCGTGCCCGTCGCGATGTCGAGGCAGGTGAGTTTCCCTTCGGCGCCGAAGGTGAAGCACCGGGTTACGGTGAGCACGGGGGAGCAGCGCGGACCGCCGTTGTAGCCGTAGGGATCGGCGAACCGTGTCGGGGAGGCAAAACGCCAGCGGGTTTCGCCGGTTTCCGGGTCGAGGCATTCCACGACCTCCTCGTCCGCGAGGCGGTGGAAAAACACGAGCCGGTCGCCCAGCACGCTGGGAGCGGCGTAGCCCGCGCCGACTTTTTTCTTCCAGAGCACGGGCGGACCCTGTTCGGGCCAGCGGGCCAGGAGCCCGGTTTCGGTGGAGACGCCGTTGCCACGCGGGCCGAGGAATCCGGGCCAGTCCTCGCCGTCGCGGCGGGTCGGGGATTGCCCGAGGCCAGCTGCCGCCGGCCACAGTAGCGCCGCGGCGGCCATGAACAGAAGTCCTGGCAGGCGTGGGCAGGCTTGTGCAGGGAGGCTCAGCGATCGCGTGGGCAACTTCTCCATCGGCAGTCGTGAGCACTCCGGAGCCCGGGAATAATCTCCACCATTCTATCGCCCCGAGGCCGCCGCCTTGGCGCCGAGCACCAAAGGCTCGTGGGGAGCGACCTGCCAGACGGGGGCGGCTCCTCGTGCCTGTGCCTCGAGCCACGTCAGCCCGGCTTCGTGCACGATTTCGTGGCCGCCGTCGAACACGGTGATGCGGGCGTTTCCGCTAGTGCGACGGAAGAGCACCGGCCGAGTGGCAGAGAGCGGTTCGCTGCCACGAAACAGCCACTCGACGGGCACGGCCCGATTGCCTTCCATGGCCGCGATCGAGTCATCCGCGAGGCGATCCTTGACCTCGGCGATTCTGTTGAAAGCCCGGATGGCATGCCCGATCGGCACGCTGCCGGTAAAGCCATCGTGGATGCCCGTATTGATGTCGATGCCAAACGCCGGGACAGTTTTGCCCAGATGCGTGACCGGCGAACGGAACGCGTATTGTTCATCCACGCCGGGTGAATGCCCCGGCGGACCACCGCAGACGCCCTCGATGTCTCGGGCATACTTGTTCTTTCGCTGGAGCGAATCGGCATGCCATTGCTTGAGATCCGTGACGGGCACCCACGCCGAGACGCCGCCCCACACCTCGGGCATCCGCGCGGCCACGAGCAGAGCCATCATGCCGCCCCCGGAAACCCCGATGGCATAGATACGTTTCTCATCGATCGCCCGCCTGCTCCTGACGGAATCGATTGCCGCCCGCACATCGGCCATTGCCAGTTCCGAGCCACAGGCCTCGGGTCGGTTGCAGGCTCCGCGGGAATCGGGATGGAGGAATGCCCAGCCCTGGGCGATGCACCACTCGGCGTAGGGCGATTCATTCTGCTGGTAGTTACCCGACCAGGTGTGAAACGCCACCAGCAACGGCACCGGTTCGTCGCCCGGCGGTGTGTAGAGAAGACTCTTTTGCTCGGAGCCGTCGGCGGTGCTCGTACAGGTGAGCGTCTCGACCTCCGGCGGCCAGCCGCAGGCGGTGGACCCCAACAAGATGATGAACGCAAGGCCCGCTAATGTTCGCATCATGTCTGACATGGTTGAGCCCAGGAACCGAGTTTCAGCGACGAATTCTGGTAGCCACTTCCAAATACGCCCGGCTGGACTCGAAGCACAGACCCTGGGATTAGAAATTTCAGGCGGAACGATTTCGCAAGTCCCGAAGAAACCACGAAATCGAACTTTAGTCGTTGCCGTTCAACGACTTCCGAGAGCATATCGGGTTTCGTCACCACCGTCAGTTTCACCGCTCAGGGGATGGAAAAAGGTACCGATTTGAGGAATCCTCAAATCCAAAGCTGGCCATCCAAACCCAACGACTCAAGCCGGGCAGAGATCCTGCCCGATGAACTAAAAGGCAGTGCTTGACACCTTTCAAGCAGACGCCTAGATTTCTTGTATGGCGAGTCGACCGCGACACACCGATCCGCACGTTGAATCGGCACTCGCGGCGGCTGAGCGTCGCGGTTGGCGCGTCGAAAAGGCCACCGGCGGTCATGCCCACGTATGGGGACGGATGCTTTGTCCCCAGGCCACAAGAGAGGGGTGCATCGTTTTTGTCCACTCAACGCCACGGAGCCCGCAGTCGCACGCCCGCCACATTCAGAAACGGGTGGACGGCTGCCCACACCAGGAGAATTGTGAAAAGGGAGTTGTCTCATGAGAGCGAAGCCAATGTGCGAGCGAGAGTACGATTTTTCGCTGATCCTCTCCGGGCTCACTGAGCTGACAGATGACCAGGTCGAGGCGCTTTTTGCCGCTGGTTGCAGCGACGCCACCCCAAGCGTGATCTATGGACGGGTTTGGCTTGAGTTCTCTCGGGTGGCCACGTCCTACAAGGACGCTGTGCTGTCCGCCATCCGCGATGTCCGGCGAGCGAACATTGGGGCGGATGTTGAGCGGATCGACGAGTGCGACCTTGTCACCTTGTCTGAAATTGCCAGGAAGATTGGCAAAACCCCGCAGTACGTGCATCAGCTCGTAACCGGTGTGCGCGGGCCTGGGCGGTTCCCGCCACCAGAGTGCCACTTGACGGATACTGTTCTCTTGTGGGCGTGGTGTGCGGTGAGCTTCTGGCTCACCCAGAACAACATCGTGCGGCCCGAAGTGGTGGAGGATCTGGATACTGCCTACTCTGGATACTGCCTACCTGATCAACAACGCCCTTGAGGAACTCCGCGAAGGCCGGTGTCCGCAACCGACTGCGACCGAGCATCTCAAGAAGGAACTCGCTGCCCTTTAGCTGGGCGCCGATGAATGGCCGGTTTTGAAGCGCCGAATGACACGAACTGGGACGAGGTCTGCGCAGACACGAGAAAGACGCCACCGCAGCGGGTGCGGGGCGTTTCGAGAAACCCGCTCCGGACGCCCGGGCCGCTCCTTCCGAGGCTCATGAGTCGCTCATCAGCCGGAAGACCGTTGCGGACGTGCCATTGGCCGGGCTATCCTTTGGCCAGGCGTGTACATTAGGGCACAGATGCGGAAAGTGCGAGACTACGAAGCCAGGAAGCGAGTGCTTCGTCGCCCGACCGATACGGAGGAAAACGATGGATCTGTTCACGGAGTCAATTCAAGGGCTGACGGCCGTGGAAAAA
>JAPLNR010000059.1 GCA_026401035.1 Planctomycetia bacterium | reverse complement strand
GCGGCCTCGTGGTCGCGGCCCTGATCGGTGGCGTTCCTGCCTGGGCCCTGTATGCCGGCATCGCCGCGATACTCGGCGGCGCGTTCATGATCTTCGAGGGTGTCAACGGCTGGTGCGCCGTCCGCGCGTTGGGTTTCAAGACGCCGTTCTAGCGATCGCGTTGCCTCCAAACCAAGGGAGCGTCCACAAGGCCGCCCGCTCAGGTTCGAAGGACGGCAGCTTGCCGGTGGCGGCCCGGGCCGCCGCGATTCCTCCAGAGCCCTGTCATGCCCGACCCGACGTTCGAATTCTCCGTGGTCGGAAGCAGGCTCATGGACGAAATGGGGCGGGCCCTCGCGCTCGATCCGCAGATGCGGATGCTCGGCGGGGGGAATCCCGCCGTGGTGCCCGCGATGCAGGCCCTCGTGTGTGAGCGGATGGCCGAACTCCTGGCGGATGCCGACGCCTTCATGCCCCGACATCCTGTTCGTGCCGGCCACACCCTTCTGGACGCCGCAGACGATTCTGACGTTGAGCCTGTCGAAGCTCGGACTCCCCGGCACGCGCACCGGCATCGTCGTTGCGCCGCCGCAGATCGCGGCGGCCATCGCCGGAACGACGGCCGTGGTCGGGCTGGCCAACGGCACGGTCGGCCAGCAGCTTGCGCTCAAGTGGGTCGAAAGTGGCGACATCCTCCGCTTCGGCCGGGAGTTTCTCCAGCCCTTTTATGGCGAAAAAGCCAGGGCCGCGGCCGCGTGGGCCCGGCAATCCCTCGACGCATCGGGAGTTGACTGGGCCCTGCATGCGCACGAGGGAGCATTCTTCCACTGGCTGTGGCTGCGAAACCTGCGGATCCCGACGCTCGAACTCTACGAGCGGCTCAAGGCCCGCAAGGTGCTCACCGTGCCCGGCGAGCACTTCTTCTTCGGGCTCGATGCAGACTGGTCGCACCGCCACCAATGCCTGCGACTCAACGTCTCGGGGCCGGCCGACACCGTCCGCGAGGGTTATCAGATCATTGCCGAGGAGGCCCGGCGAGCAATGTAGAAGGCGAGGAGCGAGCGCGGCTTGCCCGCCGGTGACGGCGTTGGATGGTATGCTCCGCGGAATCGCTCTTCCCTGAATCAAAGGACTGCTGCCATGTCCCTCCGCGAGATTCCGCGTGCGTCGTCGGCGTTCATCGTGACATTGTTCCTGATCGCGGCCACGGCGCAGTCATGGGCCGAGACCCCGCCGGCCGGGTTCACGCCGCTCTTCAACGGCAAGGATCTTTCGGGCTGGGCCGGCGCTGTCGACCACTATCAGGTCGAGGACGGGGCGATCGTGTGCAAGCCCGGCCAGGGAGGGACGCTGCATACAAAAGAGGAGTACGGCGACTTCGTGGTTCGCTTCGAATTCCAGTTGCCGCCAGCGGGCAACAACGGCCTGGCGATCCGCTATCCCGGCACGGGAGACCCGGCCTACGCGGGCATGTGCGAACTGCAGGTGCTCGACACGGAGCACCCCAAGTACAAGGACATCGATCCGCGGCAGACCCACGGTTCGGCCTACGGAATGGTGCCGGCGCAGCGGGGCCACCTGCGACCGGTCGGCGAGTGGAACGACCAGCAGGTCACGGTGCAGGGCTCGACGATCAAGGTCGAACTCAACGGCGTCACGATCCTCGACACCGACCTGGCAGCGGTGCAGGAGTTCATGGCCAACTCGCCGCATCCCGGCAAGGATCTCGCCCAGGGCTTCTTCGGCTTCGCCGGTCACGGCGATCCGGTCAAGTTCCGCAACATCGCGATCCGCAGACTCGAGCCGTAGCCGACGCCCGTCGGGGTGCAGGGCTAGCCCGCGCAACGGCACCTACCCGAGCCGCCGTCGGCCGACTTGTGCCGCCCGGACACCGATCTCGGATGCGGTCGAGCAGCCGCTCCAGTTAGCCGCAGTTCCAGCCCTGGTGTGGCTGGTCGTGTACGACAGGCTGGCGTTCTCTGGAAATCTCCGCCCGGGTCGCAGACAGTTGCGGACCGCTCAGGTGCTCGATCGCCAAGTCGAAGGCAATGCTTGCCCGCGCCGCAAGATTCACGACACGGCCCTGGGATTCCTCGAACGAGCGGGGGTTCGGGAAGTTGGTTCCCGGCTCGAGCCCGGTCACATAGCCGTCGGCGAGGCCGCCCTGATTCTTCCAGAGCGTGAAGCAGGGCAGCTCGGCGGCCCGCCACGAGAGGCTCGCGGCGTTGCTGCCGTCGGCAGACACCAGCAGCGCGGTCGCGCGGCCGGCGGCGTTTGGCCGCAACCGCATGAAATGCACCTGTTCTCCGCGACCGGCCTGCGGGGCGACGTAACGGTTCCAGGTGGAAACGTCTCCCACCGCGGCCTGATCGCGGGGAGCCAGCTCCTCGACGGCGGCGACGAATTCCGCACCGGCACCGAGCAGTGGCGGACCAAAGTTCACGTGGTAGAGCATCTGTGCCGTGGCCGGCCGGTCCGAGAGGTTTTCAACCGTGTCGGTCCAGGCGACCCGTGGCCGGTCGGCATGCACCACGAGGGCGGTCGTCATCCGCAGCGCATGAATCAGAAACCGCGTCTCGTCGACGGCCCCCGCGAGCGTGACGGTGCCCGCCGTGTCGTCGAGGGTCACCTCCACGCCGTGCGCCGGCAGATTCGCGATTCGACCGTGCAGGCCGTGCCGCAGTCGGCCCTGGGCGTCGAAGTCGGGCGCGCCGTTGCTCACGAGCCCGCACCGCGCCACGAGTTCGTCAAAGCCATCGAGCCAGCCGAGCCCGGAGGGCTCGGCGAGCGGCACGCACCGCGGATGCACCGGCCCCTGCACCGGCGACTGCCAGCCAAGCTCCAGGTTGCCGGACGTCATCTTCCAGATGCTCAGCCCCCGATCCGGCAGGATGCAGACCCGGGTGCTCCCCGCGATCAAGTCCACGAGCAGCACGCCCTCGCGAACCCCGCCCCGCAGCCGCCGCGCCCGCACGGCCAGCGGCCCGAGCGTTTCCGAGACCTCGTCCGTGATCAGGATTTTTTTCTGTGCCATCCAGAATCCTCCAGCTCGTTTCATCCATAGGGATTCACGAGTTTAGCCACCGGCGAGTTTGCTACCATTCCGCATCCCAGGAGCCACCACGAATGCCCGCCACGCCCACCATGCCCCCCATCGCCCCCATTGCGATTGTTCTCGCCGCTGGAAAAGGCACGCGCATGGGGGGCGATCTCCCAAAGGTGCTCTTCGAGGCCGCCGGCAAGCCGCTGGTGCGCTGGGTGCTCGACTCGCTCGCGGCCGCGGGCGTGAGCGATCGGATCGTCGTCGTGGGATACCGTGGTGAACTCGTGAAGCAGGCGCTCGCCGACCTGCCCGGCGTGTCGTTCGCCCTGCAGACGGAGCAGCGCGGCACCGGCGATGCCGTGGCGGCCGCGGCCGAGTTGCTCAGGGCGCGGCTGGCAGCCGATCCGGCGGAGAGCCGCCGCCCCGTGGTGATCGTCTGCGGCGATTCCCCGATGCTGCGGCCGGAGAGCGTGACCGGCCTGCTGGATCAGTTCGCCGCCCGCGGCGCGGCCTGCCTGCTCGGCACGGCGGTCACCGACGACCCCAGCGGCCTGGGGAGGATCGTGCGGGCCACCGATGGCCGGTTTCAGAAGATCGTCGAGCAGAAGGATGCCACCGCGGCCGAGCGTGCCATCCACGAAGTAAACATGAGCACCTATGTCTTCGAGTCCCGTGATCTGCTGCGGGCGCTCGCCGGTCTCGGCAACGCCAATGCCTCGGGGGAATATTATCTCACCGACTGCCCCGGCCTGCTGCTGCAGGAGGGCCGCGTGGTCGACGCCGTCGCCTGCCTCGACCAGAGCGAAACGCTCTCGGTCAACACGCCGGAGCAGCTGGCGGTCGTTTCGGAGGCGCTGCGCAGGCGCAGCTAGGTTCCGCCGGCACAGGATTGGGACGGGTTGAAAACCTGCTGCCACGGGAGCAGGGGGCGGGCAAGGGCGACGCACGTTGGCGTATCCTAGCTTCGAAGCGGAGGCTTTGTCCGCACCCGGCGGTTTGGGCATGTTCGGCTTGAACCCGCGCACTGATACGGTCAAATACCTGGTCAACGCCGCAAGGCGACCGCAGCCCTCGCCCTGGAATCCGCCCCATGAACGACTTGAAAATCTTCAGCGGTCCGGCGAACGTGCCGCTCGCACAGGACATCTGCCGCTATCTCAACCTGCCCATGGGCAAGATCACGCTCGGACGATTTCCAGACGGCGAGATCTCCTGCAAGATCGACGAGGACGTCCGCGGCCGCGACGTCTTCATCGTGCAGCCCACCTGCCCGCCGGTGAACGAGCACCTCATGGAACTGCTCGTCATGATCGACAGTTTCAAGCGGGCCAGCTCCTACCGGCTCACGGCGGTCATCCCCTACTTCGGCTACGCGCGACAGGACCGCAAGGATGCCGGCCGGGTGCCGATCACGGCCAAACTCGTGGCAAACCTGATCACGCGGGCGGGGGCCGACCGCGTGCTGGCGATGGACCTGCATGCCGCCCAGATCCAGGGCTTCTTCGACGTGCCTGTCGACCATCTCTACGCGGCGCCGGTTCTCAACAACCATTTCGAGTCGATGGATCTGCCGCACGGCGACATCGTCGTGGTGAGCGCCGACGCGGGGGGCATCAAGCGGGCCGTCGGCCATGCCAACCGGCTCGGGGCCCCGCTGGCGATCGTCGACAAGCGGCGAATTTCCGCCGAAACGACCAAGAGCGCGAACATCATCGGGGCGAGCGTCGAGGGGAAGGTCGCCCTGATGTTCGACGACATGATCAGCACGGCAGGATCGATCTGTTCCGCGGCCGAGGTCGTCCACAACCACGGCGCCAAGGCGATCTACGCGGCGGCCACCCACGGACTGCTGGTCGGGCCGGCGATCGAACGGCTGAAGGCCGCCCCGTTCTCGGGCATCATCATCACCGATTCGATCCCGCTCCCGCCGGAAAAGTCGCTGCCGAACATCTCGATCCTCTCCGTGGCCAGCCTGCTGGGGCAGGCCATCAAGCGGATTCACCGCAACGAGTCCGTGTCGATGATGTTCCAATAGTTCCGATTTTTCACGACCGCCCGCCCAGCCCAGGCCCAACTCTGGCCCAGCCCAGGCCAGGGACCAATGCGGTTGGCATGCAAAAATGCGGGCGAGCCGGGGTTCGCCTTGCGAAATAGGGGTGCCGTGGCAGAATACAGCATCCGTTTTTTCCCAGGAGCGTTCATGAGCGAGTCCCTCGAAGTTGTGGCCCGTAAGGCTGCCGGTACCCGTGAGAGTCGTCGCCGACGCCGGCAGGGCATGGTTCCGGCCGTACTGTATGGCCACGGCGAAAAATGCATCGATCTGGCCGCAAAACGCGAGGCCATCCAGGCCGTCGTGCGGCACGGCAGCCGGGTCGTCGAACTGAAAGGCGCCGTCAAGACGAGCGCCCTCGTTCGCGAACTGCAGTGGGATACGTTCGGTGTCGAGCCGATCCACATCGATTTCCTGCGGGTCAGCGCCTCGGACCGCGTCAAGGTGAAGGTACCGATCGACATGAAGGGGGAGGCTCCCGGCCATCGTGCCGGCGGCGTGTTGATGCTCCTCATGCACGAGATCGAGATCGAATGCACTCCCGACGCGATCCCTGAGAAGATCCACGCCCTGGTCGGCAAACTCGAACTTGGCGGCACGATCAAGATCCACGACCTCGAGCTCCCCAAGGGCGCCCGCGTCGTGATCGACACCGACGAAACGGTCGTCAGTTGCACGCTCCCGGGCCAGAAGGCCGAGGAGGCAGCGGGCTTGCCCGGTGCTGTTGAACCCGAAGTGATCGGCCGCAAGGCGGCCGAGGAAGGAGAAGGAGCAGCGGCCGCGGGCTGAGAGGGCTGACCGCGAGGCTTTCAGGGAGCGGCGCTTCCTGCGGGCCAGTTCCGGCAAAGACACGTGAAACTCCTGGCAGGACTCGGTAACCCGGGACGCAACTACGAAGGCACTCGACACAACGTCGGCTTCGACGTCTTGGAGATCCTGGTCCGCCGTTGCGGCTCGCCCGTCCGGCGGCCGCGGTTTCAGGGTGAAACGGCCCAGGTTTCGATCCGTGGCTGTCAGGCCCTGCTTCTTTGGCCGCTGACGTGGATGAACCTGAGCGGTGCCAGCGTGCTGGCCGCCCGCGACTTCTACAAGATCGACCCCGCCGACATCCTGGTGATATGCGATGATTTTCAACTTCCAACCGACACCATCCGACTTCGGGCC
The DNA here is from genome assembly GCA_026401035.1 of Planctomycetia bacterium. Taxonomy (GTDB): domain Bacteria; phylum Planctomycetota; class Planctomycetia; order Pirellulales; family UBA1268; genus RGVT01. The sequence continues at coordinate 37,324 of JAPLNR010000059.1, read as the reverse complement.
AGCGGCTCCGGTGGGGGCCAGAACGGGCTCGCCGACATCTTGGCGCGTCTCGGCACCAACGCGATCCCGCGACTACGAGTCGGGATCGGACCGGTCGCTGCCGGCTGGAAGACAGCTGACTTCGTGCTTGGCCGATTTTCAAAGGCCGAACGCACGGCCGTCGACGTCCTGCTCGAGCGGGCGGCTGACGCTGCGGAGGAATGGGTGACGCTGGGCATCGAGGCGGCCATGAACCGCTACAACTGAATTTCGGGCAGATATTTTTAAAATTCAAAGCATTTTCAATTTCAAAGACAGCCACAACCAACAAAAAAGAGGAGTTGACGCAATCATGGTGGTGTACGAAGGCATGTTCATTCTCGACGCATCGAAGTATTCGCGGGATCCGGCCGCCATGGCACAGCAGATCACCGACCTCGTCGAGCAGCACGGTGGCACGATCCTCGCCTCACGGCTTTGGGACGAGCGAAAGCTGGCCTACCCGATCAACGGCCACAAGAAGGGCGTCTACTGGCTGACCTATTTCCGGATGCCCGGCGGCAACCTTGTGGCGCTCGAGCGGCAGTGCGAGATCACCGACGACATCATCCGCAAGCTTGTCCTGAAAATCGAGCCGCGGATTGCCGACGCCCTCGTTCAGCACGCCCTGGCAGGCGACACCAGCCAGCGTCGCACTCCTGCGGCTCCGGCGACGCCAGCGGCTGCCGCAGTGGTTTCGGAGTGAAAACCAGCCTGAACAGGCTCGAACGGCCCCGCTTGCACCCCCCGGAGCGAAGGGCTATTCTGTCGGGCTGTTGTACAGGCGTTCAGCACAAGAAACAGTATCGTTCGTAAGGAGGCAAATGCCATGGCGAGCTTCAATAAGGTGATTCTCCTCGGCAACGTGACCCGTGACCCCGAACTTCGCTACATCGCCAACGGGACGGCCGTCACCGACATCGGCCTGGCCGTGAACGATCGCCGCAAGACGGCCACGGGTGAGTGGGTCGAGGAAACAACATTTGTCGACGTGACGCTCTGGGGCCGCACCGCCGAGGTGGCTGGCGAATACGTCACCAAGGGCGCGCCCCTGCTGATCGAGGGCCGCCTGAAACTCGATACCTGGGAGAAGGACGGCAAGAAAAACTCGAAACTCCGGGTTGTCGGTGAACGGATGCAGTTGCTCGGCTCGCGGGGCGGTGATGGCCCGCGGGGCGAGGGCGGCAAACCGAAGGCAAAAACCGCCGGCAGCCGCGAACCTGCCCCGCAGGCAGAAGAATATGACCAGTCGGGAGGGTATGATGCCGCCGTCTCCGGAGGCATCGAAAGCTCCGGCCCCGTGGGCTCCGACGACGATATCCCATTCTGATCCGCCCACCACGACACACCCAATCAACTTTATTCATCAGAGGACTCAATCTCATGGCCACGAAAGAAATGACCAACGCCGGCACCAACCACCTTCAAGGAAGCGGCTCCCGTCTTCCCAAGGGCAAGCGGGGCGGCATCGAGTTGCTGCTCGTTCATAACGTCGAATACCTCGGCAAGCAGGGCGAGGTGGTCGAGGTGAAGCGGGGCTACGCCTACAACTACCTGCTTCCGCAGGGGCTGGCGACGATCGCCACCGAGCACCACAAGCGGATGGTCGAGAAGCACCGCACAAAGCTCGAGGAGATCGCCCGCGAGCGGATGGCCGGCCTGCGCAGCCTGCTCGAAGAGCTCTCCCGCACGAGTGTCACCATCGAGGCCAACGCCAACGACGAAGGGCACCTCTACGGCTCCGTCGGCGCCCCGGAAATTTCTCGGTCGCTCAAGCAGCAGGATCTCATGGTGTCTGCCGATCAGATCGTCCTGCAGGGTCCGCTCAAGGAGGTTGGCCTCTACACGGTGCGGGTCAGGCTGGCCGCGGAAGCGGAAGGCGATCTCAAGGTGTGGGTCGTGCCGTCGAGCGGTGATTCCACTTCCAAGTAGTCGGTGTTCACGGCTTCTGCCGTGTTGCCAGGAGATTGTGCTTGCCGGGAGCCGTCACGCAGGGAGGCTGATCGATGGCGTCGACGAAAGAGGCTGGATCGCGCGGCGGTTTCAACGGCGATCGAGATCGTCGCGGACCACGGCGGCGCGACTCCGGCTCCGGTGATACGGCCGGCGGCCTTGCCGCCGGCATCCTCGGGGCAGAACGCCCCGCCAACGTCGACGCCGAGCGGGCCGTGCTGGGCAGCATTCTGCTGAAGCCCGACGTCTGCGACGACGTGGCGCTCGTTCTCCGGCCGGAAGACTTCCACGACGAGGCACATCAGGTGCTCTTTCGGCACCTGCTCGACCTGCACGATTCCGGCAAGCGAATCGATTCCACGATCGTGCTCGAACGGCTCCGGACCAAGGGCGATCTCGAGCGGATCGGCGGGGCGCCCGCCTTGGCGGAAATCCTGCAGTCCGTGCCGCATGCCGCCCATGCAACCCACTACGCGCAGATCGTCCGCGATAAATCGATGCTCCGCGCGCTGATCGACGCCAGCACCGACATCCTCCGCGACGCCTACGACTCGGTGGACGAGCCCCGCGAACTGCTCTCCCGGGCGGAGTCGAAGATCTTCGAGATCCTCGAACATCGCAGTTCGGCGGAGGCCAAGCCGATCAACGAGGTGCTCGAAGACGTGATGGTGCGGATGGACGCCCGCATGAAGCACGAGCACACCCTCGGCGGCGTGGAGACCGGCTTTACCGATCTCGACTCGCTTTGTGGCGGACTCCACAACTCCGAACTGATCATCCTGGCGGCCCGGCCGAGCATGGGGAAGACGGCCTTCGCGATGAACATCGCCGAACACGTCGCGATCGTCGTCAAGCAGCCGGTGCTCTTCGTGAGCCTCGAAATGGCCTGCCTCGAACTCGCCGACCGCCTCCTCTGCTCTTCGGCACAGGTCAACGGCCATCGGCTTCGCAACGGCACCATCTCGCAGGAAGACCGCCGCCGGCTCGTGCAGAAATCGGCCGAGATCAGCTCTGCCCCGCTCTATATCGACGACACGCCGGGCCGCACGCTCACGGAAATCTCCGCTGTCGCCCGCCGGCTGAAACGTCGCCAGGGCCTTTCGCTCATCGTCATCGACTACCTGCAGCTCATCGAGCCCGACAACCCGCGTGATCCGCGGCAGGAGCAGGTGGCGCGGATCGCGCGACGGCTCAAGATGATGTCGCGCGAGCTCGAAATCCCCGTGCTCTGCCTGGCCCAGTTGAACCGGCAGGCTGAAGCCTCGCGGGACAACCGGCCGCGACTCAACCACCTCCGCGAGTCGGGTGCCATCGAGCAGGACGCCGACGTGGTGATGTTCGTGCACCGCGAGGAGTACTACCAGACCACCGACGAAGACCGTGAACGCGTGAAAGGGGCGGCGGAGATCATCATCGCCAAGCAGCGAAACGGGCCCATCGGCGACATCAAACTCCTCTGGCAGCACGACTTCACGCGGTTCGTGAACCTCGAGCACCGTCCGTACGACGAGTTCGAGCAATTCTCGACCTTCTAGCCTGCTCCCTGCCCCCTCAGTAGGACAGGCTTCAGCCTGTCGCAAGACGCTTCGCGGATGTTCCCAAGCCGCGCCGGCTCGGGACGGCAGAAGTCTCCTTCGCGTGGATTTTTCGCGATTGGGTCGTGCGGGAGCGCCAGCCTCAACCCAGCGAAAACTCCAATGCTCGTCGAGCTTCCGCCGATCCCTTCGCCTTCTCCGTTCGAAGGCCGCTTCCTTCAGAAGCGTATCCCGAACCCGTCGATCGAAGAGTCAACGCCGCAGGGCATTCCGGCGGGCGGCGCTGCGGTCGGTGCCGGGGAGAACATCGAGTTCGAGGCCATCGTTCTCGCCGCGTGCGAGACGCTCCCAGGCGATCGCGCCCATGGCGGCGTTGTCGGTGCAGAGTGACCGCGGCGGGATGAAGACGGCGACGCCCTTCCGTCGGCCCAGCTGCTCGATCGATTCCCGCAGGAGCGTGTTGGCGGTCACGCCACCGCCGATCGCGAGCGACCGGCAGCCGGTGCGGTCGAGCGCGAGTTCCACCTTTGCGAGGATCGCGTCGACCGCGGCCTGCTGAAACGATGCCGCCAGGTCGGCCAGCCGCTGGCCCGTGGGCGGCGGCGTGTCGGCGGGTGCCCCGGGCGGACGGACGAGATACCGCAATGCCGTCTTCAGGCCGCTGAAGCTGAGATCGAGCCGCTCGCGGTCGTTGGCCAGCGGCCGCGGGAGCCGGTGCGCCTTGGGATTGCCGCCGACGGCAGCCCGTTCGATCCAGGGGCCGCCCGGATAGCCGAGGCCGAGCAGGCTGGCGGCCTTGTCGAAGGCCTCGCCCGCCGCATCGTCGATCGTGCCGCCGAGCCGCTCGAGTTCGAGTGGCGACTTCACATGAAAGAGCGAGGTGTGACCGCCGCTGGCGACGAGGCCGACGCAGGGATAGATCCCGCTGGCGCCATGCGCGAGCCGGCAGGCGTAGAGGTGGGCCGCGATGTGGTCGTAGCCCACGATCGGGATCTCCAGGGCCGCCGCGAGCCCCTTGGCGGCCGCGAGTCCGACCAGCAGCGAGCCGACGAGCCCCGGCGAGACGGCCACGGCGACGGCCTCGAGCTCTGTCTTGGCGATGCCGGATCGCGACACCGCCTCGTCGATCACCGGGACGATGCGTTCAACGTGGGCCCGCGACGCCACCTCCGGCACGACCCCGCGCCACCGCGCATGGAGCTCATCCTGACTGGCGACGACACTCGACAGCACCACGCGGTCGCGGGTGATGACGGCTGCGGCCGTCTCGTCGCACGTGGTTTCAATCGCAAGCAGCGGCATGCCTAAAAGTCATACCACATCCCGATGCCGCAGCGGTTTTGGTTGTAGAATACGAACTCATACTGCGGGTCGGAGCCGTTGAGGTATTCGAAGCCGACACGCAGGAGCCGCTCGCTGCGTCGGCCGCGCCAGGCCCAGCCGGTCTGCACGCAGACATTGCCCCCCCAGTTGAGCTCCTGACGCGACATCCCGTTGATCGCGAAGAACGGGGCACCACGTGGACCGGTCGGCCGCGCCTGGACAAGCTCCACACCGGCCTGAAACTCCCACGGCTCGGAGCCGCCGCTGTTGTGGAAGGAATAGCCCACTTCACCGTAGATCCGCATCCAGTCGAGCAGGTAGTAGGAATTGCCCCACACCATGGCATCGCGCAGGTAATTGACCCGCGGGAAGGACTGATGCTTGAGCATCGACTCGTCACCGAGGTGGGCGCTCAGGTGGTAGTAGGCGAGTTTCGTCTGCCAGCGGCCGATGCCGAAGACGAGCGGGATGCCGAAGCGGTAGTCGGAAGACCGGAGGTCGAGTTCGTCCTGCTGATCGAGCCGGACGAACGCGGCGCCCTCGACCTGCAGTTCGATGCCCTGTGGATGGAGCACGGGATCGGATCCATAGCGGAGCAGCGACACCCGGGCGCCGGCCGTCATGTCCCACATCCAGCCATTCTTGATCGCTGGATCGAACGGATCGGGGGCCGTGTCGTCGTACCAGACGGTGGCGAGCCGCGGCTCTTTCGGACCCGCGAGATAGCTCGTGTAGATCAGGTTGTTGGGCATGATCTGCCAGGACCACGGCCGCGGCGCCCACAGATCGACGAACTCTTCCGGAAACCCCGCACCGGGCACGAGTTCGTCTTCGGCACCGCCCGGCATTTCCTCGTAGGGCACGTCGAGCACCACCGGCCCCTGCGGCCGTGTCGGCGGCAATTCATAGGCCGTCGGCGGCTCCACGCCGATCTGGCCCGCCGCCGGCCACGCCGCCAGCGGCATCAGGCTGGCGATGAGTAGGGGCAGGAAGCGGTGAGGCATGTCGATTTACACAACGCGCGAAACACAGGCCGGCAAGCTGACGATGCTTCCACGTGCCGTTGGACGCCGCGACACTCTAGAGTCGCGGGCCGACCCAACCCCAGAGAGATCGGCATCCGAATGCCTCTTCAACAGGGCGGAATGAAACAATCGCCCGAGTGGGCAGTGGCTTGGGAAAGAGGGTAAGATCGCGAACTTGACTTCCACCGCAGACACCGTCGCTTCATCGAACCCCCCGCATGCCCAGCTCTTCACAGTCTTCCGAAACTAACGCCGCAGTCCCCGCCAAGGAGACCGCTCCCGCGCCGCTTCACGACGGCGTCGCCACCGTGCTCGGCAGAATTCCCAGCGGGCTCTTTGTCGTGACCTGGCGCGAGGCGGACGTCGATCGCTTCATGCTTGCCAGCTGGGTCATGCAGGCGGGCTTCTTTCCCCCTGCCATCACGGTTGCCGTCGGCCTGTCCCGCGAACTTCTCGCGGCGATCGCCAAGGGCACACCCTTCGTCGTCAACGTGCTTGGCGAGTCGCAGCGGTCGCTGCTGGCCCGCTTCGGCCGTCCACCGGCGGCCGGCGAGAACCCGTTCGACGGCATCGAGATCGTGCGGGGGGCCTCCGGCGCACCCGCCATCGCGACGGCAGCCGGCTGGCTGGAGTGCCGCAGCATCGCGCAGGTTCCCGGCGGCGACCACACCATCGTGGTGGCGGAAGTGACAAACGGCAAAACCGGCTCGGCAGAGCAGCCTCTGGTGCATATCCGCCGCAATGGCTTACGTTATTAAAGGTCGTTGCTTTATTCGCATCCCCAACCTGGTGGACTGCCTCCATGACAAATCGCTACCCGTTCTGCGGTCGGCTGTTGTTCCTGGCCCTCGGCCTCGCATGTTCTCTTCTCGCCGGCTGTGCGGAACAGGCCAAGCCTGGTACGTCGGCCCCGGCGGCGAATGGCTCGGCGGCGGGCACGAAACGGTTTCTCTTTCTCACCAACGGTGACGATCCGTTCTGGGATGCCCTCGGCGCCGGTTTGATCGAGGGCGCGAAGCAGCAGGGGCTCGAGGCCCAGGGGCTGCGGGTCGTGCTCGAGAAGAACAACGGCACGGCCCAGGGCCAGATCGAAAAACTCCGGCAGTTCGCCAGCCAGGCCGACATCGCCGGTGTGGCGATCTCCGTGATCCAGGCCGAAAACGCGGCGATCGTCGAGGAGATGAAGAACCTCGCCGCCAAGGGTGTGAAAGTGATCACCGTCGACGGCGACGTGAACCGCACCACGTTTCGCGACGCGCGGCCGTTCTACATCGGCACCGACAACATCGTCGGCGGCCGGCTGCTGGGCACCGCCGCCAAGAAACTGCTCGCCAGCCGCGGCAAATCCGCCGGCGGCTACGTCCAGTTCGCCGGTTTCACAGACAACGACAACGCCCGGGCACGGATGAACGGCTTCCAGGAGGCCCTCGGCGACGCCTACCGGGAAGTCGACCGGATGAGCGACGAGATGGATCTCTCGAAGGCCCGCGACAACGCCCGCAGCGCCCTGGTCAACCATCCCGATCTCGCGGCGCTCGTCGGCATCTGGGCCTACAACGCGCCCGCCATCGCCGAGGTGGCACAGGAACGCGGCGTCCGCGACCGCCTGACGATCGTCACGTTCGACGCCCAGGCCTCCGCCCTCGAGCACATGGCGGGGGGCCGCATCGACGCCATGGTGGTTCAAAACCCGTTCGAGATGGGCGTGCAAACCGTGCGACTGCTCACCGCGCTGCATACCGGCGACGAGCCGACCGTGAAGGAGATGTTTCCCCGGGCGGGCTCCGCAGACGGCGACCTCTACACCACCGGGCTGCGGCTCATCGTGCCGGACGATACCTCCGCACTCAAGCCGGAGGATATCGGCGGCGCCGGGGTCGAGTTCATGACGCTGTCGAAGTTTCGCGAATGGCTTGCCCGCTACGGGCTCTCGAGTTCCTGAAAGCCACCTCCATGCCGCAGCTGGATGCGTCGTCCCGGGGATCGTTTCTGCTGAAGCCGAGCGAATGGGCCCTCGTGCTCGCGATCGTCGCCGCCGTGGCCCTGACGGCGGTCATCGACGCCAACCACAGCTACGCTTTCCGCCCGCTCGAGAGCCTGCGTGACATCGCCCGCAATACGGCGCTGCTCGGCATCTTCGCGCTCGGTGCCACCGTGGTGATCATCGCCGGCGGCATCGACCTGTCGGCCGGATCGATGATCGCGCTCTCCGGAACCGTCTGCGCGACCACGATGCTGGCACTTTCGCCGCAGGCGATGCTGGGATTCAAGCCGGTGGGACCGGCGGTGGTGGCGGTCGCGATGGCGGCCAGCCTCCTGGCGGGCTTTCTCGTCGGCACCCTCCACACCTGGCTGATCACGGCGATCCGCCTGCCCCCCTTCATCGCCACGCTCGCCACGCTCGTCGGCCTCCGCAGCCTCGCCCGCGCCCTCTGTGAAAGCAGCACCGCGGCCCTGACCCCGACAAAAAGCGCCCTCATCAACGTCGCCGACCCGGTCTTCAAGACGATCCGTGACAACGTCTGGATTCCGGTGGCCGTCTTCGGCGTGCTCGCGTTCATCACCTGGCTGATCCTCACGCGAACGGTTCTCGGCCGCCACCTGCACGCCCTCGGTGGCAACGAACAGGCGGCCCGGCTGGCCGGCATCCGCACCGACAACGTCAAGTGGTTTGCCTACTGCTTCGGCGCGATGACGGCCGCCCTCGCCGGACTCTTCTACGTGGCCAACGAGTCGGTCGCGGCACCGGTCAACCAGGGCCGCGGCCACGAACTCAACGCCATCGCCGCGGCGGTCGTCGGCGGCTGCTCGCTGACCGGCGGCGTGGGCACCGTGCCGGGCACCGTGCTTGGCACGATCTTCCTGCGGGTCGTGATCGACGCCGTCTCCAAGATCATCAAGACCGGGGCCGACGTCTACGAGGGACTGATCGTGGGGATCGTGGTGGTGATCGCCGTCACGTTCTCGCAACTCGGGCAGATGGGCCGGCAGGGCCGACGGCTGCTGCCCGGACCCCTCGGCCTCTGCGCGATCCCGACGCTGGCCCTGCTCTGTGGCGGCATCGTGGCGATGACGACCGGCCCGCGCACCGGCTTGGCCGCGGGTCTGGCCGCCCTCGTGCTCCTGGCACTGGTTCGGGCCTGGGAAAACCGTGCCGCGAGGGCCGCATGATCCGGGCCGACGGCGCGGGCCAGACCGGGGCCGACACACCGGCCGCGGTCACGATGCGGGGAATCACGAAGCGGTTTCCCGGCGTCGTGGCCTTGGAGCACGTCACGCTCGAGGTCGAGCGGGGTGAACTCCATGCGATCTGCGGCGAGAACGGCGCCGGCAAAAGTACGCTCATGAAAATCCTCTCGGGCGTATACCAGCCCGACGAGGGCACGCTCGAGATCGACGGCCTGCCGACGCGCTTCGCCAACACGCGCGCCGCGGAGCGGGCCGGCATCGCGATCATCCATCAGGAACTCGCCCTCGTCGAAGACCTGCCGGTCGCCGCCAACGTCTTTTTGGGCCGGGAGCGCCGCGGCCGGCTGGGCCTCGTCGACGACGCGGGCATGGCCGCCGAATGCCGGGCGCTGCTGGAGTCGCTCGAATGCCAGGTCACCCCGCAGACCCGCACCGGCAGCCTCCGCGTCGGCGACCAGCAGCTCGTCGAGATCGCCAAGGCGCTCTCGCTCGACGCGCGGATCGTGGTCATGGATGAGCCGACGAGCGCCCTCACGGAAGCGGAATCCGCGCGGCTCGAGCGGACGATCGCGCGGCTGCGGTCCCGTGGCACGACGATCCTCTACATTTCGCACAAGATGGACGAGGTCTTCCGGCTTGCCGACCGGATCACCGTGCTCCGCGATGGCCGGCACGTGCGAACGGTCCGCCGGGCCGACACGACGCCGCAGGAGGTCACCGGCTGGATGGTGGGCCGCGACATCGCCGGCCACGCCTTCCACGAACCGCGGCGCCGCGGTCCCAAGCTGCTCGAGATCAGAAACCTCTCGCTGCCCTGGCCCGAGCACCCGCGGGGCTACCGATTACAGGACGTCTCGCTCGACCTCCATGCCGGCGAGATCCTCGGTGTGGCGGGGCTGATGGGGGCCGGACGGACGGAACTCCTGGAAACAATCTTCGGCGCCGTCGAGCCGACATGGACCGGCACGATTCTGGTGGCCGGCAAGCCGGTGCGATTTGCACACCCGCGCGAGGCCTGCGCTGCCCGGATCGCGATGGTGACGGAAGACCGCAAGCGGCTTGGCCTCTTTCCCGATCTCGACGTGGCGGGCAACGTCAGCCTCTGCAGCCTCGCCGAGGCCCTGCAGGGCGGTCTCGTCAGCCGGGCACGGGAGGAGGCGCTCGTGGCCGGACCGCTGCGGGACACCGGCGTGAAAACCCCCGGGCCGCACGCGTCGATCATGGGGCTCTCCGGCGGCAACCAGCAGAAGTGCATCATCGGCCGCTGGCTCCTGACAAAGCCCGAGATCCTGCTGCTCGACGATCCCACCCGCGGGATCGACGTGGGCGCCAAGGCCGAACTCTACACGCTCATCGACCGTCTCTGTCGCGCCGGCCTGGGCGTGATCCTCACCTCGAGCGAACTGCCGGAACTGCTCACGCTCGCGGACCGGATCGTGGTCCTCGCCGAAGGCCGGCTCACTGCGGAGTTTGCGCGGGGCGACGCGACCGAGGCCAAGATCATGGCCGCGGCGATGGGCTGACACGAATGGTACGATGGGCTCCATGCAGCCCTTCGATCCCGAACGCTATTCGCGACAGGTGCGTTTCGCTCCCCTCGGCGCGGCCGGCCAGGCACGGCTTGCCGCCGCGCGGGTGGCGGTCGTCGGCTGCGGGGCGCTCGGCAGCGTCGTGGCGTTGACCCTCGTGCGGGCGGGTGTGGGATTTCTGCGGCTCATCGACCGCGACCTTCCCGAGGCGAGCAATCTGCCGCGGCAGATGCTCTTCGACGAAGCCGACGTGACGGCCGGACTGCCCAAGACGGTGGCCGCCCGGCAGCACCTCGAGCGCATCAACTCGGCGGCCACGATCGAGGCGGTCGTGGCCGACCTCACGGCCGCGAACTGCGGCGAACTGCTGGCCGGCGTCGACCTGATCGTCGACGGCACCGACAACTTCGAGGCCCGATTCCTCGTCAACGAGTTTGCCTGCCGACAGGGCGTGCCCTGGGTCCACGGCGGCGCGATCGGCGCCGAGGGCCGCGTGCTCGCGGTGCTCCCCGGCCGCACCGCCTGCCTGCGGTGCCTGATTCCAGACCCGCCGGCAGCCGGCTCCCTGCCCACGTGCGACACCGCTGGCATTCTCGGACCGACGGCGCTCGTGGTAGGTGCGGTGGAGAGCGCCGAAGCGATCAAGCTGCTCGTCGGCGGGAATGACCGCGTCGGCAACCGGCTTTTCGTCTGCGATCTCTGGGAGGGCATCTGGCGGACGATCGACCTCGAGCCACTCTCCCGTCAGGGCTGTCCGACCTGCCGGAAACGCGACTTCCCCTGGCTTGAAGGCCGCATCGCCGGCCGGGCCGCGGCGATCTGCGGCCGCGAGGCGGTGCAGGTGTCGCCGTCTGCTGCCGGCAGCGTCGATCTTGAGGTGCTCGCCAGCCGGCTCGGCGCCGTAGCCGCAGTCACCGGCAACGCCTGGCTCGTGCGGGCCGAGGTCGAGCCGGGGATTCAGCTTTCCGTATTCGCCGACGGCCGGGCGATCGTCGCCGGCACGCGGGAGGAATCGCGAGCCCGCGCCATCGTTGCCCGCTACGTCGGCTAGGCCGCTGAGCCTGTGCCAACAAACCCGCATTGGTCGCCGGGACGGCAGAAGTCGCGTCGCGTGGATTTTTCGCACCGCGGCCATGCGGCAGCGCTGACCTCGAACGAGCGAAAACTCCAATGCTCCTCGAGCTTCCGCCGCTCCCGGCTCCTCAGCATCCGGAGCCCAGGGGCTCTCAATCAAACCCGGGCCTGCGCCGTTAGCCCGCGAGATACCCGGCCCAGTCCCAGGATGGCGTCTCGCGCGGCGCCGCGCAGCCCCATGCGGCCAGTGCGGTCTGAAGCCGATCGCATTCACTGCGGCCAGCGCCCACCTGCGGTCCGCCAGCCTGATGGGCCACCAGCGGCATGTCGGGCGCATGCTCGCGCCAGGTCGCGTCGGGCAGCCGATCGTGCGGCAGTTGCACGATGAGGCAATCGATGCCCCTGGGAACAGTCGCTGGTGGCGGCAGCGTGCCGTCGACGGCCAGGCCGATCAGCAGCGTTCCTTTGCAGTCCCGCAGTTGTTCCGCCGTCCCGGCAAGCCTTTGATCTAGAACGGCCAGCATCACCGCGGGATGCTGCGCCCACGCCGCGATCCGCACGGCGAGGCTTGCGGCCGCGGTCGAGGGTGAAACGACGGCCACGAGCGCCACGCCCGCGGCGTCGGCGGTCGTGCAGATCGCCTCCGCGGGCTCGTCGATCACGGCGGCCGTCATGGTCGTCCGCAACGCCGTGGCATCGAAGGCCGCCGGATCACAGCCCACTCCCCGCGGCACCCACCGCCGGCCATCGAGCCAAAACGACCGGCCGCGAACGCCGAGCCGCCGCAGGCCGATGAGCCGCTCGGCGCTGGCGACAGTCGTTCCCGTATCGCGCACCTCGGCAACGAGCCGGTAGAGGTTCGGCAGTTCAGGCGTCCAATAGGACGGCTCAGTGAGGATGCCCCGCGCCGCCGGCGGCATGCCGCCGAGATCCACGAGCCGCGCGGTGGTGGGCAGCGTGGTTGCCAGGCCGCACCGTGGCCCCGCGAGCGTGCCGGCGATGGCGCATGGCCCGCGCGTCGGCGCGGCATCGCCAACCAGCCGCACGTAGACCTCCGCCCGCAGGTCGTCGGCCCGGCCGAGAACAGTCTCGATCCGCATCGCGGGCGTTTGCCGTCCGACGTCGGCCCCCGTGCCGGCGACGGCCGTCACGTTCCGCTCTCCGCGGCAAACCGTTCGTGGGCGATGGCCTGCAGCTTCCGGAGGTCGAGTTTGCCCGAGCCGAGCACCGGCAGTTCCTCGATCTCGGCAAAACTGTCGGTGGAGGGAATCCAGAGGTTGGGGAGCCCGCGCTGAGACAATTTCTTGACGATCTCGCGGGGTTCATACCGCATCGGCAGGTGGAGGACGATCAGCCGCTCCCCCTTCGTGCGGTCGGGCACCGACGTCACCACGGCGAGGAGTTCGCCGTCGGCCGCCCCGACTTCGGCGTTCACGGCCTCCTCGATCGTGAGGTGGGGCACCATCTCGCCGCCGATCTTGGAGAACCGGCTCTCCCGGCCCGTGATCCTGATGAAACCCTCGCGATCGAGTACGGCGATGTCGCCCGTGCAGTACCAGCCATCCTTCACGACCTTGTCCGTGAGATCGGGCCGGTCGAGGTAGCCCTGCATCACGTTTGGCCCGGTGATCCAGAGCAATCCCTCCTCGCCGATCGGCAGTTCGCGCAGCCCCTCGCGGTCGGTGATTCGGGCCCGGCTCCCGAGGATCGGTTGGCCGACCGTGCCTTCGCGGGCGTCGGGCGGACGTCCCGGCACATGGCGGGACGCGGGCACGTTGGCCGCCACGAGCGGCGCGAGTTCCGTGGCGCCGTAGGCCTCGCTTGGCCGCACGCCGAATTTTTTCTCGAAGGCGTCACAGACTTCGCGGGGGAGTTTTTCTGCGGCTCCAAACACCACCTCGAGCGTCGAGAAATCCTCCGCCGGCGTGCGACGGGTGTAGATCCGCAGAAACGTGGGGGTGGCCATCAGGATCGTCGCATGGTGTTCGCGGGCGAGCTTGCCGACCGTCTGCGCATCGCGCGGATCGGTGTGGTAGACGACCGCGGGGTCGAGCGCGAGCGGCGTCCAGAGCGTCGTCGTGTAGCCGTAGGAGTGGAAGAACGGCAGCACGCCGAGGGCCACGTCGGCCGCCGACACGTGCAGCAGGTGGTCGATGGCACGGACGTTGGAGCCGACGTTTTCCTGCGTCAGCACGACCCCCTTCGGGTCGCCCGTCGAACCCGACGTGAAGATCACGGTGAGCACGTCGTCGGGACGGATCGCGTCGAGGTGGAGCAGTTTCTCGAGCAGGGGGAGCGGCGTGACCGTGGCATGCACGTAGGCCGCGATCTTGTCGAACACGGTGAGCTGGTTTTTCAGGCCGCCGGCGTCGAGCAACTTGTCCCCCACCTCGAGCTTCACCCGGGCGAGAAAGGCCGGGCTCGAAATGACGTGCCGTAGGTGGGCCCGCTCGATGCAGGTGTCGAGGATCGATTGGTTCGTCGTGTAGTTGAGATTCACGGCCACCCGGCCCGAGAGCGCCAGGGCCGCGTTGACCACTGCGCCGCCCACCGTGGGCGGCAGGAGCACGCCCACCATCTTTTCATCCCGCTCCAGCACCCGCTCCAGCACGCTGCGGGCGGCGAGGATGCGGGTGAGCAATTCCCGGCCGGTCAGCCGGTTGCCGAGCGAATCGGCGAGCTTGAGCCGCCGTGCGGCGCTGCGGCAGGCGCGGAGCATGCGTCGCTGCAACACCAGGCTCCCGTCGGCGGTGGATTCCATCGGATGTGTCCTGCGGCACGGGTTCCGGCGGGCTCGTTGCCCCTTTCCGGTCAATTATTAGAATCGGCGACAGTTATTAGAGTCGCCGTCGATCAAACTGAACAGTTCGGCGCCAGCCCCAGTCCCTCAACGCTCCGGTGCCTCCGGCACCCTTGCACCACCCGATGCCACGCTATCAGCCCTCGCGGATCGAACCGAAGTGGCAGGCCTGGTGGGACTCGCACGACACATTCGCCACGCCGCGGCTGCCGGGCCCGCGAAAGTCGTACGTGCTGGACATGTTTCCCTACCCCAGCGGCGATGGCCTGCACGTGGGGCATCCCGAGGGCTACACGGCCACCGACATCTTCTCGCGGTTCGAGCGGATGCGGGGCACGAGCGTCATGCATCCGATGGGCTTCGATGCCTTCGGCCTGCCAGCCGAGGAACACGCGATCCGCACCGGCACCCCGCCGCGCGAGAGTACCCAGCGCAACATCGACACCTTCCGCCGCCAGCTCAAGATGCTCGGGTTCAGTTACGACTGGAGCCGCGAACTGGCGACGACCGATCCGGGATATGTGCGCTGGACGCAGTGGATCTTCCTCGTGCTCTTCGACACCTGGTTCGATCCCGCCGCCCAGAAGGGCCGGCCGATCGCCGATCTGCCCGTTCCCGAAGCCGTGTCCGCCGCCGGCCCGGAAGCCGTGGCGAAATACCGCGACACGCACCGGCTGGCCTACCAGTCGGAGGCGCCGGTCAACTGGTGCCCCGCGCTCGGCACGGTGCTGGCCAACGAGGAGGTGATCGGCGGGGTGAGCGAACGGGGCGGCCATCCCGTGGTTCGCATCCCGCTGCGGCAATGGATGCTGCGGATCACCGCGTATGCCGACCGGCTGGAGCACGAGCTCGAGGGGCTCGACTGGCCGGCAAGCATCAAGAAACTGCAGTGCGACTGGATCGGCAGGAGCACCGGTGCCGAGGTCGATTTCTTCATCGCGCCGGCAGGTGCGGCGGGCGAAGCCTTTGTGCGCTGGCAGCGGGCCCGTGCCGCCGACGGCTTGCCCGGCAAGCCCGGCAGCGATGTGCTGCGGGTCTACACCACGCGGCCCGACACGCTGTACGGCGTGACCTGCATGGTGATCGCGCCCGAGCATCCGCTGGTCGAATCGCTCACCACCGACGGGCAGCGCGACGCGATCCGGGGATACTGCGAGGCGGCCTCCCGCAAGAGCGACCTCGATCGCACCGATCTGGGCCGCGAAAAGACGGGCGTCTTCACGGGCTCGTTCGTGATCCATCCGCTGACCTGCCAGCCCGTGCCGGTGTGGGTCGCCGACTACGTGCTCGCGACCTACGGCACAGGCGCGATCATGGCGGTGCCGGCCCACGATGACCGCGATTTCGAGTTTGCTCAGACATTCGGACTCGAGGTCGTCAGGGTCGTCGAGCCGGCGAATGGTGCGGCTGCGGCCGGCGACGGCCTGTTCACCGGCGCGGGCCGGGCCATCGCGTCGGGCCCCTACACCGGTCTTGCCACCGAGGAGTTCAGCGCCCGGGTTTCCGAGGATCTCGCCGCCGCGGGCCTCGGCCGCGCGGCCGTCAACTACAAGCTTCGCGACTGGCTCTTCAGCCGGCAGCGGTTCTGGGGCGAGCCGTTCCCGATTCTCCACGAGCTCGATGCCGCCGGCCGGCCCACCGGCATAATTCGGGCAGTGGACGAACGCGAACTGCCGGTGAACCTGCCGAGCCTCACCGACTTCAAGCCGGGCGACACGCCCGACCCGCCGCTCTCCCGCTCCGGCCCGGAGTGGCTCTTCGTCGAACTCGACGGGAAGCGTTACCGGCGCGAGACAAACACGATGCCGCAGTGGGCGGGCTCATGCTGGTATTTCCTGCGGTTCCTCGACCCAAAGAATGACCGCCAGTTCGTCGATCCCGAGATCGAAAAGGCCTGGATGCCGGTCGACCTCTACGTCGGCGGCGCCGAGCACGCCGTGCTCCACCTGCTTTACAGCCGCTTCTGGCACAAGGTGCTGTACGACCGCGGACACGTCTCCTGCCCCGAGCCGTTTGGCAAACTCGTTAATCAGGGCATGATCCTCGGCGAGGTGGAATTCACCGGCTATCGCCGTGCCGCCGGAGGCTGGGTGTCGGCGGGGCAGCAGCAGGCGGGCGACATCGCGGCCCGCGTGCCGGCCGACCAGGTGGAAAAGCAGGGCGAGCACTTCGTGCTTCGCGATGCGCCGAACATTCGCGTCGAGAGCCGAGCCTACAAGATGTCGAAGAGCCGCGGCAACGTCGTCAATCCGGACCAGATCGTCCGCGACTTCGGCGCCGACTCGCTGCGGCTCTACGAGATGTTCATGGGCCCCTTGGAGGCGACCAAGCCCTGGAGCACGACCGGGGTTGGCGGCGTCCGCGGCTTCCTCGATCGCTGCTGGCGGCTCGTTGTCGACGACCGGGCCGAGGAGATCACCCTGGCCCCGCAGGTGTGTGCCGACGTCCCCACCGCTGACCAGTTCCGCGAACTGCACCGCCTGATCGACAAGGTGACCAGAGACATCCAGGCGCTCTCCTTCAACACCGCCATCGCGCGGATGATGGAGTTCGTGAACTTTTGCACCCCGCTCGACCGCCGCCCCCGCGCGATCCTCGAACCGTTCGTCGCCGTGCTCGCCCCGTTCGCGCCGCATCTGGCCGAGGAACTCTGGGAAATCCTCGGCCGGCCCGCCCCCGTTTCGCTCGCGGCCTGGCCCGGCGTTGACGAACGCTGGCTCAAGGACGACACCGTCGAGATTCCCGTGCAGGTGCAGGGCAAGTTGCGGGGCCGCGTGACCGTGCCGGCCGACGCCGACGCCGACGCGCTGCAGGCCGCCGCCGCCGCCGACCCGAAGATCGCCGAATTGCTGGCCGGCAAGCAGATTCTTAAGATCGTGGCCGTCCCGGGCCGCCTGATAAACTTCGTCGTGAAGGGGTGAAGCGGCGGCGGCAGGCAACCCATTTGGCGACTTCCGGCCGGTCTCGTACCATGCCGACTCGTCATTCGAACGGGGTACAGCAGAGGACGGTTCATCATGAGTGTGCAGCGCGTGTTGGCCCTGGTGCTCGGCGGCGGCCGCGGAACGCGTCTCTATCCCCTCACCCGCGACCGGTCAAAGCCGGCCGTGCCGCTGGCGGGCAAATACCGCATCATCGACGTGCCGCTCTCCAACTGCATCAACAGCGGCGTGCAGCGAATCTACGTGCTCACGCAGTTCAATTCGGTGAGTCTTCACCGCCACATTCGCCGCACCTACACGTTCGACCCGTTCAGCGGCGGCTTCGTCGAGATCCTCGCGGCCCAGCAGACGCTCGACAACGCCGGCTGGTACCAGGGCACGGCCGATGCGGTCCGGCAAAACATCCGCTACCTGCAGCAGCCCGACATCAAGCACGTGCTGATCCTGTCGGGCGACCAGCTCTACCGGATGAACTATGCCGACATGCTCGCCACCCACACGGCCTCCAAGGCCGACGTGACGATCGCCGGCATCCCCGTGCACGACGACGCCGCCTCGGCCCTCGGGATCATGCGATTCGACGAATCGGGACGCGTCGAGGGCTTCCTCGAGAAGCCGCAGACGCCGCAGGAACTCGAGCACGTGCGGACTGATCCGGCCTGGATCGACCGCCACGGCATTCCGGCAAAGGGCCGCAGCCTGATGGCCAGCATGGGCATCTACCTGTTCGACCGCGACTGCCTGCTCGACCTGCTGACGAAGACCGATTACCAGGATTTCGGCCGCGAGGTCTTTCCGGCGGCGATCCGTTCCAAGCGGGTGCAGCTGCACCCCTTCGACGGCTACTGGGAGGACATCGGCACGATTCGCTCCTATTACCAGTGCAATCTCGACC
The DNA here is from genome assembly GCA_026401035.1 of Planctomycetia bacterium. Classification (GTDB taxonomy): domain Bacteria; phylum Planctomycetota; class Planctomycetia; order Pirellulales; family UBA1268; genus RGVT01. The sequence continues at coordinate 19,041 of JAPLNR010000059.1, read as the reverse complement.
TCGCCAGCATCGCGCCGCCGTTCGAGCTGTCGTGCGCCGAGGCGCCGATCTACTCGCGCGGCCGGTTCCTCCCGCCGTCCCGGATCGACGGCGCGAGCATCCGGGCCAGCCTCGTGTCGGACGGCTGCGTCATCGAACAGGGGGCCGTCATCGAAAACAGCGTCATCGGCCTGCGCTGCCGGATCGGCCGCAACGTGGTGATCCGCAACTCGGTCGTGCTGGGCAGCGACTACTACGAGACCGACGAGGACATCGCCGCCAATACCGCCAAGGGCCTGCCGCCGCTGGGCATCGGCGAGGGGACGATCATCGAAGGCGCGATCGTCGACAAGAACGTGCGGATCGGTCGCCGGGCCCGAATCGTCAACGACCATGGCTGGGAAGAGACCGCCGACAGCGATCGCTTCACCGTTCGCGACCATGTCGCCGTGGTTCCCAAGGACGCCATCGTTCCCGACGGCTGGCTTCCCGAGCCGAGCCTCGCCAAGAAATAACGCTTCCGGCGATCTCCTGCCGCGCCCGCCCCCGGCAGGCATGGGCCCGCAGCCCGCTACCGCTGGAGACTTTCGTCGGCAGATTCATCCGGAGCGGCGGCGACGGCCGGCGGCTCATCCTCCTCGGCCTGCGGCACGAGAACGCTCCTCGGCACCGCAGCCACCTCCGGTTCGGGCAGATCGAGTGGCTCAGCCGGCGTCGGCAGATTGTCCTGGTCGACGAGCGTGGGCCAGGGTTTCGGCGTCGCCTGCAGCGGCAGGATGCCGTTGCTCCGTGCCAAGAAGTCGTTTTGGGGCACCGAGCCGTTGGGCACCGGCCCCGAATAATCGAACGGGTCTGGGCACATCGTGCAGCCCGTCGACATGGCGACCAGCAGCAGACAGGCCGCCCGCAAGGCGGCCCGTTTCCCGGGCCCGGGCGACGAGTGGTCTGGTGTCCGTCTCGTCATCCCTGCCCACCAGCCTTCGCGGCCGGCGCTCCCGAAGCGAATCAGCGGCTGTTCCCCCCACCCCAACGACCCACCCATAACTTCGGATCGTTAGGACCGCTCCCTTGAGAAAATCCCCACCTCGCCTGCTGTCGGCTGCAAAGCAGGGCCCACAGAAGGCAGGGGCTACAGATCGACGCCCATCCGAGCGAGCAGGATTTTCATGTCATCCCAGACATGCCGCTTGGCATTGGGATTCCGCAGCAGGTAGGACGGGTGATAGGTGCAGATCACCTCCGCGGAGCCGTGGGTGAACCACCGGCCACGGAGCTTGCCGATCGGCTCGTCGGTCTGCAGTAGGGCCTGCGCCGCGGTCGTCCCCAGACAGCAGATGAACTCCGGTGCGATCGCCGCCAGTTGCCGTTCGAAGTATTCCCGGCAGTTGGCAACCTCCTGCGGCAAAGGCGGCCGATTTTCGGGTGGCCGGCACTTGAGCACGTTGAGGATGTAGACCTCGTCACGCGAGAGCGTACAGGCCTCGATGATCTTCGTCAGGAGCTGGCCGGCCCGGCCCACGAAGGGGATGCCCGACGCGTCCTCGTCGGCCCCTGGCGCCTCACCGAAGAAACAGAGCCGCGCGGTGGCGGGTCCGGTGCCAAATACCGTGTTGGTGCGGGTGCAGGCGAGCTGCTCGCAGCGGACACAGGCGGCCACCTCACCGCGGATCACGTCGAGCAACTGCTCTGGGGCCGGAGCGGGAGACGCTGCCTTCCCGGATGCCTTCCCGGATGACTGGCCGGCGGCCTTCATGGATGACTGGCCGGCGGCCGGGGCATTTCGTGCCGCCCGACTGCTGGCCCGCGGCAGATCGGCGATGCCGGCGTCGGCAAGGCTCTCAAGACGCTGCTTGAGCGCCCGGGCCGAAACCCTGCCGGAGGCCTTTCGCGGCTCTCCTGAACCTCCCATGGCGGCTTCCCTTCCGTCTGGTCTTCAGATTCGCCGCGTCAGAGCGCCCGGCGGTGTCGCTTGGGACCACGCCCCTTGCCGAGCAGGGCCGCCGAAGACGGTCGCGCGGGAGCGGCAGGAGCAGCAGCGATTGGTTCGGCTCCATCCTCCTGCTGACGCTGCTGGTCGGCGGCCAACTGACGTGCATCCGCCCCGCCGCCGATGCTCACGACCGGAGCCGCCTTCGGCCGCCGATCGAACGCCTCGAAGCCGGGGATCTCGTCACGTTTGAGCAGTTTCTCGATTCGCATCTCGATCCGCGTGAGCTGCGGCCCCTCGTCGGGCGCGACGAAGGTGTAGGCCACCCCCTCGCGGCCCATGCGGCCGGTGCGGCCGACCCGGTGCACGTAGTCGTCGCAGAATTCGGGAATGTCGTAATTGATGATGTGCGACAGGCTCGACACGTCGATCCCGCGGCCGACCACGTCGGTGGCCACGAGCACCCGGATCGTGCCCTCGCGGAATTGCTTCATCACGCGGTCGCGAACGCTCTGTGCCAGGTCGCCGTGGATGCAGGCGACCTCGCCGGGCTTCCAGCCGCGCCGCCGCGACAGCCGCTCGAAGATTTTGTCGGTGCCCCGCTTCGTCCGGCAGAAGACGATCACCTGCCGCGGCTGCTCCCGTTCGAGAAGCCGCTCGAGAAGCTCGAACTTCCGGGTGGGGTCGACCGTGAAATAGAACTGCTCGATGGTTTCGACGGAGATGTCATTCGTCGAGAAATCGAGGATCTCGGGATCCCGCATGTAGCGGGTCGCGAGTTTTGCCACCGGCGGCGGCACAGTCGCCGAGAGCAGGAGCGTCTGCCGGCTATCGGGGCAGCGGCGCAGGATCTTCTCGATGTCGGGGCGAAACCCGATGTCGAGCATGCGATCGGCCTCGTCGAGCGTGATGATCTCGACCGCCGAAAGCGAGATCGTGCCGCGGCTGAGATGGTCGAGGACGCGGCCCGGCGTGCCCACGACCACGGCGGGATGCTTGACGAGTTTGTCGATCTGCCCCTTGATTGGCTTGCCGCCGTAGACGGCGACGCAGTGAATGCCCGAACCGTGCGCGAGTTTCTCGAACTCGTCCCGAACCTGCACGGCAAGTTCGCGGGTTGGCACGAGCACCATGGCCCGGGTGCCGGTGCCGCGACCCGGCTTCGTCATCTGCTCGAGAATCGGCAACACGAACGACGCGGTCTTCCCCGTGCCGGTACGGGCTTGTCCGAGCACGTCGACGCCCGCCAATGCGCGGGGGATCAGCCCCGCTTGAACCGGCGTCGGCATCGTGTAGCCCGCGCGATCGACCGCAGCGAGCGTTTCCGCCGACAAACCCAAATCCCTAAAACTACCGGCAACAATCGCTGCCTGCCCAGAAGTCTCCTGCGGCATCGCCGCGGTTCCTTCATGGGCTGCTCCAGGCCGGCCCGACTCCGTCGGGTGCCCGCCCCTTTGTTCCACAAACACTCTCGATCCTCGGTTAATTCCTCGCGTCAGCCAGTCTGGTTGCGCCATCCTGCGGCATCCAGTTGCACGCGATCAGGGAGCGCAGGGTCGCGGCATACCAGCCGCGCGACTCGTCAACACTGTTTCAATGCCTGAAAAGTACCACGCGTACGCCCCCGCGGCAAACCGGGACGTGCCCACGGGGTGTTTTCGGCTCCGTGGGCAGGACTCATGCCCGGCCAGGCAGGCATCGAGGTGGGTGGCCGACGCTGGTCGCTGCCACGTTGGGCGGAACACAGGTCGCTGTCCGGACGGAATCGAGGCTGTGTTAGCGGTCGAAGATTTTGCGGATCGCCCACACGGTGGCGGCGCGGCCGGCGCGGGCGATGGAGCGGGTCAGCGGAATATGCTTCGGGCAGACGGCGACGCAGTTTTGCGCGTTGCCGCACATCTGGATGCCGCCGATCGCCGTGAGCGACTGGAGCCGCTCGTCGGCGATCATCTTGCCGGTCGGATGTCCATTGAAGAGGACCGCCTGGCTGATGGCATGGGCCCCGATGAATCCGTGATCGAAGGCCGCCTTGCGACGGGCCGCAAATTCCTCTTCGCCCTCTCCCTCCCGCCGCACGACCTCGATCTTCGTGTATTGGGGACAGGCCTCGAGGCAGCAGCCGCAGCTCATGCAGGTCGAGAGCGGATAGGCGTCCTCCTGGTCTTCCGGGGAGATTCTCGGGCCGGGCCCCTGATCGTAGGAACCGTCGACCGGCACCCAGGCCTTGACCCGCTCCAGCGCGCGGAACAGACGGCTCCGGTCAACCACGAGATCCCGCACGACGGGAAATTTCGACATCGGCCGGAGTTCGATCTCTTCGGGATTTTCGACGAGCAATTTGTCGACCAGCGCCGTGCAGGCCATTCGGGTGCGACCGTTGACGAGCATCGTGCAGGAGCCACAGACCTCCTCGAGACAGTTGCAGTCCCAGGCCACCGGCGGCACCTGCCGGCCGTCTTCGGCCCGGGCCAGCGCCGCGATCCGCTGGAGAACGCTGATCACGTTCATGTTCGCCTCGTAGGGAACGGCGTGCCGCTCCCAGTAGCTCTCCTGGCCGGGCGCATCCTGCCGGAGCACCCGCACATGGACGAACCGCTGGCCCGCTCCCTGGTCGTGGCTGTCACCATCGCCGTCCGGATGGATCATCGAGTGATCTGTTGCTGACTGGATCATGGCTAGTGCCTCCAACGGTCGTTCCTGGGATGTGCTGATCAGGCCCCGGCGGCCACCGGCTGGGGGGCGGCATGCCCGTTCGTTGCGGAAGCCCGCTTCTGCCGTTCCTTCCAGACCTCTTCGATCACGTCGCCCCCGACGAGGCCGTAGAGCCGCGGCCGCGGGGGCATCAGGGACGTATCGATGTCTTCGTAGGAAATCTCCGGGTGGCCGTCCGCACCGTGCTTCGCGATCGTGCTCTTGAGCCACTTGCGGGTATTTTCCTCGAACCGATCGCACCACTGCTCCGCCTCGCGACGCTGCTCTACCGGATCGGTCGCGGCAATGCCCGGCATGGAGGTGCTCGGCTTGTAGTGGGCACCGCGGCACTCGTCCCGCAGGAGCGCCCCCTTGAGGATCAATTTGGCGATCGGAAACATGTCGCCCAACGCCTTCGTGAACACGACGTTTTGGTTGGTCCAGTTGCCCGTGTCCGACAGCGAGCACCGCTGCCACCGGTCTTCGAGGCCGCACACCTCGTCATAGGCGGCGGACAGCTGTTCGTTCCGCCGCACCACAGTGGCGACGCGGGTCATGAGCAGGCCGAGTTCCTGATGCAGTGCATATGGGTTTTCATTGCCGACCCGCCGGGCCAGCAGTGCCTCGTGCCGCTCCTCCTGCTTCCGCAGGGCCGCATCGAACAGCCGCGACGACGCATCGTCCGCTATTTTCTTGACCGCATTCCCTGCCGCGACCACGCCCGGGGCGCAGAACAGGCCGCTGAAGATGCACGACAGCAGCGAGTTGGCCCCGAGCCGGTTGGCACCGTGATATTGATAGTCGCACTCGCCGATGGCGTAGAGCCCGGGAACGTTCGTCTGCTGGTTCCGCGGGGAACCCTCTTCGAGGCCGCCCGACGCGCTTTTCTGATAATCGACCCAGAGGCCGCCCATCGAGTAGTGAACGGCCGGGAAAATCTTCATCGGCACTTCGCGCGGATCGACCCCCTGAAACTTCTCGTAGATCTCGAGGATGCCGCCCAGTTTGCGGTCGAGCATTTCCCGCGACAGGTGCGTGAGGTCGAGATAGACGCACAGGCGGTCCTTTTCGACCGACAGCCCATCCGTCGTGCAGATGTCGAAGATCTCGCGGGTGGCGATGTCTCGCGGCACGAGGTTGCCGTATTTCGGGTACCGCTCCTCGAGAAAGTAGCTGCGTTCGGCCTCCGGGATATCCCGCGGATCACGGGGATCCTGCGGCTTCCGCGGCACCCACACGCGGCCACCCTCGCCGCGGGCGCTCTCGCTCATGAGCCGCAGTTTATCGGCACCGGGGATCGCAGTGGGGTGAACCTGGATGAACTCGCCGTTGCCGTACCAGGCGCCAGCCTGATACGCGCGGCTGACCGCGCTGCCCGTGCAGACCATCGACATGGTCGACCGACCGTAAACGAGGCCGCAGCCGCCCGTGGCCAGGATCACCGCGTCGGCGGGAAAGGCGTGAAACCGCATCGTGACGAGATCCTGGCAGACGGCGCCGCGGCAACGACCGGAGTCGTCGAGGACCGGCTCGAGAAAGTCCCAGAACTCCCATTTCTTGACCTTGCCCGATGCCTCATACCGCCGCACCTGCTCGTCGAGCGCGTAGAGGAGTTGTTGGCCCGTGGTCGCTCCGGCAAACGCCGTCCGCTTGTAGAGCGTGCCTCCGAATCGGCGCTGGTCGCGAAAGCCCTCGGGAGTGCGATTGAAGGGCACCCCCAGCCTGTCCATGAGGTCGATGATCCGCGGCCCCCAATCGGCCATTTCCTTGACCGGGGGCTGGTGCTGGAGAAAGTCACCTCCGTAGATCGTGTCGTCGAAGTGCTTCCATTCGCTGTCGCCCTGTTGCCGCGTGAGCGTGTTGACACTATTGATGCCGCCTTGGGCGCACACGCTGTGCGAACGCTTCACCGGTACGAGGCTGACGAGATCGACGTTGACGCCCAGTTCGGCGAGTCGCATCGTGGCCGAAAGGCCGGCAAGGCCGCCACCGATGACGAGAACGCGGGGTTGTGCCATGGCTGTCAGGCTCCTGTGGAAGAAACGGGAAGCGCCGGGGAATCTGCGGGACTGCCAGTGGCTGGCCCCCGGACGGTCGGCTCCGCGGCGGGCGCCTGGCCCTCGAGCATTCGCTTGACCTCGTCCATCCGGTCCTCGATCACGCGTGCCTGTTCGACATCGACCGATCGCATGCCTGCCAGCGCACCCAGCCCGGCTCCGCCGAGCAGCAGGCCCACGATGACGCTCACCCAACTGGCCCGCCGCATCGCGGCCGGGCTCGTCCAGAGGCCCCAGGTGATGCCGATGGTCCAGAGACCGTTGGAAAGATGAAAGACGGCGGACAGCACGCCGATCGCGTAGAGGATCGTCACCCCGATCGGCTGCAGGGCCACGGCGGCCGAACTTGAAGCGTGATGCGGATCAAACTTGCCGCCGCCCAGCGGCGCACCCATCCAATGCAGTTGGATCACGTGCCAGATGATGAACGCGAAGGCGATCATCCCCGTGGCGCGTTGCAGCGTGTACCGCACATTGCCGACGTAGGGGTATGAGCCGACGTTTGGCAGGCCGCCGGCGATGATCGCAAATCCGACCGCCGCGTGAAAAAGCATCGGCAGGAAAATAAACGCCCATTCGATCGGCACGAGCAGGGGTCCGAGCGAATGGATCATGTCCACCCGCGACTGGAACGTGCCCGGGCCAGCCAGGACCGAGGCATTGGTGACCAGGTGGACGACCAAAAACGCCCCGACCGGGATCAGGCCCGACAGCGAAAACAGCCTGTAGATCAAGAACTGGTGACGGGAAAAAAAGGACTCCGCCGAATCATTCGCGCTCACAGGCTGCCTCGTGACGATGTATGAATCTGAAACCGGCGGTCGTCTCTGTTTTCAATAGGAGTATAGATTCGCCGCAGCGTCCGGCAACGCCAAAGAGCGATTTGGCGGGGCTCTGGCAACATTTTATACTTGTTGGCGGTTCACTCTCGCCGGCATGGAGGGCAGTTGGTGTCGGAATCGAACGCATCTCCCGAACGGAAACCAGACGGCAGCCCGCCGTCCCTGACCGCCCGTCGGGGGAATCCAGAGATGGAACCAGCGCCGTCGTTGATCCTCGATCACCTGCCCGACGGCGTGGCGTTGGTCGATGTCGTGCTCGACGGCTTGACCGGCGGTGCCGCGACGAATCAGGCGGTGACGATCCGCTGGGCGAACGGCCGGTTCTGCAGTTGGTGCGACCAGAGCAGCCTGCCGGGCCGCACTTTTTTTGAGGCCCTCGGCAACCCGGAGGTTCTTGGCCCCGATCTCCATCCGTTTGAAACAGCCCTGGCGACCGGCCGCGCAGCCAGCACGACGCTCCGCACGCGGGACAATCGCTACCTGCATCTGCTCGCCATGCCGTTGGCCGCCGCGCCGACCGTTCCTCCACAGGTGGTGGCCGCGGTCCGGGACGTGACCGAAACGATCCTCGAACAGCAGAAGCGCGCGGCCATCCATCAGGCGGGCCAGAAACTCGCCGACCTGTCGCCGACCGAACTCGCCGACATGACGATCCAGGAACGCATCGAACTTCTCAAGAGCAACATCCTTCATTACTCGATGGACCTGCTGCAATTCGACGTCGTCGAAATCCGGCTGCTCGACCAGCAGACCGGTCGGCTCGAACCGCTGCTGGCCGAAGGCATGCAGCCGGAGGCAGAGGCCCGCATTCTTTATGCTCGACCGGAAAACAACGGCGTGACGGGCTATGTCTCCGCCACGGGCCGGAGTTATTTCTGCAATGACACGACCAAGGATCCGCTGTACCTCGAGGGCTGCAAGGGGGCCAAGAGTTCGCTCACCGTGCCGCTCATGCTCCACGAACAGGTGATCGGGACGTTCAACGTGGAAAGCCCGGAGCCGGGCGGTTTCACCGACACCGACCTGCAATTCCTCGAGATCTTCTCCCGCGACGTCGCCGCGGCGCTCAACACCCTCGAACTACTCGTCGCCGAGAAGGCCTCGACCGCCGCGGAGAGCATCGAAGCGATCCACGGCGCGGTCGCCCTGCCGGTCGACGACATCCTCAACGACGCGGTCAACGTCATGGAGCGGTACATCGGCCACGACGCGGAGGTCGTGGAGCGGCTGCAGCGGATTCTGCGAAACGCCCGCGACATCAAGCAGGTGATCCAGAAGGTCGGCGAAAAGATGGCCCCGAGTTCCGCCCACGTGCAGCTGCGGCACGGCGAACGGCGGCCCTCGCTGGCGGGCCGTCGGATCCTCGTCGTCGATGCCGACGAACAGGTGCGGGCCGCCGCCCATGCCCTCCTCGAGCGTTACGGCTGCACCGTGGAAACGGCCCGCGACGGCGGCGAGGCGGCGTCGATGGTCCGGGCCGTCGGCGACGAGGCCTACGACGTGATCATCTCCGACATCCGCCTGCCCGACATGAGCGGCTACCAGCTGCTGCTCAAGCTGCAGGAGATCCTCGAAACCGTGCCCCTCGTGCTGATGACGGGCTTCGGCTACGACCCGGGCCATTCGATCGTGAAGGCCAGGCAGGCTGGCATCGAGTTGGTGCTGTTCAAGCCCTTCCGAATCGACCAGCTGCTCGACACGGTTGAACGCGCCCTCGCCGCCCCGAAGGCTGTCTGAGGACGAGCCGGCCGTTCTCTGGGCGGCAGCCTTCAAAACAGGCTGTTTTGGCGGTCTGGACCTGATCTTGACCCGCGGCGGGCAGCGCAAGTACTTCTCCCGCCTCACCTTTGTCCTCTCCCGAGGGATTTTCGGCCATGGTTCGCGTTCACGATCTCTGCTTCGCGGTCGCCGTGATGATCGCCTGCTGCTCCGCGGTTGGCCGATCAGAGGACTTGCCGGCGCCGTCGAACCCCGCCGCGGCCGACGAGGCCGCCGCTGCCCGCAAGGTGATCGCGGAAGCATTGTCACGGCCGAATGTGCCGGCGGCCGAACAGCCGCCCGCCACGGAAACTGCGGCGAACCGCAGACCCGAAACGGCCGCCATTCCACCAGATCTCGTGATCGCGAAGCTCTCCGCCGAAGTCGCCGCCAAGCAACTCGAGGCGAAGCGGATGGCCCAGCGTTCGCCCGCCGAAGCCCTCGCCATCCTCGAGGCCGTCGCCGCCGCAGTGGCCCGCCAAGACATCCCCGCCGATGCCCGCAGCCAATTGAACCGCCGCATCGAACGGACGCGTCGCGACGTGGAGGAGTCGACCGGCAAACGCCGGGCAGAGATCGCCCTCGACCAGAAGAATTCCACGATCGAATCCCAGATCGACAGGGAACGCTCGAAGCGGGTCGAAGTGGACGAACGGCTGGCGATGCTGGTCGAGGAATACAACGTGCTCGTCGACGAGCGGCGGTTTCCGGAAGCCGAGGCGATCGCCAAGAAGGCGGCGCAGCTGGCCCCCGACAACGCGGTCGTCCGGCAATTGCTTTCGCAAAGCCGGATGATTCGGCGGATCGACGCGCAGAAATCCATCGAGGGGGGCAAGCAGACGGGGTTTCTCGACGTCGCGGAGGATTCGGAGCGGGCCAGCACCCCGTTCGTCGGACCAATCGAGTTTCCCGAGACGAAGGACTGGGAGGATCTGACGAAAAACCGCTCGCGTCTGGCCGCCGAGGGCCGGGCCCGCGGCACGCAGGCAGAGGTCGCGATCCAGCAGCGGTTGAGCGTGCAGGTGCGGGCCGCCTATCGCAACCAGCCGCTCGCCGCGGTGCTCGACGCCCTGGCCAAGCAGGCCGACGTGCCGATCCATCTCGACATGGTGGGTCTGGAAAGCGAATCGGTTCGCAGCGATACGCCCGTGACGATCTCGCTCGACCAGCCGATCTCGCTGAAGAGCGCCCTCAGGCTGCTCCTCGAACCGCTGCATCTCGATTACACGATCAAGGACGAAGTGTTGAAGGTCACGAGCCCGAAGCTTGCACGGGGTCAGGTCTACAGCGTCTCGTACCAGGTTGCCGACCTCGTGGTGCCGATCCCCAACTTCTCCTCGGAAGGCCTCGGCATCACCGGCGCCCTCCGCGACGGCTATGCCCGCATCGCTTCGCGCAACACGCTCTCCGTGGAAACCGGCCCGGCACCCGCCGGCATCAATGGCGCAAGCAAGCCTTCGTCGAACGCCGCCGTCGATCCGGCCTCGCTGGCCCAGTTTCAGGGGGGCATGAACAATGGCCCGCCCGCCACCGGCTCGAATCCCTCGATCCCGTTCGGCCCGCCCACGGTCGGCGGCAGCCAGGCCGATTTCCAGTCGCTCATCGACCTGATCCAAAACACAGTCGCGCCGCAATCGTGGAACACCGTCGGCGGCTCAGGAGCGATCCAGCCCTTCCAGACAAACCTGAGCATCGTCGTCAGTCAGACCCAGGAAGTGCACGAAGAGATCGCCGACCTGCTCGAGCAGCTGCGCCGCCTGCAGGATCTGCAGGTGACGATCGAGGTGCGGTTCATCTCGCTCAACGACACCTTTTTCGAGCGGATCGGCGTCGACTTCGATTTCAATATCCAGACGAACGTCAACGAGCCGCTCAACATGACCGGCGTGCCAAACCAGTCGAATGGCTCGACCTACCCGGCTTCGCTCGGCATCAACGCCTCCCCTGGCGGCCCCTCGCAGACGATCGGCCTCGACAACAGCGGCAACCCGGGCATTGCCCTGTCACCATTTGCCAATCCGCTTGCCGCCGTGCAAACCACCGGCCAGGCCAACACCCAGCCCTTCCAGCGCAACAACTTCTCGATCCCCTTTCGCCAAAACAGCTTCGGCAGCGCCACGGTGCCCTCGCTGCCCGGCCTTCCCGACCCGGCCACGTCGGCCGCCAACTTCGGCTTCGCGATCCTCTCCGACATCGAGGCCTATTTCCTCATCCAGGCGGCCCAGGGCAACACCCGGTCCAACGTGATGCAGGCACCGAAGGTGACGCTCTTCAACGGGCAAAACGCCTTCGTCTCCGACACGCGGCAGCGGCCGTTCGTGACGAGTGTCGTGCCGGTCGTGGGCGACTTCGCGGCGGCCCAGCAGCCCGTGATCACGGTGCTCTCCGAGGGCACGGCCGTCAACGTGCAAGCCGTCGTCTCCGCCGACCGCCGGTTCGTGCGGCTCACGCTCGTTCCGTTCTTCTCGACGATCGGCAAGGTGGAGCAATTCCAGTTCGAAGGCTCGCGGTCCACGAAGGCCAAGAGCAGCGACGAAAAGTCGGGCCTCGCCGGCAATGCCGACGGGCTGCTCGACCTCCAGGCCGGCCTCGACACCGGAGCCTCGAGCGAGCGTGAGGAGGAGGTCCGCTCAAGCGGCACCACGATCCAGCTGCCTGAATTCCTCTTCACCACCGTGACGACGACGGTCAGCGTGCCGGACGGTGGCACGGTGCTCCTCGGCGGCATCAAGCGGCTCCGCGAGGGCCGCAACGAGTTCGGCGTGCCGATTCTCTCGAAAATCCCCTACATCAACCGGCTCTTCAAGAATGTCGGCATGGGCCGCACGACCGACAGCCTGATGCTGATGGTGACGCCGCGGATCATCATCCAGGAAGAGGAAGAAGACAAACTGCTGGGTTCGAGCCGGCCGTAGGTGGCCGTCCGCTCGGCGTAGGAGGCCGCTGCCGTCCCGGGTCTGGCTACGGATGACTCGGCCCACCCCCTCGGGAACTTCGCCATCATGACACGCCTCTGGCTCATCTCCGGCGCGGTCCTCGGCTTCATCGGGGTGGCCGCGGGCTCGTTCGGCGCCCACGGTCTCAAGACTCTGCTCGAGTCCAATGGCCAGTCCGCCAACTGGGAGACGGCGGTTCGCTACTGTCTCTTTCATGCAGTCGCGCTGCTGATCGTGGGCGTCATGACAGTTCTCCCGCAGGCGGTTGGGGTCCGCGGGCTCCTCTCCGGCGCCGGCTGGGGCTTCCTCGTCGGAACGGCGATCTTCAGCGGCGTTTTGGCGGCGCTGGCCCTCACGGGCGTCAAGATTCTCGGCGCGATCGTGCCGATCGGCGGCGTGCTGCTGCTCGTCGGCTGGGCCTGCCTCGCCGCGGCCGGCTACTGGCTCGCTTCGGCCGAGTAGAACACCCGCCGGGTGTTGTGTACGAGCAGGTCGAGGCCGAGCGCCACCGCCTGCTCCTCGCTCCAGCCGCGTTCCTCGACGAAGCGTTTCGCCAGCACCCCGGCAAGGATGCGGCGATACATGGCGAACTTCGGGTAGCCGAATTCGAGCTTGTACATGTCGCTGTAGTAGCCGAGCAATTTCGTCCGCGGCACGGCCTCGATCCGCTGCTCCAGGTCCCGCTCGATGCTCGACGGGGTGTTGGCATACCACCAGTGGCCGAATGGAAACACGTTCGGGAAGATCCAGGCGAAGCTGACGAGTTCGTGATTGAGCGGCTGCGAAAGGACCGACACCGGAAACTTCACCCGCGGAAAGGCATTGAACAGCGGCGCATACTCCGCCAGCGACAGCCGGCCGTCGAGCAGATCCTGCCCCTGGTAGACGCCGCCGGGATAGACACCACGGCGGACGCCGATCATCAGATCGAACGGGATCCGCTGCTGGTCGCAGCATTCGGCCACCGTCCAAAAGAGGTCGCTCGCCAGCACGGCCCGGGATTCAGCCGGCGCCGCCAGACCCTGCCGCCGGATGTCGGCCAGCGCCCGCGCCGCGGCGTCCGCCTCGATCCGCCGCGGCCGGAAGTCGGGGGGCAGCGAAATGGCCGCCGCCCGCGCCCCCTTGCGGACGAATTTCTCGGCGAGCGCGGCCACGCCGCGATGCAACGCCGGCACGTCGACCGGCTCGACGCCGCTGGCCTGCGTCAGCCGCTCGAGCACGCCCGGCTTGCCGAGGTGAAACACGAGTTCGTCGACCCGCAGGCAGGGAACGTATTTCGCCGTGTCAAAGCCTTCGAGCGGATCGTCGAAGTCGTTGGTGAGAAACACGGCCTCCATCCGGCTCTTCTCGAGCACGAAATCGGCCCAACCCGGCGCGGCCGTCTGCTGCCGCACGCGGTCGGCCAGTTCCCGCCAGTTGGTCGCGTCGAGGTGCGGCGGCGTGAAGCCGAAGAGATCCCGTGCGATCTCCATCAGCCAGGAATACTGCACCGTGTTCGTGAGCGACCCAAGCCCCGCGACGACCGCGGCCACGCGGTCGTCCTCCGCGATTCCTGCACGTTCGATCGCCTCCCGGGGCGTGCCGGCCGAGTGCACGAGTTCCGTGTAGTAGTGGTAGCCGAGAATGTCGTTCAGCGACCGCGCCGCCGGCGCCTGCGGATCGATATGCGAGTGCGGATCGACGAACGAAACCTTTGACAACTCCGCGTCGATCGTCGCGCGGAGGGCAGGGGACGGGCTGGATGCCATGGGGCGCTTTCCGGGGTGCTCTGGGAATGAGCCGCGGATTGTAGCCCGCTGCGCGGAAAATCCACCCGGGGTGAACTTCCTGTCACCCGGCGGAAGGCGGAAACTCGTCCGGATCCTGAGGAGCCGGGATCGGCGGAAGCTCGAGGAGCATTTGGAATTTTCGCTTGGTTGAGGACAGCAGCGCCGCGCGACTCCGGTGCGAAAAATCCACGCGACGCGACTTCCGCCGTCCCGGCGACCAATGCGGGTGGTCCGCGCTGCTGCCGTGAACGCCGTCTAAAACGTATCGGTCGACGGTTCGTCTGCCGGCTTTTCCTCGGCGGCCGGCTCGTCGTCCGCGGCGGGCTTGTCCCCCGCGGCTTCGTTGCCGAAGGGATCGGACGTGTCGGCCGGCTCCTCGGCGGCTGGTTCGTCGCCCGGCTCGGCCGCCGGCTTTTCATCGGCGGGCTCTGCGGCCGGCTCCTCGCCTGACTCGGCGGCTGGTTCTGCGGCGGCCTCTTCTTCCATCGGTTCCTCGCCGTCGGTCGGCGCGGGCCGCTGCTTCGGCGCCGGGGCCTTCAACGGCTCGGCAGAGGCCTTCGCCTCGGGCCGGCGCCGCCGCAGCACCTCCGGCTCCGCCTCGTGGATGTCGGAATACCGCTGGCGGATCGCCTCCCGATCGCGTTGCACGGCGGAAACACGGGCCTCTGCCCGGAAGTGTTCGAGCTTCAGGCGGTCGCAGCCCTGCACGCGTTCGAGCGCACGGGAGAGCGCCCGTCCACCGACGCCGTCGGCTTCGAGGTTGGCACCCTGCCGAAAATCCGCCTCGGCCTCGTCGGTGCGGCCGAGTTTCAACGCGGCCAAGCCGCGGAAGTAGAAGGCCCGCGGATCATTGCTGCCGGCCTCGATCACGCTCGTCAGTTCGTCATAGCTGCACTGGTAGTCGCCAGCGTGATAGGCATGCACGCCGTTCCCGTACCCCACGGCCAGCGCCGGCGGCATGTCGCCGGCGGCAACGACCTGCGGCGGCAAGGCCTGAGTGGCGACGATTCCGAGCAGCAGACAGGCGACCGCGCACCGCATGATTGTGTTCTCCGTGATAAAGACCGTAATCGGTATCGGCAGATCATCTTTCCGGACGGTGGATTCGGCGGGCGGACGGTAAAGCCTGCCTGTTCCAGCCAATTACCGGGGACGCAAACTCTCCCCATCTCCCGCCGTCCCCCGTGCCAGGGCGTGGCGGCGAAACGTCGGCTCGTCGAGGAAGACGGCGGCTCTGACCAGCTGCATCATTACGGCCTGCTCCGGCCAGCCGAAGGCCGCGAGCAGCCGGTCGAATTCCCCCGGCGGACAACTTCCCTTCAGATCGACCAGGAGCACGCGGCCCGCTTTTTCGAAGGCGTTTCCGTCCACCTGCCAGGAAAGCCCCTCCCGCGGACTGGTCCAGACGAACGAGCCGTCCGGCTCGGCGTACATCCGCTCCAGGCGGCCGAGCCTGGCGAAGGCGTCGTCGAAACCGATCGCCAACGGCACGTTCAAGGCGTCGTGCGAAACGGCGAGCACGGGCCATGGCCCCCAGGAATCGACATGCACGCCGTCGGCAGGCGTCCGGACGACGTCCGGGTCGAGACGATGCAGCGTGATGTCGAAGGCATAGATCGCGTCGGCTGTCATCCTGTCGGTCGGCTCCGGTTTCTCAAGGTTGCGCCACGCTCGACCGCACCCAGGCCGCGTAGGCAGGCGAAGCCGTCACGACCGCCACGAGGATCTCGGGCGTCTGGTAGTCGTGGAGCCGCGTGATCGCGGCGCTGCAGTCCTGCTTCCGCTCCCGCGTGGTCTTGCACGTGCACCGATACTCCGTCGCGGTCTGCACGGCCGCCTTCCAGCGGTAGGTGCTCTGCAGCGGCCCGTCGATCTGCACGCAGGCGGCCACGCGGTCCGCGACGAGCCGCGCCGCGCAGTCTTCGGCCGCCGCGCGGGTGGCAAACGTCGTGCGAATCTCGACGACGTCCTGCGCGGCGGATGGTTCGGGGCTCGGCTGCTGGTCGCGCTGTGGGGGCATCGCCATCGATGGTTCGCGCGGGTTCAGGCGGCGTCGACGATCCACACGCCCTCATCCCGCATCTCCGTGGTCTCCTCGCCTGCCGCATCGCCCACGATCAGCTCCGCGGCTTCCGTTCTGCCGGCCTCCCCGGCCGCAAAGATCGTCACGACCGGGGGCCGCTGGCTGTGCCCGTCGCTGACCGGCGGAATCAGCGCCACGTCGACGGCCGAACTGCGGCCGCTGATCCGGGGATCCCCGGATCGTCGCAGGGGCCGTGGCCCGAGGCAAATGGTGCGGGTCCGCGGGCCGCCATCGATGGCGGCGTGGCCCGCGGGCAGGTGCCCGAAGACGGCCGTCCGCGGCGCGATCCGGCCCAACACCGCCGTCGGCCGAGCGAATGCGGCGGGCACGTCGCAGTCCCCGTCGAGCCGCGCCATCCAGGCGGCGACCGCGTCGACGGCGTCGAACTGGAGCTCACTCTCCGGCACCTCGCGCCGCGCCCGCTGCTGCCACCCATCGACCGTGCGGCGCCAGGCATTCTCCACCTGCCCCCGCGCCGCGGCCGGCAATCCGTCCGCCGCCACCGCGCGTTCGAGCCACGTGGCCAGCTGCCGCGGTGCGTCGATCGGCTGGCCGGTGGCAAGCGGCCGCAGCAGCCTGCGGAGCATGCTGTCCGGCAGTGCACCGTCACCCAGTGATCCGCCGTCGTGCAATGTCGCGGCGAACCGCCCCAGCAGGTCAACGGTCAGGCTCTCGTGAAGCGTTGGCGGCCGTTCCGCCGCGGCCCATCGGCGCGGGCCAGAGAGCGGATCGAATTCATGGCCGTGGACGATGGCCACGCCGCCATCGGTCCAAGAACCGCCGACCGCCATGCCGAAGCGCCGTGCCACCGCCGCGGAATCCCGGCACTCGAGCCACGCATCACGGTCGCCCGCCAGGAGCGTGACGCGCACCGGCACCCGCACGCACGAGCCCACGATCGGCCGACCGCGGCTGTCCGCGACAGGCACCACGAGGCCCCGGCGTGCCAGGCCGCCGAGCCGGCCGAGGAGCCGTGCGCCGCACCGCACCGCCGCCTGCATCACTCGCTCTCGCTTGAGTTCCTGCCGTGCCCGCGGCCGCCACGGGCGTTCGGCCCCCAGCCACTCCGCGCTCAACAGCCAGTCGAACGTATCGCCGGCCAGCACGATCTCGACGCGGTCGATGGGCCGATAGCCGCCGTCGCAGCGAAACCCAGCCCGTGCCGCCGACCGGCGTATGCCCGCCAGAAAGGCCAGGCCGTGCGTCCACGATGGACCGCCAACAAGCGTGCCGTCCGTGATTGACCAGTTGGCTGTGACGACGAGCATCCCCGATCCCCTGCCGCAGGAGCGTTCCCACGGCATTGATCGACCGTCGCGGACCTGGCGCTCGATCATCCCGGCAAAGCGCCGGGAATCTGTGCCGATCATGCCGGCTATGCCGGGGTGGCGTGTCCAATCGCCCGCGCTGCCGCGCCAGACGTCTACGGCGCCAGCGGCGAGACGAAGGACGTCGTGCAGATCGACTCGAGCGAGCCGTCGAGCTCAGCGCCGGTGATGATGGCCGTGGCTTTCACGTTCGCGGCATTCGCGATGCGATACGACATCTCGAACGTGGCGGAGCCGCCGGGTGGGAGGCTCGTGATCGAGTCGAAGGCGATCGTCGATCCGTCGATCCGAACTCGTGACGGCCGTGGATCACCAACGAGCCGGGCCTGATCGGGAAGGACGACCACCAGATCGAGCTGGCCGGACGGGGCCGTCCCGTTGTTCGACACCGTGCAGACGACGGTTGTCGCCCCGCCGACCTCCACCGGATCATCCAGATCGGCGATCGAGAGCCGCAGCCCCGCCTCCCGCGGCGTGCGGGGCCGTGGCGCGCTGGAACGGATCATCGCGCAGGCCTCGTCGGCGACCATCACTCCGCCGGCAAGGCCGCTGAGCACGCCGCGAACGCAGGACCGCGACGCCGGTGAATCCCGATAGCTCGCCGCCGGCGACTGGGGCCGGAGGTTGATCTGCCGCCGCAACTGGCCGCCCGGTTCGATCGCCGGCAGGTTCCACGACACGGTCGACGTGCCGAGCACGTAGCCGTCGGAGGCCTCGAGCGGAGAGTAGGTGTTGTCCCAGGAAAACTCGAGCTTTGTCGGACCGGAGGGCACGGCACCCGTATTCCGCACGGTCGCCATGTATTCGGCAACGCCACCCGACGTCACTTCTGCGGGACCGCTGAGATCGAGCTCGAGGGAGGGCGCGGCGGCGGCAGGCGCCGTCGCCGTAGCGGTCAGTGGCGACGGGGGCGTCGTTGCCAAGGGCTGCAGCGTCAGCGGCGCCGTGGCTACCGGCACAGGCACTGGCACCGGCTGAGTGAAGCTGGGTGCGGGCGCTTGGAACTGCGGCTGGAACTGCGGCTGGGCCGCGACCGGAGCGGGAGCCGAGAACGGCGCGGGGCTCATCAAAGGGGCGGGGGCAGTCACCGGTGCCGGCGCCATGACGGGCGCCGGCGTTGCCGCGACCGGGGCTGAAGCCGCCGGTGCCGCGAACTGCTGGGCCGTCGTGGCCGCAGACACCTGCACGCACTCGGTCGCGCCGCCCATGTAGTTGTGCGCCTGGTCGAGGATCTCGACGCGATGGCACTGCCGCCCGGGCTCGTCGAGCGAGAAATCGAGCGTGAGCCGACGGCTCGTGCCGGCGGCCATGTCGATCGTGCCCCGCTGTTCGATCGGGCTCGCGGAGGCCGGGTGATGAAAACCCTTGTCGAAGTAATCGACGACCCGCAGCCCCTGGAGCGGCCGGCCGGAGCGATTGACCAGCTCCACCTCGAAGGCAACCTTCTCTCCCACCCGCGCGGCGAGCGGGCCGGTGATGTTGACGAGCACCGGATCCTCGGCCCGCGCCCGGCCAGCGATGCCTGCCAGCAGGCAGAGGGCGCTGATGAACATTCGCAGCGAGCGTGAGGGCATGCTCCGGCTTCCTTCCGAGTGAATCTGGCGTAATTGGGGGGAAGCGTACCACGCCCCCGCGCAGGCTGCCCACCTCCATTTTTGTGGGAAGTCAGGC
>JAPLNR010000032.1 GCA_026401035.1 Planctomycetia bacterium | reverse complement strand
CTTTTACGTCCCGATCGAGTGTCTTTTCCATGGAAAACCTCACTGGGAACGATTGTGTCTTCACTATCGATCGAAATGGTCTCAGGGCTGCGTGAGTCCTCCATGAGCGGCGGATGAGAAATGTGTGAGTTTTTGCGGGGGTCCGCAGCCAAGTAAGCAAGCTGCGCAAGAGAAAAGCCGGCCTGGCTGGAACCCCAGCCGGGCCGGCTTCTGAAGCGGAAAAACGCCGGCAGGCCGAGACCCGCCGTCGTCCCCACGAGGGAGAGGGGGATTAGCGGACTTCGAGCAGTTCCACCAGGAAATGCAACTGGGCATTTGGCGGGATGACAGGCGGTGCGCCGCGGGCGCCGTAGCCGAGGTTGCTCGGAATCAACAGTTCGATCATGCCGCCCTGGCCGACCAACTGCATGCCCTCGGTCCAGCCGGGGATCACGCCGTTGAGCGGAAACTCGATCGCCTCGCCCCGCTGGTAGGAGCTGTCGAACACCTTGCCGCCGTCGAGCCAGCCGTGATAGTGAACCTTGACGTTGCTCGAAGCCTTGGGGCTGGCACCGGCGCCCTTGCGGAGCACGCGATACTGCAGGCCGGTCGGCGTGGCTGCAAACGCCTTCGGCGCGTCGGCGTCGAGTTTGCCGGCACCGGCGGGGAGGGCGGGGTGCGGAACTTCCTGGGGGGCTTGGGCCACGGTGATCTCCGGGATGAAAAGGGTGAGGGCAACGAGGGCAACGGTGACGGCAAGACGACGCATCGCGTGGCTCCTGGGGGGGAAGGAAAGCAGAAGTATAGCGATGTGCGGGTCAGCGGGACAAAAGCCGCTCGATCTCGTCGGGCTCGATCGGCACGTGGCTGCAGAGGTCGAGGGGGCCGTTTTCCGTGACGAGGATGTCGTTTTCAAGCCGGACGCCGAGCCCCTCCTCGGGAATGTAGATTCCCGGCTCGACGGTGAGCACCCAGCCGGGCTCGAAGGGCCCGTTGATCGGCGCCAGGTCATGCACGCCCAGGCCCAGTGAATGGCCGAGACCGTGCATGAAGTATTTTCTGCAGGCGGGCTCCTCAGGAGTATCTTTTGCCACCTGCTCGGTCGTGAGCAGGCCGAGCTTCAGGAGTTCCTCGTTCATCTCCAGCTGCGCGGCCCGCTTCCAGTCGCGGGGTGTCGTGCCGGGAATCGCCCGGGCGATCGAGCTTTTGAGCACCCGCAGCACGGCGTCGTAGACGGCCCGCTGCCGCGGCGTGAATGTCCCGTTCACCGGATAGGTCCGCGTGAGATCGGCGTTGTAGTTGGCGTAGTTGGCACCGACGTCGATCAGGACGAGGTCGCCCGAGCTGCAGGGCTTGTCATTATCGAGATAATGCAGCACGCAGGCATTCCCGCCCGCCGCGATGATCGGCTCGTAGCCCATCTTCGCGCGGCGGCGGGTGAATTCGGCGAGCAGCTCCGCCTCGAGTTCGTATTCCATCACGCCGGGCTTGAGCACCGAGAGCACGCGGCGCAGGCCGGCGTCGGTGGTCTCGATCGCCCGCCGCAGGAGTTCGATTTCGGCGGGACTTTTGACAGCCCGGAGCGTGCGCAGGAGGGGCGCGAGCCGCTCCACGCGATGGAGCGGATACTTCGCGATCAACTGCCGGGCCAGCCGCAGGTCGCGGGAGTCGACCTCGATGCTGGCCCGCTCGTGCTCGTTGGCATTGAGCAGCACGACGTCGCTTTCGCAGAGCAGCGCATGCAAGACGCCCGGCAGATCAGCCAGCCAGCGGACCTTGGCGATTCCCGCTATCTGCTGCGCCCGCTCCTTCGAAAGCTTTTCCCCTTCCCAGGTGGCGAGCTGCTCATTTGGCTGGCGAATGAAGAGCATCTCGCGGTGGCCGGGATCGGCGGCGTCGGGCGCGAGCACCAGCACGCTCTCCTCCTGTTCGATCCCGGTGAGCCAGAACAGATCGCCCGCCGGGTGCAGTTTGAGCGTGCCGTCGCCCGTTGTCGGCAGAACGTCGGCCGCATGGACGACCGCGACACAGTGTCGCGGCAGCAACTCCCGCAACTGTCGGCGGTGGGCGACAAAGAGGGTGGGATCGATGGGGGCGTGCCGCATGCCTGAGGAATGCTCCGGAGGGGTTCGGATCGTCTCGAAATCGTACACTCTTCCGCATGAGACCAGCAGCAGCGGCCGTGCCGGCCACGACCACAGGCGGCGAGATCTCCGGGAGCGAGCGGGTGCTCATCGCCGGCGCCTGGCGGCTGGCCACCGCCGTCGACACCTACCGTGCGATCGATCCCACATCTGGCGGGCAGCGCGACGCCGTCTGGCCGGTGAGCGGCTGGGCCGATGTCGAACAGGCGCTCGATGCGGCGACCCAGGCGGCTACCGAACTCGGCCAACTGCCGCCGGCCACGATCGCACAGTTTCTCGAACGGTATGCCGCGCGGCTGGAGGCCCGGGGAGAGGAGCTCGTCGCCCTTGCCCATGCCGAGACGGGGCTGGCCGTGAGGCCGAGGCTCACCGACCACGAACTGCCGCGGATGCTCGATCAGCTGCGGCAGGCTGCGGCCGCTGCGCGGGAGGAGACATGGCGGATGGCGACGATCGACTCCGCCCGCAACATCCGCGCGGCGGCGTTTGGGCTCGGGCCCGTCGTCGTCTTTCCGCCGGCCAATTTTCCACTCGCCTACGGGGCCGTGACGGGGGGCGACTTTGCCGCCGCGATCGCGGCAGGCAATCCCGTGATTGCCAAGGCCCATGCCGGCCATCCATCCGTGTCGCGGCTCGCGGCGGAGGAGGCGGCCGAGGCGGTTCGCGAAGCGGGCCTGCCGGCCGCGACCATCCAGCTGCTCCACGGCCTGTCACCAGCCGACGGCGAGAGACTCGTGGCCGACGCCCGGGTCGGCGGCACCGGGTTCACCGGCAGTCAGGAGGCCGGCCAAAAACTCTTCGCGGCGGCGGCAGCCGCGGGCCGCGTGATCTGGGTTGAAATGGGGAGCATCAATCCGGTCGTGCTTTTGCCCGGGGCGATCGCCGAACGCGGCGCGGAGATCGCGGAGCAGCTCGTGGCGAGTGTCACCGGGTCGGCCGGGCAGGTGTGCATCAAGCCGAGCGTCGTGTTTTTTGTCGACGATTTGGCTGCCCAGGCATGCGTCGCGGCCCTGCAGGACCGGTTTGCCGCCGTGGGCGGGCAGGTGTTACTCGGGCCATCCGGCCGCGACCGTCTCGCCGCCGCGGTCGGGAAGCTGCGGGCGTCCGGGGCGCGGATCGCTACCGGCGGCACTGTCGGGCCGGGCCGCTGTGAATTCGCCGCCACGCTGCTGGAAGTGACAGCGGCTGAACTACTCGCCAAACCCGCCGCGTTCCTCGTGGAGGCGTTTGGCAATGCGACGCTGCTCGTGCGGTGTGGTTCGGCCGCAGAGCTCGTGCAGGCGATCGCCACGCTCGAGGGGGCCTTGGCCGCGGCGGTCTATCTCGCGCACGACGGCAGCGACGATGACTTGGCGGCGCTGGTCGTCCCACGACTCGTCCGCCTGGCGGGCCGCATCGTCGAAAACCGGATGACGACCGGCATGGCCGTGAGCCCTGCGATGCAACACGGGGGCCCCTGGCCCTCGGCGGCGCCGCCATTCTTTTCGGCCGTCGGCATTCCCTGGTCGATCCTGCGGTTTGCCCGCCGGATCTGCTTCGACGGCTGGTCGCAGCAGCGGCTGCCGGAGTGCCTGCGGGATGCGCCGCCCGCCGGTCGGCCCTGGCGGTTCGTCGATGGCGGCTGGGAACGGGCGTGATGTGGTGACAGGCTCAAGCCTGTCCTACCGGTAGGTGCTGTCCTGATACTGCTGGATCTTCTCGGCGGCCTTGATCGCGTCGGTCGTGACCTGCCTGCCGACGGCGGTGGCCCGTTCCTTGTTGAACGTGATGCTCGGCAGCCCACCTGAGAACGACACTGAGATCACGCCGGTGGCGATCAGGATCGGAATCAGCAGCAGGAGCAGTTTCGATCCCAGCTTCGACTTGGCCACCTGCTGGACGGGCGCGGGCAACCCGATCGTGGCCAGGCCGACGATCTGTTGCGAATAACTGTTGCTCGACTTCTTCTTCCGCTTGGCCATGTTGCCCTCCTGAATACGATGTGTTTGTTCTGGCATCGGCGGAGTGGGTGCGCTGGGATGAGCGGGAGCAGGCTGGAAACGCAGGGCTGCCGCCGGGGCCGCAGGTTTCCCAGCCGGCAGGGTTTCGCAGCGGGGCTGCCAGGGCAGGGGAGGCAGGCTGAAGCCTGGTGAAGACCTGGTGAAGATAAGATGACAGGCTGAAGCCTGTCCTACGTTGGGAAAGCGTTGGCGAGCCGACGCAGGGCTTCCTCGAGCCGTGGGGTGGGGCAGGCGAGGTTGAGCCGGATGAAGCCCGGCGCGCTGAATTCCCGGCCGTCGGAGGGGCCGAGGCCGGCCGCCTCGCAGGCGGCCTGAGGATCGGCGACACCGGTATCGCGGCAGTCGATCCACGCGAGATACGTCGCCTGCGGGGCGACGCACGTGAGTCCCGGAATGCGGGCCACAGCTGCCAGGAGGAGATCGCGATGCCCGCGCAGAACCGCGATCAGCCGCCGCCGCCAGTCGTCGCCGTGCCGCCAGGCCGCTTCGGCCGCCGCATAGCCCAGCGGATTGACCATCGGCACGAGGCCGCCCCCCGCGGCCCGCCACTGCCTGCGGTGCGTCGGATCGGGCACGATCGCCGCCGCGCAGCCAAGCCCGGCGAGGTTCCAGGTCTTCGACGGCGCCACGAGTGTGATCGCGCGGCGGGCCGCCGGATGGTCGAGGCTGGCGAAGGGGATGTGCTGCAGGGAGTCGTCGAGGAGGAGGTCGCTCCAGATCTCGTCGGAGACCACGGTGAGTCCATGCCGCTCGGCGGTGTCGGCCAGCCTGAGCAGTTCAGCGCAGCCGAAGACGGTGCCGGTCGGGTTATGCGGATGGCAGAGCCAGAAGAGTTTTGATTTCGAGGTGATCGCCGCCTCGACCGCATCCCAGTCGATGGTCCAGGCGGCCGGCCCTTGCGCCAGCGGCACCCGCACGCAGCGACGGCCTGCCAATCCGGGCAACGTGAGAAACGGCGGGTAGACGGGCGTGAACGTGAGGATCTCGTCGTCGGCGTCGGCGAGCAGCCGGGCGGTGACCGACAGGCCGGTGACCACGCCGGGCGTGCCGATGATCGCTGCCGGATCGACGATCCAGCCGTGCCGCGCCGCGAGATGGTCCGTAAGCGCCGGCGCGAAGCCGGGGGGCTCGTGCGTGTAGCCGAAGACGCCATGGTCGACCCGTCCGCGGATCGCGTCGAGCACCACTTCGGGCGCTCGAAGATCCATGTCGGCCACCCAGAGCGGCAGGATGTCGCGGCCCGCCCAGCGGTCCCACTTCTCGGAGCCGGTGTCGCGGCGATCTGGACAGCCGGTAAAGTCGGGGTCGTTTTCGCGAGAGACATTCATGATGGATAGGATTGTGCACGACGGAATGATGAACGACCAACGACAACGAACCTGTGCGGAGTTTGAGCGGCGGTTTGATCGCCCGCCAGAGTGGGTTGCCATCGCGCCGGGCCGCGTGAACCTGATCGGGGAGCACGTCGATTATTGCGGCGGCTCCGTGCTGCCGATGGCGATCGAGCGGTACACGATGATTGCCGCGGCGCCCCGGCCTGCAGCGGCAGGCTCGGCCAGCGGCCGCGTGTTCAGCACGGCCGTCGGTGCCACGGCCGAGATTCCCATCGGCCCTACCGGTGGCACGGCCGGCGACCCAGGCGGTGACCCAGCTGGCGCGATGGCTGGCGCGATGGCCGTCTCCACCGGTCTGCCCGGCTGGACACATTATCTCCACGGTGTGATTGCCGGATTCCTGGCCCGCGGTGCCGCGGTGCCCGCCTTCGATGCCGTCGTCGACTCGACCGTGCCGCTCGGCGGCGGCCTCTCGAGCAGTGCGAGCCTCGAGGTGGCGCTGGCGACGCTGCTGGCGGCGGTGAGCGACACCAGGATCGAGCCCCTCGACCTGGCCCTCCTCTGCCAGCGGGCCGAGCATGATTTCGCCGGTGTTCCCTGCGGCGTGATGGATCAGTGCGCGAGCGTTCTCTGCACCGCCGATCATTTGTTGCTGCTCGATTGCCGGTCGCTCACGGCCACGCAGGTGCCGTTTGCCCGTGAGGATCTCTTGGTGCTCGTCACGAACAGTAACGTGCGGCATGCGCTCAACGACGGTGAATACGGCAGACGCCGCAGCGACTGCGAGCAGGCGGCCCGCGTGCTCGCGGTGCCGCTGCTGCGCGACGCGACACTCGCGCAGGTGGAGGCGGCGCGGGAGGCGCTCGGACCCCGGGTGCATGCCCGTGCGCGGCACGTCGTCACAGAGATCGACCGCACGCGGCGGGCAGCCGACGCGATCGCGGCCGGCCGCTGGGCGGAACTCGGCCTGCTGATGGCCGAAAGCCATGCCTCGCTCCGCGACGACTACGAGGTGAGTTGCCCGGAACTCGATCTGCTCGTGGACTTGGCCGCGGCCGAACGGGGTGTGATCGGTACGCGGATGACCGGTGGGGGCTTTGGCGGCTGCACCGTGACGCTCGTCGAGGCTGCGCATGCGCAAGCCGTCATGGACCGGGTGGCTCAGGAGTATCGCCGCCACACCGGCCGGGAGTGCACGATGTTCACGACGCGTCCGGCCCAGGGCGCGATGATCCAGACCACACCCCGGCCGGCATGACAGGCTGAAGCCTGTCCCACTCGTACTCCCTGCGACTCACGAGCATGTCACCGCCGGCGAACAATGCGGCTCAGGGCGCATCAGTAACGATAGACCGCCGCGACACCGCTTTCGGTCGGCATCGCAATCCGCTCGAGCGCGAGAATGCCCCCGCCGTGGAGCAGGACGGTTTCGGCGACCGCCCCGAACAGATCCTCAGTGCGCAAGGCGGGCTGATCGCCCGTGCGGGAGAGATCGGCTGCCGCCTCGCCGTCGGTCGAGATCGCCCCCGTTGCGCGATCGAGCCTGCCGGTCTCGAACCGGTCCTTCTCAATCAGGAGAGTCGCGACCCTGCCGGCGACGGCCGCCCGCGCGATGTCGGAAAGGTCGCCGGAGCCAAGACCATGGTCGCGGGCCTGCCCGAAGAGGTGCAGTTCACGGCCGATCCGGTTGACGCGGGCGGCGGCGAAGATCGGGGCGACGAGGGCGGGCAACTCGTGCTCGGGCAGAAGGTGCACGTCCTTCGCAACCCACTCCTCGAGAAGCAGCCGGTTTTTCGAGAGGCCGCGAAACACTGCCGCCAGCCGCGGCAGCGCCACCAGTACCAGCGGCAGCCCCGAGTGCCGCGAAACCCGCTCGTGCACCACTTCGTCGACGTGCTGGAAAAAAATCTGCGTGTCGGCATCGATGTCGTCCTGCTTCGAACCCGTGCCGCCGTGGACGATGCCGCTGTATCCGAGTCCGCTGGGGCCCATGCCGCGATTGACGCGATGGGGCTGAAAAATCTCCTCGTCGACCACGTCACCGCGGCCGAGTTCTCCATGGGCCGCCTCGCTGCCGGGAACGCCGTGGAGCGGCACCGGATCGAGCCGGTCGACCTGCCCCTCGACGAGCGCGGCTTCGTAGACGTGCGCCGCACGGCTCGTGAGCACCAGCACGTTGAACCGGTCGGTCGAGGCGGCGATTTGCACCAACGGCATCGTGTGGAACCGCGTGGTCACCAGTGCCATTGGTTTGACGGGCAGCGGCAGCAGGAAGACCTCGGCCCGGCCATCGGCCGCGAGGATCGCCAGCCCGTCGCGGGTGTGCTCCCAAAAGCGGGCATTGCTGCCGAGCAGGCGAAACGGCTCGAGCAGCCGTTCGATCTCCGGCCGGGGCTTCGAAAACGACAACGCCATCTCCAAGGCCTCGACGAGATGCCGGTAGGCCGGCCGATCGACGAGATTGTCGGGCACGTTGCGGTGCGTCGGCATGTAGAGGGAGAGGCAGGGAGCCGGGTGCGGCTGGAGCAGCCCCCGCACCGATTCAAGCGACACGTGGCCGATCGACAGGGGATTGGCCGTGGAAACGGATGCCATCGGGGATCTCCTCGGAACGGATGCCAAGACTGGCATCCTGTTGCCGAGGCCGTGCAGCAAGCGCGGCCGTCCCGCCGGAACTATTCGCCTGCAGCCACCCGAAAAGCAAGTCGGTTGGGGGGCCGGCGGCGCCTGAGCGCTACGCAAAGACCGCCGCAACCGGTTTTCCCTTGCCGTCTTCGGTGGCATAGAAGGGACGGTTCTCGATGTCGTAGACCATCTTCGGGCTGATGCCCATGGCGGTGAAGAGCGTCGCATGGAGGTCGCTCACGCTCACCGGGTTTTCCACCGCCATGCACGGCCGCTCGTCGGCGGTCTTGCCGTAGACGAATCCCTTCTTCACGCCGCCGCCGAAGAGCACGACGGTGGAGCCGCCGGTGAAGTGGCGGTGCTGGCCGTAGTGGTTGGGCAGTTGCAGAAAATCTTTCGGTGAACTGGCCTGATCGCTGGCCGTCGAGCCGGGCTGCCCCTCGGTGATCATGTCGCGGCTGAACTCGCTGGCGATGACGACGAGCGTGCGGTCGAGCAAACCGCGGGATTCGAGGTCGCGGATCAGCGTGGCGATCGGGCGGTCGATCTCCCGGTGGAGCTTGGCGACGGTCTCATGGCCCCGCTCATGCGTGTCCCAGTGGACGAAGGGAACGTATTCCGTCGTCACTTCGACGTAGCGGGCGCCGTTCTCGACGAGCCGACGGGCGAGCAGGCAGCCGCGGCCGAACCGTCCGGTGTCGTACTGTTCCAGCACCTCCTTCGGCTCCAGCGTGATGTCGAAGGCCTCGCGTTCCTTGGCGCCCAGCAGCCGATGGGCGTTTTCCAGGCTCCGCAGCATCGACTCCTGGTGGTAGTCGCTCGTGAAGGCCGCGCTGGGCGTCGCCTTGACCAGTTTCTTGAAGTGCTCGTAGCGGCTGGCGAACCGGCCTGGATCCATCCCCTTGGGCGGCCGCACGGCGAGCGCCGCCTGCTCCGGGTAGGGGAGATTCATCGGGCCATACTCGCTGCCGAAGAAGCCCGCCGTCGTGAATGCCTTGATCTCCTCGTTCTCGCCAATTCCCTCGAGCCGCTGGCCGATGTTCACGAACGCCGGCATGACCGGGTTTCGCGGCCCCAGCACGCGGCTCATCCACGCGCCGAGATGCGGGCAGGCGACGGTCTGCGGCGGCACGTAGCCGGTGTGCCAGTGATACTGGTGTCGCGAGTGGAGGATGCTGCCGAGATCAGGCTGCACGTGGGAGCGGATGAGCGTGGCCCGGTCGAGCACCTTGGCGATCTCGGGGAGGCCGTCGACGATCTGGACGCCGTCGATCGCTGTCGGGATCGCGGGAAACGTGCTGATCACGTCGGCCACGGCCAGGCCCGGCTCGAACGGCTTGTATTTCTTGGGGTCGAACGTGTCGGGAGCCGCCATCCCGCCGGCCATCCAGAGCACGATGATCGAGTCGGCCTTGGCTGCGGGATGGATGATCTGCGCGGAGCCGGTGCTCGCGCGGGCCCGGGGCTCGGGCAAGGCCAGCGTGGCGGTCGCCGCGGCGGCGAGGCCTTTCAAGAGTTCGCGGCGGGTGTTCATGGGCTGGGTTCCTTACCGGATGAGTTGAAATTCGGGGAGCATGACGACGGCCCAGAGGCAGTCGGCCACGCTCTCCTTGGTCGGTGCTGTTCCGAGGATCTCACGGGAAGCCGCGGCCTCGTCGGCCGTGGGTGGTCGGCAAAGAGCCGCCGCGAACATGAATTGTAAAAGTGAATCGGCGCCGGGACCATGTTTTTTCAGGATCGCGGCCCCGCCCCGGGCAAACTCGTCGGCCAGGCTCTGCTCGTTGGCCAGCTGGATCGCCTCGAGCGTGGTGAGGTCGCTGGGGCGGCTCGTCACGACCTGATCACGGTTGGGCCGGCCGAGGGCGGCCATCAGGGCCGTGCCCTTCACCAGCGCGGCCCGGACCATCGGCAGCGGGCCCGAGGCCGTGGCGTAGAGCAGCTTCTGCGCGAAGTCGGCCACGACGGCGTTCCACGTGCTCTGCGTCTTCACGACGGCCGCCGGTGCCCAATCCTTCGGCTGCTTGTCTTTGGGAAAATTGCCCCTGCCGTCCGGGGCGGCCGACGTCCATTCCCAGGAAGAATCGCTGGCGATCGTCACGGCCGAGCCATCGGAGAGGAGGCCACGGATCTCGACTTTCAGCGCCGCCGGTCCTCCCGCCGCGGCATTGGCGGCCGTGACGATGAGCGTGTTGGCGCCCGGCTTCAGATCGTTGGTCACGATCTCCATCACGGGCTGCGTCCACTCGGTGCTGGCGGCCGACTGTTTGCCGTTGACGAAGAGCGTCGCCTGATTGTCGGCCGTGATCACGGCGATAGCGTGGCTCACCGCCGCCGGCAGATCAAACGTCTTGCGAAACGTAAGTTTCTCGCCCGGCGGTGACGCGGCGAGATCGTTCGACCAGATCCAGGTGGCGGCCGGCTGAGGCGCTTCTTCGGCGCCGGCTGGCGGGTCGAACCGTATCACCTCCGCATCCGGTTTTTTCGGCGCGGTGTCCGTCAACTGCCAGACGGCATCGGTGAACTGCTCTGCCGTCATCCGCCGCGGCAGCGGGCCCTTGAACACGTAGTCGGCGCCCTGGGGCTGGCCGGCCACCGCGGGCGTGGCGGCGCCATAGGCCTCCGACGTGCAGATGGTTTCCAGCACACGCTTGATGTCCCACTGGTGGGCGACGAGTTCGCCCGCCAGCAGATCCAGCAGGTCCTCGCTCCAGGGTTTCGTGCGGAGGCTGTCGACCGGGTGCACGAGGCCACGCCCCAGCAGCCGCTGCCAGAGCCGGTTGGCCAGGTTTCGCGAGAGCCAGCCGTTTTCAGGTTTTGTCATCAGGGCGGCCAGTTGCTCGAGCCGCTGCGACGGAGGGGCGGCCGCGTCGACCTGCCCGAGTTCGGCAAACAACCAGGCCGGCGAGGCGATGATGCCCGTCGCCTTGTCGCAGCGCGAGAGTTCCAGCGGCTTCTCCGACGCGATCGCCGCCAGATCGTAGGTCTGCTTGAGCGTCCAGCGGTCGACGAAGGAGTCGTGGCAGCTCGCGCACTTGAGATTGATGCCGAGGAAGGTCTGGCCGACGTTTTGGGCGAACTGGATCGGCACGGTCTGGCTGGAGTTGACCGTCCCCCGCCACACGATGCCGTCGATAAACCCGCGGGATTCGGGGGTGGGGGCGATCAGTTCGCGCACAAATTCATCGAAGGGCTTGTTGGCCACCAGCGCGCGGTGCAGCCAGGTCGTGATCTGCTTCCGACCGCCGGTGATGAAACCGGTGCCGGTGTAGTCGTTGCGCAGGAGGTCATTCCAGAACGTCAGCCAGTGCTCGGCGTAGGAGATCTTGTCGTCGAGCAATTCGCGGACGAGCGCGGCCCGCTTGGCCGGATGGGAGTCGGAGACGAAGCGTGCGACACGCTCGGGAGCGGGCAGGAGGCCGACGAGATCGAGGCTCGCGCGGCGGATGAACGTTTCGTCGTCGGATCGTGGCGGGCGGCCGATGCCCTGTTCCTTCCAATACGCGTCGACGACGCGGTCGACCGGATTCGTGCGTCCCTCCTCTGCCGGCGGCAACGCAACCGTGCGCAGCAGAAGCGGCGGTTCCCAGCCGGTGCCCTTGAACGCGAAGCCATCCTCCCAGGGAGCCTTGGCGTCGATCCACTGTCTGAAAACGGCAATCGCCTCGGGGGGCAGCGGATCCCCCTCGCTTGGCATCCGGTAATCGGGATCGGTGCTCGTGATCCGGGCGATGAGTTCGCTTGCGGCGGAAGCCCCTGCCACAAAGCCGGGTGTGCCGGAATCGCCCCCGGCAAGCGTGTCTTCCCGCGTGTTCATCGAGAAGCCGCCCTGCTTGGCGTCACCGGTATGGCACTGACCACAGTGCTTCCGCATCAACGGCACGACCTCGTGGGCGAAGTCGATGGCCTGGACGGGCACCGTGATTCCGGCGCCGGCCAACGCGATCACGACGTGCCAAACGGCACGGCTATTTCTTGAATCGGGCATCGTTTTTGTTGCCCCGGGAGAGCGTGTAGGCAAGGAGATCGAGCACCTCCGCCTCGTTCAATTGGTCGAGCAAGGCTTTCGGCATCAGCGATTCGGACGACGGCAGGATCTCCTCGATGTTGTCGCGTTTGATTTCGACGAACTTGGTCGCGTCTTCTGGGTCGGTGACGACGACGATGCTCTCGGGCGATTCCGACACGATCCTGCCCGAGACGACTTTTCCGTCGGCAGTTTGGACGACGCTCGCCCTGTATTGGTCGCTCACGACCTTGCTCGGGTGAACAACAGCTTCGACCAGATCCTTGAGTTGGAACCGCCCGGCCGCCTGTGTGAGATCGGGGCCGGTGGCGCCGCCATCCTCGCCGAAGCGGTGACAGACCACGCAGCGCGTTGCTGCAAACGTGCGCTTCCCGTGCTCGAAGTCGCGGCCCTTGGCGAGGCCTTCCGCCTCGGGCTTCGCGGCTGCGGCCAGCACCTCCTCGACCGTCCACGGTCGGCCGGGGCCTTCCGGCTTCGGCAGCGGCGGCGGCGCATAGGGCTTCCGTGCGCCCAGCGTCTCGAGGGCCAGCTTTTCGTTTTCGGTGAGCCAGGCCAGGCTCTCGTTTTCAATGTTGGTAAGAAATTTCCGGTAGCTGTTGCCGCCGGCCCATTCGCGGGCCCGCCCGAACCAGGCGTGGTAGCCCTTGCGGTCGGCGAGCGTCCAGGCGGCCTTGTCGTTCACGGTCCGCAGGGCGTAGGCGTAGTGGATCTGCAGCAGGTCGGACCGCTTCTCGAGCGAGGCACGGACCGATTTTCCATAGCCTGCGTTCCGCTCGATGAGCCGGCGGAGATCCTCCTCGCTGGGCGCGAGGTTGGTAGAGCCGGCCGACGTGCTCGGCGCCGCGAGCAGGCCGACGATTTTCGTCACGATGCCGGGCGTCCGCACGGCCACGAGCAGGCTCGCCAGGTCGCGGTCGAGATCAAATGCGCCCGACGGAAAGAGCGGTGCAAACTTCGCCGCGATCCCGGCCTTGGCAGCGGCCGGCGGTTCACCTAGCCGGATGAGCGTCAGTTCATAGGCACGAACGATGTCGATCTTTCCGGACACGTCGAGCGCTGCCGGATCAATCCGATCGAGCGCGGCGAGGATGGCGGCTTGAGACGATGGCTCGGCCTGATGGGCGACGCCGATCGCGGCGGTGATCAGTCCCAGCGGATCCTGCACGGCCAGCGCCTTGTCCTGCCAGAGTTCGACCGGCTGGTGTTCGAGGGCCACCCGTGCCGCATAGCGGGTGAACCGGTCCGGGTTCGAGAGCTGCGGGATCGCGAGGGCGATCGCGGCGGCTGGATCGGCGACACGTTTGTGAAACGCCTCCAGGTCATGGCGGAGCTTCCTGTCGGCGGCACCGGCCGTGTTTTTGCCGTCGACGGGTGCAGTCGACTCAGTCCCCACGTAGGTCACCCGGTAGAGTTCGCTCTGGCCGCCGCGTCCGCCGACGGCGAAGTAGATCGCGCCGTCCTTGCCGATCGTCATGTCGGTGAGCGGCAGCGGCGTCCGCGAGACAAACTCCTCTTTTACACCCCTGTAGGTCGAGCCCTCCGGCGCGAGATGGATCGCGTACATCGTGCCGAACGTCCAGTCGCAGACGTAGAAGGCCTTCTGATACTTGGCGGGCACCTTGGCGCCGTACCCGAAGGCTGCTCCGACAGGCGAGCCGGGGCCGATATCGACGAGCGCCGGCAGGCTGTCGGGAAAGCTGGCCGGCCACTTGCCGGTGCCGCTGCGCCAGCCCAGTTCGCTGCCGCTGGTGGCATGATTGACCCGCGTCGGCCGGTACCACGGTGTGCCGAAGTCCCACTCCATGTCGGCGTCGTAGACGAACATCTCGCCGTCGGTATTGAAGGCGAAGTCGTACGGATTGCGGTAGCCGGCGGTCCAGAGTTCCCATTCCTTGCCGGCGGGATCGGTGCTCACGACATAGCCACCCGGCGCGAGGATGCCGGCAGCATGGCCATTCGCATCCCACATCCGCGTGAGCATCTGGTCTTCATCCCAGTTGGCCGGCAGACGGCTCGATGCTTCAGGCGGCAGTTCGACCCGGCGTTGCGTGGAACGGATGCCCCCAAGCGTCTGCGGCTCCGTGACGTTCTTCACCGCAAACGGCACCTTCGTGTGGTTGCCGCAGATGATGAAGAGCCGCTTGCCGTCGGGAGACAGGAGCACGTTGTGCGGGCCGTGCTCGCCGCCGCCGGGAAACTCGCGGAGTTTCTCGACCTTGTCGAGGGTGTCGTTGTTGTCGGAGTCGGTCACGCGATAGAGGCCGCTGCCGGGTCCGCCGTTGCAGACGACGTAGAGCGAGTCGAAGGCCCAGAGCAGGCCTTGGGCGCTGGTGAGCGGCACGGGAATCTTTTCGACGAGCGTCGGCTGCGAGCCGTCGAGCGGGGCGGGTGTGATCCGTACGAGCCCCTTGTCGCCCTGGTCGCTGGCGATGAGCCGGCCCTTGGGATCGGTGGTGAGGCAGACCCACGAGCCGAGCTCCTCCTTTGGCACGACGAAGAGCCGCTCCACCTCGAAGCCGGCGGGCACGGCGAACGGCTCGACCGGCGGCTTCGCCGACTTTTCCGCGTCGTCTCCGGGGATCGCCGTCGGCATCGCCTCGGCCGCCTGTTCCCAGACTTTTGGCTCATCGGCGCGGGCGGCCGCCGCTGACGTGAGTGCCAGAAACACTGCCAGCCCGCATACGCCGCGGAGATTCGCAATCGTGGACATGGAGGGATCGTCTCCGAGGAGGATTGGCCGGCCGGTGGGCGTGGCCGAGATAACTGGAAAGACTCCCGAAATCATAGTCTTGCGGCCATCTATGCCCAAACAAAGGGCAGAGCCGTGCGCGGTTTCAGTCATTCGCCTGACAAAAGCGATCGACCGACCTCGAGGCCGTTCACCAGGAGCAGGGCTCCGTCGGGTAGAAGCGGCTCGCAAGTGATCCGCTCGAGCTTCGCGATGTCCGCTTCCAGCGGCAGCGATCCATCGATCCGCAGCCGGTCACCTGCCAGCACCGCTGTCACTGCTCGGCCGGCAAACTCCCCGCGAAACTTTTCAAACCGCTCGTCGTCGCAATCCTCACGGGCCTCGATGTCGAGGCCGAGCACTGCGCGGCCGGTCGGGCTCCCCTCACAGAACACGGCCGTCAGCCGCTTGGCTTGGATCTTGCCGCCATCCAAGCGTAGTTCCAGATGGTGGGGCGCCAAACCGGCTGCGGGCACGGTCAGGGAGCGGATGCCGACTGCGGCCTGACCCTTGCGGAGAAAGACGACGCTGTTGGCTGGCAGTTTCCCGGCGGCATCGACCAACCCATCGCGGGTCCAAAGTTCGGCATCGACCGGCATGATGAGATGGGCCTGCAGGCAGGTGAGATCGGCGGCTGTCACCTTGAAGGCCGGCACCGACGGGTCGAACAGCCACGCCGCCGTGATTCGCGGTCCGCGCTGCGACGAGACGAGAAACGTCCGCAGGTGGTGGGCTTTTGACTGGCCGCCGTGGCTGGTCGGTTCCTTGTGCCTTCCGTAGGGATCGCCGCGGCCGTCGAAGACGAGCGTGACATTGGGCGTGGCGGCAGTGCCGGGCAGGTTGATGTTCAGCGACTTGTCTTCTGGGCCGCGGCATTCACCGGCGATGCCGATGGCGAGCGCGGCTCCCACATGATTGGTGCTGCGGGCCCAGGGTTCCGCGTTGAACCGCTGGATCACGAAGCGGGGCACCCGCTGCGCGATGTCAGCCTGCAGGTGTGCCGGTGGATCCCAGCGGCAGGCACTGCGAAAGACGAGGAGTTGCCGCCGTGGCGCTCCCGGCAGCCAGGCCGCCGACTCCTGCTCCGGTGGCTCCGTAAGCCAGCCGGCTGCGAAGAGATGCTCGTCGAGATAGCCGCGGCCCAGCAGGTAGTCGTAGTCGCGGCTATGCGGCCCGGCGAGCCGCTGCGCCGGTGCAAACCAGTTGGCGGCGATCCCTGCCCAGATGTGGGCCAGGGCCGCCTCGGCCTGGTGGCGAACCCGTTCCTCACGGGCGTGCCGTGCGATCAGACCCAGCGAGTCGAGATCGGTGCCGTAGTAGGTCGGGCTCAGGTATTCGGTGATCCCATGGCGGAGCGTGTAGGCCAGCCACTCGTCCCACAGGGCGGTGCCAGCCTGCTCGATCTCCGCGCCGTACACCTGCCCCAGGGCGAGATGGTTCCACGTCTTCATCAGATAGATGTTCGTGTAGCCCGGCTTCACGGCGTGGCGGCGCAGGGCGACGAGCGCGTCACGGTGGATGGCGTCGAGCAACTCCCGGGCCGCTGCCGAGAGCCGGTCGTGGTGCTCGAGTCGCAGGAGGGCCGTCAGTTGCGTCGCAAACTCGACGGCGTTGGTGTCGGTGACGGCCGGGTCGCCGAGCCGCCAGCGGAAGTTGCCGAAGTGCTCGCTGGCGGCGGCCGTGTCCTGCATCGATCGGGCAAGTCGCAGGGCATCCGCCACCGCCGCGGGATCCCAGTCGTTGCCTACGGCCTCGAGGGCGAAGCGAAGCACTCCGCGGATGCCGAGCGATCCGGCTCTCGTCTCGAGGATTGCCCGCTGGGCAGCGAGTTCGGCGGCTGCGTCGGCCGCGGCCGCCGGCAGGCGAGCTGCCTGAACGATGAATATCGCGATGCACAGGGCAACGCCGGTCAGGCCAATGCAGCGGCGGCGAAAAACAGACGGACGTCTCACGGGAGTCCCGCAAAAAGCAACTGCGTTACCCGAACACACGCCCCAGATCATAGGCAGGGGCGACCGGCCCACTCGGCCGAAAGACATCCTCATGCTACCGTACACGGGCTTGAGGCACCGGGACGCAAAGCGGTAGGGGTTCATGAAAGGTGATCATGAATGACGCAATGAGCATGCGCCAGCGATCCTGTGGCCGGCTGGTTCTGCTGCTCGTGATGTCCGCAACGGGCTGGGTTTTGGACGTACGCTCCGTGGCCGCCGCTGTCCCGACACCGCGGCAGCCGAACCTGCTCGTATTTCTTGCCGACGACCTCGGGGCCCATGACCTCGGCTGCACGGGCAGCACGTTCTACCGCACGCCCGCGATCGACCGGCTGGCGGCGGAGGGCATGCTCTTCACGCGGGGCTATGCGTCCTGCCCCGTCTGTTCGCCCACCCGCGCGGCCCTGATGACCGGCCGGCATCCGGCCCGCGTGAAGATCACGAATTACATCGCGGGCAACCGGCGCGGCCGGCTGCTCCCCGCGGAATTTCTTCATGCGCTGCCTCAGGAAGAGGTGACGATCGCGGAATTGCTGAAGGCCGCGGGTTATTCGACCGGCGTCTTCGGCAAGTGGCACCTCGGTGATCCCCAAGCCATTCCCACCCACGGCTTCGACGCCACCGGATCGACGACGCTCAGCCCAGGCAGGGGGCCGACGGACGATCCGATGCATGCCCGGGCGATCGCCGCGGGGGCCGCCTCCTTCATCGAAGCCCATGGAGAGCAGCCGTGGTTTTGTTACGTGCCGATGCACTCGGTGCACGTGCCGCTGAAGGCACGGCCGGATTTCGTGGCCGAGGATGAGAAGCGTGCGTCCAGCCTCCCGCCTGCCGGCCGACGGGAGGTAGTGGAAGGCGATCACAAGGCGCGGGCCGTCCAGGACCTGCCCGTCTATGCGGCGATGGTCCGCGAACTGGACGAGACGGTGGCAACGGTGCTTGCCGCGGTCGAAAAGTCGGGTGGCCGTGACAAGACGCTCGTGATCTTCACGAGCGACAACGGCGGCCTGTCAACCGCGGAAGGATCGCCCACGTCGAACCTGCCACTCCGCGCCGGGAAGGGCTATGTCTATGAGGGGGGCATCCGTGTGCCGCTCATCGTGCGGTGGCCGGGGATCGTGAAGCCTGGCACGACGACCGACGTGCCGACGACCACGCTCGACGTGCCGGCGACGCTTCTCGATGCCGCCGGCGTGAAACCACCCGTGGGAGTCGTGCTCGACGGCGTGAGTCTGCGGTCCGTGCTCGCAGATACCGGGCCGCTGCCCGCCCGCGACATCTTCTGGCACTACCCGCACTATTCCAATCAGGGTGGCCGTCCGGCCGCCGCGCTGCTCGCCGGCGACGGCCCGCGGCCCGGCACCGAGAAACTGGTCGAGCACTTCGAGGACGGCCGCGTGGAACTCTTCGACCTCGCCAGCGACCCGGGCGAGTGTCGTGATCTTTCCGACGAGCGGCAGGAACGCGCCAGCCAGCTGCGGGCAAGGCTCGCAGCCTGGCGGGAGAGCGTGCAGGCGGCGCTGCCGACGCCCAATCCGCAGCCGGTTGAGCCCTTCGGCCCGGATGCCCTGCCGGGCCGCAAAGCAGAGTAAACTCAGCGGCAACCGGCGGCTTCTGCCGGCTGCTCCATTCCAGTCATGGCAGGCTTGCGCCTGCGGCTCAAACGTCTCCCCCGAGGTTCACCATGCTCGCCCAGCGGATTCTTTCCGGCATCGTCGCGCTTCTCATTCTCACCAGCGTCGCCACCGCGAGCGCCGCGGAGCCGGTGAAGCCGGCCCGCCTGCTCGTCGTGACCGTGACGACCGGTTTTCGGCATGCGTCAATCAACACGGCCGAACCCGTGCTCGAGGAACTCGGCCGCACGAGCGGTCTCTTCCACGTCGACTTCCTGCGGATGCCGCCGGGCCGGCCGCCGCAGCCAAAGGCCCCCAAGCGGGCCGAAGGCACGAGCGACGACGAGTGGACCGGGCAGCAGACGGCGTTCAAGGCTGAACAGGAGACGTTCAAGACCGCCGACGAGGGCTGGCAGGCCGGACTGCGGGAACAGTTTGCCAAGGCGTTTGCGCCGGAGGCGCTTGCCCATTTCGACGGCCTGATCTTCGCGAGCACGACGGGCGAACTCCCGATTCCGGATATCGACGCCTTCCTCGCCTGGCTCAAGACCGGCAAGGCCTTCATCGGCTTCCACGCCGCCAGCGACACGCTGAAAAAGTCGGATGCCTACTGCGACATGATCGGCGGCCACTTCGCGGGCCACCCGTGGAACGCAGGGGGCGAACACGGCTTCGTCGTCCACGAGCCCGCGCACCGACTGGTCGCCATGTTTCCCCAGCGGTTTCGCATGAAGGACGAGATCTACCAATACGACCTGCGGTACAAGCCGGAAAATCTGCGCGTGCTCCTGAGCATCGACATGCCGGCGAGCACTCCCAAGGAGCCGTGGCACGTGCCCGTGGCCTGGGTCCGCGAGTATGGGCAGGGGCGGGTCTTCTACACGAACTTCGGCCACAATGACGCCACCTGGAAAGACCGGCTGTTCAAGCAGCACATGCAGGAGGGCATCGCCTGGGCGCTCAAGCGGTTCGACGCGCCGGCGGCGCCGAATCCCGACGTGCAGGCGGCTGAATACCTGCGGAGCGTGATCGCCGCCGCGGCGACCGCCACCGGTAAGGATGCCGACGACCTGCTCGCCCAGGCCGACGCGAAGATCGCCAAGGATCCGGCCTGGGCCCTCGGCCTGCGGCCGATGCTTCTCGAGATTCGCGGCCAGCCGCCGCAGGCCCGTGCCGAGGCGTATGCCAAGGTGCTCGCCGAGCTTCAGAAGTAGGACAGGCTTCAGCCTGTCGTGATTCACGCTTTTGCCGATTCGGTTTGTGCATGCTGAGGATCGACTCATGAAAACAGGTTTGATGTTCCTCGGGCTGGCTTTCGTCGGCCTTCTGGTCGCCCCGGCCCCGGCCGGGCCCCCCAACGTGCTCGTGATCCTGGCCGACGATCTCGGCTTCTCCGACCTCGGCTGCTACGGCGGCGAGATCGACACGCCGAATCTCGACAGCCTGGCCGCGAACGGTCTGCGGTTTACGCAGGGTTACAACACGGCCCGCTGCTGGCCGAGTCGCGGTGCGCTGCTCACGGGCTACTACGCCCAGACGATCCGCCGCGACGTGCTCCCGGGGCAGAAGGGGAATGGCCAGGGGCAGCGGCCCGCATGGGCACGGCTGCTCCCCCAGCTGCTCGCATCGTCCGGCTACCGCTCCTACCACTCGGGCAAGTGGCATGTGGACGGCAAGCCGCTCGAGCAGGGATTCGCCCGGTCGCTCGATGTCGTCGGCGGCCAGTATGATTTTTTCGATCCGCAGGGCATCACGGTCGAGGGGAGGCCTGCGCCGCAGACCGCTGACTTCTATGCCACGACGGCCATCGGCGACCATGCGGTCGCCTGCCTCGAGGAGCACGCGGCAGGCCATGCCGCCAAGCCGTTTTTTCACTACGTGCCGTTTACAGCACCGCACTTCCCGCTGCACGCGCCGCAGCCGTTGATCGCGAAGTATCGCGACCGCTACCGCACCGGCTGGAACGCGACCCGACAGGCTCGGTACGAGCGGATTGCGAAGCTCGGCATCGTGACCACGGGCCTCGCGGCGCTGGAGCGCGAGATTGGCCCGCCGTATCGCGATCCAAATGTTCTCGAAATCCTCGGCGCCGGAGAGATCGACCGCCCGTTGCCCTGGGACGAACTCACCCCGGAGCAGCGGGAGTTTCAGGCCACGAAGATGGCGATCCATGCCGCCATGATCGACTCGATGGATCAGGCGATCGGTCGAATCCTATCTCAGCTCAAGGCGATGGGGGCCTTTGAGAACACGCTCATTCTCTTCGCGAGTGATAACGGCGCCTCGGCCGAATTGACCGTGCGTGGCAAGGGACACGACCCAGCGGCCCCGCCCGGCTCCCAGATGTCGCACCTCTGCCTGGGGCCGGGCTGGTCGAGCTGTGCGAACACGCCGTTTCGCCGCCACAAAACCTGGGTCTACGAGGGGGGCATCGCGACGCCCTGGATCGTCCATTGGCCCCAGGGCATCGCCGCCAAGGGGGAGTTGCGCCGCCAGCCAGTGCACGTGATCGACGTCGTGCCGACGGTGCTCGAACTCGCCGGTGTCGGGGCCCCTGTGGAGCATGATGGAAAGCCCGTGCCGCCGCTGCAGGGTAGGAGTTTCGTGA
This sequence comes from Planctomycetia bacterium, assembly GCA_026401035.1. Classification (GTDB taxonomy): domain Bacteria; phylum Planctomycetota; class Planctomycetia; order Pirellulales; family UBA1268; genus RGVT01. The sequence goes on along the minus strand of JAPLNR010000032.1, from coordinate 27,986 downwards.
AGTCGCTCGGCGATCCGGCGGCCCCGCCGGCGCACGACACCCTCTGGTGGTGTCACGAGGGGAACCGCGCCGTCCGTGTCGGCGACTGGAAACTCGTCGCCGCAAAAAACACCCCGTGGGAGCTCTACGATCTGGCGACGGATCGTTGCGAGACGAACAACCGTGCCGGGAAAGAGCCGGCGCGGGTCGCCGAACTGGAGGCGGCCTGGAATCGGATTGCCGACGAGTGCCGGACGCTTGCCGCCGACGGGAAGCCCGCCGACTCTCCCGCGGCAACGTCGGTGAAGCGGCCGAACATCATTTACGTGATGACCGACGACCAGGGCTATGGCGACATCGCCGCGCATGGCAATCCGGTCATCCACACGCCCAACCTCGATCGGCTTCGCAATCAGAGCGTGCGGCTCACTGAATTTCACGTGAGCCCGACCTGCGCGCCGACGCGGGCCGCGTTCATGACCGGCCGCCATGAGTTTCGTTCGGGTGTCACCCATACGATCCTCGAGCGCGAGCGGCTGGCGCTGTCGGCCGTGACGCTGCCGCAACTGTTGCGGCGGGCCGGCGGCTACACGACCGGCATCTTCGGCAAGTGGCATCTCGGTGATGAGGATGCCTACCAGCCGGGGCAGCGGGGCTTCGATCGGGTCTTTATTCACGGCGGCGGCGGCATCGGGCAAAGCTATCCCGGCAGCTGCGGCGATGCCCCGGGCAACACCTATTACGATCCCGTCATCCGCAGCGACGGCAGGTTCGTGAAGACGAAGGGCTATTGCACCGACGTCTTTTTCAACGAGGCATTGGCGTGGATGGACGCCAAGCGGAAGGAAGGCAAGCCATTCTTCTGTTCCATCGCCACGAACGCACCGCATGCCCCGTATGACCCGCCGCCCGGCGCCGACACGCCCTACCTGCCAAAACTCGCGGCGGCGGGCATCGCGGCCGACGGGAAGCCGTCGCGGGCCGACGTCGCCTCGTTCTGCGGCATGATCGAGAACATCGACACGAACATGGGGCGGCTGATCGAGAAACTCGACGAATGGGGGATCGCCGACGACACGGTGCTCGTCTTCACCACCGACAACGGCACGGCCGCCGGTGCGCCGGTGTGGAGCGCTGGCATGCGCGGCCAGAAGGGCACTCCCTACCGCGGAGGCACGCGGGTGCCCTCCTTCTGGCGTTGGCCAGGGACGTTACCCGCCGGTGTCGACGTGCCGGCGGTCACCGCCCACATCGACGTCCTGCCGACGCTCTGCGAACTGGCCAACGTGACGCTCCCGACCGCGGTGGCAGCGAAGATCGAGGGCCGCAGTCTCGTGCCGCTGCTGCGCGACAAACATGCCGCGTGGCCCGACCGGCCGCTGTTCACCCACGTCGGCCGCTGGAACCGCGGCCAGGCGCGAGAGAGTGCGTATGCCCAGTGCCGCGTCCGCGCGGGGAAGTGGAGCCTCGTGAACACGAAGAACAAGCCAGCCGCCTGGGAACTGTACGACCTCGCCGTCGATCCGGGGGAGAAGAACGACGTCGCCCAGCAACACCCCGACGTCGTCACGCGGCTCGCCACCACCTACGACGGCTGGTGGCAGAGCGTGCAGCCGGACCTGGTCAACGAGGATCTCGACGGCCCGGTGGAGAACCCCTTCAAGACTGCCTACGACCGGCAGTTCGGTCCGCCGAACGCGGACCACACCAAGCCCGATGCGGCGACCGGCGCTGTTCCCAAAACCGCGGTATCCGGTTCCAGGAACTGATGGCAGAGGATGAATCATGGAGCGCGCACGATGCGATATCTGCTGAAGAGCGTGCTGATCGCGGTAGCGCTGCTGCCAAGATCCGGACTTGCCGCTGACGAGGCGGCACCCCGTGGGCCCAACATCATCTTTTTCCTCTGCGATGATCTCGGCAGCAGCGACGTCGCGGCGCTCGGCTCAGAGGACATCGAGACGCCGAACATCGACGCCCTCTTTGCCCGCGGCACGCAGCTCTCCCGGCACTGGGCCGGCTGTGCCGTCTGCGCTCCGAGCCGGTGCGTGCTGATGACGGGGAAGCACCCGGGGCATGCGGTGGTCCGCAGCAACCGTGAGGCGAAGCCCGAGGGGCAGACGCCGATGCCGGCCGGCACGGTCACGCTCGCGAAACTGCTCCAGGAGGCCGGCTACGTGACCGGGGCTTTTGGCAAGTGGGGACTCGGCGCACCCGGCAGCGCGTCCGATCCGATCGCCTGCGGGTTCGACACGTTCTTCGGTTACAACTGCCAGCGCGAGGCGCACTCCTTCTATCCCGGCCACCTCTGGGATGGCCGCGACCGCGTGGAGTTGGACACCATGTCGCTCGCCGGCGGACCGGTGCTCCGCGGTGGCACGGTGCCTGCCGACCAGGCAGCTTTCCCGGACTCATTCGCCCCCTACGTCGGCCGGAACTATTCAGCCGATTTGATTGCCGAGCGGCAACTCGCGTTCATCGAGGCCACTGCTGGCCGGCCGTTCTTCCTCTACGTGCCGACGACGGTGCCGCATCTGGCGCTGCAGGTGCCGCCCGACGAACCGTCGCTTACGCACTATGAGAAGCACTTTGGCGACGAGCAGCCCTACCTCGGCGGCAAGGGCTACGTGCCCTGCCGGCGGCCGCTCTCCACCTACGCCGCGATGATCACGCGAATGGATCGCGAGGTCGGCAGGATCGTCAAACGCCTCGACGACCTGAAACTCACCGACGACACGATCTTCGTTTTTTCGAGCGACAACGGGGCGACGGCCCCCGGCACCGGCGGGATCGACACCGCCCGGCTGAAGAGCAACGGCGACCTGCGCGACTGGAAGGGCTCGCCCTACGAGGGTGGCCTCCGTGTGCCGACCGTCGCCGTCTGGCCCGGGAAAATTCTGGCCGGCAAGGTGATCGACACGCCGACCGGCTTCGAGGACTGGCTGCCGACGCTCCTCGATCTTGCCGGACTCCACGACCGGATTCCCGGGGGGCTCGACGGCGTGAGCCTCGCGCCGGCCCTGCAGGGCGAGGCAGCTGCCAAGGCCGACCGCTCGCTGTATCGCGAACTCACCGAGCGGCACTGGCAGGCGGCTGTCGACGGCCGGTGGAAGGCGGTCCGCCGTGGCAAGGACACCCGGAAACACCGGTCGGCCGAGGCCCATCCGACGGAACTCTACGATCTCCAGGCCGATCCCTCCGAGTCGCACGACGTCGCCGCCGAACATCCCGGTGTGGTCACGCGGCTGGAGGCGATCCTCGACCGGGAACACGTTCCCGACGCGGCCTGGCCGCTGCCCTTTGCCGACGCCGGCTCGACCGCCAAGGCTGCTGCATCCGCGCGTCCGTCGGCGTTGCAGGCCAGGCGGCCAAACATCCTCTCCATCATCGTCGACGACCAGTCGCCATCGTGCCCCCGGCAGGGTGACTGATATAGTGCCCCGGCAGTGCCAGCCAACAAGCAGGACGAGATGGCTCCCGTGGAGCAAGGATCGCCAACACCACCGCCGCCGGAAGCTGAAGGGCGAAGCCGTTTCGGTTTCGCGCTCTTCTGGGTCTATGTGCTGCTCTACGGCGGCTTCATGGTGCTGGTGCTCGTGCGGCCCGACCTGCTCTCTCTGCGGCCGTTCGGCGGCGTGAATCTCGCGATCGCCTACGGCATGGGGCTGATCGCTGCGGCCTTCGTGCTCGCGGTCATCTACATGCTTGCGCGGGCGCGACGCTAGCCGCGGAACCGAAACGCCAGCCGCAGGACAAGAACCACAATGCTCCACGAAACTTCCTCACTTGCCGTTTCGATCTTCGCGGCCTTCGTGCTCAGCGTGATCGGGCTGTCGTTTTATCTGGGCCGCAAGAAGCAGTCCGCCCAGGCCTATTACGCCGCCCACGGCCAGATCCACTGGTTCGTCAACGGCATCGCCTTCGCCGGCGACTATCTCTCGGCGGCGTCATTCCTCGGCATCTGCGGGATGATCGCCTTCTCAGGCTACGACGGCTTCCTCTACTCGATCGGCTTTTTGGCGGGCTGGGTGGTGGCCCTGTTCGTGATCGCCGAGCCGATCAAGGCGCTGGGCAAGTTCACGTTCGCCGATGCCCTCGATAGCAAATTCAACAGCCGCGGCATCAAACTGGCCGTGGCGATCTCGACGCTCGTGGTGAGCATCTTCTACCTGATCCCGCAGATGGTCGGCGCAGGCTCGTTGATCCAGCCGCTCCTCGGGCTGCCGCATGCGGCGGGCGTGATCCTCGTGGGCGTGGCCGTGACGCTAATCGTCGTCACCGCCGGCATGGTCTCGACCACCTGGGTGCAGTTCATCAAGGGCTCGCTCTTGGTGTTTTTCTGCGGCGTGCTGACGGTGCTGATCCTCGACCGCGGACTGGCCGTCAATGCCGGCAGCACCGAGCCGGCCAACCTGGCGCCGCAGGTGCGCACCGTGCAGCGGGACGGCACCGTGCTCATCGACGGGAAGCCACAATCGCGGGATCACGACCTCCGCCCCGTGGGCACGATCCTGCGGCTGCCCGAGCGGTTCGCCGGTCAGACCGCGACCGGTCCGCTCCGGCCGCTTGAGTATCTGGCGGCGCTCGAGGATTCGACGATCGTGACTTGGACGGCGACGAAGCACACGGATGACGCGGGAACGCATACCACCTATGCGCCGGTCGAACGGCAGGGAACCGACCTCCTCAAGCCGGGTGGCTATTTCAAGGGACTGACCAACGGCTCGCTCGCCGGCCGGCTCGATTTTGCCAGCCTGATGCTCGCCCTCTTCTGCGGCACGGCGTCGTTGCCGCATATCCTCATTCGCTACTACACGGTGAAAGACGCGGCCGCGGCCCGCAAGAGTACGGTCGTGGGAATCGCGGCGATCGGCGTGTTCTACGTGCTCACGCTCTACCTCGGCCTCGGCGCCATGACCAGTGGGGCCCTCGATCCCACCGACACCAACATGGCCGCGCCGCTCCTGGCCAAGACATTCAGCACCACGTTGTTCGCGATCATCTCCGCGATCGCCTTCACGACGGTGCTCGGCACGGTCAGCGGCCTGATCATGGCCGGCAGCGGGGCCGTCGCCCACGACCTCGTGGAAAACGTCTGCGGCGTCCGCATGACCGACCACGAGAAGGTCCGCTGCGGCAAGATCGCGGCCGTGGGACTGGGGATCATCGCGATGGCGTTGGGAATCATCTTTCGGAACTTCAACGTCAGCTTCCTGGTGGGCTGGGCCTTCAACATCGCCGCCAGCGCCAACCTGCCCGCTCTGGTGATGCTGCTCTTCTGGCCCCGGACGACGAAGCAGGGGATCGTCGCTGCGGTGACCGTCGGGATGCTGGCGTCGCTGGGCTGGATCCTGCTCTCGGCGGACACGTTCGAGAAGGTCTACGGCCTTTCCCGGGAGGCGGCGCCGATGCCCTTCAGCCAGCCGGGCCTCGTCACGATTCCGCTGGGCTTTCTCGTGCTCGTGGTCGTTTCGCTGCTCACGCCCCCGCCCGCCGCGGCGCCGCGGCGAAACCTGGGCTAGACTTGGGCCGACCATGTCTCGCAAAAAGCCCGCGCCACCCCGCCGCACAGTCAGGCCCTGCACGGCCGAGCATCTGCCGGCGATCCGGGAAATCTACAACGATGCCATTCTCAATTCGACGGCGCTCTACGAGTATGCGCCGCGGAGCGAGGAGACGATGCGGGAGTGGTTCGCCGCGCGGCAGCGGGACGGGATTCCGGTGCTGGGGATCGAATGGGAGCCCGGCGTGCTCGCAGGGTTTGTCACCTGGGGGCCGTTCCGCCCTCGGCCGGCCTACAAGTATTCGGTCGAGCACTCGGTCTACGTGGATGAACGGTTTCGGGGGCACGGGATCGGCCGGCAGTTGCTGGAGGCGATCGTCGCGGAAGCCCGCCGCCGCGATCTGCACCTGCTGATCGCGGGGATCGACGCGACGAACGTGGCGAGTATCGCCCTGCACAGTTCACTCGGTTTTCGCTGTTGCGGCACCGTCCGCGAGGCCGGCTTCAAGTTTGGCCGCTGGCTCGACCTGGAGTTCTGGCAACTGGTGCTGGAGACACCGGCCAGCCCCGTCGACGGGTGACAGGCTTGGTTCCGCCGGAGCCTCGAGCAGACTCCAGGCAGGCGGGCTACACCCGCGGCAGTTCGTAGCCTTTGCGGTATTCTCGGGTGAAGAGCCGGTTGGCTTCGGGATCGGTCGACTGTTCCGTCTGTGGGTCGATGGTGAGTTCGCGGCCGAGTGTGAGAGGCGTTTTCTCGAAGTCGATCGCGTTGTCGTCGAGATACGTGCCGAAGGTACTGAGCGATTCGGCGACGTGCTTGTCGGTCGCGGCCAGGCTCGGCCGCGTGCCCGGCGGGACGACCTCGCCCAGCGTCCACGAGACATTCCCGAGATGCGCCAGCGCACTCGACAGGTGGCCGTCCTCAATGTCGAGATGGAGATCCTTGTAATTGCGGCTCTTGATCGCCTTCACGAAATTCGCGAAGTGCTGCTGGTAGGAGCCGCCCGACCATTTCCCCAGTTCGTTGCCGTCATAGTCGAAGGCGGCACCGGACATGTAATTGGGTCCGACCGCAAACCCCTTCGTGCCGTACCAGATGTTGCAGGCGCCGGTGAACGGCCCTCCCTTCGCGAGCCCGAACGTGACGGGAGTCTTGATGGGCAGTCCGCGGACGTCGGAGATCAGCAGCGCGTCGTCCCACTGGTAGATCGTCGTCTGGCTGTTGGCCACGTCGCCGTTGTCGATATAGCCGAGCCGGCCGCCGAGGCTCACCACGCGCTTGGGAAGCTCCTGCTTGCCGAGGCCCCAGCGGGCCTTGTCGAGTTCGTGCGGGTTTTGGTTGCCGAGATCACCGTTGCCCGTGAGTTGTGTCCAGTGCCAGTCGTAGTGGAGCCGTTTCCGCACGGGCACGACGGCCGGGGCCGGGCCGGCCCAGAGGTCGAAGTCGACGCCCGGCGGGATCGGGGCGGGCGTGTCGACCAGGCCGATGCTCGGCCGCGACCGGAAGCAGACCGCCCGGGCCACCTTCACGTCGCCGAGTTTCCCGCTCTTCACGAAGTCGAGCGTCTCCCGCATGCCGGTCATGCTGCGGCTTTGCACGCCCATTTGGCACATCCGTCCGAGCTTCCGTGCCCACTGCGTGATCACGCGGCCCTCTTCCACGTTGTGGCTGCAGGGCTTTTCCACGTAGACGTCCTTACCCGACTGCATCGCCCAGATGGCCATCAGTGCATGCCAGTGATTGGGCGTGGCGATCGAGACGGCATCGATATCCCGGCGTTCGAGCAGGCGGTGAATATTGGGGATGTATTCCGGCGGCCGAGAGGCGTTTTTGTAGTGCCTTTCGCAGAGCCGGATGTAGGCGGCCGGATCGACGTCGCAGATCGCGACCACGTCGGCCTCGGGCGTCCGGAGCCATTCCCCGACATGGGCGGCTCCCTGGCCATTCACGCCGATCACGGCGACGCGAATTTTATCATTCGGCCCGACCGGCTTGGCGGGGCTCGAGTCGGCCGCATGGGCCACCGCAGGCTCGACATTCGCGAGCGCCGCCGCGGCGAGGCCGAGGGATGTTTCCACGAAAGAACGTCGCGAGATCGCCATGGCGGAGGCTCCGGACACCAGGGGGCAGAAATGTCCTCCAAGTGTACCCTGCCACTGGCTTAACGCTTAACGCTTAACGCTTGCCGCGGGCCGCTGGGCCGCGGTTCTTGGCGGTGTGGTTTCCGCTCTGGCCGTTCCCAGCCGGCCCTTTCGGGAGCCTGGTGCCGTTCCGCGACGAGGCCGCCGATGACGACGGCTCGTAGGCCACGCTCAAGACCTTCACGGTCCCACGGCCCGCAGGCATGAGCACATGCGGGATGGCGGCGTAGATGTAGATGCTGTCGCCCGCACCGAGCAGCAGCAGATCGTCGCCATACTCGAGTTTCAGTTCGCCCTCGAGCACCATCAGGAACCGCTCGCCGTTGTGATTGTCGGGGTTGCCGCGGTTGCCATTGCCCGAGATGTGGAGCATGACGGGGTTCATCGCCCGGTTTCGCCATTGGTCGGCCAGATGCTCGACGACGACGCTGGCCTTGCGATCCTTGACCGGCGGGTCGGTCCGGCCCGTGCCACCCTTGACGACGACGTATTGCGGGGGGATCGACAGCCCCTCGACCAGCGAGTCGACGCCGCACTCAAGCACGTCGGCAAGTTTGACCAGCCCATCGAGCGACGGCGCCAGTTGGCCGTTTTCGAGCTTGGAAAGCCAGCTCACTGTGAATTCGGCCCGGGACACGACCTCTTCGAGGGTCAGGCGGCGGGCGATGCGAGCGGAACGGACACGACGGCCAAGATCAGCGAGGTTGACGGATGCAGGCATATGCTGAGGAGCGAATAAAGTATCGCGACTAGAGGCGGCGGCTGTTCAAAACACAGCATGACCGGCGATCGAGCGCCAGATGTGGATGAGATTATGCCCCGAATGGGGCACACCCACAAGAGGGGGGTATGCGGGGTCAGCAGAATTGGAAGACGGAGAAAAAGATCCGGATTTGGCAGAACATGGTCCGCCAAATCCGGTGTATTGCCTGCGCCGACGCGGCCGTGTCAGGCTCCCGGTCGCCGGAAATGGCGGTACGCCTGCAGCACGTCGTGGAGATCGGACGAAATCGTGATCTCGTCCCCCTCGAAGTCGGTGAGCCAGGTGCGGCTGCTCGCCACAGCATCGGCCAGGAGCGGCAGGATTTCGCCGAGTGACACCTTCACGGTGTTCGCGGCCAGCGAATCCTGAAGCAGCGAGACGCTCGACTGCTCGGCATCCGGTCCGGTATAGACGCGAAGTTTACGCATCGCCATGGCACACTCCCTTGTTTTTGATCCGACGATCGGGAAGGCGTGTCGGCCATCCAGAGCCGACGGTCATCCTGACCGTCCTGCTTCCCGATAAAGGAGATATCGGCACCGAGTGCCGGCAAAGTTTCACCGAATCCCCGAGTCGTATGGGATTTGCGGGTCAGGCACGGCAGGCAAGGAAATCTGGAGCGGTTGGGTCGCTTTGCCGGCTAGCCTTTCTGGCCGTTCCTGATCGTCAGGCTCTCCAGCCGGCCGGCGCGAAACGCCTCGCCCATCGCCTTCGGCACGAGCGATTCCGCCTGCAGCACCCGCGTGCGATTTTCCGCCGTGGCGGCCTTCATCTCCTGCTCGCGGGCAATTGCAAAACTCCGCCGTTCCTCGGCCTTGGCCTGGGCCACGCGGGTGTCGGCCTCGGCCTGATCGGCCTGGAGGCGGGCGCCGATGTTTTCCCCCACCTCGATGTCGGCGATGTCGATCGACACGATCTGGAAGGCGGTCTGGGCGTCGAGGCCGCGCTGGAGCACCGCCTTGGAAATCGTGTCGGGATGCTCCATCACCTCGAAATGGCTTTCCGCCGAACCGATCGACGTGATGATGCCCTCGCCAACCCGGGCGATGATCGTCTCCTCGGTCGCCCCGCCGATCAGTTGCTGCAGATTGGTGCGGACGGTGACCCGGGCCCGGATCTTGAGCTCGACGCCGTTCCTGGCGACGGCCGAGAGCGTCGACTTGCCGCTGGCGCTGTCGGGACAGTCGATGACCTTCGGGTTCACGCTCGTCTGCACCGCATCGAGCACGTCGCGGCCGGCAAGGTCGATGGCACAGGCGCGGTCGAAGTCGAGGTCGAGGTCGGCGCGATGGGCCGCGATCAGGGCGCGGATCACGCGGGGCACGTCTCCGCCAGCGAGGTAATGGGCCTCGAGACGGCGGGCTGAAACGTCACGACCGATGCCCGCCTGCGTGGCCATGATCCGCGCCTGCACGATCGTGCGGGCGTTCACCTTGCGGAGACTCATGCCGAGCAGTTCGAGAAACGTCACCGGCGCCTTCGACCAATACGCCTGAAACCAGAGCTGGCCGTAGTTGAAGATCAACAAGAGCAGCGTGAGTGCGAACAGCCCGAGCACGAGGCCCAGGCCGGCAAGCAGGGGGAGCGGCAGTTCACGGGGCAGTGCGTTCACGGGAAACCTCTTCGTTGGCGGGGAGACCCTCCAAGCGTAGTTCAAGGAACGCGCCGGGGAAAATTCCCGGAAAAATGCCGTGGCTGGCCGGCGGCCGGGCTCCGCAGCGGTTCGGAGCCGCTGCAGCCGGGCTTACGGCGGCCTAATACGAGAGCAGGCTTTCGATCCGGTGGGGCGCGAGGCGTTCGCGGCCGCCGAGAAAGGTGAGTTCGACGAGGAAGGCCGCCCCGGCAACGGTCGCCCCGCCGGCCTCGATCAGCCGCCCGCAGGCCTGGGCCGTCCCGCCGGTGGCCAGGACGTCGTCCACGATGAGCACGCGGGCCCCGCCGGGGAGGATGCCGCGGTGCATCTCCAGCCGGTCGCGGCCGTATTCGAGTTCATATTCGTAGGTGATCGTGTCGGCCGGGAGCTTGCCGGGCTTCCGCACCGGGATCACGCCCACGCCGAGCGTCAGCGCCAGGGGCACGGCGAAGAGAAACCCGCGGGCCTCGACGGCGGCGACCGCATCGAGCCGCTCCGTCCGCCACGGAGCCGCCATCCCCGCGATCGCGGCGGCGAGCGCCTGGGGATTGGCAAGGAGCGGCGTGATGTCACGAAACAGGATGCCCGGTTTGGGAAAGTCGGGGACGTCGCGGATGAAACGGGTGAGGTCGATGGTGCCGGCCATGCGTCAGGCTCCCCGCCGCAGCCGAATCGTTGCCCGGGGCGCGCCGTCGAGTTCGAGCGCCAGGCTTGCGAGCGTTTCCGATTCAATCTGCCGCACCCGTTCGCGGGTGAGTCCGAGAACCACGCCGATTTCCTTGAGCGTCATCGGCTCACCACCCTCGAGGCCGAAACGCAACTTGAGAATCCTCGATGCCCGCTCGTCGAGTTTCTCGATTCGTGCGAGCACGTGTCGCAGCGTGTCGGCGTCGAGCAGCACTTCCGCGGGGCACTTCGTGTTTTCATCGCGGATGATGTCGCCGAGCGACCAGCCGCCGTCGGGCTGCTCGGTTTGCGGCACGGCCTGATGGACATGGATTGCCTTCTTGATGATCGGCAGTTTCTTGCGGGCCAATCCGAGCATGCGGGCCACTTCTTCCTGCGTCGGCGTGCGGCCGAGCACCTCCAGCAGCCGCGCCGTGGCCCGTCGCCATTTCGACAGCAATTCCACCATGTAGGCGGGGATCCTGATCGTCTTGCCGGAATTGATCAGCGCCCGCTTGATCGACTGCTTGATCCAGTAACTGGCATAGGTGCTGAACCGCGTGCCCATCGTCGGATCGAAGCCCTCGACGGCCCGCAGCAGGCCGAGATTGCCCTCTTCGATCAGGTCGGGCAGGGGGAGGCCGCGGTTGGCGTAGCCCCGCGCGATGTTGACCACCAGCCGGAGGTTGGCCCGCACCATGTGGTCGCGGGCGGAGGCGTCGCCGGTGGCGATCGCCCGGGCCAGCCGCTTCTCGTCATCGGCGGTCAGGAGCGACGTGCCATTGATGTCACGGAGATAGGTTTCAAGCGGATTCTGTACGGCGGACGATGGCTTGCGACGGGGGCCTGGCATGGCGTGGCGACAACCTTGTGATGCGAGGGTGATCGGACACTCGAGACAACGAGCGGGCGGACGGGGGGCCGCTGTTTCCAGCCGTCATTCCGCCTCACGCCGACAGGACAAGGTATCGACGACCTCTCGGGTCAACTGCACAAGCAGGAGAAGAAAGGCGCCGTGTGCGGCCTGGCGCGGCTGTGACGCCGCCGCCCGCCGGAACAGGCGTCATGCGCCGTCACTCAACCCAGCGACCAGTTGAACTGGGCGAGTTCCGGCGTCGCACCGATCCGCATCGGCACGAGAGACGTGCCGATGCCGCGGGAGACATAGAGCGCCGGCCCGTCGTCGCGATACCAGCCCGAGACGTAGCCGCCGCTGCCGTGGGGCAATTTCAACACGATGCCCAGCGGCGCGATCTGGCCGCCGTGCGTGTGGCCGGACAGCATGAAGTCGGCCGGGTGTTCCGCGGGCAGCGGCACGGCGTCGCGAACCGCGGGGCAGTGTGCGAGCACAACGTGGTTCGGACAGGGCGCGGCGTCGCGGAGGGCCGCCGCGGCGTCGGGGCTGCCGCCGATCAGGTCGTCCAGCCCGGTCACCCGCACACGGCAACCATCCTGTGCGAACTCGACGGAGCGGTTCACGAGCAGTTCGACGCCATGCCGCTCGTACAGTTTTTCGAGCGCCTCCAGGGGGACGCCCGACCAGTGTTCCCAGTTGCCGGTGATGGCGTAGCACCGGGGCTGCCGGGGGCACTCCCGTAGAAATATTTCCAGCTGCGGGAGCGCCGTCTGGCGGTCGATGACGTCGCCGGTGAAGGCGATCACATCCGGCGCGGCAGCGTGCAGCGCGGCGAGCAGCCGCTGCTCGAGGCCCCCGATCGTCCGCAGGTGCAGATCGCTCACCTGCAGCACCCGGAGCGTGGCTTGCTCCGGCCGTCCGCCGCCGCCGACCGTATGGCTGCTGGCCGTCAGCCAGCCCGGCGTGACAAACAGTCCGTCGACCGCTCCGACCAGGGGCACGGCGCCGGCAAGGATGCCAGTCCGGGCGAGCAGTTCACGGCGCGAGAGCCCCCTGCCGGCGGCACCGCGACTGCCCTCAGCGTGCTGCCGGGACGACGACACTGGGTGCCTCTGCATGCGGAGGAGTGCTGCCGGTGAGTTGCGGGGCAGGATCCGCGGCAACGCCTGGGCCGAGCGTGCGGTCGAGGAATTCCAGGAGGGCCTGTCCGGCGGGGGAGCCACGGTCGAGCGCCGGCTCGTGACCGGTGTTCTCGAGCAGCAGGAGTGTGCTGTCGACGCCGACGGCCTTGAGCGCGGCAGCGAGCCGGATGCCCTGGTCGATCGGCACCTGCTCGTCGCGTTCACCGTGAATGACGAGGCAGGGAGGGTCATCGGCCGAAACGTGGGCCAGCGGACTGGCCTGCTGCGCCGCTTCACGAAACTCGGGCAGCGGACCGCCGATGAGCAGGCTGGCCGGAGACGACGGCCGGTCGTGCGCGGGGCCGAGCGTCGTCAGATGCGCTGGAGCCGCGATTGCGCAGACCGCGTCGACCCGGACGGCAGCCGATTCCGCGCCCGCCTCGGCGGGGGACGTCAGGCCCAGCAGGGCGGCCAGATGACCGCCGGCGCCGGTCCCTATAACGGCGATCCGATCGGGGTCGACTCCCCAGACCTGAGCATTGCGAACAATCTCTTCGACTGCGGCGCGGCAGTCGTCGAGTTGGGCCGGAAACGTGGCCGTGTCGGTGAGTCGGTAGCCGATGCTGGCCACGGCGTAGCCCTGCTCGGCGAGCCAGCGCACCGGACAGTCGGCCTTCGAGCCATCCCGCCAAGTGTTGCCATGAATCCAGACCACCAGCGGCAGCCGGCCGCTGCCGCATGCCGCCGGGATCACGATGTCGAACCGCTGCCGGCTCTGAGGCTGCCGCATGTACGGCTGATCGCGATGCACGATCGGCTCGGCGGGATTTTCAGGCGACGCCTGCAGCGGCAGGGATATGAGGTCCCCCGGCGTCAGACTCGTGGTGGTCAGTTCGCCGAGCGTGGTTTCGACGGGAATGGCGGCCTGCCCGGGCAGTTCTTGCCGCAGCCAGGGGGTCGCCGGCTGGGCCATCGGCCCGGAAGGCGGTCGGTTGCCGACGTCGACCTGGATGCCGTCGAGCGGCATCCGCCGGGTCGTCACCCGCCGCTGGGCGCGGCGGGAGGACCGTCGCCCCCGCGGCACCGCCACCTCGAACGGCGCGTCGGCCGGCGGCCGGGGATCCTCGCGCCAGGCCAGTTGCATCTCGGACCAGTCGAGCCCGACAGCCGGCGCCAATCCGCTCTGCAGCAGCGTCAATCCAAACGCGAGCACCAGCAGCAAGGGCTTCATCGCGGCAATCCGTGCGCAAGGCATCGAGGCGGGGGGGCTTGGGGACGAGCCCCCAAGTATACCCCCCGCTCGACACCTTCATGGCCGATCGCGGGGAACAGGCCGCAGCGGACTTTTTCCAACTAGCGGCGGGCCTGCATCTGGCCGGACGGAGTCAGTTCGTCGATGATCTTCGGAATGTAGCGGCTGAGCACCTCGGTAAGCCGATCGCGGTCGATGTTCCGCTGCCGGGCGATCTCTTCGAGTTCACGCTGCCCAAACACGTCTTCGATCTGACGGCGGTCGACCGGCTTGTTGGGGCCGGTTCGTACCCACGAGTCGACCTCGTCCCGCAGACCCTTCTCCTCGAACTGCTTGACGACTTCGGGCAGCTTCTGAGCCTCGCCGCCGCCGAAGATCTGCTTGAAGATCTCCGCAAGATCGTCCGGCGAGGGCATACCCTGGGGGCCGCGCTGCCCGGGAGCCTGCGGGGCCCGCTGCTGGGGCTGCGGCTGACGCTGCGGTGCCGGCTGTTGCTGAGCGGCGCCTTCAAGAACCTGCTTGAGAATTTCACCGAGGATGTCCATCAAAATCTCCACGTGCGAGGTTTGAATCCAGAAGAGGGCCGCGAGCCGCGGCCCCGGGCCGAAGTTTACGGACTGCATCGGCTGAATGGAACCATTCGGTCTGGTTTGGCGCGAGCGGGGTCACCGAGCTGGCCGGCCCCACGGCGGCGGCTCTGGAAAGCGCCGATTCACCGGTTGAGTTGCGACCGGAGTGTGGCCCGGTCGAGTCCGAGGATCTTGGCGGCCGCAGTGCGGTTGCCGCCGGCGCGGTCGAGCACTTCCCGGGCGAGACCGGATTCGACCAGATGCAGCAGCCGCTCGTGGAGCCCCTCGGCCGCCTGCTCCCCGGGTTTCCAGACTGTTTCTACCCAGGTGCGGATGGCCGCTGCGACCTGGGCATCGGCCGCCGCCCCCGAGGGCGCCGTCGGGGCGGGTGACCGCGGCAGGTGCTCCGGTTCGAGCGTGCTGCCGCGGGCCACGGCAGTGGCATAGTCGATGGCGTGCCGCAGTTCGCGGACATTGCCCGGCCACCGCCGCCGGCGCACGCCGTCGAGAAACGCGGGCGACGCCCCGGCCGCTCCGCCCAGAAAGTGCTGCACCAGCGCCGGCACGTCCTCCATCCGATCGGCAAGCGCGGGCATCTCGATGTGGAACACCCGCAGCCGGTGGTAGAGGTCGGCGCGGAAGTGTCCTGCCTCCATGGCCGCGAGCAGATCACGATTGGTCGCCGCGATCACGCGAACGTTCACCGGACGCGCAGTCGATGAACCGACCGGAGTGATCTCCTGCTGTTCGAGCACGCGCAGCAACTTTGCCTGCACGTCGGCCGGCGCGTCACCGATCTCGTCGAGCAGGATCGTGCCGCCGGCGGCCAGTTCGAACAGTCCCTGGCGGTCGGCTGACGCGCCGGTGAACGCACCGCGGACATGGCCAAAGAGCTCGCTCTCGATGACGCTCGGCGCGAGCGCCGCCAGGCTCGTGGTCACAAGGGGCCGGTCGCGTCGGCTGCCGTGGGCATGAATCGCCCGGGCGGCGAGTTCCTTGCCGGTGCCGGTTTCGCCGGTGACGAGGACGGGCAGATCGGTCGCGGCAGCCAGCGAAATCTGCTTGAAAACCGTCTGCATCGGCAGCGAACCGCCCAGCAGCTCGACGGCCACCGCCGGCTTGGTGGCAGCGGGGCCCGGGTTCCCGGCCAGTTCGCGTTCGGCCAGGGCCCGCGTCACCACCTGCGCAACGCGGTCGAGATCGAAGGGTTTGACGAGATAGTCGAAGGCGCCGGCCTTCACCGCCCGCACGGCCGTGTCGAGGTCGCCAAACGCGGTCATCACGACCACGGGCGCCCCCGGCGCGATCGCGCGAAACTCCGGCAGGGCCGAGATGCCGTCGCGGCCCGGCAGGCGGACGTCGAGCAGCAGCGCATCGGGGTTGAAGCGGCCGCAGGTCTCGAGCGCCGCCTCCACGCTCGCGGCGAGTTCCACCGTATGGCCGTCGTCGGCGAGCACCTCGCGCAGGCTCCAGCCGATGGCAGGTTCGTCTTCGACGATGAGGATGCGGCTCATGATTCCCGTCCGGACGGCGCGGCTGCGGCCAGTTCACCCAGTCTCTGCGCCGGCAGCGAGATCGCAAACCGGGTGCGGCCGTGGGCCCGGCCCCAATCGAGCGCGCCGCCATGTTCCTCGGCCACCGCCCTGGCGACCGTGAGCCCCAGGCCGATCCCCTCCGGCTTGCCGGTCACGAACGGTTCGCCCAACGCCGCGCGGATCGCTTCCGGGGGGCCGGGGCCGGTGTCCTCCACGGCGAGTTCCACGCGATTCCCGGTGGCCGTGCCGCGGAGCCGCACCCGGCCGTCCCGTCCGGCCGCGTCGATGCCGTTGAGCGCGAGATTCACCAGCGCCGCCCGCAGCGAATCGTGTCGGCCGACAACCGTGAGCCCCGTCGGGAGCTCGCAGTCCATGTGCACGCCGGCATGCTCACAGCGCGGAGCGGTGAGATCGCGGACGTCGCCGAGGAGCTGGTCGACGGAGAGCAGACCGCGAAGGGCCTCGGTCGGCTTGCCGAGCGCGAGCAGGCCGCGGACCTCCTCTTCGAGAATGGCCAGCTGCCGGACGGCGACCTGCAGGCTGTCGTCCGCCGCCGCGACCGACTGCTCCTGCGGGCAGCGACGGCGATGCAGGTCGATCGCGAGCCGGGCGCCGGTCGTGGCGTTGCGGAGTTCGTGGGCGAAGCCCGCGGCGAGCTGTCCGAGCAATCGCTGCCGTTCACCGGCGACCAGCGAGGCGCGGAGGTCTCCAAGCGTGGCGCTCATCCGGTTGACGCCGCCGACGAGCCGGCTGAGTTCGTCGCCGGCCGCCCCGGCGCGGCCCGCGGGATCCACAAGCTGCGTGCCGAATTCCCCCTCGGCGATCCGGCCGACATGCCGCTCGACGGCGCCAATGCGTCTGGCCAGCACACCGGTGGTGCGCAGTCCCAGCGGCACGAGCACCGCAAGCGTGGCCGCGGCGACGGCCAGTACGGGCCAGGTGCCTTCGAGCGTGGTGGCGAGGATCGCACGCTGCGGCGAGAGCACGAGCACGGCTTCGGGCCGCACGCCCTCCGACCGGGCTACCCCGATTTGGTGCCGCTGGCCGCCGACGTCGAGCGCCCGGGCGGCGATGCCCGCGGCGATCGAGTCGGCGCCGAGTGTGGCGAGTGTCTCGGCCGGGAACGTCGAGATGCCATGCGACCGTGCCGCCTCGTTCCAGACGATGAAGTGGCTGCCGGTGAGTCGGTGCAGCGCGTCGAGCACGGGCATCGAGAGGGCGACCCGCGAGGCCGCGAGCGCCGCCGCCACCTGCGCCTGCTGTCTGCGGGCGGCCTCCGCCGACCGTCGGGCCGCCAGCCAGGCCGCGCCGGCGACGTTTGCCAGCACCGCCGCCAGGAGCAGCATGACGACGGGCAGCACCAACTGCCTGGTGAGCGATGAGCGGTGGGGAGGCCGGTCCATGAGAAAAAGTGTCGCTGGAAAACGGGAGCGGGTCCATGCCCGTACAGTTGGTCCCGTACAGTTGCCGTGAGCTCCATGGTATCGAGGGAACGAGCCACCGCGCGGCCACGCTCGCCGCCTACAGGGTGGTGACGCACTCCGTGAAGATGTGGCTCGTGCGGCACGCCTGGATCGACTGAGGCCGGGTATCATGCGGCCATGCTGCAATCATCCAGGCTGCGAGTCGTCGTGCTGTGCGGAGTGGTGGCTGGCCTGACGGCCCGCTGCCCCGCCGCTGCGCCGTCGTTTCCACCCGAACTGGTGGAATTCGGCCCGGCATCGGCGGAGCCGCTGTTTGCCGGCGGCGGGGCCGGGGCGTGGGATCGGGACCTCCGTGAACGCGGCTGGATCATGCGGGACGGCGGCCTGTGGCACCTCTGGTACACCGGCTCGAATGCCGATCGCGATCCGCTCCGCCGGCTCGGCTACGCCTCGAGCCGCGACGGGCTCAACTGGACCCGCAGCCCGCGCAACCCACTCGTGGCCGACGCCTGGGTCGAGGATATGTGCGTGGTGAAGCGGTGCGGCAGGCATTTCATGTTCGCTGAAGGGGAGCAGGACATCGCCCACCTGCTCACGTCGACCGACCGCCTCGGCTGGCGGCGGGAGGGGCCGCTCGACATCCGCCTCAGGGACGGCAGCCCCATCCCGAATGGTCCGCGCGGCACGCCGGCGGTCTGGCTCGAGCGGGGCGTCTGGCATCTCTATTACGAGCGGATGGATCGCGGCGTCTGGCTGGCGACATCGCGCGACCTCCGCACGTTCACCAACGTCAGCGACGAACCGGTGCTCGCCTGCGGCCCGGAACCCTACGATCTGCACGGAATCGCCGTCGACCAGATCGTGCGGCACGCCGGCCGCTACTACGCCTACTACCACTCGAGCCCTGTGGAAAACCGCAGCCAGTGGCAGACCTGCATCGCGACGAGCACCGATCTCGTGCACTGGCTGAAGTACGCGGGCAACCCCCTGCTGCCGGTGGATCCCGCGCATCCCAAGCGGTCGAGCGCGTTGCTCATCCACGACGGCTGCCGCCAGCGGCTCTACACGACGCACCCCGACGTGCGGGTCAGATTTTCGCTGTGGCCGACACCGGCTCGGTGAGTGACCGCGCCCGCGGGGCGAATATTGCTCCGACACAGGGAATCAACAGCGTTAAGGCACCGACATCGGCGGCTTCGTCAATGAGAAAGCGGCGCAATTCCGGTATGCTGCCGAGTATGAAATTTCTGCAGAAGAAGTTCGCCCGTCAGGCCAGTCGCCGCCGATTCGCGGAGGAATACAAGCGATTTGTCGATGCCGCCAAAGCTGCCGGCTCGCGGTTCGAAATGACCTGGGACGACCGGCATCCGTGCCTTGACGATCGAACGACGACTACCACATTCGACCGCCATTACGTGTTTCACACTGCCTGGGCTGCCAGGGTGTTGGCGCAATCGCGCCCCCGGAAACACGTGGACATCGGTTCCAGCCTGTATTTCGCCGGCATCGTGTCCGCATTCGTCCCCACGGAGTTCTATGACTTGCGCCCTGCGGCGCTGAATCTATCGAATCTCCAGAGCCGGCATGCTGACCTCATGCGCCTGCCGTTCGGTGATGGCGAAGTAGAGTCCCTCTCGTGCATGCACGTCGTCGAACACGTCGGTCTCGGCCGCTATGGAGATCCCATTGATCCGGACGGTGATCTCAAGGCGATGCGAGAGTTGCAGCGGGTCGTGGCTCCAGCCGGTTCGCTCCTGTTTGTCGTGCCCGTCGGAAGGCCGCGGGTTCAATTCAATGCGCATCGGATTTATTCCTACCAACAGGTGCAGGAAGCATTCTCCGAACTCGAGATCTGCCAATTCTCGTTGATTCCTGATCTGGAATCAGACGGCGGACTTCTCCAGGACGCATCTCCGGATCTAGTGCCACACCAACGATACGCGTGCGGCTGCTTCTGGTTGCGAAGGCCGGCTTCGAGGGCCGCAGGCTCTGCCGGGCTTTTTCCAGAAGCGCGGACAGCTGCTCCAACTCGTTCCGGCTGAGATGCCCGAGGCACTGCATGGGGCGGCCTTCGCCGCGGAGGATGCGGAGCACGTTGTGTTGCAGAACCGGTCCAAGCCCAAAGGACCGAAACAGCTTGCCGAACTGGTTCTGAAGCTGCCCGGGGCCGGTCTCCGCCGAGTGGCAAGCGGGGTAAGGTGGGCAGAAATGAACCGAGCCTGAACGGCTGCGTATAGATCTTCAGCCAAGGAGGGCTGAATCATGGATCCACACTTCAACGAATATCTTGGGGCGGTCGCGGGGATGCACGAGACCTACGGCGACCGGCCCGATGGTCACTCAATCGATGTCTATGACGAGCATGACGCCGTCGCGATCGCAGAGCCGTCCGTGTCCGTCGCCGCGAGGTGACGTCCCGCCTGCGCAAACGTTGTCTGACGGCCTCGGACTCAATCCTGACGTCCCCCCGTTTCTTGATCCATCCCGGATGGATCAAAAAATGGGTAGAACGTAAGCCGTTGTGATGAAGACCAAACTCATACAGAGACTCATCTCGGTCGCTCTCGCCGCCGTGCTCATGCACGCTGGGTCGGCCTCCGCGCAGTTCGCCCACTTCGAGGCCCTGAGCAATCTTCCGTTCGCGGAGAACCGGCCCACTGCGGAGACCGCACAGACCCTGCGCGACGAGCTGCTGTTCCAGCGGGCGACGCAGACGTATCTCTGGGCCCTGCCGTTGATCAACACGCTCGGGATGAAGGTCGGCTCGGAAAAGGTTTTCGGCGCCGGCTACAACGTCCTGCCGGTCTGGAAGAAACGCCTCGACTCGAAGACCCGGGTAACGACCCCCAATTCCGATGTCATCTATGCCATGGGCTACGTCGACCTCGGCAAAGATGGCCCGCTGGTGTTCGAGGCTCCGCCCAACCTGCAGGGCATCCTGCTTGATGCCTGGCAGCGGCCCATTCCGGTGGATGGCGGCAGATTTTTTGGGGACGTCGGCCTGCCGGGCCCTGATGGCGGCAAGGGCGGTAAATTCCTGCTGCTGCCGCCCGGCTACGAAGGAGCGGTGCCGGACGATTGTTTCGTCTACCGTTCACCAACCAACAACGTTTTCGTTTTCCTGCGCGCGTTCTATCAGGATCCGAAAAATCTGACACCGGCCGTTGCGCTCATCGAACAGTCCAAAATCTATCCGCTCAACGGCCGGGAAACCGCGCGGCCGATGCAGTTTCCCGATGCCTCCGGTGTGCCGGTCAACATGCTGCCGATCAGCGACGGTAGCGCCTTCGATGAGCTCAAGAAGCTGGTGGAGAGTGAGGGCACTGCTCTTGCTGACTCCGATTCGCTCGGCATGCTGGCATCGATCGGCATCGCCAAGGGCCGGCCCTTCGAGCCCGACGCCAAGACACGGGCGATCCTCGATCATGCCGCGCGGACGGCCTACAAGATGAGCCGCGTCATCGGCTTCGAGGAGGTGATCGCCGGCCGGTCCCTGCGGATCTATCCCGATCGCCGGTGGATCAACCCCATGGCCGACGCGACCCCCGAGAATGTCGGGGGGCCTTTCGACCTCGGCTGGCGCAGGGTGGCCGGTGGCTATGTCGATCTCGACGCCCGGATCTGGTTTTTCACCAACTACTATTCGGTCAGTCCGGGCATGCTGTCGCAGACGCCCGGCCGGGGTGCCAAATACATGATCGTCTTTGTCGACAGCGAGGGCGCAAACCTCTCGGGCGGCAGCAGCTACCGGCTCCATCTGCCGCCTGACATCCCAGCCGCCAACTTCTGGTCGGTGACGCTGTACGAGGCCGAAAACGGCTCGGGACTCGCCAACGGCCAGCCGTTCCCGTCGCTCGGTTCGCGCGACACGCCGACGCAGAACGCCGACGGCAGCACGGACCTCTATCTGGGCCCCGAGACGCCCGCAGGCAAGGAGCGGAACTGGCTCGCGACGGTGCCTGGCAAGGGATATTTCGCCGTCCTTCGGCTCTACGGGCCGACTGAAGCTGCCATCGACAAGCGTTGGAAACCCGGCGACATCGAGAAGGTGCCCTGACCATGACACGACTTGCATCCCGGCTCGGCCCGCTCGAACTGGAGAACGGCTATCCCACCGATGCGACCGTCGCGAAGATCTTCGACGACATCGATTACCAGAGGGCGTGCCAGGCCTACCTCTGGGCTCTGCCGCTCATGGCGATGCAGCAATGGCAGAGCGAGCACCTCGCCAGGTTCGGCGCCGGTAAGCTCGACTATGTCGACTACATCACCTTCGAGGACAAGCTCGGCCTCCTCACGGCCAATGCCACGACGCCGTACATCATGGCGTTCCCCAACCTGCAGGAAACCGGCCCGCTGGTGTTCGAGGTTCCCGCCGGCCCCACGGCAGGCGGCTTTACCGATTTCTGGCAGCGGCCCATCACCGATTCGGGCCAAACCGGACCGGACAAGGGCGCGGGCGGCCGGTATCTGATCCTCGGCCCCGACGACCCGGAGCTGAAGCCGGAAGGGTATTACGTCTTCCGTTCGCCCACGGTAAACGTCTGGTCCGCCCACCGTGTGCTCGATCCGGATCCGGCCCGGGCCAAGCAGCTCATCGAGGGGTTGAAAATCTATCCCTACAGCCAGCATGAAAACCCAGCCCCGACCCGTCACGTCGCGCCGGCGGGTCGCCCATGGAGCGGCGAACAACCGCGCGGCCTCGCCTATTGGGAAGGCCTGTCGAAGATCATCCAGAAAGAACCCGTCCATGAGCGCGACAGGATGATGATGGGGATGCTGCAGCCGCTGGGCATAGAAAAGGGCAGGCCGTTCAGCCCGACGGACCGGCAGCGGCAGCTTTTCGTCGACGCCGCGCAGACGGGGGAGGTGATGGCCCGGGCGATCGCCTATCGAAAGCGGTTCGAAGGCGCGAAAGTCTGGCCGGATAGAAACTGGGAGCAGTCGCTATTTCTCAAGGAGACCAATCAGGAAGCCCCACATCACACGCAGTTGGACGAGCGCACGAGTTGGTTTTACGAAGCGGTTGGTGTCTCCGTGGGCATGATGGGCCGCGCCGTCGGCGTCGGGCAGGTCTACCTCGAGGCCGCGAAGGACAGCCATGGCCACTGGCTCGACGGTGCCAAGACCTATCGCCTCAAGGTTCCGAAGGACGTTCCTGTGGCGCAATTCTGGTCTGTCACCGTGTACGACAACGAGACCCGCTGCTTCGTCAAGTCAGGCGTACCGCCGGATCGTTCGTCGCGTGACCCCATCGTCACGAACGCTGACGGCTCAGTGGACCTCACGTTTGGCCCCGCGGTTCCCGCCGGAACGCCTGAGAGCAACTGGATCAAGACCCTCCCCGGCAAAGGCTGGTTCAGCTACTTCCGCCTGTATGGCCCCACCCAGGCCTACTTCGACCGCTCTTGGGTGCTCTCGGATATCCAGATGATCGAGTAGTCGGGAATGGCCGCGGCGGGCTCGTGCGGCCACTGTCAAAAAGAGCCGTAGCTCCCCGAGGAGGAACAGTTCGAATCGCTGTTTTCTGGGGAATGCCGCAAAACCGGCTCGAACGTGACGAAAAAGGCGACGTAAGCCCGAAGTACGCAGGGACGGGCACCACCCGGCAGGGAGCACGCTGGGGCTCGAAACCGCTTCCGTCACGAGTTGCCCATGATCGACATCCACAGCCTCTGACCCCTCCGGACGCGAGGCATCACCGAAGCCGCCATGGGGGCGGTCGGGAGAGACTCTACGCCGACGCCAGAAAACCGCCACCAAAGGGAGGAAGGCAAGCGTTCCGGAAACCGCCCCCGGGAGCCCGAACGGCTTTCCAGCCGACGTGAGAGTCGCTCGCCAGCCGGGAAATCGTTGCGGAGGTGCCGTTGACCGGGCTATCCTTCTATCCCTTGTGAAAGGCTCGGCAATCTATCGGAAGGTAACATACTGATCCGTTCTCGAGGATCAGGCAGTGCGTTTCAACCGGCGATTTCCTCTGCTCTCAGGCCAGACGTTCTGGATCGCCCACGCCTGTTTTTGGCTGACCGCGTTCGCTGGCGCGATGATCGTGATCCGGGCGTTCAAGCCGGCCCTGTCGGACGCAGCGTGGTTCGTCGGCATGCGGGTGGTGGCGGCCTGCCTGATCACGGCAGCCGTGCGGATGGCCGCCAAGAGCTCGCCGCTGCTCGAGCGGTTGGGGATTTCCAAGATCGGGCTGACGGTGGGGGGGCCGCTGGCCGGCGCGGTCGTGATGACCCTCGCGTTCATGGTCTACGGCACGCTCTCGGGAGGCTCTCCGCTGACGATCGACACCGCCGCCGGCGCTCCCGACCGGCTCGGCCTCGCCGCCCGGTTTCTCCTCGATGTGATCCTGCTCGGCACATGGTCGGCGGCCTACTTCGGCTCCCACCTGCTTCGCGACCAGCGGGCAGCGGAACTGCGCGCCTTCGAGGCCGAAGCCCTCGCCGCCCGCAACGAGCTCAACCACCTGCAGGCCCAGATCAGCCCGCACTTCCTCTTCAATTCGCTGAACACGATCCTCGCCTGCAAGCAATCGCCCGATGACATCGAGGTGATCACGCAGTCGCTGGCGAAGTACCTGCGGTTCATCCTCCGCCCCGTCGCCACGCTCGAGCCGCTCGGCCGGGAGATGGACGCCCTCGAGGATTACCTCACGATCCAATCGTTCCGGTTCGGCGACCAGCTCTCCTGCCGGATTGACTGCGACACCGACATCCGCCGCATTCCGGTGCTGCCCGCCATGATCCAGCCGCTCGTGGAAAACGCGCTCAAGTACGGACGCCACGCCGACGATCAGCCGCTGGAGGTGACAGTGCGTGCCCGCCGCGATCATGACAAGCTCTTCATCGAGGTCGCCAACACGGGCCACTGGGTGCCCGCAGACCAGGCCCAGTCGACCAACACGGGCCTCCACACGCTCCGCCGCAGGCTGCTCATCCATGGCGGCCCTGAAGCCACCGTCACCACGTCGGAACACGACGGCTGGGTGCAGGTCGTCATCCAGATTCCCCTTACGGCGGAGTATGCTCTCCCCTCCGCCGCGCCGGAGCCCACGGAGATTGCCGGATGATCACTGCCCTGCTCGTCGACGACGAACCCAAGGCGATCGACCGCCTCTCCGAGATGCTCGAAGCGGTCGAATCGATCGACGTGATCGGCCGTGCGAGCAGCGTCGACGAAGCCGAGAGATTTCTCCGGGGCAGGGCTCCGGACGTCGTGTTTCTCGACATCACGATGCCTGGCCGGCTCGGTGTCGACCTCCTCGGCAGCATCCCCCAGGGTACGGCGGTGGTCTTCGTGACGGCCCGTGAGGGCTACGCGGTCGATGCGTTCCGATCCGGAGCCGTCGACTACGTGCTCAAGCCGTTCGACCACGACCGCCTCGCGATCACGGTGGAGCGGCTTGAAAAGCGGTTCGCCGCCAACGAGGGCCGGGGCACGGGCGAGCCGGCTGCGGCAGACCTCGGCGGCGACCGAACCAAAGCCCGGGAAATCTCCGGCGACGAGGGGCAGGCAGTGCGGCTCGCGAGCGGCCGCGGCGCCGGTTTCGTCGTGGTGCCCTACGCCACCATCGCCTGGATCGAGGCCGTGCAAAACTACACGCGGGTCCAGATCATCGGGGAACAGCTGACGGTGGTGCGCCGCACGATGCAGGAGTGGGAGGCGATATTGCCCCCGGCGTTCGCGCGGATCAGCCGATCGCTGATCGTGCAGGTTCCGATGATCCGCTCCACGCAGTGGCAGTCGCGCGACCAGATGCTCGTCTTCTTCGCCGGGCTCGACGAGCCGCTACCGATCGGCCGCACGCCGATGGCCCGTCTCAAGGATCTCTTGCGGCTCTCCTGAGGCGTTCCAGTCTTCGGCCGCCGCCTCGGGATGGAGCCGCAGTCGTGATCACACGTCGTCATCGTCCGCCGATGCAGAGCAGGCGGAGAGGAGCAGGCCCTTGATGGCGACCTGCTCCCCTTGCATTGGAATCACGTTGGCGGGTTGGTGTCAGACCTGCTTACGACGGCGGAACACGACATAGCCGCCACAGGCCAGACCGGTGAGGGCCATGGCCCACGTCGAAGGCTCGGGCACGGCGACGAAGTTGAGCATCACGTCCTGCCCGGCGTTTGAGGTCGTGAAATAGCCGCGAGCGGTCGGCGAGAGCGGATTGCCGAGTGAGTCGAGGAGCGACCCGCCGAGGGCGAGGTTCGACAGGTTGCTGGTCGTACCGCCCGAGAGGTCGTAGATCATCCAGGAACGGTTGACGTTCCAGAACGCATTCGTCCAGTCGACCGAACTGCCCGCGCCGTTGAACGAGAGGGCGAGCGTCGTCGAACCCGAGAAAGTGAGGTTGCTTGCGGGCAGGACGATCTGGTCGTAGTTCACGCCGGCCGTACCGGTTGTGTTGGCGATCAGATCCCACTTCACGGCTGCACCGGCCTCGTAGGTGAGGTTGCCGTTGAACGTCTGGATGCCTGGCGAATTGCCCGGCGAGTGGGTGCCTGCGATCGTGGCGTTGCCCCCCACCGTGCCCGTGCCGCTCAAGGTCGCGATTGGGGCGATGTTGAGACCACCCGCAATCGAGCCGTTGAGCCGGAGGCCGCCGTCGATCACCGAGGTGAGTCCGGCATAGGTGTTTGCCCCGGCGAGTTGCAGGGTGCCCCCGCCGACCTTCGAGAAGCCGCCCGAACCGGAGATGCCGCCGGAGTAGGTGGTGCTCTGGCCGTTGCCGCCCACGGAGAGCGAGTTCGCCCCCATGGAGAGGTTGCGGCTGCCCTGGAGGCCGCCGAGGGAGTAGGTGTTGGTGCCAGGAACGGTGAACTCGACCGTGCCCACGTCGCCGGTGGCCATGTCGAGCGTGGCGCTCTGGAGGGCATTGACGTTGGCCACCTGCAGCTTCGTGATCCTGCCATTCGAAGAACCGCTCACGCGAACGGTGCCCGTGTTCGCACCCGTGCCGGAGAGGACATACGTCGGTCCGTCACCAAGACCGCCGGCCTGCGTGAGGAGCACGTTGCCGGAGCCGGCGAGGCCCCCGGCGAGCGTGATCGTGTCCTGATACCGGGACGAGATCGTGCTCGCGCCCGAGGCCAGCGTGACCCGACCAGAGAAGGTGTTGTTACCATCCTCGCTGTAGAGCGTGCCGCCCGAGAGCGAGAAGGCGTTGGAGATCGTGTGTGAGCCGGTGGTGCTCAGGTAATAGGTCAGCTGGGCGCCCGAGCCGATCGACACGGTGCCCGTGCCGAGGCCGGCAGTGCTACCGCCAGCCGAGCCGCCAGCCGAAATCTGGACCGTGCCGCCGGTGATCGTCGTGCCGCCGGAGTAGGAGTTCGCCTGCGAGAGGGTCAACGTGCCGAGGCCGGCCTTGGTGAGCGTGCCGCTTCCGGAGAGGACGCCGCTCAGGGTTTGGCTGGCGGAGTTACTGAAGGCAAGCGAGGCGTTGTTGGAGATCGCGGCACCATAGTTGCCACCCCCCAGCAGACCGGCGACCTGAAGCGTGCCGTTGGAGATCGTGGTGGTCCCGGAGTAGGTGCTGGTGCCAGACAGAGTCAGTGCCCCCGTGCCGCTCTTGGTGAGGCTGACGGTTCCCGATCCGTTGTTGATCACGCCGCTGAAGGTGGTGCTGTCGCTGCCCCCAATGACCAAGCTATAGTTGCCGCCAACGACCGAGGAGACGGTGCCTGATCCGGCGAGGGACCCGATCGTCTCCGTGCCGCCGCCGGACGCAAAATTCAGCGAACCGTTCACCGTCACCGCACTCGAGTTGGGAATGACTTCATTGGTGCCGCCACCGACATCCAACTGAAGGGTCGCGCCGCTGTTGACAGCCACGGGGCCGGTGAAGTTGTTGGTGCCGTTCTGGAGCGTCACACGCCCACGACCCTGAGTGACGGTGAAGCCTCCGGAGCCGGTGATCTGGCCGATGAAGGCGGTGCGACCGTCGGCGTGAGGCGTATCGTTGAATACCTGGACATTCCTGTTGAGAGTCAGCGTCCCTGTCCAAGCGTTGTAACGGCCTGATCCGGTGTTGGTCCCGCCGATGCTGACAAGCCCGGTCCCAAGATTGGCCACGGTGATGGCATTGGCGATGGTTGTGTTCTCGGTGGTGTCCGCCATCAGGACGATGCCATTGGTGCCGGTGTTGCCGTCGCCCAGCACGATGGAACCGCTTCCGAAGGAGGCGGATGCGCCTCCTACGAGGGCCCCCTGGCTGACCACCGTGCCGCCGGAGTAGGAGTTCGCCTGCGAGAGGGTCAACGTGCCGAGGCCGGCCTTGGTGAGCGTGCCGCTTCCGGAGATGACGCCGCTCAGGGTTTGGCTGGCGGAGTTACTGAAGGCAAGCGAGGCGTTGTTGGAGATCGCGGCACCATAGTTGCCACCCCCCAGCAGACCGGCGACCTGAAGCGTGCCGTTGGAGATCGTGGTGGCCCCCGAGTAGGTGCTGGTGCCAGACAGAGTCAGTGCCCCCGTGCCGCTCTTGGTGAGGCTGACGGTTCCCGATCCGTTGTTGATCACGCCGCTGAAGGTGGTGCTGTCGCTGCCCCCGATG
>JAPLNR010000007.1 GCA_026401035.1 Planctomycetia bacterium | reverse complement strand
GGAGATCCCCCGCACGTTCGAGCATGTGCTGCGCGAGAACGCCCCTCTCAACGATTTGTTGCGTGCCGACTACGTGATCGCCAACGGCGCCCTGGCGAGGTACTACGGCCTCGACGGCGTGGTCGGCGACGAGTTTCGCCGAGTGTCGCTGCCAGCCGGCTCCCCCCGGGGCGGCCTCTTGGGAATGGCGGCCGTCCATGTGATGGGGGGCAACGGCGACGCGACCAACCCGGTCGAACGCGGCGCCTGGGTGCTGCGGAAATTGCTCGATGAGCCGCCCCCACCCCCGCCGCCCAACATCCCGGCGATCGGCCGGCTCTCGGGGCAGGTGCTGACCACGCGGGAGCGGCTGGCGGCTCATCAGGAGGCGCCGCAGTGCGCGAGCTGCCACCGCCGGATCGACCCGATCGGCTTCGGCCTCGAGAACTTCGACGCGGCCGGAGGCTGGAGGACCGAAGACACCTACCAGGTGGTGATCAACGGCCGGCCCGACCCGAGGCGGAAGAAGAGCTGGACCGTCGATCCGGCGGGGGCGTTTCACAAGGGCCCCGCGTTCACCGATTTCTTCGAGCTCCGCGACCTGATCGCCGCCCGGCCGGAGGCCTTCGCCCGCGGGTTTACGTCGGCGCTCGTCGAATACGCCCTCGGCCGGCCCTGCGGGTTCAGCGACGAGCCGCTTGTGCAGTCCATCGTGGCCGCCGCCGTCGACGACGGCTACGCGACCCGTAGCTTCATCCACGCACTCGTTGCCAGCAAACCGTTTCGCACGAAATGCCCCGCGCTCCCGCCAGCCCCGGAGGCTCCGCCATGCCCCGCCTCACCCGCCGCCACGCGCTCCGCTCGGCCTCGGCCCTGATCGCACTGCCGACGCTCGATTCGCTCGGCTTCCGGCGGTTTGCCGCCGCGGCGTCGGCCGCCGTGGCCCGGCCGAAGCGGCTCGTGTTTCTCGGCTTCGGCTGGGGTGTGACCGCGGAAACCTGGTATCCCGACGCCGCCCAGAAGGGCCCCGACTACACGCTGCCGCAGGGGCTCGCGCCCCTCGCGCGGCACAAGGCCGACTTCACGATCGCCCAGGGGCTCCACCACCGCCACTCAGGCGAAGGCCACTCGGGCAGCACCTTCTGGCTCACCGGTGCCGATAAGTATGCCAAGCGGGGCAAAATCTCCAACTCGATCTCGGCCGACCAGGTTGCCGCCGCCCAGTTCGGTATGGAGACGCGGTTTGCGTCGCTCCAGCTCAATGGCGGGTTTGGCCAGCACGGCGACGGCCACGGCGGAGGGCTGTCGCTCGCCTGGGATGTCAACGGCAAGCCGATCGGCGGCTACAAGACGCCGGTGGAAACCTTCCATCGCCTGTTCTCGGGCGACGACGTGCCGCTCGAGCGGCAGCAGGCCCTGCTCTCCCGGCGGCGGAGCGTTCTCGACACCGTGCTCGAGCCCGCTCGCGACCTCGATCGGCGGCTGGGCGCCGTCGATCGCGAGAAGCTCGCCGAGTATTTCGAGAGCATCCGCGACATCGAGATCCGCCTGGCGAAGGAGGAGAAGTGGCTCGACGTACCGCGACCGAAGGCCCCGCTCGCCGCGCCGGCCGCAGGGCTCGAGGGCCGCGAAGAGATCCGGCTGATGTACGACCTGATCGTGGCGGCCCTGCAGACCGACAGCACCCGGGTGGTCACCTACCGCCAGCCGGTGAAGTCGCTGTTGGCGAGCCTCAAGATCGCGGTCAACGACCATGCGATGAGCCACTACCATCTTCATCCCGGGACGAGCCACCGGGAGGCCTCCCAGGCTCGCGACATCGCCCAGAGCGAGCTTTTGGCGGGGCTCCTCGATCGGCTCAAGAGCGTCACCGAGCCGGACGGCACGCGGCTCTTCGACCACACCACGCTCGTCTACGGCAGCAACCTCAGCACCGAGCACACCCTCCTGAACTGCCCCACGCTCATCGCCGGCGGGGGTGCGGGCCTCAAGCTCGGCCAGAACCTCGTCTTCCCGAAGAACACGCCCCTCTGCAACGCCTGGCTCACGATCCTCAAGGGTTCGGGGGTCGAGGTCGAGAAGCACGGCGACAGCACGGGCGTGCTCGACGACCTCGTGGCTTGATCGCCGCCGATCAGGGCGGGATCGAGTCGTGGTCATGCCCCCTCGCACTCAGGAAAAGGAAACCAAAGGAAACCACCAGGTGAGACACCCAAGAATCCTCCGGATGCCGCTGCTCGGATTGGCAATCGTTTCGTCCATGGCCGCCGCAGGAGCCAAAGACCTGACATTCGAGGCGCTCCCGGTGTCGGCCGGCGCGGTGGAGCTGCGCTGGAATGAGGCCGTCGATGCGATGATCGAGCGGCAGAAAAAAGGGGGTGCGTTCGAGGCGGTCAGGCGTTCCGGTGGCAACTCGGGGACGTTGGGCAACGTTCCGATGCGGCGCTACTTCGATCGGGGCCTGACGGAAGACACGGAATACACCTATCGCCTCGTGGTGCCGAACGGCTGGCATTACGACTTCGGGCCCAAGGCGCTTGCGGCCGCACCCGATCACATGCGGGTCGATCTGCCGGCCCTTTATTCGGATGAAACCGGTTTCGGATTCGAGCGGCCCGGCGGAGAGGTCAGGGCCGTTGGGCACGAGCCGAGGCCTCCCGAATACACGTTCGTGTCGGGAGCGGGCCCTTTCATCCAGCGGCTGCCAAAAGGTCGCTACCGGGTCACCATCCGCGGGCCGAGGCTCGGGCGGGTGTTTTTGAACGGCACGGAAGTCGAGACGAAGAACCTCGGCTGGAGCGACATGCGGAGTCTCGACAGTTTCATGTTCGAGGCGACCGAGCCCAGGCTGGTGGTTGATACGCGGGGCGCTCCCTTGTCGCTTCTGAATATCGTGCCAGACGCGGAGCCGGTGAAGGTGCTGGCGGAGGCGACGGTGCGCATGCCTTCGGTCCGGCAGATGACCGATCTCGTCCGCGACACGAGCAAGCCGATGGCGGACCGGCTGGCGGCTCTCTATTCCTTGGGCGACATGCGGGCTGCGGCCGCGCAGGCGGCGCCTGTGATTGCCGAGGTGTTGCTGGCAACGGAAACAGACAAGGGGCCGATGCACTGGCTGGCGGCGTGGTCGCTGTGGAAGATCGGCCCGGAGTATGTGGCGGCCGGGCAGCGTGCGGACGTCGAGCGGGCGCTGGGCCGGTTCGCGAACTATGACAGGGCGCTGCTCCCGGCAGCCGCACGGGCCCTGATCCAGGAGGCGAACGCCGAGCGGCCGCTGTTCGGCCAGTTTCAGATGATCCTGAGCCACGGCCATCGCGGGGAAAAACTTCCGTCTCGCGTCAGTGACGAGGCGTTTTTCGGCCGCTGGGACACGGCGAAAGGGAACTGGGCAGTGGCACCGGTGGTCCAGTACGACTTCAGCCCGAATCTGAACGCCACGCTGGAAGCGGCGAAGCGGGGCGACTACGCCGCGGCCAAGGCCGCTCTCCTTGAATACTATCGGAACCGCGAAACCCCGCCCCGGCCGGATGTCGTGCCCCTCGATGCAGCGAGCAGTCTTGCAGGTGAGGCCATACTCCGGGGGGTTTGGGGCCCGGACATCCGCGGCATCCTCACTGTCCGCGGGGATTGGCAGTGGTACACAGTCGAGCTGCCGAGCACCAAGGTGGAGAGCGTCTATCTCATTTCCGACTGGGAACGGGCCGGCTTGGTGGGTATCCGCAGCCGCGAAAACAAGGGCTATGCGCCGAGGCTCGAGATCGTCACCGACAAGACCAAGTATGTCCTGGAGGCGGAGGGCGATACGTTTGTCCGGGGCGGGACGTACGACATCAAGAATAGACGGTGGTCCGGGGAATACGTGGGGAAGAACTACGGGACGGACGACCTCCTGATGGTGCAGGAGGGGCCGACTCCGGAGGGCCCGGATTCGGTGAGTGACGAGACCATGCGGGCGTATCTCTCTTTCAAACTGCCTGCCGCGCTTTCCTCGGGAGAAGAAAAGGTCCAATCCCAGACCTTGTATCTGTATGCCAAGCCGTTGGGCGAGGGCAAAGAGGTCAACTTGGGCGTGTTCGGCAAGATTTCCCCCTCGGTCATGCAGGGGCGGGAGAAGATGCTGACCTGGAGCAACCACACCATCCCCCTGTTCATCTACAAGGACATCGATTTCGATTGGTTCCGCCCGCCCGGGGCGGAGCGGCAGGCGCAATACTGGTTCCCGCGGGCGGCCTTCTCCGGCGGCGCGGACCATTATCCGCGAACGTCGAACGAACAATACGCCTATACCGCGATGTTCACCGCGCTGGATTTCTGCACCAAGCAACGGGCCAGCCATTTTTATACGGTCGATACCGGGCGGCGCCTGGTACGCGTACCCCAGATGCTGCATGCGCTCGGGAGCGAGTTCACGACGCCGGAGGTGTGGACCTCCCTGCTGAAGGTGTTCTACGAGCACGCTCGCATCATGAGCCGCGAACCCGGCAATGCCGGCAACTCCGCCCGCAGCATCCAGTTCGGATGGCTCCTCTACAACATCTATTTCCCTGAGCTTTGCCAGCCTGGTTGGTGGAAGACCAACATGGAACGACAGGCATCGAACGTGAGGAATACGCTTTTTGCCGACGGCTCCAATGTCGAAGCGTGCTCCGGCTACATTCGCGGCACGATGCTGGCCATGCAGGAAAGCATTGGCCTGGTCAAGAACGTGCGCGGCGTCCTCCTGCCGGGCGCAGAGCCCTACGGGCAACTGGCCGAGTACTACATGAACCTGACCACGCCGGCGGGTACGTTGTACAACTGGGGGGACGGGAGCCGCGGCAACGTGCGGGACTCCGTGCTGGCTGCAGGCGTGACACTCGACAACCCGCACCTGATCTACTTCGGCAGCAAGGGGGCGCGGGGGACCGAGCCGCCCTATCACTCCAAGCTCTATCCAGTCGGCAAGACTTTTACCATGCGCACAAGCTGGGTCGACGACAACGCGCTGGGCGCGTTCATCAATGCCCGGGCAGGGGGCGGGCACTCGCATCGGGACGACCTGAATCTGGATATTTACGGCTACGGCCGATATCTCCTCGTGGATCCGGGCAACGGCGGCAGCTACGACTCGAGCAACCCTGCCGCCGCCTGGTCGGCCGGAACCACGGTCGCCCACAACACGATCCTGATCGACGGCGGCAACCAGGCGCGGACCGGGAAGTCGGAGATCGCGGCGACGGCCAATCGGGTGTTCGACCATGTCGAAGCCTGGACCGAGGTCTACGGGAAACAGCGGGTCTACCGCCGGGTGCTGTTCGTGCGGCCCTCCTATTGGATCGTTTCGGACTTCATCCGAGCCGATAATGCCACGCCTACCGCCGCGCATACCTACGAGCAGGTCTGGCACCCCGAAGAAGGCGCCGAGCCGATGATCGACTCCGAGACGCAGCGGATCCAGACCCGGTTCGCGGTCGGGGGGAACGTGCAGTTGGTTCCTGCCGACCCGGGCGAGGTGCGGGCGAACATCGGCGACGGCTGGATGGAAGGCCGCCGGGCGAAGTACGTGTGGTTCAAAAAGTCGCCCATGACGGGAGACACGACGTTCGACACGGTGATCTATCCGACCCCCGAGGGCGACGAGACGATAGTCTCGGTGGAGCGACTTGCGGTCACGGGACCAGACGGGGCGTTGGCCGTCACGCAGGCCTCGGCCCTGAAGATCGCGATCGGGAAAGACCGGACCGGGTACTACTTCCAGTCCTATCTGGATAAGCCCGCATCGGTCGAGTTCGGCGGGTTCACGTTCGATGGCGAGACCGCGTATGTCGAGCTGGATCAAGAGGGCAGGGTGACCTATGCCGTGCTCCGCAAGGGCTCCGGCCTGACGCGGGCCGGCAAGCCGCTCGTGGAAGTCGGCAAGCCGGTCGAGTCGCTCGGCGCGCACGTGGAGGGCGAGACCGTGCGGATCGAGGCCGCGACCGACGCGACGGATGTGGTGGTGGCCTGTTCGGCGACCGTGAAGCAGGCCCTGCTGAACGGCAAGAACGTGCCGTTGTCGCGAAAGGACGATGCGGTGCGAATCGATGGAAAGTAAACGCTTCGGAGATGTGGCGATGACACCCCGCTTCTTGCTGTTGTCCCTGCTCCTGGCTCTTGCGGTCGCGCTGCCCGCCCGAGCTGACGAGGCCCTGCCGCTCGTCTTCGAGGAAACCTTCGCGCACGGGGCCGACCGCTGGGAGCCGACCGATCCGGCCGCCTGGACGCTGGGCAGGGACGGCGATCGTGCCGTCTGGGGCCTCAACACGCGGATCAGCAACTACCAGCCCAAGGTCCGAAGCCCCCACAACGTGGCGCTCGTCAAGGATCTCCAACTCACCGACACCGTGATCACGTTCCAGGTGAAGAGCACGCGCGACACGGGCGGCCACCGTGACTGCTGCGTGTTCTTCAACTGGCGGGATCCCGAGCACTTCTACTACGTGCACCTCGGGGCCAAGCCCGACCCCGCCAGTGGCCAGATCATGATCGTGGACGGCGCGGCTCGCCGGCCGCTCACCAAGAACACCCGGCCCGTGCCGTGGGACGACCAGTGGCACACCGTCAAACTCGTACGCGACGTTGACTCGGGGCGGATCGCCGTCTTCTTCGACGACCTCGAGACGCCGCTGATGGAGGCCATCGACAAGACCTTCACCAGCGGCCGTGTCGGAATCGGCTCGTTCGACGACATGAACGACTTCACCGCCGTGAAGGTATTGGGCCGCAAGGCCGATGCCGGGAAGTAGGGCATCGACCGCACGGCGACACCCAGGATTCTCGCTTCCGGAGTGACCTCGTTTAGCGGGGCAGGTCACGGCCCCCACGCCCCCGTGCACGATGCCAGCCGCGCCGATCTATTCCAGAAGAGCTGCGATGCGAGGCGATCCCCGGCTCAGATGCTGATGACATCAGGAGAAGCAGATGCGGGTGATCTCCAAAACAAGGTTGCGTTAGTTTTGGGAGAGCCCTTCAAGCCGCAGACGGGGAGCAAGTCAGGTTCGGCAAAGCCAATGAAACGAGGGACGTGAAAATGGCCACAAAGACGCAGTTTCGTTTGAAGGGAAAGAACAAGGACTCCTATCTGGAGTTTGTTCTCGATTTCCCGCTGGCTTCGATCAAGGGTGATGACCATCTGGAGGAAGCCCAGAAAGTCATGGATGTTGTGCTGGCTCGTGGCACGTTGAATGCAGGTGAAGAAACCTACCTTGATGCTTTGAGCGATCTCGTTGGTGCATATTAGGACGAGCATCACCCCATCGACCCTGCGTCCGACGCCGATATGCTCCAGCATCTCCTCGATGCCAAGGGGGTCACTCAGGCACAGTTGAGTCGAGACACCGCACTTCCCAAGTCAACGATCTCCGAAGTTCTGAATGGTAAGAAGCGGTTCAGTCGGCAGATGATCCACAAGCTGGCTGAATACTTTCACGTCGATATTTCGATCTTGGCGGCAAACATCTGAAAGCGCTATTCGCCACAGCGGACAGAAATTGAACGTCTGCATTATGTGATCGATGTTCATGCGTCGCCGGTCTCGGAAAGAGCCTGCGCTGACGCTCCACAAACGCCACCGCAGGGGAGCCGAGCCGTCCGAAGTCAGTTGCGCGGACGACTCGATTGCTTCTTGCGGTAGGGAAGGCGGGTTGGCGGGGACTTGACGAGTGGTGTACTTCCGTATAGTTTATTGCCCTGGCTGGCGCGGTGAAGCGACAATGAATAGGTTAAACATGTGTCTCAACAAGGGAGGCTGGCGATGGCGTCTGGGTTTGCCACGGCACATGCCGTTGACATTGCAACTGCCGAAGATCTTCTCGCCGCGGGTGACCTCGGCCCTTGCGAGCTCGTTGGTGGGATGCTCGTGATGATGTCGCCAGCCGGCTTCGAGCACGGAGTGATCACGCAGCGGATCGCTGCCTTTTTGCATGCGTACGTGGCGGCCCAAAGGCTCGGCGTCGTTACGGCTGCCGAAACGGGATTCCTGCTGGCCCGCTCGCCCGACACCGTGCGGGCAGCCGACGTGGCGTTTGTCGCCGAACAACGGCTGCCGCGCGGCCGCACGGTTGGCTTTTTTGAAGGCGCGCCCGACCTGGCGGTCGAAGTGCTCTCGCCATCTGAGCTTCGCGACGACGCATCGCGAGCGCGGGCGACGGCCAAGGTCGCAGGTTGGCTTGCTGCCGGCTGCCTCGAGGTGTGGAGTGTCGATCCGGGCAGTCGCACGGTGACGGTGCACACCGCCAGCCACGGGCCCGCGCTCGTCGGCGAGGCGGGTTCATTCGTTTCGACCGCCGTGCCCGGACTGTCCGTCACGCTCGCCGACCTGTTTCCGTCGGCTTTGTGAAGCTGCGGTGAACTGGTCGAATCGAACCCGACACGAGCCGCCCGGGTTGGCACCAATGCCATGCCAGGTCAATCACGGAGGCCCGAGTTCATCCCGATAGCGATCGCGGACGGTTGCGAGGAACGTCTTGCACCACCCGTCGAACTCAGCGACGACGCGGGTGGCCTGCTCGGCAGCCGCCGTGACGCGGACCGGATCGAGATCCAAGTCGTAGGCGTGGCGAAACAAGTGGCGGAAGCCCTTCAGTTCGCGGACATCCCGCACCGCGTGGGTGGGCAGAAAAGCCGGCCGTATGCCCTTGAGCTCGAGCGTGACACGTTCGATCAGCGTGTCGTGGTAGCGGCCCGTCTTCTGCAAATGGTTTTCGAACGCCTCGCACAGTCGTTCAAAAGCTTTTTCGAGGATGTTGAAGATCCGATTGATCTCGAAGGCCGCCGCCGCCCACCGGCTGTCCGCCGACTCGCGGAGCCGCGACTCCAGGGTCGCGACCGCCCGCCGCATCACGCGGGCGTCATGCTCCCAGCTGTCCTCGAGAATCTGCAGCGCTATCCGATCCATCGCTCGCCCTCGCGTTCGATGATGGCCCGCAATCGCGTGCGCTCCACGAGGCAGACATCGACCTCGCGGCCGACGTCCGCGGAGAGCAGGCTCTGGAGGTATTCCAGGCTCATGCCGGGCGGGAGCGACTCGAAGGCGAGGTCCACGTCGGACCACTCATGAAACCGCCCCGGTTTGACGAGCGATCCGTAGAGCCAGACCGCCGTGCCGGCCGCATGCCGGGCGAGGGCAGCCCGTAGGAGATCGCGAGTGTGCGCGGCCAGGCGTGCATCCCGCCGCCTGCACCGCTCACGTTCTTCGATCAGCAACCACATGGTCGAATCATACGCTCAGGCGATACGTGCCCCGAATAGTTCCCGCGGAAGTGCCGTAAAAAAAGCTTCAAAAGCACCGTGGAATGCAAAATGGCGGCGCCGATTCCATATCGAGTCGCATTATGGAATCCATGGGACTTTTTTTGCAGCCCCGCCGGGGCATTTTTTCCTCTTTGGCCCGCGTGGGACGGGCAAGACGTGGTGGGCCCGGCGGACGTTTCCCGAGGCGGTCCACGTGGACCTGCTCGAGCCCGAGGCGATCGCGGGGGCAGTTCTGGAAGGACTGGTCGCCCAGCACCTCCGGGCCTGGTGCGACTATGCACCCGGAAATCAGCGGCTCTTTTTCTGGCGGACCCGGTCTCAGGTGGAGGTCGATTTCATCGTCTACGGCGAGGAGTGTATCGAAGCGATCGAGGTCAAGAACTCGGTTCGCATCCGCCCTGAGGATCTCCGCGGCCTCAAGGCCTTCGCAGCGGACTACCCGACCGCGCGGCTGTCGTTTCTCAGCCGAATGCGGGAGCGGCTGGTGATCGACGGGGTCACCTGCCTGCCGGTCGAGGAGTTCCTAAGGGGCCTCACTCCCAGCGGATGGCCCGGTAGCGGCGGATGAGGGCCGCCGCTCCGCGCTTGTCGGCGAGGCGGGTTCATTCGTTTCGACCGCCGTTCCCGGACTGTCCGTCACGCTCGCCGACCTGTTTCCGTCGACTTCGTGAAGGTGCGGTGAACCGGTTGAACCGACCCCGACACGAGCCGTCGGGATTCGCACCAATTTTTCGGGCCGCGTCTGGGGGCCGGGGAGGCAGTAGGGCGGAAGTCTTGCCGAAAATCCCGTAAAAACTGCGATTTTTAAGAAAATGTGTAAGGGTGGGGGATTTTTCTGGAACTACCACTTGGAGGAGTTTGTTTTTATATTCTCCAGTTTCGCCCCGGGGGGGCAGAGATGGGCCGGCCGGGAGCCTGGGATTGGTTCCCGGGGCAGGCCGGCGACGTTTCGGGAACCAAAGCCGCCTCAGTCAGACTCAGTTGAAGCGTTTTCGCGGGGAAGAATCATGAACAGCAGGATTCTGGGCAAACCGAAGCCCCTATCCCTTCCCGCTCGTCCGCGGGCTGGGTTCGCCGTCCGCATCGCGGTCGCCTTGGGCTGCGGGATCCTGGCAGCGGCGAACGATGCGGCTTTGGCGACCACGCTCGACGGCACGAGCGGAACCAACACGAGCAACGCCGCGCTCAGCACCACGGGCAACCTTCAGATCGATCTTGGATTCTTCTCCGAGTACTTGGTCGTCGGCGGCGGTGGCGGCGGCGGCAGCAACCCCTATAGCGCCGGCGGCGGCGGTGGTGGTTTGCTGACCAATGTCAATGGCACGCCCCTGCAGTTGGGTGCCGGCACGTTCACGGTCACCGTCGGCGCCGGGGGGATCGGGCAAGCGAATGGACAGAACTCCGTTTTCGATTCCCTCACCGCGGTCGGCGGTGGCCATGGCGGCATGCACGCGACGGGTACTTCATCGCTGTGGCCCGGTGCCGCCGGCGGCTCAGGGGGTGGCGGCGGCGGGAACGGCACGGGTCAAAACGGATCCGGGGGCGCGGGCACTACCGGGCAAGGCAAAGCGGGTGGAAGTGGGTTTGGCAGCAGTACGTCAACTCAGCGTGCCAGCGGCGGCGGCGGTGGCGCCGGCGTGGTGGGCGGAAACGCTTCGTCCGGGGTCGCCGGCAACGGTGGTAATGGGCTGGCGAACACGATCGCCGGCTCTTCCGTCCTTTACGCCGGCGGCGGTGGAGGCGGCACGCGGGATGGCACGGTCGGCACCGGCGGGCTAGGCGGCGGCGGCACCGGCGGTCGGGGGACTACCAATCCTGTCGTTGGCACGAATGGCGCGGACGGCCTGGGCGGCGGTGGCGGTGGCCGTGGCAGTAGCCTTGATGCGACGAATGGCGGTTCGGGCATCGTCATCGTCCGCTACCAAGGAAGCCCGGCCGGCACCGGTGGCACGGTCACTTCTGGCTCCGGCACTGCCGCGGGCTACACGCTCCATACGTTTAACGCCGTCGGATCCACGGCCCTCGATCTCTCGGGCCTCAACCTCAACCAGCGGCTCGGCCTCACGCTCACCTCCGGCATCACCGGCGACGGGGATCTCACCTTCGACGGCCCTGGCCGGCTCACGCTCCAGGGTGCCAACACGTTCTCCGGCACGACGACGATCCGGCAAGGGACGCTGGCGCTCGCCACCGGCGGGTCGTTCGCGAATAGTCCGAGGATCGTCGTGGGCGACGCCGGCTCGTCGGGTGCCGTGCTCGACCTGACCGCGAAGACGGGCACGTTCGCGTTCACTGGCAGCCAAACCGTCGGAGGCATCGGCACGATCCGGATGGATGCCGGCGACACGGCCCAGTTCGCCGGCACGTTCGCCCCCGGCAACAGTCCCGGCATCGTCACGTTTGACGGCGGCACTGCACTGCTCTCGGGCACGACCCAGATCGAGATCTTCGGCGCGACCCGCGGCACGGGGTACGACGCGATCGACCTCATCAATAACGCCACACTTGACTACGGAAACGGCGTGCTTGCCCTCGACTTCGGCTCCTGGCTGGCCGATCAGCAGTCGTACCAACTCTTTGGCAGCGGCTCATCGACGCTCTTGGGCGATTTCTCGAGCGTGACGATCGCGGGCACCAACTACACCGGGCTCACGTTCACCGGCTCAAACGGCGTGTGGACCTCCCAGGGCACGAGCCCGGCCGGTCAGACGCTCACGTTCACGGAGGCGACGGGCGTGCTCGTGATCGTGCCCGAGCCTGGTGCGATCGCCCTGGCGGGTATCGGCATCGGCCTTGCCGGCTGGGCTGCTGCCAGGAGGCGACGCCTGGCGTCGTGAAAGCCATGCAGCGGCAAACGCGCCGCGGGCTGACGCTCGTCGAGCTCTTGGTCGTCATCGCGATCATCGTGGTTTTGATCGCGCTGCTCATGCCCGCGGTGCAGGGGGCCCGCGAGGCCGCCCGCCGCGTCCAGTGCGGCAACAACCTCAAGCAGTATGGTGTGGCCACCGCCCACTTCGAGTCGTCCCGCGGATACCTTCCGCCGGCGCGGGTGCTCGATCCTGTTACCAGGAAGGACGATTTTTCCGCTACCTGGATCGTGTTTCTGCTGCCGTTCATCGAGCTGCGGGCGGAGGCCGAGTTGTGGGATATGAGCCGGCCCTACTACAACCAATCGCTCGCGGCCAGGACCGCTCACGGGCCGCTCTTTTTCTGCCCCTCCCGCCGCGGGCCGATGGTGAGCATGCAGGGCGATAGCCTCAACCCCCAAGCCGCCCCATCCGCGAACGTGCCCGGAACGCTCGGGGATTACGCGGGAGTGTGCGGCGACTTCGGGGGGGTCACCCTCCTGCCGCAGCGCCGACCATGTTGCTATGGATTTGAAGGCACGCTCGGCGAGCCGAATGCCTCAAAGGGAGTGATCGTGACGGCCAGGGGCGTGGGAGGCCGAGGAGCAGACAAGCTTCGGGGAGTGCTCACGATTGCGCACATCAAGGACGGTACGAGCAACACCCTGATGATCGGGGAGAAGCATGTCAACCCGGATGGGTTTGGCCACCGCTTCCTGAACGGGATCGCGTACAACGACGGTGCCATCATGAATGGCGATCACAACAGCTATTATGCCCCCGCGGGGCCCGGGTTCGGCCTGGCCCGGGGGCCGCATGAACCTGCCGGCGTGCATCGTTTCGGGAGTAGCCATCCGGGCGTCTGCCAGTTCGTGTTCGCCGACGGCAGCGTGCATGCGTTTCCTGTCACCATCAGCGAGACCGTGCTTCAGCAACTGGCCAACCGCGACGACGGCATGCCGCGGGGCAGTGTCGACTATTGATCCTCTGGCCTGAAGGTGGTTGCCTGAACGTGCCCATGGTTTTTCTGCGAGCGATCACGTGGCGCCTGTTGCTGCTTGGCGGGGCTTTTCTCCTCGCCGGCTGCGGCCCGCGGCTCGAGGCTTACCCTGTGAGCGGAACGGTTTCGCTGCCCGACGGGTCGCCCCTCGCCGCGGCCATCGTTTCGATGGATTCGGCCGACCAGTCTGTCAGCGCCACCGCACGCACCGACGAGCAAGGCCGGTTTTCCATGACCACGCTCCGGCCGGGCGATGGGCTGCCACGGGGCACCTACCGGGTGGTCGTGGTTCCGCCGGACCCCGTCGACGCTGATCGACCCGGACCGCAGGCCTTCGATCCCAAGTTCATGCAGTACACCACGTCGGGGCTCGAGGTCATCGTGGATGGCACGCCGGTATTGATCGACATTCGGTTATCGAAGTAGCGCCGGCGGCGAGCCCGGTGGCGGGCCGGGTCACCTTCGGCTCGCCTACACGTTTGACGTGCCCGCGCAGCGGTGACGGGCGGCGACAACCGGCCCTCTGGCGGCTGCGTCGAGTAACGTATCCGACGAGGATAATGCGACAGTACCACTGGAGATACTCGAGCCTCCCGCCGGAATGGACGCTTTTCCCGGGGCAGTCAAGACTTTTCTGGTCGATCAGGTAAGGGAATACCAAAGTTTCGGAAATCAACATGAAGGTTATGAAAACAACGACACAAACATTCGGGGCAGGTTTTCGGTTGGCGGTGTTGGCCGTCGTCGTTCATGGCTCGAATATGGTTCAAGCGGAGGGTGATTCGGCAGCGGACTGGGTCGGGCGGGCACCCCCGCACATCGAACCGATAGAGGCTCCCTTCGCCATGCCGTCACTGGAGCGACCGGTCTTCAGGGATCAGGTTTTCACGATCGCCGATCATGGCGGGCAGGGTGATGGAATAACCAAGAACACGGAAGCCTTCCGAAAGGCCATCGCAGCCTGTTCCGCCGCCGGCGGCGGCAAGGTGCTTGTGCCGAAGGGCAAGTGGCTCACCGGTGCGATCCACCTGAAGAGCAATGTCAACCTGCACATGGAAGCGGGTGCGGAAATCCATTTCAGCGACGACCCGACCGATTACCTGCCGGTGGTGTTTCAGCGGTGGGCCGGGATGGAGGTCATGAATTATTCACCGCTGATCTATGCGCTGGATTGCGAAAACATCGCCGTCACCGGACCAGGCAGGTTGTTCGGTCATGGCCGGCGGTGCCAATCCTGGTTCAAAAGCGAGCAGGGTTCAAATGGATCCATGTTGCGTATCTACCATGATTTGGTGTTACAGAACATTCCGGTCGAACAGCGGGTATTCGGCACCGAGGGCGGAGCCTTCGGCGATGCGCGGCATCCCGGGTTGCGTCCGTCCTTCATCCAGCCGGTCCGTTGCCGCAACGTGTTGCTGGAGGATTTTACGATTCAGGGGTACGGCCCTTTCTGGACGATTCACCCGACCTACTGCGAAAACGTGATTATCCGCGGGGTGAGAGTTCATACCAAAGGTGGGCATAATGCGGACGGCATTGACCTGGATTCGACGCGGAATGTGCTTGTGGAATATTGCTCCCTCGACACCGGGGACGATGCGATTGCCGTTCATACCGGCACGAACGCAGAAGGCCGCAGGATCGGGAAGCCCACTGAAAACGTGGTGGTTCGCCACATCAAGGTGTGGACCGGCCATGGTGGCATGGTTGTCGGGAGCCTGACATCGGGAGGAGTGAGGAATATCCTCGTGCACGATTGCACGTACGACGGCACGGATAGGGGCATTCGGCTGAAATCGAACAGATCCCGCGGCGGCGTGGTGGAGAATCTCTGGTATCGAGACATCACGATGCGCGGAATCAAGTCCGAGGCCATTGTCATTGAGACGGACTACAAAGCGGCGTTGCCTGCTGGCGGCGATCAGGCCGACTATCCGACCTTTCGCAACATCACCCTAGAGAACGTGACCTGTCATGGCGCGCCGGTGGCGGCCAGTCTGATAGGCACGGCCGACGTGCCGATCGAAAACGTGGTAATGAGAAACGTTTCCATCCAGGCTTCCAAGGGCATGCATTTCAGGTCGGTGCGGGGGCTGAATCTGATCAATGTCAACGTCAAGGTTTCGGATGACAAACCCATGACGTTCACCAACTGCGAACAGGTTCAGCAACGGTGAGCACACTTGAAGGCGTGCACGAACCCCGGGCATCGTTTCAAAACAAAGGTTTTCAGAGGGGTTGAATATGGCGGCTCAACGCTTGTTGGTGGCTTCAAAGTGATGCGGGGAATCATAAAATGGTGAGTCAAGTGGGCGTTCTGACCACCCGCTTGCTTCTCTCCAACAGTCACCCCCTCTCCGCGCCCAGCGGCTCCGTCCGGCTCCTGATAGGCCCCAAAACAGACCCATTAACAGGTCCCATATCCGCCCACCAGAACCCGTCCCTATCTGGCTCCACATGGCTTGCCCGGGTGATCTGCAACTTCCCGCTTGCCAAGTGGCTGGGAAACTCAGCGAAGGTGGCAGCGCAGCACTACCTGATGTCCCGCGACCACCACTTTGAGGACGTCGTGTGCGGCGGCGAGTCGAGCCCTTTGGCTGGTGCGGACGGGGGGCAGGGGAGCCAGTCAGAGTGCGACGCGAAATGCGCATCCATTGCGACGCGAAATGCGCATCCATTGCGACGCGAAATGCGACTCCGCAGGCGTTCGCACCCGGCAGCTTCGGGAATAACGCCAGGTGCCAAGACCGGCCAGCGGCAGGATGCCGCGCAAAAAATCAGCCGGCAGGGGCCATGGATGGCCCTGCCGGCGTGAAGTGGCGGGGACAGGATTCGAACCTGCGACCTCGAGGTTATGAGCCTCGCGAGCTACCGGGCTGCTCCACCCCGCGTCATTTGGGTGTTGCGAGCATCATACGCATCTCCGTCCCGGAAAAGAAGGGCATGTTGTCCGACGCGGCCGATTTGCCATTGCGGCCCTTGGGAACCGTGGAGAATAACGCTGTACCAAGCAGTGGCAATGAAACCAGAAGACACTCGGAATCCCGTGCCGGCCTTTCCCGCCCCTCCGCCGGCGGCCAGATCGACGGCTGTCGTCGGCGGATTTCCGTGGACAGGCGAAGCCGCCTCGTCCGACGGGCCCCTGCTCGAGCGGCTCGATCTCCCGCAGACCACACCGCAGCGGCGGATTCAACCACCGGCGGAACCTTTTTCCTGGCATGTGTTCCGCGAACGGATTGAACGGTTCGTCGATCGCAGCCCGGCATTCACGGTGAGCCTGTCGCTCCATATTCTACTGTTCCTGGCACTAGCGGCATGGACCGTGCGGCAGGCGGCGCCTGTACGTCTGCGGCTCACGCTTGCATTCGGTCCCTCCGCCAACGAGGTGGGAAGACCGGAGGGCAGGGAAGAGATCGCCGCGGTCGATGTCGTCGAGATCGAGCAGCCCAAGGAACAGGACGGGCAGCCGGAACAAAATACCGTGACGGCAACCGAGCCGGTTTCCGTCGCACTGCCGCCCACGCCGGCGGAGGAGGAGCCGACGGAAGCCGTCACTGCGGATGCGGGGGCGGCGGGAACCGCGCCTGTGATTGCGATCGGCACGGCGCTCACCGGTCGTGAATCGGGCGCTCGCGAACGATTACT
Organism: Planctomycetia bacterium; assembly: GCA_026401035.1. Lineage (GTDB taxonomy): Bacteria > Planctomycetota > Planctomycetia > Pirellulales > UBA1268 > RGVT01. The sequence goes on along the minus strand of JAPLNR010000007.1, from coordinate 12,225 downwards.
CGGTGCCGGCGGCGGCAGCGACGCCACTGAGACGGCCGTGACGCTCGCGCTGGAGTGGATCGTCAGGCAGCAGAAGAAGGACGGCCTCTGGAGCCTCACCGGATCGTATGGCGACGGCGGCACCCAGGAAAATCGTCTGGCCGCCTCGGCCATGGCTTTGATCGCGCTCCAGGGCGCGGGCAACACGACTCGCGACGGACCGCATGCCGCGGCGGTAACGCGGGCCTGGAAGGCGCTCGTCCGCACCCAGGCCCCCGACGGCACGTTTGACACCGGCCGCATTCCCGAACAGCACGCGATGTATGCGCATGCCCAGGCCACGATCGCCCTCTGCGAGATCTACGGGATGACGAAGGATCCCACGCTCGCGGAGCCCGCCCGGCTAGCGCTCGAGTATGCGATTGCCGCGCAGATGCCCGACGGCGGCTGGCGTTACCACCCACCGCAACCGGGCCAGGAAAACCGCGGCGACATGTCGGTGACGGGCTGGTATCTGATGGCGCTCAAGAGCGGCGAGATGGCGGGGTTGCACGTGCCATCATCGGCCTACGATAGCCTGCGGCGGTTTCTCGACGGCGTCTTCGTCTCCGCGGAAAAGGGCTACGGCTACCAGATCAATCCCAACCAGAAGTTCTTCGATTTCCGGCCGGCCCTCACCGCCGAGGGCCTGCTCTGCCGGCAGTATCTCGGGCTGCCCCGCGACGATCCGCAACTCGTGTCCGGCGTGGAACTGCTCCTGCGGGAGGCGACGATCGACTTCGACTACCGCCGGAAGAACGTCTACGCGTGGTATTACGCCACGCAGGTCTGCCACAACATGAATGGCCGCGTCTGGACGCAGTGGAACGGCCGGATGCAGGAGCAACTGCTCGGCCACCAGGTGCAGACCGGCCGCGAGAAGGGGAGCTGGGATCCCGCGAACGATCAGTGGGGGCACGTCGGCGGCCGGCTCTACGTGACGGCCCTCTGTGCGTGCATGCTCGAGGTATATTACCGTCACATGCCGCTCTACAACGCGCCGTAAAAGGGTATTCTCACGGCCCAAAGCAGAGCCACCATTCGGAGGAGCATCCCATGCAGGACTCGCGGCGCGGTTTTCTCTCGTCATGTGCCACGGCGGCTGCCGCCGCGGCCGTCACGCCCTATTTCTTCTCCAAGGCACACACGCTCGCCGACGAGACGAAATCGGCCACCGACCGGGTCGCCCTCGGGCTGATCGGGGCAGGAAGCATTGCCCAGGCCAACATCGGCGTCGCCAAGGATTGGATCGATGTCGTCGCCATCGCCGATGTTGATGCCGGCCGCGCCGCCAAGTCAAACGAGCGGTATAGCCAGGGCAAGGCCGCGGTCTACGACGACTACCGGAAAATTCTCGAGCGGAAGGACGTCGACGTGATCCACGTCGCCACTCCCGACCACTGGCACACCAAGCCAGTGGTCGAGGCGATGCTCGCCGGCAAGGATGTCTACTGCGAGAAGCCGCTCACGCTCACGATCGACGAGGGCAAGCTGATCCGCAGAATTCAGCAGGAGACCGGCCGGATCGTGCAGGTGGGCACGCAGCAGCGGAGCACGTTTCCGCTTTTCGTGACGGCCATGGCGCTCGTCGCCGAGGGGCGTCTTGGAAGGATCAAGCGGGTGCAGGCGGCGATCGGCGCGGCGCCCTCGAGCCCCTCGATCCCGGTGGCCTCCGTTCCCGGTGAACTCAACTGGGACCGCTGGCTGGGGCCGGCCCCAGCCGCCGAGTATCGGTTTTTTCAGGGGCCCGCCGTCGTCGACAAGGAGGGCAAGGAGAAGCGGCCCCAGCCGAACACGAACTGCCATTACGAGTTTCGCTGGTGGTACGAGTATTCCGGCGGCAAACTCACCGACTGGGGCGCGCATCACGTCGACATCGCCACCTGGGCGCTCCTGCTCAACGGCCAGACGGCCGGGCCGCTCTCGATCGGCGGCACGTCCAAGCACCCGGTGGCGTTCAAGGACGGCCTGCCGGTGGAGCGCGACCGCTACAACACGGCGACCGAGTTTCTGTTCACCGTCGACTTTCCCGGCGGCACGCAGATGGTGATCCGCAACGACACCGACAACGGCATTTTGATCGAGGGCGAGAAGGGCACGATCTTCGTCAATCGCGGCAAGCTCACCGGCGGGCCGGTCGAGGCCCTCAAGGACGACCCGCTGCCGGAAGGCGCCGTTGCCAAGGTCTATAAAAACCTGCCGATCGAGGAGAACGAGCGGAAGGCCCACTGGGCAAACTTTCTCTACTGCGCGAAGAACAGGCTGGAGCCGATCTCCGACGTGCACTCCCATATGAAGATGCTCAACATCTGCCATCTGGCGGGGATCAGCGCGCGGCTGGGCCGGTCGCTCAAGTGGGACGCCGCCGCCGAGCAGATCGTGGGCGACGAACAGGCCAACTCGATGCTGGGGCGGCCGTACCGTGCGGGATACGAGATCGAGATGGGCTGACCAGGGGTAATTCCTCCGCGGCGGGCTGTTGTCGAATTCCTGCCCCCGGCCTAAACTTCGGTCGTCAGGAGAGAGTCGCAAGACCGCCGAAGGCCGAACGCTCAGGCAAAAGTACTGACGACATACACTGTTGGAGAGTGCCGCCCACCCGTGGGGTCGCGGCCACCGAAGGGGCAACCCGCAGGCTTTCGCCTGCGGCGAATCTCTCAGGTCCCAGGACAACAGGGTTCCCGGGGAAGGTTTGCGCCTTTCCCACATTTCGTGGAGCCTCGACATGTCCGAACTCTTGACCGCCCCAGTGCCCGTCAGGCCGTCGCCGACTTCCGAGACGCCCACGCCCCAGCCGCTCGAGCGGCTCGAGAATCCGGCCGAGTTTCGCGGGCGGCACATCGGCCTGAGTGCGGCCGACGAACGCACCATGCTCGATGCGATTGGCGAACCCTCGCGACAATCGCTGATCGAGGGGATCGTCCCCGCGAGCATCGTCCGCGGCCGCGAGATGCAACTGCCGCCGCCGGTGTCCGAGGCGACGGCCCTTGCCGAGCTCAAGGCCATCGCCGCGCAGAACAAGCTGCTCAAGAGCTTCATCGGCCAGGGCTACCACGGCACGCACACGCCAGGCGTAATCCTGCGCAACATCCTGGAAAACCCGGCGTGGTACACAGCCTACACGCCCTACCAGGCCGAGATCAGCCAGGGCCGCATGGAGGCGCTCATCAATTTTCAGACCATGATCTGCGATCTCACCGGCATGCCGATTGCCAATGCGTCGCTGCTCGACGAGTCGACCGCCGCCGCCGAGGCCATGACGCTCGCCCGCCGCACCTCCACGGCGGCAAGCCCAGTGTTTCTCGTCGATTCAGGCTGCCATCCGCAGACGATCGAGGTGCTTCACACGCGGGCCAAGCCGCTGGGCATCGAGATTCTTGTCGGCGACGTGGCCGACCTGGCCGAAAGTCACGACTGCTTCGGCGCGGTCGTACAGTATCCGACGACCGACGGCGAGATCGCCGACTGGCGCGGGCTGGCCGAGGGCCTGCACGTGAAGCAGGCGATGCTCGTTGTGGCGGCCGATATTCTCGCCCTCACGCTCCTTGTGCCGCCAGGCGAGTGGGGGGCCGACATCGTGGTCGGCACCACGCAGCGGTTCGGGATGCCGATGGGCTGCGGCGGGCCGCATGCCGCCTTCCTCGCCTGCCGCGACGCCGCCAAGCGATCGATGCCCGGGCGGCTCGTCGGCGTGAGCATCGATTGCCACGGTCAGCCGGCCTACCGGCTCGCGCTCCAGACCCGCGAGCAGCACATCCGCCGCGAGAAGGCCACGTCCAATATCTGCACCGCCCAGGTGCTGCCGGCCGTGGTCGCCAGCATGTATGCCGTCTACCACGGGCCGGCGGGGCTGGTCCGGATCGCCGAACGGGTGGCGGCCTACACTGCGATCCTCGCCGACGGCCTGCGACGGCTCGGGGTGACCATCAAAAACGCCCACGCCTTCGACACGCTCGCGATCGACGCGGGGGAGCACGCCGCCGCCCGCGGTTCACGGGCCCGCGAGCTCGGCATGAACCTGCGGACGCTCGACCCGCGCACGCTCTCGATCAGCCTCGACGAAACGACGACCCGCGACGACATCGTGCGGCTCTGGCAGGTGTTCGCGGCACCGGGCAGCCGGCTTCCCGATCTGGCGGAGTATGAGCAGGGCGTCGCCCCGCTGCTCCCGTCGGGCTTCCGGCGGACGAGCGACTTTCTCACGCATCCTGTGTTTCACTCGCACCACAGCGAGACCTCGATGCTGCGGTACATGCGGTCGCTGAGCGACAAGGATCTCGCCCTCGACCGCAGCATGATCCCGCTGGGCAGCTGCACGATGAAGCTCAACGCCACGAGTGAGATGATCCCGATCACCTGGCCGGAGTTCGCCGCCGTGCATCCCTTCGCGCCCGCCGATCAGCGCGAGGGCTATCGGATCCTCGAGCGGCAACTGACAGCGTGGCTCTGCGAGGCGACCGGCTACGCGGGCATCAGCCTGCAGCCCAACGCCGGCAGCCAGGGGGAATATGCAGGGCTGCTCGCGATCCGGGGCTGGCAGGAGGCCCGCGGCCAGGGCCATCGAAACATCTGTCTCATTCCGGCGTCGGCCCACGGCACCAATCCCGCCAGCGCCCAGATGGTCGGGATGGAGGTGGTCGTCACCGGTTGCGATGAGCATGGCAACGTCGATCTCGTCGACCTCGAGGCCCGATGCCGGGAGCATGCCGACCATCTGGCCGCCGTGATGATCACCTATCCGAGCACGCACGGCGTGTTCGAGACGGGCATCAAGGATCTCTGCGCACTGGTGCACCGCCACGGCGGCCGCGTCTACGTCGACGGGGCCAACATGAACGCCCTCGTCGGCCTGGCGGCGCCGGGCGAGTTTGGCGGCGACGTGAGTCACCTGAATCTCCATAAGACCTTCTGCATTCCGCACGGCGGTGGCGGGCCGGGCGTCGGCCCGGTGTGCGTGGTCGCAGATCTGGTGCCCTTCCTGCCGGGCCACGCGACCGGCGGCCTGCCGCAGGGAGTGGTCGGTGCGGTGTCGGGGGCGCCCCTGGGCAACGCGGCCGTGTTGCCGATCAGTTGGATGTATTGCCGCATGATGGCGGCGGCGGGGCTCAGGCATGCCACCGAGGCGGCCATCCTTGCGGCCAACTACGTGAGCTCCCGGCTGCGGGGCCATTATCCGACGCTCTACGCCGGCCGGAACGGCCGCGTGGCCCACGAGTGCATCCTCGACATCCGGCCGCTGAAGGAAACCAGCGGCGTGACGGCCGAGGACGTTGCCAAGCGACTCGTCGATTATGGCTTCCACGCACCGACCCTCAGCTTCCCGGTGCCGGGCACGCTCATGGTCGAGCCCACGGAGAGCGAGAGCCTCGCCGAACTCGACCGGTTCGTCGCGGCGATGATCGCGATCCGCGCGGAAATCGGGCGGATCGAGGCGGGGGAGTGGCCGCAGGACGACAACCCGCTGAAGCACGCGCCCCATACGGCCGCGAGCATCGCAGCCTCCGAGTGGGGGCATCCCTATTCCCGCGAGGCCGCCGTGTTTCCCGTGCCGGGGCTGGAGCGGCGGAAATACTGGCCGCCCGTGGGCCGCGTCGACAACGTCCACGGCGACCGCAATCTCTTCTGCAGTTGCGTGCCGATCGCCGACTATCGCTAGGAAGCGTTACCGAGCGCCGCCTCGCGCCGAGAAGCGGCAGGAAGGCCCGCCCCGGTCGGCTACGGCCGCGGCCCGAGGCCGCCCCATTGGCGGACGGCTTCGTAGGCGACGATCGCGGCGCAGTTGGACAGATTGAGGCTCCGCACCTGCGGCCGCGAGGGGATCGTGAGGTGCTCGCTAGTGTGGGCGGCCAGCAGGTCCTCGGGCAGCCCCTTTGACTCGCTCCCGAACACGAGCACGTCGCCCCGCGAGTAGGTCACGTCCGTGTAGGTCCGCGGCCCGCCCACCTCGAAAAACCAGTTCGGCCGGCGGCCGACCTGCGCCAGCCGCGACACGAGATCATCCCACGAGTCGGCCACCTCCCACTCGAGCTCCTCCCAGTAATCGAGGCCGGCGCGGCGGAGGTAGTAGTCGTCGAGTTTGAAGCCGATCGGCCGCACCAGCCACATCTTGGCACCGATCGCCACGCAGGTTCGCCCCACATTGCCGGCATTGGGCGGGATTTCCGGTTCGTGCAAGACGATGTGAAGAAGCGGGTCGTATCGCATGGGCATATCGCCGACGGGCGGGAGTCTGCTATCGTTTCAGTGGGAAAACTGCCGAAAAAGAGTCTGCCGGGAGGCACTGGTTTGGTCGAGATCACGAGAAATCCAACGCGAGCGGTGAAGATCGGACGGATCACCATCGGTGCCGGCCATCCGATCGCCGCACAGAGCATGACCGCCACGCACACGCAGGACGTGGCGGCGACGCTCGCTCAGGTGGAAGACCTGCGGCAGGCGGGCGCGGGCGTCGTGCGGATCGCCGTCGACAGCAAGAAGGACGCCGCGGCGCTCCCCGCGATCCGGGCGGGCACGACGGCCAACCTCGCCATCGATCTCCAGGAAAACTACCGCCTTGCCGTCGACGTGGCCCCCCATGTCGACAAGCTCCGCTACAACCCGGGCCACCTCTACCACCACGAGCCGACGAAGCCCTGGCAGGACAAGGTGAAGTTCATCGCCGAGGTCGCGGCGGCAAACGACTGCGCGCTCCGCGTGGGCGTGAACTGCGGCAGCGTCGACCCGGCGAAGAAGGAAAAGTTTGCGGAGGACGACTCGCTCGGCCCCATGCTGGCCAGCGCCCTGGAACACTGCGAACTCCTCGATTCGCTCGGCTTCCTCCGCTACTGCGTCTCGCTCAAGGATTCCGACCCGCGGAAGGTGATCGAGGTGAACAAGCGGTTTGCCGAGGTGCGCCCCGATGTGCCGATCCATCTCGGCGTGACCGAGGCCGGCATGCCGCCGGACGGCATCATCAAGACGCGGATCGCCTTCGAGCAGCTCGTCAGCCGCGGCATCGGCGACACCGTGCGGGTGTCGCTCACCGTGCCAAACTCCCAGAAGGGGGAGGAGATCGCCGCGGCCCACGCGATCCTGGCCGACATCGCCGCCGGCCGCGTCCGCAGCGTCGTCGACTACGGCCTCGCCTCGCTCAACATCATTAGCTGCCCGAGCTGCTCGCGGGTCGAAAACGAGGCGTTCATCGAGCTGGCCAAGCAGGTGAAGGAGATGACCGCCTACGCGCAGGATCATGCGATCACGATCGCCGTGATGGGCTGCCGCGTGAACGGTCCGGGTGAAACCGACGATGCCGACCTCGGCCTCTGGTGCGGACCGACCCACGTGAACTTGAAACGCCGCAGCGTCGAACTGGGCGCCTTCCCCTACGACGCGATCCTGCCGAAGCTCCGGGAGGAGCTCGACAAGATCATCGCGGGGCAAGCGGTGTAGGCCCGCGCAAACAGACCAAGAGCCATGAACACGCTTCCAATTGTTGACGCTTCCGACGCCTCCTGCGGCGTTGGCAGCTCCGTGATGCCGTCGGTTCAGGCGGTCGATCCGGCCACCTGCCGCGGCACGTTTGCGATGGTCAGCCTCGGCTGTCCGAAGAATCTCGTCGACAGCGAGCGGATGCTGGGGCTCCTGCGGGAGGACGGCTGGCAGCTCGTCGGCGAGCCGCAGGGCTCGGATCTCGTGATCGTCAACACCTGCGCGTTCATCGACGCCTCGCGGGCCGAGTCCTATGCGGCGATCAACGAGATGCTCGACATCAAGAAGGCCGGGGGAACGCGCGGCGTGATCGTCTCGGGCTGCCTGGCCGAGCGGCAGAAGGAAAAGTTGCTCGACGAACTGCCGGGCGTCGATGCCGTGATCGGCGTCTTCTCGCGGGACGAGATCGCCCGGGCGGCCGAGCGGCTGATCGGCGGCCTCGGTGAGCAGCGGAGCATCTTCAATCCCGCACCGGCCCGCGCCCTCGACGACTCCCATCGCATGCGGGTGACGCCCCGGCACATGGCCTACCTCAAGATCTCCGAGGGCTGCGACCGGACGTGCACGTTCTGCGCGATTCCGAAGATGCGGGGCAAGCACGCGACCAAGCCGATCGAGGACGTGATCCGCGAGGCGCGGGAACTCGCCGCCGACGGCATGAAGGAGCTCGTGATCGTCGCCCAAGACACGACCTATTATGGGATGGATCTCTACGGCGAACCCCGGCTTGTGGAACTGCTCGCCGAACTCGAGAAGATCGAGGGGATCGAGTGGATCCGCCTGATGTACCTCTACCCGATGTACTTCAGCGACCGGCTCATCGACGCGATCGCCGCCAGCAAGAAAATCATCCCCTATCTCGACATGCCGCTGCAGCACGCGAGCGACCCGGTTCTCAAGCGGATGCAGCGCCGCGTGGCGAAGCAGCCCACGGAGGAACTGCTCGCCAAGCTCCGCAGCCGGATCCCGAACCTCGTGCTGCGAACGACGTTCATCGCCGGTTTTCCGGGGGAGACGCGGGAGCAGTTCGAGGAAATGGTCGCGTTCGTCCAGAAGTGGAAGTTCGAGCGGGCAGGGGTCTTCACCTACTCGCTCGAGCCCGACACGCCGGCCGCCAAGCTCGACGGCCACATGGACGACGCGGAGAAGGTGGCCCGCCGTGACGAACTCATGCGGGTGCAGCAGACAATCGCCCACGACCACAGCCGCCGGCAGATCGGCCGCGTGCTCGACGTGATCATCGACCGGCAGAGCGCGGAACGGGAAGACGTCTGGATCGGCCGCAGCCAGGCCGACGCCCCGGATATCGACTGCGTGGTGTACGTCACGGCGCCGGGCAGCTCCGCGGCGCAGCCCCTGACGGGCCGAATCGTGCCGGTCGAGATCGTGGCCTCGAGCGGCTACGACCTCGCGGGCGTGCCCGTGTAGGCGGGCGGCCGTATGTTTCGCCCGTAGCCGAAAAACCAAGCCCACGGGCTACAATCGCCGCCATGACCGATTCGTCAGCCCTCGACCGCGTCTGGACCGTGCCCAATATCATCTCGACGGCGCGGCTCTTCTTGGCATTGGTGCTCTTCGTTGCCATTGAGCGGGAGCTGTGCCAGCCGGCGCTCGTCCTGTTTCTCGTCGCCGCCTCGACCGACTGGGTCGATGGCTGGTGGGCCCGCCGCTTCGGCCAGGTGAGCCGGCTGGGCAGAATCCTCGATCCGCTCGTCGACAAGGTGATCGTCTGCGGGGCGTTCATCCTGCTTGCGGCCCGGGACGGCTCGTCGGCGATCCTGCCCTGGATGGCCGTGGTGGTGGTCGTGCGGGAACTGGTCGTGACGGCCGTCCGCGCCGAGATGGAACGCACCGGCCACGACTTCTCGGCCGGGCTCTCCGGCAAACTGAAAATGGTGCTGCAGTGCGGGGCGATCGCGCTGGAGCTCTTCGTGCGGTGCGCACCCGGGGCGTCGTTTGGCGGGATCGATCTCCGGCAGGCGGCCGGGGTCGTCACGTGGGCGGCCGTCGTGACGACGATCTATTCCGGAGTCGAGTATCTCGTGTCGGCCCGCGGGCTTCTCGTCGCGGCCAAGCGTTGAGCTGGAAGAGATGACGCATGGAAATCGACCTCCCACCCGTGCCGCCCGAGGCGGGCGCGGTCGTTGGTCCGGTCGCCGGCGTGCTGATCGCCGGGGCGTCGATCGCGAGCCTCTGGGCCATCGGCGGCGTGGTCGCGCGGCTGCGGCGCGGTGAGCCGGCCGTGCCGCCACGGCCCCATGCGCCGGTGCCCTGGGCCGGGATCGACGTGGCGACCGTGGTCTATCTCTCGATCTGCTGCCAATTCCTGTCGTCGGCGCTGCTGCCCAGTCCGGCGACGATGGCCGACAAGCTCGCCGGCGGTGTGCTGGGCATGGCGACGGCCACGTCGCTGGCCGCCGCCTGGCTGCTCTACCGCCAGGCCCCCGCGTCTGCACTGGGGTTTGGCCTCCGCAGTCTGGCCGCCGATCTGCGGCTGGCGGCCGCGGCGCTGGCGCTGATCCTCGCGCCGCTCTTGGCGGTCGCCGGGATTCTCGACAGGCTCGTTCCCTACGAGCATCCGATCATCGACTTCCTCGCCAGGCACCGCGATCTGCCTTCCCTGATGCTCGTGGGAGTCGCGGCGGTGATCGTGGCGCCAGTCGCCGAGGAATTCTTCTTTCGCCGGGTGCTGCAGGGCTGGCTCGAGAAGGCGTGGGGAGCGATACCCGCGGTCGGCATCTCGGCGGTCTTGTTTGGGCTGGCCCACGTGGGGCAGGGGCTGGCCTGGGTGCCGCTCGTGGCCTTCGGGGCGGTGGCCGGCTATCTCGCTCGGCAGACCGGCTCGATCGTGCCCGGGATCGCCCTCCACGCCCTCTTCAACGCGGCGAGCCTGGCGCTCGTGCTCTGGCAGACGGCGCCGGCGGTGGACCGGTAATTCACCCGGCAGTCGGCCCAAAACCGATCTGTTCGTCAGGCCCAGGTTTTGGCGAGAATCCGGCCCACCCGTATTCCGTCCGAGGAACCGCCGCCAGTGTCGCGCCCCGTCGTCACCCAAGTCGCCGACTTCATGACGTATGTGGCCGTGCGCGTGCTGATCTGCATCGTGCAGGCCATGCCGCGGAGCAGTTGCGAGCGGTTTGCGCGGAGCTGGTCCGATTTTCTCGCCAACCGCGTGAAGATTCGCCGCCGCGTGGTCCGTGATAATCTGCGGATCGCCTTCCCCGACTGGTCGAACGAGCGCTGCCGCGACGTGGCCCGCGGGATGTGGGAGCACCTGCTCCTGATGGTGGTCGAGATCGCCCACGCGCCGCGCGTGATCCAGAAAACGACCTGGCGGCGTCATCTGCGGATCGAGGGCATGGAGGCGATGGTCCGCACGCTCTGGCTCGACCGGCCGAAGGTGATCCTCTCGGGTCACTTCGGCAACTTCGAACTGGCGGCCTATCTCTTCGGCGTCTTCGGGTTCCGGATTTTCTCGGTGGCCCGCGAGCTCGACAATCCGCTGCTCGACGAATTCGTCACGCGATTCCGCGAGTCGCGGGGGCAGAAGATTCTGCCGAAGAGGGGCAGCGCCCCCGACGTGGCGATCGTGCTGGAGGAAAATGGCGCGATCGGCCTGCTCGGCGATCAGGCCGCCGGCCCGCGAGGCTGCTGGGTCCAATTCTTCGGCCGCCCGGCAAGCGTGCACAAGGCGATCGGGGTCTTCGCCCTCTCGTCCAACGCCCCGATCATGGTCTGCTCCGCCACCCGCCGCAGCGGACGGCTCTTTGACTACGATCTCCGGCTCGAGGGGGTCGCCGATCCAGAGGCGGGCACGCCGGAAACCGCCGGACTGACGGCCGTCTCGCAGTGGTACACCGATCTGCTCGAACTGGCGATCCGCCGGGCACCGCCGCAATACTGGTGGGTGCACCGACGATGGCGGGGAAAACCCGCAGCCGCTAAAGTGAGCCGCTCCGCCGCCTGATTCCCGGGCGCTGGCCTCTGGTTTCCGCCCGCCCATGCCCGACTGGATCCGCCTCGCCGCCGCGTCTGAATGTCCGCCCGGCGGCAGCATCGAGCGGGTCGTCGCGGGCCGGGTCGTGGCGTTGGCGAACGTCGACGGGACCTGGCACGCGATCGACGGACTCTGTCCGCATCAGGGTGGCCCGCTCGGCACGGGGCATCTCTGCGGCACGACGCTCACCTGCCCGTGGCACGGCTGGCAGTTCGACGTGGTCACAGGCCGGCACAAGCTCTCAGCGACCGTCCGGCAGATGGTGCACGAGGTTTGCGAACGGGATGGCGAGGTGTTCGTGCGGTTCGTCGACGCCGCCGCGCCGGGGCGGGAGGCGGTTTCATGATCGAGATTCGCTGCTTCCGCAACGATGATCCGCCCCGCCTGGCCGATGTCTGGAGGTCGGCCGATCTCGGCCCCGCGGCGATGCAGCCGATGACCTCGGCCATGCTCGAGGCCTGTGTTTTTTCGAAGCCCTATTTCGATCGTGAGGGGCTGATCGTCGCGATGGACGGCGGGCGGGCGGTGGGGTTTGCCCATGCGGCCTTCGGGCCGAACAAGGATCGCTCGGCCGTCGACCCGCGGGTCGGCACCACGCTGCTCGTGGCCGTCGTGCCGCATCCGGAGCAGGAACGGATCGGAGACGACCTGCTGAAACGCTGCGAGGAATACCTGCGGCGGCGCGGCGCCGAGGTGATTCTGGGGGGCGGCTCGTTCGAGATGCGGAGTTTCTATCTCGGGCT
>JAPLNR010000002.1 GCA_026401035.1 Planctomycetia bacterium | reverse complement strand
CTCTCGCTCCTCCTCGCCGGGCCGGCCGCCGGCCAGCTGATCACGGCCCACCGCGGCGCGTCGCACGACGCACCGGAAAACACGTTGGCCGCCTTCAGGCTCGCCTGGGAGCAGGCAGCCGACGCGATCGAGGGCGACTTTCGCCTCTCGGGCGACGGCCGGATCATCTGCGTGCACGATGCCGATACGAAGCGGGTGGCGGGCGTGAGTCACGTGGTCGCCACCACGCCGCTCGCGGAACTCCGCACGCTCGATGCCGGCCGATGGAAAGACGCCCGATTCGAGGGTGAGCGGCTGCCGACGTTCGCCGAGGTGCTCGCCGCCGTGCCCCCGGGCAAAAGGTTTTCTATCGAGCTCAAGACGGGCCCGGAGATCGTGCCGCCGCTCGTGAAGGAACTCGCGGCGTGGCGGGGCGATCAATCACTGCTCACGATCATCGCCTTCGACGCCGACGCGATCGCCGCGTGCAAGCGGGCGCTGCCGGCCATTCGGGCCCACTGGCTCACGAGCTTCAAGCAGGACAAGGCGAGCGGAGCCTGGCGGCCCACCGCGGAACGGATCGCCACGACCGTGAAAGCGTGCGGGGCCGACGGCGTAGGCATGCAGGGCCAGCGGACGGTGATCGACGAGGGCTTCGTCGAGCGGCTCACGGCCGGTGGCGTTCGTGAGTTTCACGTCTGGACGGTGGATTCACCAGAAGACGCCCTGGCCTTCCGCGAGCTCGGCGCGATGGGAATCACGACCAACCGCCCAGCCTTTATCCGCGCCGCGCTCGAGGAATCGACACCATGAGGGCCGCATCCAGTCCGATCAGCCCCGGTTGTCGCTGCTAGCGGTGCACTCCGCTCGGCCGACGCGTGCCGAAGTGCCATGTGGCCGACCAATCCTTTTTCAATCCCGAAAACGGATTTCAACACGATCGAGGGTCGGCGCTGACGCATTCGCCGTCGTGTCCTCGATGCGAAGCTCAAAGCAGAAGCCGTAGCCTTCCGGCAATGTGCTCAGATCCATCGATGCGGGAATGCGCTTCACCTGCTTGGCGAAGCCCTCGATGGATTCGTACTCCTCCTTGACATCCTGCCAGTCACTCCATGCATCGGCTATCCCGTCATTGTTTGTGTCCACACCGACGCGGACTCCCACGTTCTCAACCCATGGACCGGGGCTGACGTAATCATGGCGCGTCTGGTTCACGAGGAAAAACTTTTCTTCGGCAAAGCCGATGTCAGGGTCTGGGTGGCCGGCCCCGAGTTCGCCGCTGAACTCAAACCGTTGATTCAAGCTTGGCGAGGTGAAGATCCCGATACGAATGTTCTCGTGAGCAGGGTGATAGTCCGCAACGAGGTAATACTGCCCCCCGATGGCGATGGCTGCCCAGTCGCCATATGCGTTTTGTTCTGGCTGGTGCACTTCGTAGGTGGCAAAAGCTCGTGTGGCGCCCGCTTTGATTCGTTGGTTGGGGATGTCCTCAGCGATCTTCCTGCCGGGGAAGTGTGTGGGATCTTCCGCGTGCCAATGTGGATGGGCGTACTCAGCGAACGTGCCCGTTGGCTGTGTGCGTTCATCGACCGCAGCCGCCAGAATCTCAAAATCACTTTTCCCGTCATCACTCACGGCATGGCCTGCCAGGGGTGAGTCCCACGAATGCTTGCCGGCATCGATTGGGCTCCAGTCCTCGTAAATCAGGTGGAAGCGGCCATCCAGGTCACGAATGACGGCACAATCTGACCCGTCTGTGGGGTCGTTGAACACCCGTCCCATATCCTGGCCCGGCTTGCCGTCGAACAAATCGTCATCGATGAAGAGGTGCGGATCCTGGTCGTTGGGAAAGTCATAGTAGAGATACGTCTTGCCATCCACGAACTCGGCTGTGGTTGCCCATTTTGCTTTCTCGGTGGTGACCGGGCCGTGGTGTACCCAGTTCAGCATGTCGCGGCTCTGCCCGGCGTGGTAACCGCCCAGGCTCTTCTGCAACCCGCCTGAAGCATCAAAGAGATGGGGGAACGGCGTCGTCTGGAGGCGCCCATTGAAGCCTTCCAGAGTTGCTGGTGCCGGGGCGAAGTTTTTCGCCTCCGATCCTTTCGGGATCCGGTAGCGTCCGAACAGCCAGTAGTCTTTCGGGCCCTTGGCGAGAAAGATCGGTGCATCCGCGAGCGTGGGCGGGACGACCTTACGCTGCGTCGGCTCCCAATTTGCCCAGGCTGTCGATGCGGTGAGCGTCAATGTGAGGGCGGCTCGCTTCTCCTTGAAACGCCGCAGGCGACTGCGATACAGCCCCTGCTTGCCGGTGAGAGCAAGCAGGCCGTCACTCACTTTCAGGCCTTCAATCTGGCTGGCGTCAGCCTGCCATTCGTCCGTGGTGTCGATTCGCCAGCTGTTGATCCCATCGGCAGTGGCCTGCCCATTCGCGAGGGCCATGAGGGCCATGAGGGCCATGAGGGCCAGCATGGCTCTATGCGTGAGCCTGCTCATTGTGTGTCGCATTACCGACCTGTTGCTCCTTTCGCGCCGCTACTCACTCTTCATCACGATGTCGAAGGTCAAGCCGTCTGCGGGGACGGTGAAGGTGAGCGTCGAAATGCCAGTCTGGAAAGCCTTGGGAATATCGATATTTTCGAGTTCGGGCGGGCCGGTGTAGGGGCCGGGTTCGTCGGCGTAGGGAAGTTCCACCGAGACGATGTAGGTGCCGGGATTGAGGCCGATTTGTCCGGGCTCAGCGTAGACAACGTAGGTGCTGTCGGGCTTCGTCCAGCCGGAGGCGACGGGCATGTCGCTTTCCTTCGGGGTGAACTTGATGGTCAGCCCGCCGGGAAGTGGCCTGCCGTTCAGCGTGAGGAGCCCGGTGACCTCCGCGCGGGTGTGGCCAGATCGGCCGCATCCCGCCAGCAGCAGCGCGCATCCCAGCAGAATCCTCAACGCGCAGAAGCTCATTCGAGCACGCATGGCGCATCCTTCGCGTAAAAGAGTCACAAGAGGCGTTGATGCTTATGGCACGGAAACCGCAGCGCGGTCTTTTACCATCATGAGACTAATCCAGATGGTGTCTGAAAGCTCTGTGTAGTTGAGAAAACGCGTTGAGCCATCGACGAGAGACACGATCGCTCCGCCCGGGTGCTCAGAGGTGAGGCCGATATTCGGTATGTCACCACGGAAACCAAGTGCGGGCTTGTCGATTCCAACAATATCGTTGTTGTTTCTCGCTGTTGTGAGATTTGGAAAACCGGCAGCCCAAGCGACACCGAAAGCATTCTCTGTTAGGAGAAGCGAGTTCGAGGTGCCATCTCTGATATCTGCGAATCCATGGCGACTCTTAAACCGAAAGGCACCTTCGCCATCGGTCCCAAGCATTTCGTTGCCTGTTCCCCTGCCAAAGTTGGCTCGGTAGCAGGAAAGGCCAGTTCGGGACGTTTTGTCGGGCGGCGTGCCTGAGACTTCGGTGTTACTGCCGCCGAGGTAGCCGCCCGTACCGGCGACAGGCGTACCCGCGATCATAAGTGTGCCGGTATAGGACGGGCAGTAGAGTGCATTCAGCCGCACATTGTTGTGGAGGTTGTTCATGCTGGCAGTGACGGTCCCAAAGTCTCTCCAACTCGCCGGGTCTGTGCCGACAAAATTGTTTGTCGCGGCAACCCAGGCGTCATACAGAGGGGTCTGTTCGAAGAACGGTAGGACCTGAACAATCCAGCTGACACTGCTAGCCCATGCAAAACCGTTGAGGTTAGCGTTGTTGTGTAATTGGTAGATGAGATTTCCACCCTTGCCATCGTCGTGGTAGCCGGCAAAGGGAAGTTTGTTGTCGCCGCCGCTGGCATTGGAAGCAGCATAGCTGAGCACTGCCAGAGCAAGTTGCTTGACGTTGTTTTTGCAGGCGATCCGCCGCGCCGATTCCCGGGCCGACTGCACGGCCGGGAGAAGGAGCCCGATCAGCACGCCGATGATGGCGATCACAACAAGAAGCTCAACGAGCGTGAATCCGCTCCTGCGGACACGAGCCACAACGATGATTGATCCCCCGAAAACCAAAACACGCCCTCGCCGAGACGCATAAAACGGAACGACAATCCAACTATCGCTTCCCGATGCTCGGCGGTCCATCAGGTATTTACCGGGTGGACCCACTCCTGCCCGCTTATAAGTCGAATAACTTCAGTTGGTTACGGTCGGAGTCCTGCTCGGATGCGTCGCTTTCAGCCGGAAGCGCCCTCCTGAGCCGGCTCCTGCTTTCGGGGTGGCGGCATGGCCGGGGCGACGCAGGCGGGGTTGGGTTTGTCTGGGAGCGTGGCCTTCCAGGCCGAAATCGCCGCTTTCATGCGGCTGACGATGTCTGGATGCTGCTGGCTCACATCTTTCGATTCACTCCGGTCGGTGGCGAGATCGTGGAGTTCAGCGCGGCTCCCATCGCCACTGGCATACAATTTCCAGTCGCCATCCCGCATGGCATAGCTGCCCCTTTTTTCGGATGGGATGTTTGCAGCACCGCCCTGGACGTGCCAGAAAATCGGTGTGGTTCGCCGGACGGGCTCGCCCAGCCACGCTGGCAGCAGATTTTCACCGTCGCCTCGATACGCAGCGGGAACGGTCATCCCGGCGGCAGCACACAGCGTCGGCAGCAGGTCGACGACCGTGAACACCGTGGTGTCGTTGATCGTGCCGGCGGGTGCCGTGCCGGGCCAGCGGACGAGCAGCGGCGTGCGAACGCCTCCCTCGTAGAGATGGGCTTTGCGACCCCGGAGCCCGCCGGTGGAGCCGACGCTGTAGTACTTGCCAAAGCCCTTTTCCATGGTGCCGTCTTCGGGACGCGGCGGGCGGGCCTTGGGCTGCCACTCGACCCCGGCCGGTCCATTGTCGCTGGAGAAGAGCACGATCGTGTTCTCCTCGACACCGGCGGCGCGGAGGGCCTCGAGCACCCGGCCCACGGTGTGGTCGGCGTCGTAGACCGTTGCGGCATACACCTGTCGCCGGGGATCGAGATCCTGAAATTGGTCCATCGACGCCTGGCTGGGCTGCAACACGAGATGCGTCTGAGGAATCCAGACGTTGAGAAAGAACGGCTGCTTGGATTGGAGGTTTTCAATGAACTGCACGGCCGATCCGGCGACCTGCCGCTTGGAGAGCCGCGGCCCCGGGCCGTGGTAGACCATGGATTCATCGATCCCATACGCCTCCATCACCGGAGCCCCGGGCAGATCACCGCTTCCCATGTGCCATTTGCCGACATGGGCAGTGCGGTAGCCGACCGACTGCAGAAACCGGGGGAGAGTGGGGGCCTGCGGATCGAGCCAGTCGGCCATGCCTTGAGTGCGGTTTGCCTCCGGTGATCCAAACGCGGTGTAGATGCAGTAGCGGGAAGGAAACTGACCGGTCAGCACCGCCACCCGGCTCGGCGAACAGACGGGACTGAGCACGTTGAATTGATGGAAGTCGATCCCGTCCCGGGCGAGGCGGTCGAGATTGGGCGTCTTGAGCCAGGAAGTGCCGTGGCAGGCGAGGTCACCCCAGCCCATGTCGTCGGCATAGATGAAGACGATGTTGGGGGGGGCGGCGGGTGGGGGCTCTGCGGCCGAGGCGACCGGGCCCCACCATGCGGCCCACCATGAGATCAAGAGCACGACGGCAAGCCCCGGCGCGGCGATGAGAGCTCTCACGATTGTTATCCCTTTGTGACGCTCTCTTGTGACGCTCTCTTCAGCGACGGCCCAAAAACTATGTGCGGGTTTTCCGCTTCGGCCAATCAGGTGTTTACTGGAATCAAATCCATGATGCTGGCTTCCACCAGGATGAGGTAGACAACGTGAGGCTGATGCAGGTGCCAGACTCGGGGCCATCTCGTGCCGCCACCCGGGCTCCGAGGAGCCGCGCCCGGCGACGGAGTGAACTGGGCACAGGGTGGCCGCCGAGTCGGCCCCGCGGGCCGGCGACAAGCCCGTGACCATTGTCCGTCACAGTCAGGTGAAGCACCCGGGGCGTTGCCACGAGCCGCGTGACCACCCGGGTCGCCCCGGAGTGGCGAATGATGTTTGCGAGACATTCCTTATAGAAGAGCGCAATCCCCACCTGCTGCCGTTGGGGAAGCGATGCGAGGAGGTCTTCGTTTTCGATATCGAGAGAATAGTCGATATCGGCCAGGAAGCGCGTGGCGGTGCGGCGCATGTCAGCTGCCAGCCCCTCGTAAAGCCCGCGGGATTCGAGCAGGTTGACGCAGGAGCGGGCCGCCACCCCGCTGCGTTCGGTGAGGGCCCGCATCTGGTCGAGAAGCAGCCGCAGTCTCTGGAGATTGTCGTGATTGGCCTTCGCGAGGTCGCCGTACAAGGCGATGGCATGGAGGTTGGCACCGAGTTCGTCGTGGAGATCGGCCGCGATTTGCTCCCGCGTTCTGGCAATGGCTCGCTGCCGCAGAATTCGTTCCGCCACGATCGAAAGGGCGATGAGCCCTCCGAGCAACACGGCCAACCCTCCGAGCCAGCGGGCAAGTGTGGCCTGCCGCTGGTAGCGGGCCTGGATGGCCGCCTGCAGGGCCGGCCGTGCCACCTCCAGATCGTGCCGCTGAGAAAGTTCTTCGAGCCACTGACGGATCGGCAGGATCGTGCCGTAAAAGTTGCGGCCGTCGGTGATCGCGGCCAAGCGTCGTTGGCGTGGCGTTTCGTCTCGACCGCCGCCACGCATCGCGACCGGGCAGCCGAGAGCCACGTTGCGTCCGGCGGCGAAACACTCCACCTCGGCGATCCCAAATAACGGGTTGCCTTCGCCCATGGGCGTCCACGGCTCGGTGACGGTGAGCCGCACGAATCGGGCTTCGGTTTCCGGAAACGAATGGACCATGATCGGACCGGCATCGAGAATCGATTCTCTGCGGTAGTCAACGAGGGCTGTTGCATCCGAAAAATCGGCATTGATTGCCGCCTCGAGAAGCATCCGTTTCGGAATCCCGAAGTCACTCTGTTGGGCCTGCGGCACGTTGTCGCTGATGCCGATGGCATGGAGGTGGATCCGGCTGAGGCGTTGCGCATCCCCGAGATCGATCGTGATCGAGAGCGGTTCTTTGCCGGACAGCTCAAGGATGAAGTCGACGCCCTGG
>JAPLNR010000036.1 GCA_026401035.1 Planctomycetia bacterium | reverse complement strand
TCCGGTAAACACCGGATGGCGGCTGAGAGGCAGCGTAGGGACACTATATTTAGAAAGTTGGAGCGGAGGGTGTCGCACCTCGATCTGCCGGAGCCGTTATCTGGGCAGACATCGGGGACACGGTCATACACAAGGTGGGGGGCAGGGCATATGAAAATCCACTACCTCAGAAAAACCCTTGCTGCCGCCGTAGCCGCGGTCGCGCTGCTGCTCAATCACGCCACGGCCGCCACCTTCACTTGGGATGGCGATACCTCCCAATTTTGGAATAACGCTGGGAACTGGGTGGAGGGCGCTCTGGTGTCTGCCAACACCACCGATATCATCATTAGCGGCACCGCTAATGTTGGGACCATGTATCCCGGCAACGTATCCTACACCATCAAATCGCTGACGTTTGATGCCAGTAACGATGCGAACACCACGTTCTCGATGCAAAATGGCGGAAACGCCGGCCAGGGCAGTCGCAATCTGACATTTAGTTCAAACTCGGGCAATGCAACCTTGACTGTGGAACCCGGCTCCACCGGTAATAAAACCATTGATAGGCTTGGGACGATTGCTGCCACTATCACCGTTACCAGTTCGCTGGATGTGATTCACAATGGCAGCGGGACGCTTACACTGGGGAAAGCAGACAATGTGAGTGTCACAGGCGGTGGGGGCATCAACAAATCCGGCACCGGCACCTTGTCCTTGCCGGGCGCGAACACCTACACCGGCGCGACCACGATTAAAAATGGCACGCTGGCCCTGGATGGAGGCCAAAATCGTCTGGCAGTCGCAGGCGCTGTTGTTCTGGGCGACATCGGCACCACCGGCAAACTTGTCCTCGGCGGTACGGCGACGGCAAGTCAGACCCTCACCGCTCTGACGACGACCGGCTTGGGTGGATCGGTGGTTGGCGGAAATGCCTCAAACTCAACGCTCACACTCAATATTGCCAGCAGCAACACCTTTGCCGGCACCCTCGGCGGCGCGGGCACGAATGAGAACAATCTCGCACTCAGCAAGTCCGGCGCAGGCACCCTGACGCTCAGCAACACAGCCAACACCTACGGCGGCAACACGACCATCAGCGGCGGCATCCTCGCCGCAGCGACGTCCACCGCCCTGGGCAGCGGCTCGGTGTCGATCGGCTCAGGCGCGAGCCTGCGGCTCGATCCAGGCGCGATCGTCAGCAACGCGATCACGACGACGAGCACGGGATCGATCCTCTTCGCCGGCGGCGGCCTCCAGCGGACGAGCTCCCAGGCGCTTTCGACCGTGGCCCAGCTCGTGGCGGGGGGCACCGGGGCGAGCGTGGCCCTCGACCCGGCATTCGCCTGGTCGGCCCGGATCGCGGGCGTGACATACTCCGACGTGCTCGACCTCACGAACACCCACGGCACGATCCAGATCCTGCAGATGACCTACGATGACTCGCTTTTCGCCGGCGGGAGCGAGTCGGACATTCTCCTCGGCTGGAACTCATCGGGCAGTTGGGTGAACGCGATCGACGGCAACATCGGGTCATCGGGGGGATCGTCCCTGGCGAACGCAAGCGGCAGCTACGCGTCCCTCGGCATCCTTTCGACGGCCGACTACCTCGGCTCGTGGGGTCGCGACACGAGCACCAACACCGTGTGGGCCGTCGTGAACCACAACAGCGAATACGCGTCGATCATCGTCGTGCCGGAGCCCGGTGCGCTTTCGCTCGCCGGCGTCGGGCTCGCCCTCGTTTGCTGGACTGCCGCACGGCGAAGGTGCCGGTCGGCACGTTGACCAGACGGTCACCGTCGTGACCGACACGAAGGCCACCCGACGGTCGTCCAGTGGCCGTAGAGCAGCGTCATCATCCATGGGGGCAGTTCAAGCCGCCCCGGCCGTGAGCGCGGTAGCCAGGCCCGGGGCTTGTATGCCCTGTCGTCGGGACGAGGGGGTTGCTCGCGTCCGTTCGCCCCGTGGTCTCGCTTCCATGGAACGACAACCGCTCCCTGAGCCCGCACAACCAGCACGACCACCAGAACCGGCGTGCCACCCGGGAAAACCGAGAAAATTTCTTCCCCGGGGTGTGACACGGCCCCCTTGGACGGCAACTCACTCTGTGGCGGACGAGTCCGGCGGTGGACGCGTCCCCTGAACTCCTGACTTTTACTCGAAGGGTGGAACTCGAATGGATCCTCAGATCATCAGCTGGATTGTGAGCCTCATTGCCGGCGGCGCCGGTGGCAACATCGTGGGCACGCTGCTCAAAAACCGGAACCTCGGTCCGATGCTCAACACGGTGCTCGGCGTCGTGGGCGGTGGCGTGGGCGGCAAGATTCTCCCCATGCTCGTCCCAGCCATCGGTTCGCTCGTTGGCGGCACGGACAACCTGGCCGGCACGGGCGGCCTGTCGGCGATCGTCGGCGCGCTCCTGCCGCTGATCGTCAGCTACCTCAAGAAGCCGGCACAGGCCTAAGCGACGCGGTCGGGACACAAGGCGGTTCAGCGATGCGGCCGGGGGGCGGCGATCCCCCCGGCCGCCGTTGATATAAGCCTGCCGTGGCCGGATGCTTGGTCATCGCTGCCGTGGCGGCTCAGCTGGTGCCAAGATGGGGGCAGCGTTGTAAGCGGGCCTGACACGGCGAAGCGAATCTGATTTCGACGTGAGGGGAGCAGGTCTTCATCGCGCTCAAAAACTCACGAGCGCCCTCATCCCCACGATCAACGACGGCTCCGCCGCCCTGAGCGCGGGCACGACATATTGCATGTCTGGTGTGATGCGGATCGCAGGCGTGAACTCGTAGTTGTAGAAACACTCGACGCCTTGGCCGTCGCCGATCGGGCCGAACTGCGAGGTGATCAGCGGACCGATCTGGCTGCTCGTGGACGCGTAATACCAGCCGATGCCGAACGTATCCGCGCCCCGCCTGGCGCTGGGCACGTTGCCCCCCACGCCGAAGCTCAAGAACAGGTCCACGGGACTCGTGTTCTCGTCCGCAACGCCCGCGCGGCCGAACGGTCCCCAGCCGCGTGTCTCGTCTGCCGCGTCAACGAACAGATATTGATCGAAGTTCCAATACAGGCACCACGATCCACGCGTGGCCGGAGTGGCCACGTCTGGATAGGGAATGTAGGCCTCGGAGAGCGATGTGTACGTGCGATTGTTCCAGGTGCCTCCCAGCAGCTGGTGCCCCGGCCTGTCGAACCAGTTCGTGGGTATGCGCACGGCCGCCGACAGGAGCAGTCCGTCGTTGAACAGTTCGCCGAAGCCGCTCGTGTTCGTCGTGTCCGTCGAGTTGAGCACGGTCACCATGAGCTTCGGTCCGTCCTCGGGATGGTAGACGAACCCCGCTCCCAACGTGGAGTACGGCACCGTCGCGCCCACGATCGGATTGAACACGAACCCCATGTTCGAGAACTGCGTCTTGCCCCGACCGTGGGCAAAGTCGTTCATGTCGCCATCGAGCGTGTCCATCTTGCCGGCGAAAAGGGAGAACGCGTCAGTCAACTCCTGGGTGACAAGCACATTGGTCAGATACAACTGCTCGCTGCCGTACACCGGCAAGTCGGCGATCAGCGTCGGTGAGATGAAGCAGCCCACGTCCTGGACGATCGTCTCGCCGAAGCGATGTTCGGCGCGGACTTTGAGATACAGCCCATCGCGCCCGCCCAGCTTGCCGCCATCGGCGATCAGCATGTAGTCGCCGTGTCCACCGTAATCAAAGGCCTGGCGAAAGCCGCCGTTCGTGTTGCCAATGAAGAAGCTGGTGTTGTCGGCCAGCATGGTCACCCCCGCGGCGGCCTGCCGCTCGCGAAAGCCGTCCCGGCCGCCCAGCAGATGCGGAGCCAGTTGGTACGACGGCTCTTCCAGATAGGGCTGTGGCGGCTCGTCCGCGGCGGCGTTGCCGGCCGTGCACCACCAGAGCGCGGCGGCCAGGCACCGCGCCGGCGTGCCTGCCGAAAACCGCTGCAGTTGACCGTCCGGATCGCCAGGGTTCGATCGCATGAAACCCACCGCGTGCGGTGACGGGAGTTTGGCCGGGACTGCCCTCGACGTCCGCCGGTGGACGCCTTTCTTTCGGAACAATCGGCATAGTCGACCGGCCACATTGCTCAATTACCGGCCGGCCCAGACGTCGACGCCCGAGTTGCGCGGTTGGGCAAACCCTGCGGGCGGCGGCATTCGAAAAGACCATGCACCGGGCCGATCGTTCAGTCCGTCTCTTCATCCGCCACGATCCGCCCCGCAGCGTGTGCCTGCACGAGCGCCGCATGGTCTTGCTCGGTCTGATCAGCGTACGCGACCGCGAACTTCCCGATCGCCAGGTCGAACGGAGCGCCGCGTCCCAGGTAGCCGCTGATCGCCGCGGCGTCGCCCGAGCGTGCGTGCGCCCGCGCCAACGCCCAACCGCAAAGATCCGCATAGCGGTCCAGCCCGCACGGCTCCAATTCGTCGATCGGCGCCGAGTACTTCATGTCGCGGAGTTGCCGCACGTAGTAATCGTGTCCGTCGCGGGCCCGCAGCCATCCCAGGAAAATATCGCTGGCGGCCTGGATCATTCGTTGTCCCGCCACCACACGCTGCCCCTGGTTGGCATACGGCGATGGCCCGGCAAACGGCGTGAGTACCGACTGTCGCGCCTCCTTGATCTGCAGCAACAGGGGATTGCGGTCGTCGCATGCGAGCAAGGCCACGAAACAACGCGTGCCCACGCTGCCAATGCCCACCACGCGCACGGCGTAGTCTTCCAGGCTGTAGCGGTCCAGCAAACACCGGCGTGAGTCTTCCAGCGTCTGCAAGTAATGCTCGATGCCTCGCCGCACGATCCGCAAAGCCCGTTCGTCATGCACGCGAGTCGTCAGCGGCGGCGACTCCACGAAATGCCGGCGCTGGCCCACCTGCTCCGTGATCTTGGGAAGCAGCCGTTCGCCCACGCGCAACCGGGCTTTGGTGGCCATCTGCTCCCGCAACCGACGCGCTTCCTCGTCGGCTGCGTTGACAACTAGATCGTCGGCGTCGATGTGAAAGTACCAGATCTCAAGCGGGCTCATCTCGGCGAACTCGTGCATGTGCTTGCGATAACTGGCCGCGCTGCGCACTGCCACCTCGGCGCAGCGATCCTCGGCAAACCCGTTCACCCGCGCCGCTACCACGAGGCTCGCCGCCAAACGCTTCACGTCCCATTCCCACGCCGCACGCAGCGTCTCGTCGAAGTCGTTGATGTCGAACACCAGCTTGCGCTCGGGCGAGGCAAATAATCCGAAGTTCGCCAGGTGACAGTCGCCACACGCCTGCACCGCCAGGCCCGTCGCGGGCGATCCGGCCAGGTCGCAGGCCATCACCGCCGGCGCTCCGCGCAAAAACGCGAAGGGATCGCGGAGCATCCGGCCAAAGCGAATCGGCGCGAGATGGGGCCATCGACCTTCATTCGAACGCGCGAGTATCTCGATCACGTCGCGGCCACCTTCGCGCATCGCCCAGTCGCCGTGCGACGATCGCGGCACGCTCTGCCGAAGCTCCTTGCCGGATTGTTGCCGGGTGGCGACGTTCATATGCTCCCTTGTCTAAACTTCGGTCACAAGCCGCACGCCGCTCTCAGTGGCCGGCTTATTGTCCTGGCAATTGACCCCACCAGTACAACAACGACAACGCCACCACGATCAGCAGATCGAGAATCAGTGACTGCCGGGCATAGGCACGAATCGGTTTTGTGCACACATAGACGTTGCCCGACGGGGTCTTGGTGTGGCTGCGCACGATGGCGTAGCGGCACCAGCAGCGAACATCCCATCACATGGTCATCAATGTCCGGCCCGCACGCAAGCGGGGGCCCGACGGCAATCTGCCCTGCCGCGCACGTTGCGAAACGGCTCGGTGGTTTCCTTGCCGAACACCGCGGGATCGATCTCGCTGCCGAGTCCGCCGCCCCGAGCCGCTGCCGCTATCGCCGCTCGCGATGCCTGCTGTATCACGCCGCGCGACGTAGGTGCCCAGACTCCGAACCGCAAAAGAATTCCAAGTCTTCTTGGAAAAGCTTGTTGAGCTGCGCGATCGTCCAGTGGTTGAGTTCTTTGACGTATTGGCCCGCCGCGCCGCTGCGTTGATGGTGATGATCGTTCTTGGTCGTTCGGACGAATGTTTCACCTTTGAGGATCGATTCGACTGTCGGTCCGCCGGTCGCGCCCCCGGAAATCACGGCTAGCATCGAAGAAACGGTGGCATCTGGTCGGGCGATGAGATCTTCGTAATGGAAAACAGCAACCTGGCCATTCGCGTCGGCAATCATTTCACGATAGTTTGCCAGCAATGGCTTAAGCCATGAGTGAGCATGAACGATCGCAAACTCATCGATGGTCGATCGCTGTGCTTCGGCGCGAAGCGCGAGAAACGGCTCGGCCTGCTCTGGGGCGGGCGGCACTGGATGGGTCCAGCCCAGGGAGTAGTACATTGAAACGAGCGTGTCGCGCGGATCACGAATAAAAACAATACGGTTGAAACGCTGGTCTCGTGCGATCGAGAAAGGTGCGCGAAGGGGACCGTAGACGAAGCCGCGTGTCCGAAAGAGGTCGTCCTCGAAGGTCTCTAAAACCTGAAGGAGCGTGACGGGCTGTGGGACATCCAGTCGTGCGATGTGATCCCACAGACAGCCTTCGTAGTCTACCGCCTGCATCCCTCCATAGCGGCCCTCGACGCGTGACAGCAGTCGATTGACGAACGTGCTCGCACATTTGTGGTGGGTGAAAAACAACGTGCTTTGTGGCAGATGCGATCTTTTGACGGCATCGAACAGAGTGTCTTGCGCAGAATGCGACGGCTTATGATCCCGGCCTTGCCGGGAGAGCCGCCGCACAACTGAGGAGAGTCTGCTCATCACCGCTCCTTGGAAAACTGTGGTAATTGTGCCGATTATTCCATCGACCGGATAGTTTCTAAAGTTTAGGAAAACCACCACGTCTGCGATTTTCAACGCACGGGATCGGGGGGCTTCGCTCGGATTCCTGGCGATCGCCTCGGTCAGGCGTAGCTCGGGTGGCAGGCCGGGCCGATCGGCTCGAAGCTCTTGTAGCCGAGCACGAATTCCTGGTGGCCGAGCGCCTCGGAGGCCGTCTTCTCGCCCGCCGCCACGGCCAGCGTAAGGCGGTGGATTTCCGCACCCACCTCGTCGAGCGTGCCCCGGCCTTCGAGGATCCGGCCGGCGTCGATATCCATGTCGTCGCGGAGGTTGCGGTAGGTTTCTGGATTTGCGCAGACCTTGATCACCGGCGAGATCGCCGAGCCCACGACCGACCCGCGGCCGGTGGAGAAGAGCGTGACATGCGACCCGCAGGCGATGAGTTCCGCGATCTCGGCGTTGTCGTTGATGTTTGGGAAGCCGAATCGCACGTCGCCGTCGGGTACGACGTCGAGCAGGTAGAGGCCGCCCGCCCGCGGCACGTCGCCCGGCTTGATGAGGCCGGAGATGTTGGCGGAGCCGCTCTTGGAATACGCCCCCATGCTTTTCTCTTCCTGCGTGGTGAGGCCGCCGTCGGCGTTGCCCGGGGCGAAGCTTCCGTGGCCGAGCACGCTGTAATACCGGGCCGCCTTCGCCACCGCGCCGAGCAGGATCTTGCTGAGCTCGGGCGTGGCGGCGCGGGCGGCCATGATCTGCTCACAGCCGATGAGTTCGCCCGTCTCCTCGAAGATGCACACGGCCCCTTCGGCCACGAGCCGGTCGAACGCCCGGCCGATGCCGGGGTTGGCCGTGATGCCGCTCGTGCCGTCGCTGCCGCCGCAGACGGTGCCGACAACGAGTTCGTGGGCGGCAAGAGGCCCGCGGGGCGTGCTCTCGAGCTGCAGCTTTGCCGCGCGCACCCACTCCCGGCCCCGCTCGATCGTCGACCGCGTGCCGCCGGTCTCCTGGATCACGAGCGTTTCGGCGGGGCGGCCGCTGTCGCGGATCGCCTGGAGGAGGCCGCGGCGGTTGAAGCCTTCGCAGCCGAGCGAGACGAGCAGCGCTGCGCCCACGTTGGGGTGCGTGCAGAGCGCCTCGAGCATCCGAAACGAGTAGTTGTTGGGATAGCAGCCGCCGAAGCCGATGAGATGCACGTCGGTCTCGCGGAAGGGCAGTTGGATCTCGCGGGCCACGTGGTGGGCGCACTCGACGAGGTAAACCACCACGACGGTGTTGCGGATCCCCTTGCGGCCGTCGGATCGCAGGAAGGCGTCGGTTCTGATGAGACTCATCGTGCCCCCGTGAAGAGCCGGGTCTCGTCGAGCGTGTAGGTCGGCAGGTAGTCGCTTTGCATGTTGTGGAGGTGGACGTGCTCGCCCGGCTCGATGTCGCGGGTGGCCGAGCCGATGGGCACGCCGTATTTCAGGATCTTCTCGCTGGCGGCGATCCGCCGAAGGGCGAGTTTATGGCCCAGGCCGAGGGGCTGCTGCATGAAGACCGGGCGGCCATCGAGATCGATGGCGTCCCCCGCCTGCACGCTGCGGGTCAGGACGACGATGTTGTCGAGCGGCGAGAGGTGGATCACGTGCATACGGCGGAGCATACACGCTCGAGAAGAAAAGGGGACGCAGCTCTTTTCGCGGCGCAATATCGAGCGGCTGGCGACCTACGCGGCGTCGCACGGGATCACCGTGCGGCCCCATACGAAGACCCACAAGCGCATCGAAATCGCGAAGCTGCAGTTGGCAGCCGAGGCGGGCGGGCTGACCGTGGCGAAGGTCGACGAGGCCGATGTGGCCGCGCCTGAGGCCGGGAAACGAGAAGACGGCGTCGCCGCGGTCGGGCTTGTCGGTGAGGCCGCGGGCCCGCTCGCGGGCGTTGAGTTGGGCGGGGGGGATCCGCAGGACGCGGTTCCACTTCATCGCGTTCATCGAGAAAGCGAGGTGCGCATCGACTGCAAATATCGGTTCGGATTCCTCGGAAGATTCGGGCGAGCGCGACGATCTCGGCGGCGCCGACGGCAAGGCTCTTGCCGGCGTCAGGCCTTCGCCAGCATGGTGACGAGGGTTCGCGCACGATCGGCAAGTTCGGCGAACCGCCCCTCGGCCAGCGTTTTCGCATCGACCAGATGCGATCCCATGCCCACGCAATGCACGCCCGCCGCAAACCAGGCTTTCAGGTTGGCCTCGTCGAGCGTCACACCGCTGGACGGGATCAGTGTGAGCCACGCGCACGGGCCGCGCACGCTCTTGATGAGGGCCGGCCCGCCGAGCGTGTCGGCCGGAAATACCTTGATGACGGAAGCGCCGAGTGTGTGAGCGCGGATCATTGCGGTGATGGTTCCCGGGCCGGCGTCGAGCACCATGTCGGGCAGCTTCGTTGCCGCCTCCGCCACGAGTCCGCGAAACACGTCGAGGGCGCTGGCCGCCATCGGCATCGTGGTCGCGGCCGAGCAAGAAAAGGTGACAGCCACCTCATTTGGGGAGGCTGCCAAATTACCCAGATTTGGTGGCTGTCACCTTTTTCCGGTCGTGGCTTGCGCGATGACCTTGAGCGTCTTCTCGCGGCCCTCGCGGGCGACGCCCTCGAGGTCGCGCTTCCAGTATTCGGGGTTGTAGAGCTCGAGCGAGATGCAGTCCGCGTAGCCGGTTGCCAGCAGGTCGCGAAGGATGTCGGCCAGCGGGAGGATGCCGTCACCCGGGAAGACGCGGTGCTCGTCCTTGAGCTGGTCGATCGCCGGCGCGGCGGGGGCGGCGTTGAACTGGAAGATGGCGAAGAAATCACCGGGCAGGTGCTTGAGTCCCGTGAAGCCGGAGTGGGTGATGTGCATGTGGAACACGTCCGGAATGATTTTCGCCCGTGGGTGATCGGCGTCGATCGCGATCGCGGCCGGCTGGGAACGTTCGTACCGCCCGTCGGCCACCAGGATCTCGACCGGGGTTTCACGGGAACCGTCGGCCGCGTCGCTGCCTGTCTGCGAGAGGTGGACGTCAGCGGCAAACGCAGTGAACGCGAAGCAGGCCGCGACGAGGGCGGCACATATGCCGACAAGCATGTGGGGCATTGCGGCACCGGGATGTGAGGAGGAAGAACGAGTCGATGGAGGGGGTTCCTCATAGGAATGGTCAACCATCCTGCGCTTCCACCCGGAGTCTGCCGGCGGCTTCTTGTGGCGTTCATCAAAACGCCCTGCGTGGAAACCCGGCAGCCGTCTGATCTCACACACCATCTCCGCCGACCACGTATTGACGAACCGCATCGCCCGCTATTTCCGTTCGAGCATCGAGGGCCCATTGTGCGGCACGGTATATTCCATTGAGTGAAATCAACAGCGCTGTCGTAGACCTTGAGATTACTCGAGACCACTGCGGCCCTTGCGAAGTCCGCCCGCTCCACATCCCGTTCCTCCTGCTAAAGCTCGTTGGTTCCTGAAGGGAATCGCACCATGAAGCTCGTTCGGTTTGGACCGCGTGACGCCGAGAAGCCCGGCATCGTGACCGCGGCCGGCGTCATCAAAGACGTGTCGGCCCACGTCTCCGACTACGACCATGCTTTTTTTTCCGGCGGTGGCATCGAGAAGCTCCGCAGCCTCGCCGCGCGGGCCGATTCGCTCCCCGACGCTCCCGCGGGCGCCCGCATCGGCGCGCCGGTGGCCCGCCCCCGCAACGTCTTTGCGATTGGGCTCAACTACTCCGACCATGCGAAGGAGACGGGGGCGGAGATCCCGTCTGAACCGATCCTGTTCATGAAGGCCACGAGCGCCGTCTGCGGTCCGAACGATCCGATTCTCATTCCGCGCGGTAGTGAGAAGACCGACTGGGAGGTGGAACTCGGCCTCGTCATCGGCCGCGACTGCCGCTATCTCGACTCGCCGGCAGCGGCCCGCGACGTTGTGGCCGGATTCTGCGTGGCCAACGACGTGTCGGAACGAGCCTTCCAGATCGAGCATGGCGGGCAATGGAGCAAGGGAAAGTCGAGCGAGAATTTTCTGCCGCTCGGGCCCTGGCTCGTGACGGTCGACGAGGTGCCTGATCCGCAGAGGCTCGGCCTCACGCTCGACGTCAACGGCACTCGCCGCCAGACGGGCAACACTCAGAAAATGATCTTCGACGTCTGGTTCATCGTCCACTACCTCTCCCAGTTTCTGAAACTCGAGGCGGGCGACGTGGTCATCACGGGCACGCCTCCGGGCGTGGGCATGGGGCGCAAGCCGCCAGAGTTTTTGAAGGCGGGAGACGTCGTCACGCTCGCGATTGACGGCCTCGGCAGCCAGCGGGGCGAGTGCAAGAACAGCTAACGGGAAGAGCTTAAAAAGGGGACGCAGCTCTTTTCGGAGTCCACGGGGGGTTCTCCTGCCCGTAACGGCGGGCGACGACAAGACAACCACGGAGGCGAGACGGCGATGAGCGAACACCATGCACGGCTGCTCACGCGGATGGCCTGATCACCGATTTTCATCTCGGGCCCACCCGGTCGCGGGCCGTCGGCCTGCACCAGATCGGCATCGTCCTCTGCATCCGGCCGCGGGAATTTTCCACCCGCGGCCAGGCCGACACAAACGGCGCATGGGCCGTCAAGAAATAAGCGTCAGCGCTGCTGGCGTCGCCGCTCTTGCTCGATGCAGGCCCGAGCGGTGTTTCGCCTCGCGCCGACCTGAGCCTCGGCCCAGCGGATCGTCTCCTGGATGGCCCGCCATCGGGCCGCGGGACTCCATGCCCTCTCCCGGCGGTCGTGTTCGCGTTTGGCGAGGTCGTCAAGTTGCGGCGATTCAGAACGGGTCGATCGGTCGCTCATGATGGTGCCTCATCCTGCTTCAGGTCGTTGGTCGCCACCCGGCGCAACGCCTCGATGCGGGATTGTCGCCGCTGCTCTACAGGGAGCGCTAGCTGACAGGCGAGCATATCCTCGTCGCACAGTCCCCGATACGCGGCAGCTCCTGCGGTCGTGCCCGCATAGGCCCGTGCGTTGCATTCCTCCCACGATGGAAGGCCGGTCACGGTGCGAAAAATGTCGATTGCCCCGCTGGGGCTTGTGAGGCAGAAGACCGATTGACGGATCAGCCATCCCGGCTGTGTGGCGACCGGCCTCCACTCCTGCTCCGTCGCACCCCATTCGGCGTTAAGTTTCTGTAGGGCCGTGTCGCAGCGAACGAGGTTTTCGGGGGTATCGCGAATCCAGAGATCGATGTCGTAGGTGAGCACCGGCTCGTGGCGAAGGAGAAAGTTCATGCCGCCGATCAGTAGGTATTCGACGCCAAGGTCGCCGAACATACGCAGGATAAGGTCCACGTTCATCCCGTTATTCTTCCTGCGGCCTTCCTCCGTGTCCACCGGTCGCGGCCTCGAGACTCGTCGCTCCGACTTTCCACGTATGAACGACTGGTTTCGGGTAATTGGCGGGGCGATTGCCACTTACCAACGATCGATACCGGCTCCGACGGCTTCAGGCTCTTCGACTTGCCACCGGTGAAGCTCACCGCTTCCGGCTCGGTCGATTCCTTCACGGCCGCCGCCGAGAGGGCGACGATCCGCGGGTTGAGATGTTCGCGGATCAACTCTTCGGCCGGTGTTGGCGACGCCTGCGCGAGCGCCTCGAGCAGTCGGGAGTGGACGTTGGCGGAAAAAAGCTGACAGCCACCACATTTGACCAGCCTGCCATCTTACCCAGATTTGGTGGCTGTCACCTTTTTTTACCTTTTTGTCTGGCGGAAGATGAAGACGCCGCGCTTGTTGGCCACGACGACATCAGGCTTGCCGTCCTTGTTGACGTCGCCCGCCGTCACCTGCGTGCCCACGCCGCTGTCGGCGTCGATCTCCTGCGGTTCGTACGACGCGGACCCCTTGCCGTCGCGCGTGAGCCGAAACCAGTAGAGCACTGGCGGCGCGTTGGGCTCGGGGTCGCCCTTGATGCCGTGCGCCCAGCGCCGCTTGCCGGTGAGGATGTCGAGCAGACCATCGCCGTCGAAGTCGGCAAGCCGCAGCGCATGTACTTGGCTGAAGGCCACGCCGTGTGGATGATCGGCCACCGTCGCTCCCATGATGCGGTGCTCGGTGAAGCCGCCGTCGGCCCGCTGCTCGAACCAGCCGAGGCCGTAGCCGTGGCCGTCGTAACTGGCGATCACGTCGTTGCGGCCGTCGCCGTTGACGTCGTAGACATACATCTGCCCGCCGCCACGGGCCCCCTCGGGGCCGAAGGGACCGGGATGAAACGGCCAGAGCAGGCTGGCCGCGTTGGCGGCCGGGTGCTCGAACCAGCCGTCCTTTACAAGGAGGTCGATCCGGCCGTCACCGTTGACGTCGCCGGCGCCCGAGCCGTGGGTGTAGCGGAAGTATTTCTTGTCGTTCTCGGGCGTCTTCGGCGTGATCGGATGGAACCGAGCCTTCGCCAAGGGCTGCAACCAGTCGATCTCGGCGTAGCCCAGCTGGCCGCCGGTATGCACGAGCAGTTCGGGTTTGCCGTCGCCGGTCACGTCGATCAGATCCGGCGATTCGCCGTCGGCCGTGTCGAAGATCGCATGTTTCTCCCAGTGGGCTTCCTCGCCTTCGGGAGCCTTGCCGGCGGGATTCACGAACACATACGCCGGCTCGCCCGGCAGGCCATAGACGAGAATGTCGGCCCACGAGTCGCCCGTGAAGTCGTGGGCGAAGGCGAGAAAGTAATCGGAGTAGCCGCTCGCCGGATCGTAGGGCGTCTTCGTCATGCCTGCAGGATTGTTTGCCGGCGGCGTGAAGTCGGCCCGCCGCGTGAACTCGGGGCCGTACCAGATCGACCAGCCCGCCGTGAGGTCGACATGGCCGTCGTGGTCGAAGTCGGCGAGCGCGCAGCCCTCCGCCACGAACCGCTCCGTGAGCATCTGCTTGTCGAATGACCGCAGCTCGGCGGCCGATGCGGCTACGGACGCGAGGCTTAGGAGCACGGCCGCGAGGAGCCGCGGGTGGAAACCCGCACGCACCGGGTTGTTGGGCGACTTGAGAAAGCGATGCATATGAGTTATCCCTTTCTTATATCGGTCAGAGTTCGCGCTGGGCCTCGGAGCGGAGACGGCAACGGGGCGGCGTCTGCGGCAATCCCGGCCGCGGCGATCAGTCTATGAAAACCCGCGGCAGAGCGGCTACCTGATTTGGGCCACAGGGTGATGGTTTTAGGCCACGATTGTCGGAATCGCTCGCTGCGGGTATCCCTGTCGACTGACCAGCCGGCATCGCCACCCCTGGGAAGGTTTCATGAATCCGAGCATCGTCATCTGGTCGATCGTGTCGGCCCTCTCCGGATTCCTCTTCGGCTTCGACACCGTCGTCATCTCCGGCGCTGAAAAAACCATCCAGGATCTCTGGCAACTGAGCCCGGGGCTGCACGGCGTCGCGATGGCCTCCGCGCTCTACGGCACCGTGATCGGCGCGATGGGTGGCGGCTGGCCCACCGACCGCTGGGGACGCAAGCCGACGCTCTTCTGGATCGGAATTCTCTATTTTGTCTCGGCCGTGTGGAGCGGGCTGGCCACCGACGTCTGGTCGTTCATCATCGCCCGGTTCATTGGCGGCCTCGGGGTCGGCATCTCCACCGTCGCCTCGCCCCTTTATATCTCCGAGATCTCGCCCCCCGAATCACGCGGCCGGATGACCGGGATGTTTCAGTTCAACATCGTGCTCGGAATCCTCGCCGCCTTCCTCTCGAACTACCTGCTCGAGGGCGTGCCCAACGACTGGCGGTGGATGCTCGGGGCCGAGGCGTTTCCGGCCTTCTTTTATATGGCGGCCTGCCTCGCGATTCCCGAAAGCCCGCGGTGGCTGCTGCTGAAGGGGGGCGAGGAGAACCGCACGCGGGCGCTGGCCGTGCTCGCCCGGATCGAACCGCAGGCCACGCCCACGCAACTGGCAGCGACGGCAGCGCGAATCGTGGCGGCGACGGCGGGGGACGACCGCAGCGTCGCTGGCTCGCTCAAGGATCTCCGCCGGCCGATCGCGCTGGCCTTCTTGATCGCTTTCTTCAATCAGTTTTCCGGCATCAACGCCATCCTCTATTTCGCGCCGCGAATCTTCGAGATGGCGGGGCTGGGCGAGAAGTCGGCGCTGTTGCAGTCGATCGGCATCGGCATCACGAACCTCATCTTCACGTTCGTGGGCCTCTGGCTCATCGACCGGCTCGGTCGCAAGACGCTCCTTCTGATCGGCTCGCTGGGCTACATCGTGTCGCTCGGGCTGTGCAGTTGGGCGTTCGCAACCGGCCGGACGGCGATCGTGCCCGCGTGCATCTTCGGCTTCATCGCAGCGCACGCTGTGGGGCAGGGGGCCGTGATCTGGGTATTCATCGCGGAGATTTTTCCTGACCGCTTCCGGGCCACCGGCCAGGCGATCGGCTGCGCCACCCACTGGGTCATCGCCGCCCTTCTCACGACCGTCTTTCCGTCACTGGTCGTCCTCTTCCCGCCGAGCGGTGTGTTTGCTTTTTTCTGCGGAATGATGGTGCTGCAACTCGTGTGGGTGCTCACGATGGTGCCCGAGACGAAGGGCGTGCCACTGGAGGAAGTCGCCACACGACTGCGGAGCTGACCGGCACCAGCGGCCGCCCGCGGGAAAGGACGCATGAAACCGAGCCTTTATAAAGTCGTTTCACCGGAGCAGGCGTCGTTTCGCTGCGTCCGCGTCCGCGAGCAGAAGCTCGGTGTGCCGTGGCATTTTCATCCCGAGTATCAGCTCACGCTCGTATTGCGGGGCGGCGGGCAGCGAATCGTGGGCGACTCGATCGCACCGGTCCATGCGGGCGACCTGACGCTGCTGGGACCGAACGTGCCCCACGTCTGGGATGTCGATGGCCCGGGCGGAGTGTCGGGGGCAAAGGGCGGCTCCCGGCGGAGATCCCGGGTGGACGCGATCGTCGTACAGTTTCGCGCGGAGTTTCTGGGGCGGGAGTTTTGGGGGGTGCCGGAGACGGCCGCCGTGGTGACGCTTCTGAATGCGTCTGGTCGGGGGCTGACGTTTTCGGCCGCGGCACGGAGGCGGGTGGCCGCCGATCTGCAAAGGCTCCCGCAGCTCTCGGGATTGCAGCGGCTACTGGGGCTGATCGCCGTGCTCGACGGGCTGGCCGGCAAAGGCCGTAGCACCCCGATCTGTTCGGCCGAGTATGCGCCCCAACTCGACGTGGACGACCGCGATCGGCTTGCGCCCGTGTTGCGACGCATCCACGAGCAGCTCGCCCAGCCGGCGCGGCGGCACGAGCTCGCCGAACTGGCCGGCGTTTCAGAGCGGTCTTTCAGCCGCTATTTTCGCCGCAAGATGGGCAAGACGCTGCCGCAGTTCGTCAATGAGCTGCGGGTGGGCCATGCCCGCCGCCTGCTGGCGGAGACCGGCCTAACGATCACGCGGGTGGCCCATGAGTGCGGGTTTCACAACCTCTCGAACTTCAACGGCCAGTTTCGCATGATCGCCGGCGTGACGCCTCAGAAGTTTCGCCAAGTGCGTCGCGCTCGCGATGCCGACTCCGAGGAGCGGGAGTAGCCGGGTGGAATGGGGACGGGCGGGAATTGCGATCCGCGTCATCCGGCTCGGGGGAAACAATTCGCTCCCGTCCCCAATTTGTCCAGTTCCCGCGGGCCCGCTAGCAGGCAAAAAAGCGACGCAGCCAATCCTGTTCGGCACGGTTCTTTGCCCGCCGAAAGTAGGACAGGCTTCAGCCTGTCACTCTCCTGCTCGGCACAAGATGTGCGCCACGCCAGGCGAGCGTCGCAAGAAGATCCGTGATCCTGAGATCACTGGTAGTCAAGTATTTCAAGGAGCTCTTGCCGCTCTTGAAGCGGCTGCACCCTCGACGGCTGCGTTGCTCCTCAAGCGCAAGACGGGCAGCGGCATGGTGAAGCGGCGGCTACGCACACTTCGAGGTCGATCGCTCCGTCCCGATCCGCATTGATGTCACCCGACGGGTAGGCCTCTGGACAGGCCGTAAGCCGACGCTGCGGAGCTCGCTGCAGGTTTTGGAAGATGGTCTGCTTCTCTATCTGCGGGCTCGCCAACGAGGATGAACTGCTTGCCCACAGAAGGGAAGTTGCAATCGCAACCTCCCGATTCATAAACGCTGCGCTGGTCGTGATTGACAGGCTAAAGCCCGTCCTACTTTTCGGATGGCAATCGCCGTGCCGAACAGGATTGGGACGCAGCTCTTTTCGTCGCCGCGTATATCGCGATACTTGTGGCTGAAAAGAGCTGCGTCCCCTTTTTGCGGCCGAAATGCGGGAGGTTTTCCGGCAGCTCGATCTCTTGCTCGCGGAAGCGGGCATCGATCGCTTCGCAATCTGCACCGCGCGGCTCTACCTGCAGGACGTGCGGGCGGAGATCGCGGCGGTGAACGTGGTCTGGAAGGAGTATTTCGGCAACCATCCGGTCTGCCGACGCGCCTACGGGGTGGAGCTTCAGGCCGGCATGCGGGTGGAAGCCGCCTTCACCGCCGAGTTGCCGTGACGGGGGCCGAGGTGCCGGCCTCGGTGCCGTCCATTTCAGGAAAAGACCCGGAGCCGGCTGCCTGTGCCCAGGCCGATCGAGGCCGCCCGGGCCGAAAGTTCGTCGAGGGCCCGAGTCCCCTCGATGCCGAGGTCGAGCGTCCACTGGTTGACGTAGAGATCAACGTGCTGCATCAGCACATGGTCGTCGAACTCCTGCGCATACCTCCGCATCGTGGGCAGAGCCGCCTGCCGATCGGCCAGCGCGAACTGCAGGGAGTCGTGGATCACCTGCTGCACCGTCGCGATCGTTTCCACGGGTAGCCGGCTGCTGGCGACGATGCCGCCGAGCGGCAGCGGGCAGCCCGTCTCCTGTTCCCACCGGGTTCCGAGATCCTCGACGAGGCCCAGCCCGCGCTGCTGCCAGGTGAACCGGCCCTCGTGGATGCACACACCGAAGTCTGCCTTTCCGGCCTCCAGACTCGGCATGATCTCCGAAAAGACGACGTGCTCGACGCGGGTCGTGTTTGGATGGAAAAGCGCGAAGAGCAGTGCCGCGGTCGTGTGCCTGCCGGGGCAGAGCGTCAACTGGCCGGCGCTTTCCGGTCGCCTGTCGGGGACGGCCGACAAGAGCAAGGGCCCGACGCCGAACCCCAGCGCCGACCCGCTCGGCAGCACCACATGGTCGTCTGCTAGATGGAGGGCTGCGTGAAAGCTCGTCTTGCCGACATCGAAGCCGTCGCCGAGCAGCCGCTCGTTGAGCTGCTCGATGTCGAGCAATTGCACCTCGAACCGCAGGCCCCGCCAATCGACCGCTTGCGTCAGCAGGCCATGGAAGGCGAAGGTGTCGTTGGGGCATGTCGAGATGCCCAGTCGGATGGTCCGGCTCACGAAGCCTCCGCCATGATCTGGAGGGCGAGCCGGCCCGCTGCCTCGAGGGCGTCCGCCACCTGCCAGTGCGACTTGTCGCGGTCGCCCGCCGTATTGGAGATGCCGCGGACGATGTCGACGGGCACGCCGCGCAGCCGGCAGGCAAACGCCACTGCGAAACCCTCCATGTCTTCCGCCGTCGCCGCGGGAAAGGCATGCCTGCGGAGCCGGACATCCTCGGCAGACGACGCTGCCGCGCAGACGGTCAGCAGGAGTTCAGCGCGGCCGCCGCCGGCCGTGCCGCCCGCCTGACAGGAAATGAGATCGCCGATCTGGTCGCCAATCGGCGGCGCGGTACCGTCGGCGTCGCCGGGCCACTGCTGCCAGCCGAGCGCCCCGGCCGGCACGAACTCGCTGCCGCTACCCGCCCCGACACCGAAGCAGGCGACCCGTTCGAAGCGATAGGCGGCACCGAGCGCGAGTCGGTCGTCGAGTCGGCCGGCGATGCCCACGAGAAGCACCCGTTCGGGAACGTGCTCCGCGAGAAGCTGTGCCGTCCGGGCGGCCGCAGCCACCGGCCCAAATCCGCACAGTGCCACGTGGCAGCCAGACCCCGCGGCGGGGGCCAGGATCGGATCGAGGCTTCGGCGTTCCAGCGCGGTGGGAACGAGGATCAGGGGTCGCGGCATCCGCGTCTATCGTCCACTCAGGGGTGCATGGTTCGGCGGTGTTTCGTTCGCTTCCCGTTGAAGCAAACGGACCCTCGCAGTATAGACCGGACGTCCGTGCCGTCATCGCGGGGCACTGCCAGATCCTGCTGATCACCCTCATATCGCAGCGGTCCACGGCCCTGAACCCGTCCGCGCTACAACGTTTTAATTTTCACTTCGACCTTCACGAGAGCGTCGCCCTCTTCTGCCAATGCAGGAAAGCGGACGGGGGCGGGGCTGCGTGCGATCCGGTAGGGGCCAATGTCGAGCGGGCGACCCTCGGCTACCGTGCCTGGGAAATAGGGCGGAACCTTTGAAAGAAAAGGAGTGCCGTCGTAGGAAGTGATCAGGTATGTGAGGTGATCCTGCGGGAGCACATCGCCCAGCCGAGGCTCGGGGAACCCGAGCTTGGAGAATTCCGAACCGTGCACAAAAAAAAGATTGACCTGAGTGGCATGGGCGAGGCTATACCCCTTGGAACGAGCCGCCTCATGCAGGGCCAATGCTGAGGCGCCGAAATATTCTCCAGGGCTTTGCCGCACGTTCAAATGTGCCGGAATGGTCGGGTTGTATTCCACGATCACCACCCTGGGACGGAGCGAGTCCAAGCTTTCCAGGATGTAGACATCGTCTCCGTCGATATCGATCGACAGCAGGTCGATATCTTTCGAAAACCCCGATTCTTCCACGAGGCTCTCGAGCCGTCCGGATCCCGAGGGCGTCACCATTCTGTTGAGGGGCTTTGCCTGCGGATGCCCGGCCGTGCTTTTCAACAACGCCTGGTACTTTGTCGGATCGCCCTCGATCAGCAGCGCCTTCCAGCCGAGCGTTCGCCACAGGTGCAAGGTGTTGCTCAAGTGAAGTCCATCCCACGCACCGAACTCGATGCATGTGGCCCAACGGATGCCGATCCGCTCGAAGAGTTCCTCGACGATGCCATCCTCGCCAAACTGAGAATGGATGTTCTTTTCGAATTGCTTCATGGAGGTTGAATTCCGCCGCAGGTCTTCGTGGCGGAGGTTATCAGGATCCACCCGGTATGGTCGAGGAGCCCGGGCTGACGATCAAGCGTCGCCGGAGCACTCCCGGGCTGCTTTGGGGTGGGTAAGTCCGCCCCTCAGTCACTATATTGCACCCGGTTCTGAATCCGGGTGAAACGTTGGCCCGCTCTTGTGCGAGCGCTCCAAGCAATGAAAAACATGTTCTCTGGTCTGCGGGAGAAAATGCCCTGGAATCGACGCGGCGTTGCTCCGGCGGCGGCCGTGAAAGCCATTCGGGAATGGGAACGCAGCGGCAGGCCCGCGCCGCCACCGCATGTCGTAAAACAGAACAATCTCAGGACCATCGCCCGCCAATACGGTCTGAAAACCCTCGTCGAAACGGGCACCTACTACGGCGACATGATCGAAGCGCTCGGATGCGAGTTTGACGCCATCTACTCGATTGAGTTGAGCGAAGAGTTGTATCGGCAGGCGATCGCGAGATTTGCCGGCAGGCGGCACGTGGAATTGATCCACGGAGACAGCGGACAGGTGCTGAAAGATCTTCTCGAGCGAATAAAAACCCCCAGCCTGTTTTGGCTCGACGGCCACTATTCCGCCGGAGTGACTGCCAGAGGCGAAAAAGACAGTCCGATCATGGAAGAATTGTCGCATATCTTCGGATCGCCAGACATCGGTCATGTGATCGTTGTTGACGATGCCCGTTGTTTCGGCGTGGAGCCCGGATATCCGACCATTGGAGAGATCGGCGAGTTCGCCAAAGCCCGCCGCTCACACAGTCACGTCGTCGTGGTGGACGATGCGATCCGAATCATGCCGGGACAGCCGCGGACGGGATCGTGAGGCTGGGGCGAGGTTTGGAAGGGCCGGATTCCGATCGTGCGTCCGCACGATGGGCGGCTGTTGCCCTGACGCCATGAATGGAATCCGTCCGGGATCGTAGGAAATCTCCGGCGCGGCCCAAAAGGCCGCCGCGATGCCCGCTGCTGGCCGTCCTAGGCAGGATCGTGGATAATGAGCGACTCTATACCGTGCCGTAACCAGACACTCTTTCGATCATTGGAGAATCTCGATGCCCAGCCGCATGAAAATTCTGAAGGTCACATGTGCCCTCGCGGTCGTCCTGGCAACGGTTTGCTCGACCGCAGAGGCTCGTCCTGGTCAAGCGGGTCGTGGTGGGCGCGGTGTTGGTGCGGGAGCGCGTGGAGCAGGTGTGTTGCCCGGGCCGGGAGTCGGTGCGCCAGGACCTGGGGTTCGCCCGAACGGGGTAGTCGCCAAGCCGGGGGTCGCCAAGCCTGGTGTCGGCGCGGCCGGTGTCGGCGTCGTTCCCGGCGTAGGGGCTGGCGCTCCAGGTGTTGGCGTTGGTGTTGGCGTTCAACCCAAAGCTGCCGTGGTCGTGCCCGGGGCCGGTGCGCCGGGTGTCGGGGTCTTGCCCGGTGCTGGTGCCGGTGCCGCTGGAGCGGGGGTTCGTCCCGGTGTCGGCGTCGGAGCACCCGGAGCGGGAGTCGCACCGGGTGCCGGGGCCGGCCGTGCCGGCCGCGGTCGATAGCCGAGGTGAGTCAGGTCGTTAGCTCTCTGACGAGGTCGGGCGTCAGACGGATTTAGCGAGCACGTCGCGAACCTGCTGGATCGCCTGGAGGCCGATTTTCGATACGTCTTCTTCGAAGAGTCCGACGGTCATGGCGATCTGGGGATTGCTCAGGCCTTCGAGCCATAACTCAATCACCCGGCGGGAAATCGGGTTGAGCATGGCCATGGCCTCTGCAAGGCGGTTGCGGTTTGCGGCCCGTTCATCGGGGTGTGTGTCTATCTGGATGTGGCTCATCTGTGTCTGCCGCCTCACGGTGTGGTTGAAAAGCCGGGCGTGATGACCCAACTCGCTTGGCGAGCAGTGTGCACAGCCGCGGGACAACCTTGGTCCCACGAGCCGAGACCGGGACGCAGCGCCAATACAGCAGAGGAGGTGGCGCTCGGCGGGGCAAAAGTGTCCGGCAGACCTTCACATTTGATCTGTGCATATCCCGTCGCCGGCTCTCAGCCAAGACAAGAGATCCGAACGAACACTTTTGTCCGGAAAGCGCCACCCACGCATACAGTGATGCGACAACGATAGTGCATGGATTCGTGGGCACTGTGACTCGACAAAAAGAACATGCCCATTTCATGTGAGGTGCTACCGTGAAGTCCACGCCTTTTTACGCATTCGCGCTGGCCGCTCTGGCGTTCGGGAGCGCACGCCTGCTTTCCGAGGAGGTGATCCCCGGGTCAACAGTCCCGGCCTCCACGGTCGAGATCGAGTGTGTGCTGATTCCAGCAGGCAGGTTTCAGATGCGCGAAGGTGACCAGTTCAAGGATGTGCAGATATCCAAGCCGTTTCTGCTTGGCAAAACGGAAGTGACACAGGGGCAGTTCAAGAAAGTGATGGCGTCCGAGCCATGGAGCAATGAAGGAAATGTGAAACTCGGCGCTGACTATCCTGCCGTTGTCACGTGGGAGGATGCGACCGCTTTTTGTGAAAAACTAACCGTGAATGAGCAACGCAGCGGTGCGCTCCAGGCTGATGAGGAATATCGACTCCCAACGGAGGCGGAGTGGGAATATGCCTGCCGAGCCGGAGAGACCACGGCTTTTGCGTCCGGTGATGATGAAAGACGCCTGGTCGAATACGCGTGGTTCGAGGCAAACACCAGAAGCCGCGGAGAGTATTACGCGCACAAAGTGGGCACAAAGAAGCCAAACGCCTGGGGCCTGCATGATATGCACGGCAACGTGCCCGAGTGGTGCGCTGACTACTACGCGCTGCTCGCGGGTGGCGTCGACCCCGCCGGCCCGAAAACCGGCTTGCGAAGGGTGTTTCGGGGTGGCGGTTGGTGGTGCAACGCCGCCGACTGCAGATCAGAGTCCCGCGGATTCGTGCCCTCTTACCTGGACGTGCGTCTGTTGGGGTTCAGGGTGGCCCGCAGTTCTGCGAAATAGACGGCCAAACCGCATCGCATGTCCTGATGAAACCATTATGGGTTGCGGTGCTGTCGATGCGGAATTATGTCCGGGGGTTTCTTCGCGGTTACGAAGGTATCCACCGGCATGCCGTCGCATGTGTCCCACCGAATCCATCCCGGGCGAATCACGGTAATGAGAACCCCCTTTTCGCATCGCCATCCGCCCAGCGTGCCGCATGGCTCTCCATTTGTGGTTCGCGACCAAACAGCCAACTCTGCGCGGGGAATGGCAGGCCTGATGCTATTCGAGTCGATGCATGAACCGACGCGATAGGTAGGCTGAACGGGACGTTCGGGAGATACCAAAACGGAGGTGGCAGCCGGTATGGCCATGCCGTCTCCGGCGCGGGCGACCAGCGGCCCCGCGACGTCAAGGAGGGCCGTCACGGAGAGCGTGAGGCGCATCGCGATTTCATGGCATGTGCGGTAGCCAGTCACGGCGATATCCTCCGTTAGGGCGTGTGTTTAACTCTTATGAAACCCAGGCATGAACCACGATGCCCACGTCAAACCCTTCGAAGGGCACGAAGCAAAAAGCAAGCGATATGACGCATCGCCGTGGCGATGCGGGCGCACGAGTGGACAGGGTCGCAAAAGTGATCGATGGTGCCGGTAGCCTCTGTTCCAACACTGGGCCGTTGTGACAAGAGACCCGCAGCGGTCTGTTGCGCAGGAAGGCGAATGTGTCCGGCTTGGTCTGCGTCAGTGGGAGTCGATCTTTCTCCAGCGCAGATGGGCTTTCATTTGCCATGCGGCGTGGGCCGACGTGTCTTTTCGCCGGTCGCTTCTCTTCTGTGGCGGGCGCCCTCGATGCGTAGCATTCCGTCAAGGAGACGTGCAGGGATTAGAGAGCGAAGCGATCAGGTGAACGTCGTGAAAGTCCCACTCTTATTCGCCGTTCTCTTCACGGCGACTCTGCCCTGCGGCCGCGTCGGGTGGACTCAGGAGCCGATGCCCAAGGCGGTGAAAAACTCAGTAAACATGCAGTTGGTGCCACTGCCCGCAGGGCGGTTTCGGATGGGCCAGGGGAAGGAGGCCGTCGATGTCACGCTCTCTCGGCCGTTCA
This sequence comes from Planctomycetia bacterium, assembly GCA_026401035.1. Lineage (GTDB taxonomy): Bacteria > Planctomycetota > Planctomycetia > Pirellulales > UBA1268 > RGVT01. The sequence continues at coordinate 13,697 of JAPLNR010000036.1, read as the reverse complement.
TGATCGGCCGGACGGAGGTGACCCAGGGCCAGTGGAAGAAGGTCATGGGCACCGAACCGTGGAAGCAGGCCAAGCGGTATTTCAAGGAAGGTGCGAACTACCCGGCGACGTTTGTCAGTTGGGCAAGCGCAAAAGTGTTTTGTGAAAAACTGAATGCGCTTGAGCAGCGGGCGGGCGGGCTGGCGAGCGGCACCGAGTATGGGCTCCCTACTGAGGCGCAATGGGAGTATGCGTGTCGGGCCGGCACCACGACACATTTCGCCTGCGGAGATAATGCAACGTGCCTGAATGACCACGCGTGGTGGGGGGGATTGTTCGGCGACGGGAATACGCAGTCCGAACCTTATCCCCACGAAGTGGCCACCAAAAAACCAAATGCCTGGGGCCTGTATGACATGCACGGCAACGCCTATGAGTGGTCCAGCGACTGTTACGGGGGGCCGTTCAAGGGCGGAACTGATCCGGTTGGGCCGCAGGAGGGAGGCATGCCCGTGGTTCGCGGCGGTGCGTGGTACAGCCACCCGGCGCTGTGCCGGTGCGGCTTTCGAGACCTGGACTTTCCCGATGCCAACGTGTTGATCGGCTTTCGTGTTGTGCGAACTATTCCGTGAAGGAATGCAGGCCGGGACGGCAGGCCATGCCTGCAGAGGCCAGAGGGTAATCCTCGAGGAGAAAACAATGCGTGGCGTGCGCGTGAAAAAGTGCATGATTCTTACTGCCATTCTTGCCATTGCTGCGGGCCAAGCGGGAGTTGCCGAGGAGTCAGCCCGACAGGCCGTGACAAACTCTATCGGGATGGAACTGCTGCCGATCCCGTCGGGAAGTTTTCGGATGGGGGATCCGGTCAGAAAACTATCGGAGAACTATTCAACGGTTGCCAACGTAACCATCACCCGTCCCTTCCTGCTTGGTAAAACGGAAGTCACCCAAAGGCAGTTCAAGCAGGTGATGGGATCGGAACCCTGGGCGGGGCGGCAATACACCCGGTATGGCGACGCCTATCCCGCTGAATGGGTGAATTGGCGAGACGCCGAGTTGTTCTGCGAGCGACTGACCGAGAGCGAGCATAAGAACGGTAGTCTGCCCGCGAACGAAATATATCGCCTGCCAACAGAGGCCGAATGGGAGTATGCGTGTCGGGCTGGAACCCAGACCCTGCTGCCCTTTGGCGACGACTATTCACTTGGAGACGACTACTGCTGGACGTGGGAGAACACCGTCGGAGCGGGCGAGCCCCATACGCACGAGGTGGGAAGGAAGAAGCCCAACGCCTGGGGTCTGCACGACATGCTCGGTAACGTCTCGGAATGGTGCATGGATTTCTGGGATCCCACGATTGACGGTGGGGCCGATCCGCTGGGCCACAACAAAAAAGCGGGGCCGCGGGCTGTGCGAGGTGGCAACTGGAGTGGTAGGGGAAGTGTGCCGCCAGGCACTGTTAGATTTCTTCTCAGCCTGCCAGGGGCAAGATCCTTCCGTGAGCCCCACGTCCGCGGCTGGGGCTATGGTTTTCGCGTGGCCCGGGTGGTTGCTGATCGACCGGCCCGGTTTCGCGCTCACACAAGATTTCAGGCGACTCGTGCGATACGAGAAGCCGCAAAGGGCGCGCAGTCTCGAGTCTACCTGGGGATATCCACGGCGGACACGGATGGCGGCGTGGTCATCACGGCAGTGGATGTCGATTCGCCGGCGGACGTGGGAGGCCTGTTATGCGGTGACGTCATTCTGTCCGTGCAGGGGAGGCCCATTGCACGGGCGTCAGAACTAAACACCGTCGAAGGGCAGCTGCTTCGGCCTTATGAGTGGGCGAGATTCAAAGTGCGCCGGCAAGGACAGAAAGAAGTGATCAACGTGGCGCCGAGCGGGTACCAGAGGCTTGCCCTGCAGCCGATTGATTCTCTTGTTCACTTCGCTGTGCCGGGCGTTCCTGCAGACCGGCCGGCCGCACCAACCAATGCCGTCGAATCGCTCGATGCCATTAATGTGCTCACGCAGGTGCTTTTCGACCGGAAAACAGGAGCCATGGAAATTGTCGGGCACTACGACCCACGATTTCCAACAGGCGGGATTCCCTATCTCGATCTTCTCAAGACTGCGATCGCGTATCCACAGCCGAGATTCAGTCTGGAGCCCGATCGGGTGGGCATGGAAGCAGCAGATCGCAGTTTGAATTCGGTCACGACGCCACCGATCTCTTTGGAGGAAACGACTGCGGGCATGATCTATGCAGTCGTCATGGGCCACTCGGAAGCGAAGCTGGACCGGCAGCGGTTGCTGCGGGCTCACGCGCACGAATACGGAATTTCCCCAGAGGATTTCGTGTCGCTGAGAAACTATCTATTTCTTGACGCCGACGGCGGACGAGTGCCTCCTGAGATCGTGGCGATTCAGGAGGCCGTGTTGCGGAACTTGGGCTACGAACAGGCGGCACAGGCGTGGTCCGCCGTTGCAGGGAGTACGGATAACGACGCTGCAACGCGGGCGTTGCAACTCCTTCATAGTCAGCCGGGTGAGGATCAGGGCAGCTTGAGGGTGCAAGCTCTTCTGGCACTGGTCGATGAAGTCAGGCCACGGACCGCTGGGCGCTGGGGCGGCCTGGTGCGAGATGTTGGCGAGCGAGCGATGGAAGAGGAAGACCTCGTCGTAGCCCTCCTACAAGCACTGCTCCCAGAGCGAGACAAGGCCGGCAAAAACAATGTCTACGTCGACATGTTCAGCACGATCAACCTTTCCGAGGCGACGTATGACCTGATGGTCAAGAACCCCATGCGCGGAGTGAAGGTCTCCCTCGTGCCGACCGGGTTGGATCCGGAGTCTCAGATGCACCGAATTTTTTATGAAGCGGACTACTCGCTAAAAAGTATAGAGCGGCTTCCAGAGTTATTCAGGGATGCGCCGCAGGCTCCCTCGCTGGACGCGATGTGGGATCTGAGGATTGTCAAAGAGTTGCGGCGGTGTTGGAAGCCTCGCCAGGTAACCATGACCGTCTCCGGTGGCAAGTCCGAGGTGTCGTTTGGTGAAGTGGAGATGGAGCTGGAATTCGAGATTTATCCACCGCAAGAAACAGGTGGCTCAGGGAAAGACAAGGCGAAAGCGGACGATGTCGATGCAAAACTCAAAGACGCAGACAGCATGGTCGCGAACTACTGCCGGCATGTCGCTGCACACTACGACTCATATGCAGCGGTTCTGCCAAGTTTTCACGAAGTACGTGAGGCGGCAAAAATCGTCGCGCTCGCGCGGTGGATCAATGCTGAAAAGCTGCCCGTGAGGCTCGACGGGGTCGTCCAAAAGAAATGGAGGCCGCCGAGCGCGGTGTTCGGCCTATTGGACATTCGGTTCACCCATCAACGCATCGACGGCGCTGATGATATTGTTGGTATTTCTCCCGCCGTATGCTGGTCGGGAGGCGTGTCGTTCGCAGAGAAAAATTGGGTGGCTTACGAGTCGGCTCCGGCGGCCGAGCCGACAATGCCGAGCGCCCTCACGGTGAGCAACCAGCTCGGACAGCAGGCAGCCCAGGCCGCCGTGGCGGGAAATCTGGATAGCGCCAGCCACCTTGCCGAACTGAGCGCTCAAGCTATGACCGGAGCGCTGACGCGAAACGACCTCGTAAAGGTCAACATCAGGGTGGAGCGGGCGGTTGCCATGACGGCGACGCCGGCGGTCGTGCGACTGCACAAGGAGTTGAGCAGAAAGGCATACCAACAAATAAGGGCACTGGAACAGAATCCCGCGGTCGCGCAGTCAGCGACGGCTGCGCTCAAACAAATCAATGCGATCTACGATCAGGTACGGGAACAGCCTGCGAACGCTGCGACCTATATGAACAGCGTGGCAGCGATCCGCGTCGTGGGCACGCAGGAGCCAGCTCGCGTCGGAAAGCAGGCAGACGTAGCGCCTGTCGACATTGCCTGGACAACGCTCGACGGAGGGCATTTCCCCATGGGGAGCCCGGAGGGGGAGCCGGGGCGGAAGGATTCCGAGGATCAGGCGGGCGTATTTGTCAGCAGAGCATTCGCGGTTGCCCGGACCGAGATTACGCAACGGCAATTCAGGACGGTTATGGGTAAGGAGCCCTGGAAAGGGCAGAGTTTCACGCGGGTTGGCGATAACTTTCCTGCAACCTGGGTCTCATGGTTTGATGCGACGGAGTTCTGCGAGCGACTGACAAAGCGTGAGCACGAAAGCGGCCGGCTTCCTCCCAACGAGGTGTATCGTCTGCCGACGGAAGCCGAATGGGAGTATGCATGTCGAGCGGGTGAGGCGGTTGCCTATTCGTTCGGAGACGATGCGTCACGTTTGGCCGAGTATGCCTGGTTCTTGGCGAATACTTTGGAAAAGAACGAGCCATTTGCCCATCGGGTCGCTACGAGGAAAGCCAATAAGTGGGGGCTGTTTGACATGCATGGGAACGTGGTCGAGTGGTGTTCAGACTGGTATCTGCCGGAACTCCTCGGGGGAGCCGATCCCCGAGGGCCATTCGAGGGGGGGTATCGGGTGGCTCGCGGTGGAAGTTGGGGAAGCAATCCGGCCGACTGCCGGTCGGCGGCCCGGTTCAGCATCGCCCCAGCGGAGCGGAACGATTACCTGGGGTTTCGTGTCACGCGCAGTTATTTCGACGAGTAGGGCCTCAGGAGCCGTCTTCAGTCTTGCGATGCGAAATGCCGTCAAAAGAGGGGGTTGAACGCGTCGGGGGGCATTACTACTTTCTGGCCTGGCAAGACGATCCGTTGATCGCCAGCATCCTTTTGGAATCGCTACTGCACGCACTCGTCACCGCTGTCTGTCCGACACGCTGACCTTCTTTTGCGGCAGTTTTTCCCAGGCGGTGATGTTTTCCCCGCCTTCCAGTTTCTGGGTTTCTCGCCGCGCTGTGAAGTCGCTCGTTCGGTCGCCAGCGTTGCCAGTGCGGCATCGCTCGCAAGGGAACCGTCGCTTGAAACGCGATTCACATGACCAGCAGTCCCGGCGCCAGCGGATCTCCAAGGCCCTTCCCGGAGTCAGCCATCCTCTGCCGGGGACTGATCTCGATTCATTGCCCCAGGAAACGATCGCTGACAGGAAATTCCATGCCGCCTGCACGCGGCCGAAGAAGTGGCGCCTGGCCGATCTGCTGACGGTCGGCCTGCTGCTCGCAGGCCCGTGCGTTCTTCCGGCCGCGGCTTTGGCAGCCACGACGACCTACACCAGCGCCTGGGGCGGAGGCACCATCGCTCCGGGCGACACTGCGGTCATCAACGACAATGCGAGCATTACCGGCAACGTCATTGCCAACGGCACGCTGCAGTTCAACCAGACGACAGCCCTGACCATGAGCAGCACGATCTCCGGAAGCGGCGCATTCGCGCTGACCAACACCGGCACGTTCACCCTCACTGGGCTGACTTCGGGCACCGCCCAGTTTGACCTGTCGATTACGGCGGCCAACGGTCGATTAACCATCGGCAGCACTGGCACCAATAGCCTCGTCGTGGGCAGTTCCGGTACCGGCGGCCTCTCCGTGACCGGCGGCGCTGTCGCGAATGGCAATGGCTTTCTCGGTTTAAGTGCCGGCAGCGTCGGCGCGGCGACCGTCAGTAGCGGCACGTGGGCCAATACCCGGCTTCTTTACGTCGGCTTCGGGGGCACGGGCACGTTGGACGTGACCGGGGGGGCGGTCACGAATACGTCTGGTGCCATCGGCATCAATGGCGGTATCGGTACGGCGACCGTTAGCAGCGGTGCATGGATCACTTCGAGTCAGCTTTATCTCGGTGGATATACCACCGGCGCAGCTGGCGCAGGTGCACTGTATGTGACGGGTGGCGAGGTCAGGAATACGGTTGGAAACATCGCCTTCGGCGGAGGCGTGGGCACGGCGACGGTGAGCAGCGGTACATGGACCAATTCCGTTGCTATCCATGTGGGCCGTAATGGCACGGGTACACTTGATGTCGTCGGCGGGCTGGTCACGAGTGGCAGCGGCATCATCGGCACCCTCGTCAGCGGCACGGGGACGGCGACCGTCAGCAGCGGCACATGGAGCAATTCCGGCGCTCTCGTCGTTGGCGGCGCGGGCACGGGCACATTGACGATTTCCGGGAGCGGTGGCTCGGGGGGCGTGGTGATCGTCGGCGGCACCCTGTCGAAGGGCGGGGCTGGCACGATCAACCTCAACGCCGGCGGCACATTGCAGATTGGCACGGGCTCATCGACGGGCGCCCTCGGCACCGACCTCGTCAACAATGGTGCGCTGGTGTTCAACAGGACTGGTTCCAGCACCGTCTCCTCCGCGATCAGCGGCACGGGCGCGCTGACGAAACAGGGCGCAGACACGCTCACGTTTTCCGGCACGAGCAGCTACTCGGGGGCCACGGCCATCAATGCCGGCTCGTTCCTGGTCAGCGGAGCGCTGGGCAACTCGGCCGTCTCCGTGAATGCGGGCGGCCTGCTGGGCGGCTCAGGCACGATCGGTGGATCGATCACGGCGAACGCGAGTGGCACGTTGTCGCCGGGGACCGGCATTGAAAGCCTCGCCACGGGTGCCGTCACGCTGCTTGACCAGTCGACCTTCGCGTATGAAATGAACTCTGCCGTCCCGCTGGCCGCGGACCTGCTGAGCGTCACGGGAAACCTCTCGCTCTCGGGGACGGTCGGGCTCACGCTCACCGATCTCGCCACGACCCCGAGCGCATTCGCGGCAGGTACGACGTTCTCGCTCATCAACTACACCGGTAGTTGGAACAGCGGCCTGTTCACTTACGGCGGCTCGGTGCTGGCCGACGGCGGGATGTTTTCGCTTGCCGGCCAGTTGTGGACGATCGACTACAACGCGACCGCCGGAGGACTGAACTTCTCCGGCGAGTATCTGCCCGCCAGCAACTTCGTGAACATCGCCACCGTTCCCGAGCCCTCCGCCTGCGCCCTTGCGGCGGTAGGGTTTGGACTCGCGGGCCTGACGCAATGGCGGCGGCGGTGGACGGCGAAGAATGCCGGTTGACCGGGCCTGCGCGGTTGTGTCCGCAGCCGATCCCTGACTGGCTTGGGGAATCAGCGCCGCGGGTGGTCGTCTGCCGCCGGCTTGTCGGCCGTTTGGAGTTGGACCCGGCTCGTCAGGGCGGCTGTCACCAGCGTGTGGAGCGATTCCCCCCACCAGTGATCGAGCGCATCCGACAGGGTCGCCACCGCGTCGTCGTCGGAGTCGCGGCTGCGAAGGTCATGCACCAGGGGGAGAAACATTCCGGGATCCTGCAGGAGCTTCTCGCCCAACAGCCGGGCCTCGTCGTCATCGACCCTGCGGAGCAGCGCCACGGCGCAGCGGTCGACGCCGCAACTGCGCAGGACTGCCAACAACGGCCGGCAGTCGTCGTGGAAGGCGTCGACGGTGAGCCGCTGCTGGCCCTGCCGCGCGAGCGTGATCGCCAGCGACGGCAGCGGAGCCACGCTGGCGGCGGCGAGATAGGCCAGCGGTCCGTTGCGTTTGGTGGTCATGAACGCGGAGAGTTCCCAGAGCACCGCCGCATCCCCCTTGGCCGCGAGCGTGGCCACCCGCGCGAGTGCCGCCGGCCATGCGTCCTGGCCGCAAGCCTGTTCCGTCCACCGCCAGGCCTGTGCGGCGGCCAGCTGGGCCAGCGCCATGGCTGGGTCGGGAGCGGGCGAGCGCTGCTCCGCCGAAGGAATCGTGAGCGGGACGGCGGAGGCATCGTCAGCGGCACGGGACAACGCGTCGGCCACCACGCGATCAGTGGCGGCAAAGCCACCCGACTTGGCCGTCATCCGCAACGTATCGGCGACCGCATCGACCCGCTCCTGCCAGACTGCCAGCCTCTGCTGCATGCCAACGGCCTCGAGGAGATGCCGAACCGCCGCCCCCATGGCCGCGCTGGTGAGGAACTCGATGCCGGAAGAGACCAGCGCCTCGTTCCGGGCGCGGTTGTCGCCGGCAGCAAGGCGGAGCGCCGCCAGATCGGCCATAAACCGGCCGGGCGCGGCGTCGATCGCGATGCTGCCTCCCGCTGGAAAGTGCAGTGACAGAAGCCGGCCCGTGCGGGAGTCGAACCGGGCCGTCTTGTCGGAACGCTCCACGACGAGTTCGTCACCCTCCCAGCCAACCGTGGGATTTCCTTCGTGGAGAAACGCGATGCAGGCCACCGGCTCGATCTGCGCCGTGGCGGCGAGGGCAGCGGCGGCATCGTGCGGCCGCGGTTCCACGCCGTAGCTGACGTTGAAGCGACGCGGGTATTTGTGCTGGCCGACCTCGACGACCTCCGTCAGGAACAGACTGACGTTCACCGCGGCCCGTTGCCGCACCGGCAACGGCACTTCGAACCGACCGGCGGCCCCGGGCAGGAACCAGCCGAATCCGTCACCGCTCACCGCCACGCCACAGGCGTCCGGGCTTCCCGGCAGAGCCGTCAGCAGCAGCCCCTCATGCGTCGACACGACGAGCGAACCGACAGGCTGCCGTGTCGCCGGGGTCGGCTCGCCACCCGGGGCGAGCGTCCACGTCAGGACTAGATCGTTGTCATCGGCGAGCGTCTGCAGAAGCCACTTACGAAACGCGAGCAGGACCTGTTCCTCGCGCGAGAGCGGCTCGGCCAGCGGCGCCACGTGCGGATAGGCGCTGAGGTCGAAGACCGCGACCAACTCCGGCACGCCCCCATCGGCCGCACGAACCTCCTTCAGCTTCACCTCGTGCCGGACGAAGCGGCCGGACAGGCGGAGGGTCTCGCACCACGCGAGGCGGTCGCGTTCGGTGACCGGGCTGCCGGGGGTGATGCCGAGCAGCTTTTGCAGGTCGGCGGAATTCGTCCGTGATCCCGGAAAGAGTTCGATACCGCGCAGGATGGAGGCCGGCGGCAGGTGGGTGAATGTGATCGCCAGCACGGCGCCAGCCGCGCTGGAACGCACCACGGCGTCGAACGTCGCGGCGCCGGCCGGCCTTGTCGCCGCCGTGCCGGAGGGCTTCTGTTTTTCGACGAGTGTCGCGGCGGCGAAATATCCCTGCTCCCGCAGGAAGCGGCCGATCGCGTGCCGCACGGTCACAAGCTGATGCGGGTCGAAGGGCGCGGGGTGCCCCGGCCTCCAGGCGGGCATCTCCAGCCGTGCCGGCTGGCCGCGCGAGTCGAGCCAGTGCGTGCCGCTCCACCCGTCCTGAACGTCCGACGACTGCGGCACGGCGCCGGGCGGCGGACGCTGGGATTTGAGCCAGCGCCGCAGCCCCTGGGCCAAATCGTTGGGCAGGCCGGTGATCTCGATGCCAGCGGCCATCTCACGCGGACCTTCCACCACGTCGACGGCCACCCACTCGCCGTCGGCGCCATGTTCGATGCTGGCGGTGGCCTGCGCCGTGGCGAAGCCCTCGTGCTGGAGGGCCAGCGTCGCCTTGTCGGCGACTGCCGCGAGGAACGTCTTGCTGGGGGTCAGTGGACTGCTGAGCAACAGGAGTTCGTCGTTTGCCAACAACGCGCGTGCGAGTTGTGTCGGGTCGAGGTGCGTGAGCCCGCGCACGACGATCCGCTCGTTGGCGGGCGGCTGTCCGCCCGAGGCAGCAGCCGTGGACTGGACCGCGACCGCGTCGGCCACCGTCACGAGCAACGCGACCGCCATGTGCACGGAGCGTGCGAAACGGCTGGCGGGTCGACGCGTCGTGAACAGGGAAGGCATCGCGGAATCGCGGCGGGTGGACGACGGGGTCTGCGAGCCCGGGAGGCTAGCGGCTGCCCGGTGGAGAGGAAACGTCAGTTGTGGCCGGCGCAGGCACCTAGGCGCGTTTCAAGACCCGCAGAAACAGGATCAGTACCACGGCCCCGACGGTCGCCACGATCAGGTTCGCGGCCAGGCCGCCGCCGAGGGATACCCCGAGCGTCTTGAACAGGTAGCCGCCGACGAGCGATCCGAGCACTCCGACGATGATGTCGCCGATGATCCCATAGCCGCCGCCCTTCATGAGCAGGCCGGCAAGCCAGCCGGCGAGCAGGCCGATCACGATAAACCAGATTGTTTCCATTTGATTCCTTCGCGGGGAACGATGTCGGTGTTGCAGCCTTGTCGGCTGCCTGAAACTATATCAGTTCCAGCGGGCCAGTTTCCCGAGCCGCCACTTCCGGCGGGCGGCCCGTTCATCCGGTCACGAGCTCTCCGATGGCAGACGACGCAGTCCAGCAGTCGCCAGGACATGGCATGAGCTTCTTCGAGCGCTACCTAACCATCTGGGTCGGGCTGTGCATCGTGGCAGGCATCGCCATCGGCAGGCTCGCGCCCAATCTCGCCAAGTGGCTCGACGGGATGTCCGTATTCGTGGACGGCGTGCCGGTGATCTCGATTCCGATCGCGATCTGCCTGTTTTTCATGATGTATCCCATCATGGTGAAGATCGATTTCGCCGAGGTGCGGGCAGCGGGTCGGTCTCTGAAGCCCGTCGCCCTCACGCTGCTGGTGAACTGGGCGATCAAGCCGTTCACGATGTACGCCATCGCCGCTTATTTCCTGGGCTCACTGCTGTTGCCGCTGATCGGCCCCGAGGCCGTCGACCATGTCAAGCTGCCACTGGGCGTGAAACTCGACGTGGGGGACGACTACGGCGCGGGCCGGGCGGTCATGCACGAGGGGGAGAAGATGCTCGAGGTGCCGCTGTGGCGAAGCTACCTCGCCGGCTGCATCCTGCTCGGTGTCGCCCCATGCACGGCCATGGTGCTCGTCTGGGGACACCTGGCCCGTGGCCATGCCGGGCACACGCTGGTCATGGTGGCCGTAAACTCGTTGACGATGCTCGTGCTCTACGGAGCCCTCGGGGGACTCCTGCTCGGCATGGGAAAGCTGCCGGTGCCCTGGCAGGCCCTGCTGTTGTCGATCGGCATCTACGTCGCGCTGCCGCTCGTGGCCGGCGTGCTTTCGCAGCGGTTGATCATCGGCACGCTGGGCCGCGAGTGGTTCGAGCGGAGGTTTCTCCACTGGCTGACCCCGATCACGATCACGGCGCTGCTCCTCACGCTCGTGCTGCTGTTTTCGTTCAAGGGCGACACGATCGTCGCGAATCCGCTCACCATCCTCTGGATCGCCATTCCCCTGTTCATTCAGACGGTGCTGATCTTTGGCATCACGTATGCGCTGGCGAAACTGCTGGGATTCACCTACGAAAACGCCGCGCCGTCAGCCCTGATCGGTGCGTCGAACCATTTCGAAGTCGCCATCGCGACCGCGGCGATGCTCTATGGCCTGTCGTCGGGGGCGGCGCTCGCCACGGTGGTGGGCGTGCTCATCGAGGTGCCGGTGATGCTGATGCTCGTGAGGTTCTGCACGGGCACCCGGCACTGGTTTCCCCACGATCCGCCGTGATCGAGCGAAGGCAGCATGGCGCAGTCGCGAAACCACACGGAGCCGGGCCGATTGTGAGAAGGGCCACGGGGCTCGACGCCCGCCGCCGATGACAGTCCGAAAAAAGTATCGAAAGTATCCCGGGGCTTTCGCCCGGGAATTGGTCATTGGTGGTATGGCGGCGTAGCATGCAGCAGCCGTTTTCCGGCGCAGGCACTGCGGCGGTTGATTCTCTGCAGGGATGTTGTCCCTGGGAGATCGCGACATGATTGCCAGTGTCACTTTCGATGAAGGCTCTGGTTCGCCGACCATGCCCGAACTCGAGCCGCAGCGACGCGTTGAAATCGTTCCTGAAACGCTGCGGGTGGGGCTCGTCGGCTGCGGGGCGTTTGCCAGGTTTTCCCTCGCGCAATACCGGCAGCTGCCCGGCGTGGTGATCAGCGCCGTCGCCGACATCGATCCCGCTGCAGCCCAGCGGGCGGCCGCCGAACTGCAGACGGAGCCCCAGTCGCCCGAGGCGCTGCTCGTCTCCCCCGACATCGATCTGGTCTACATCGCGACCCCACCCGCCTTGCACCATCGCCAAGCTGCGACGGCACTCCTCGCGGGCAAGCATGTGCTCGCGGAGAAGCCCCTCGCCACGACGCTCGCGGATGCCGAGAGCCTTGCGTCGCTGGCGGCCCGGCAGGGACGCATCTGCGTGGCCAATCTGGTCGAACGATACAACCCGCTCGCGCAGGTGGTCGGGCAGCTCATCGACTCCTGGATCCTCGGCGATCTGCTGCACGGCCTGTTCATCAACGAAGCCGCTGACGAGGGGCTTGCCCGGGGCCACTGGTTTTGGAACCGCGACATCAGCGGCGGAATTTTCGTCGAGCATGGCGTGCATTTCTTCGATCTGGTCGCCTCGTGGCTGGGGAAGGGCGTGGTCGTGTCGGCGGCCCGCAGTGTGCGGGCCAACGTGGGGGGGCAGCCGGTGATTCAGGAACCCGTCGAGGAGCAGGTGGTCTGCACCTGCCGCTACAAGGGCTCCCGGCAGGCTGAAAATCAGCCGCATGCAGGCGTCCTCTTCCACTTCGAGCACGGCTTTCACCAGGCCTCCCGCCTGGATCGGCAGGAATTGCGGCTCGTGTTCGAGCGGGGGGAAGTGCGGCTCTATGACTGGGTGCCCACGCGGGGTGAGTTTCGCGGGCTCGTCGACGACGACACGCTCGGAGTGCTCGCCCACATGCTGCCGGGAAGTTCGGTCCGCACGGTCGAACGCTACGCAGGCGACAGCCGCCGCATGCGGGGCCGGTTTCAGCCCTTCGAGGCGACGGCGCTCGTCGAGATCGGGTTTGATCTCGGCCTTGGAAAAATGGATCTGTATGGCCAGGTCGTTCGGGATCTCGCCGCCGACCAGATTGCCAATATCCGCGATCCCGCCCACGTGCGGAGGCTCACGGAAGCCGACAGCGTGGCGGCTGTCGCGATGGCCTGCGAGGCGGATCGGCTGGCGCTGAGCAGCAGATAGTAGACTGTGGAACAAGTCTGCCGGCGCGTGGTCGCTGCGGACCGCGTGCCGCTTCGGATTGGGAAACAATGCTGCAGGAAAGTCCCGTCATGCGATGTCTTGAGTGGGCGGTTGTTGCGATGCTGATCCTGCACCCGGAGGGCGCCCGGCAGGCCGTGGCGGATCAGTGGGGGCATTGGCGGGGTCCGAACGGCAACGGAACGGCCGCCGCGGCCGCGCCACCAATCGAGTTTGGCGCCGCAAAATCCCTCCGCTGGAAGGTTGAAATCCCGGGTCGCGGATCCTCGTCCCCAGTGGTCTGGGATCAGTCGGTGTTCGTGACCGCGGCGGTGCCCGTCGCTGGAGTGCCGGGCGAACTCGACTTTCGCGTGCTCTGCTTCGACCGCGCCACGGGCGCGGAAAAATGGTCGCGATCCGCGGTGCGGGCGATTCCCCATGAGGGAACGCACGAGACCAACGGGTTTGCGTCCCACTCGCCGTGCACCGACGGCATTCATCTGTATGCCTCTTTCGGATCGCGCGGCCTCTTCTGCTACACGATGGCCGGAGAGTTGGTGTGGAGCCGGGACTTTGGCGACATGACGATGCGGCATGGTTTCGGTGAAGGCAGTTCGCCGACTCTGGCCGGTGACCTGATCATCGTGCCATGGGACCACGAGGGCCCCTCGCGGCTCTACGCCCTCGACAAGAAGACGGGCCGGACCGTCTGGGAGGTGTCGCGGGATGAGCCGTCGGGCTGGTGCACTCCGCTCATCGCCGCGGATTCAAGCGGCCGCGGGCAGGTCATCATGAACGGGGAGAACGCGGCCCGTGGCTATGACCTCGAGACCGGTCAGGAATTATGGCGCTGCGGCGGGCAGACCGTGCGGCCCTGTGCCTCGGCGGT
>JAPLNR010000006.1:49920-51406 GCA_026401035.1 Planctomycetia bacterium | reverse complement strand
CGGTGACCGTGGCCAAATCAGCCTGCGTGATTGATCGTGCGGGCAGGAACGCCGGCGAGGCGCAGCAGCCTGCTCCGCCAGCAGCCGGCATGAAGACGCCGTCGGTCACGCATGCGTGGAGATGCACGTGGTGGTTGAGCGCCGAGCCGAAGCGGTGCAGGAAGGAGATGGCGCCGAGCCTCGGGCGGGAAGCACTCGGCGTGTCGGCAGCAGCGGTGAAACCGGAGGCCGTGATCAGAGTCCGGTTTCGCGGCGCCGCCGTCGCGTCGATCGCCGCTCTGGCAGCCACGCTCGCCACCGTCGTCTCCAGCGTCCGCTCCAGAGCAAAGATGCAGCGATTGCGGGCGCAGGCCGCCCTCGAGCGGGAACGGCTGCGGATCGCCCAAGATATGCACGACGAGGTGGGCACGAGTCTCACCCAGATCGCCCTCCTCGCTGACCTGATGCAGGCCGAACGCGGCGCCGACGCCAACGCGGAACGGCTGGCGACCGTGGCCGACATTTCCCGGCAGACCGTGGCGTCGATGGAGGAACTCGTCTGGGCCGTCACGCCCGCCAACGACACGCTTGGCCATCTCATCGGCTACATCGGCCCGTGGGTGAACCAGACGCTCGACCGATTCGGCATCCATTGCGTGGTCGAGTCGCCGGCGACCGTGGCCGACGTGCCGGCCAGCGCCGAGTTTCGCCGCAACATCCTCCTCGTCATCAAGGAGGCCGTCTCCAACGTGGTCGAGCACTCGAAGGCGACGGAGGTGCGGCTCGTCATCGCCTGCGACGGCGGCCGGCTCCGGCTCGTGCTCACCGACAATGGCGCGGGCATCCACCCGTCTTCCCAGCGAGTCGGCTATGGCCTGGCCAACATGCGACGCCGCGCGGAAGACCTGGGTGGCACCTGCCGGATCACCGCCGGCCCCGAGGGAGGCGCCGTAATCGCCCTCGACAGTCCTCTTCCTTCATCGACTGGGGCCCTTTCATGACCACATTGCACCGGGTTTCGGTATCCATCGTCGAGGACGACCGCATCACTCGGGAAACACTCATGGCCCTGATCGAAAAAGCGCCGGACCTGCGGTTCGTCGCGGCCTACCCCGACGCCGAATCCGCGATCCGGGAAATTCCGAAGAATCCGCCCGATGTCGTGGTCATGGATCTCAACCTATCGGGGAAGAGGTCGGTGAAACTCGACGGCACAGAGTGCGTGGCGGCGGTGAAATCGACGCATCCGGGGCTGAAGGTGATCATGCTCACGGTCTACGACGACACGGACAAGATCTTCCAGTCACTGCGGGCCGGGGCCAGCGGGTACTTGCTCAAGCGGTCCCATCCCAACGAGATCCTCCGGGCGATCCGCGAAGTGCACGAGGGCGGACCGCCGATGTCGATGAACATCGCCTGCCGCGTGATGGAATCGCTTTCCGTGTCTCCGCGGCCAGGGGCCGTCGACACGCTCACGCTGCGGGAGAGGGAAATCCTCTCGCTCCTC
>JAPLNR010000006.1:0-49803 GCA_026401035.1 Planctomycetia bacterium | reverse complement strand
CACTTCACTTCGAGCAGGTCGTCTACGCTGCCCAGGCCGTCATCTTTCTTCTCGGCTACGACGGGTGGCGCGGGGGGGGTTTCGGTCTCGGTCTTCACAGACTCCGCAGCGGCCGCCGGCACCGCGGCCGGCTTGATCTGCTTCGCCGCGAGCACTCCGTCGAGCAGTGCCGCCCGCTCGGCATTGCGACGCTCGGCCCCCGTCACCGCCCGCAGCGACGGCGGCACGCGGGGCGCCTTCGGTTTTTTCCCGTCCGCCTCCGTTTCTTCCTCGATGTTTTCGCTTCCCTCGGGACGGATCGTGATGCCGTCGAGTCGCAGTGGCTCGTCGATGCCATGGAGCAGAAACATAAGGCTCGCGAGCGTGGCGTGGGCCCCGCGATCGGCAGCCAGCCCCCCCGACCATCCGCCCTTGAGGCCCAGGGCATCGGCGGCGCTGGAGAACGATTCGAACCCGCCGAAGAGTGAAGTCATCCACTGCCCATTGGCATCCTGCAGCCCGACGAGGCGGTAGGTGATCTGGCGATACAGGCCGTCGTCAAGTGTGTTCTGCGGATCACCGCCATCGAACAGGCTGCCAAGAGGCGGCAGGATCGCGTACTGGCCACCGAAGCCGCCCCATGGGAGGCTGTCGACCGGGGGCGACGTCGGATCGGGAAGCGGGAGCCGTTCGGATTCCGTCAGGGCGGCCTTCGATACGCTGATGCCTTCATAGACGGTGGGCCACGGCTTGCGGTTCCTAGGATTCGGCGCCGTGTCGCGATACCAGCGCTCCGCGATCGCCGTCGTCCGCTGCCGGGCCCGCTGCCGCTTTGCGTCGTGGTCCTTCGCCACGTCGGCATCCACCGCTGCCAGCCATTCCAGCGCCGCCAAGCCGTTGGCACATGAGCAGGCCGTCTCCACGTTGAACAGCGGTGGAAGCTCACCCTTGTAGGGCACCTCATGGATCGGGATGCGACACTTGTCGAACCCGTGGTTGACCGCCTGAAGGGTGAGCATGGAGCAGCCGCCCTCGCTGCCGATCGACTCCGCGACTTTCGTGACGGCCGCTTTCAGCGCCGTGGCTGTCTTTTCCGGCACGGCCACCTTCTTGCCGCGGATCGCCACCCGTTCCGTCTCTTTGGGCAAGAGCCCTGCCCGCTGCGCTTCCGCCAACGCGAAGGCTGCCAGGGCCGTCGATTCGACGTCGGCGACGACGCGGTTGTAGACGTAGAGCGGCAGGCCTGGCAGCCGCACCGTCTCCGAGACCATGAACGGTTCGGTGATTTTTTGCATGCGCATGCCATACGACGAAACATCGCGGAAAGCGCGGGTGAATTCGCTGGAGACCTTCCGCATCTCGTGGCCCTGCTTGGTGAGCGTTGCCTGCTGCTGCGGAGTGGCCGCCTCCAGTTTCTTGGGCCGGTTGACCTCCAGCTCGATACGCAACTGCTCCTGGATTTCCATCAACTTCGCGA
This sequence comes from Planctomycetia bacterium, assembly GCA_026401035.1. Lineage (GTDB taxonomy): Bacteria > Planctomycetota > Planctomycetia > Pirellulales > UBA1268 > RGVT01. The sequence goes on along the minus strand of JAPLNR010000006.1, from coordinate 48,347 downwards.
AGTAGGGGTAGTTGATGCAGACGGGTCCCCACAGCCCCTGCGGATCGCCTTTTTCCCGAATCTGCCCGTCGATGAGTTTGTCGATCAGCTGCCGGGCACGATCCCGATGCGGCGATTCAGCCCCTAACGCCGCGAAGCCGGCGGCCAGCCAGGCGACGTCGAACGTGTGATCGGAGATGCCGAATTCTCCCATCCGATCGTCGAGAGTCTGGGCGAGTTTCCGGGCCGCCGCATGGTCTCCGAGCCCCGCACGGGCGAGCACGTAGAGCGCCATGCCATTGAGGCCCAGCATGGTGGGCTCGTAGAGATCGGCCCCGCTTCGGTCGTAGGTGGGAACTTTCATTGTTTCGGTGCCGTCGGGATCGGGGATGAATCTCTCGTTGGTGCGAGTTCCCACCTTCGTGCGGCTGACGAGCGTGCGCACCTTGCCGGGAACGAATCTGCCGGTCGGCATGCCTTCGCTCAATTCCGGAACCATCTGCTCCACGTCTTTCCACTCGTCCTTGTAGACGGCCTCCTCGACCATCACCTTGCGGGCCGCAACGTCCTTGAAACCCGACACCTTGAAGCTGCTCTGCGGCGGATAGGCCAGACCGGTGTCGTTTCCAAACGCCATGATCCGGGCGAGGATCGTGGCGACACCATTGGCCGCAGCCTGTCTGGCTGCGAGTTTCAACTGGGCGACGGGAATATCCTTGGCCTCCGGCATCGCGAGAGCCTGCTGGGCCTTGGCATCGGCAGCGACCAGCGACGGAACTGCGAGCCACACCACAACGAAACACGACAGTGCCACCACAATGCGACCACGTGAATGCGAGAGGGACATGACAGCGCCTTTTTCTGGTCGTGAGGTCTGGAGCCAGCCCGAGAACGCCCCAGTCTACGGCCGTCGCCTCGGCGCTGGTCCCGATACGCTACCAGGCCCAACAAATAAGGATAGCCCGGCCAATGGCACGTCCGTAACCGATTCCGAGCTGATGGGCGGCTCGTGAGCTGAGTGCCCGATCTTCCTTGCAAGGGAAGCACTTGGGAAGGCGGCGTGCGGGTACCGGCACTGGCGTGGTGGCCGGGGCGAATTCCTGCCGGTAGCGTTTGTAATGCAATCTGCGGTCCATTGACCTGCTGCCTACCTGTGTCACCCTTGCCGGCGGCACCGTTCCACCAGAACCTGTCATCGACGGGCGGGATATCTCTTCCTTGCTGTTTGGCACGGGCACGCAGGCGGTCCGCGATACCCATTACTATTTCCATGGCTATGAGTTGGAGGCGATTCGCCAAGGTCCGTGGAAACCGGCCATCAAGCCACAGTCCGAATGGGGAAAAAGGGCGAGGTGGGAAAGGCCGGGGGCTTGTATAACCTGGAATCCGACATCGGGGAACGGACCGATCTGGCAGCACAACATCCGGACATCATCAAGAAGCTGACATCGCTGGCAGAAAAGATGGAGGCCGAGATCGGCGGCAAGCCCCCCCGGGCCAGACGGCCGGCAGGGACGGTGGAATCGCCCAAACCCCTCTATCCAATGATCGAACAGCCCGGAAAAACCGATCCGACAAATCGTTCCAAAAATAGGAGGTTGCCATGAGTCGATCCCTTACGTTTGCACGCTACGCGTTTCTCACACTGCTTTTCTCTAGCCTTTCGGCTCATGCCGCACGGCTGGAGGTGGATCTTTCCGGACCCGGCTGGCGGCTCTGGCAGGATCAGGCGGCCAAGTGGCAGAACGACGATCTCTTTCTCCCGCCGATGGAACTGGGTAAATTGCCGGTCAATCCGCCCACCGGCGGCTGGGAAAAGTTGGCCGCCGGAACAGCCGTTCAGGTTCCCGGCACCGCCGAGGAATACTTGGGGACGGGAACGGGCCGGCTGAGCGCCATCAAAGGGGTCACCTGGTGGGTCCGCACCATTCAAGTGCCTCGCTTCCAGAGCGGGCAGAGACTCCTCCTGCGATTCGAATCGGTCCGGCTGCGGGCGGAAGTTTTTCTCAATCAGAAACTGCTGGGCTACGACCTGGTGGGCAATACCCCATTCGAAGTCGATATCACGGAAGCGGCCCAACCGGGGACGGCGGCCGAACTGGCGGTCCGCATCACCAACCCCAATGGCAACTTTTGGTGGAATGACACAAAAGCTGAGCCGTGGGGACGCTACAAGATTCCCGTGAGTCACGGCTTTGGGGGGATCACGGGCCGGGTGCGACTGATTGTCTGTGACCCGATCTACGTCGACGACCTCTACCTGCAGAACACGCCGGCGATGCGGGAGGCGAACGCATTGGTGAGCGTTCGTAACACGACGGGCGCAAGCGAAAAGCGTAACCTGCTGATCCGCGTCTTTGAAAAGCGAAACCCGGCGGTGGAGGTTTTCCGGGAGGAACGCAAGGAGTTCACTCTTCCAGCAGGTGATTCCACCGTTTCGCTCAAAGTGGCCGCTCCGGAGGCCAAGCTTTGGGAGTTGGAGAATCCCGAGCTCTATGTCGCCGAGGTGAGTCTGAAGACGGCGGGCGTGGCCACGGACTCGGTCGCCAAGACGTTCGGGTTTCGCTGGTTCGCGCCCGAAGGCCAGGGCCAGAACGCTGTCTTTCGGCTCAATGGCAAACGCATTGTCCTGCGCACGGCCATTAGCTGGGGATTCTGGCCGATCAACGGCATCTTTCCTACCGCCGGCTGGGCCGAGCGCGAAGTCCGCGTCGCCAAGGCCATGGGACTCAATATGCTAAACTTCCACCGCGCCATCGGACACCCGAGCATACTGGAGAAAGCTGACGAACTGGGGCTGCTCTTCTATGAGGAACCCGGCGGCCATGTCAGCGCCGGCAAGGACCCCTTTGCGCAAGCTCTGGCCCGGGAAAAACTTTTGCGGATGGCCAAGCGCGACCGCAGTCATCCGAGCTTAGTCCTCTACAACCTCATCAATGAACAATGGTACGTGCACGGAGCGAGAGAGGACGAGGCGCTTTTTGCCCTGCACCTGGCCGACCTCAAGGCCGCGCATGCGCTCGATCCCAGCCGGACCATCACCTACACCTCGGCATGGTGTAAGAGCTTTGACCAGGAAGAAAAGGCCAAACTCCACCTGCGTCCCTTCGACGACAAACCCTACCAGCTTGGCTGGTGGGACTACCATCGGCCCCAAGGCGATGAAGGCTGGCGGGAGGATTTCTACAGCTCTCCAACCAAACATTTCTGCCTCACGACCAACCGTGGGGAGATCGTCTTCCGCGGCGAGGAAAGCGCGGTCTCGGCACCACCGCGCTTGAGCTTGATCCAAAAAGAAATGGAGAACTTGCCCACCGGCTGGGATGGCGCCATCTACCGGCAGATGTATGAGGCTTTTGATTCCTTTTTCAAACGTAAAAACCTAGCGAGCGCCTTTCCTACGCTGGACGATCTCTGTCAGGCGATGGGTGTCATCAGCCAGGAGCACTCGGGCCGCAAGATTGAAGACCACCGGATCTGCGATGCCAACGACGCCTATGCCATCAATGGCTGGGAAGAGCATGCCGAGGGCAATCACGGCGGAATGGTGGACTGCTTCCGCAACCCCAAGGCTGACCCGGGCTTGTTGGCCTATTACAATCAACCGCTCTATGTCGCGGTGAAGACGCGCAACCAGGTGGCGCATGTGGGGGAAAGCATCACCGTGGATTTTTACGTCATCAATGAGAAAAACCTCAATGGCCCACATCTTTTAAAAATGAAAGCCCTGGATCAGAGCGGGCAAGAGGTGTTTGCCAAAGAGACGAACGTAACGCTCCAGGGCGGGGATGTCTATGGCCAGCTTCTGGTCGAAGGGGTGACGATTCCTGTCACCGGAAAGGGCGGCTTTTTCAAAATCAACGCGAGCCTGACGGATGCGGGCGGCAAGGAACAAGCCGCCGGGCGTGAGCAGATCTTGGCGGTCGACTGGAAGAGTCGTCCCCTGGCGGGGAAAGGGGCCGTACTGGAGGTCGATGGCAAGGTCCGGGAATTTTTGAAGACGCAAAAAAACCTCGAGGTCCCGCCTCTCGATGAGAAGCTGGGGCCCTTGGACTGGGTCATCGTCGCTCGGCCCCTCAAGCCCGAGCCGGCGGTGATTCCCGCCGCCTGCTTGCGCACGCCAACGGGGGAAAAGCCCGGACTCAAGGCGACTTTCTCGTCGAGATTTGATTTCAAGGACACGTTACTCGAACGAATCGATGAAAAGGTGGATTTCCAGATGGAAAAGCAGACCTTGGACCCGACATTGAAGTCGCTGAAGAAATTATTCGTGCGCTGGGAAGGCACCCTGCTCCCGCCCAAGAGCGGCGAATACCTCTTCAATACCCTCAGCAACGACGGCGTTCGCCTCTGGGTCGATGGCCAACAGGTGATCGATGCATGGAAGAACGTCGCACATACATTCTCCAGTAATGGCAAGGTGACTTTGGCAGCGGGCAAACCCGTCCCCATCCGCCTGGAGTATTTCCAGGTCGCCAACATCATGAAGGGGCACGACACGGTTGGGGATGACGAGACGGCGGAAATCCATTTGCGCTGGCTTCTCCCCGACACCAAGTCCGTGGATCCGCAACCGCTATTGGAACGGGCCCAGCGGGATGGCACCACGATCATTATTATTGACAACCCCGACAGTTGGCTGGCACCCATCCAAAAGGGCAGTTCCGGCCAACGCCTAGGCTTGGCTCTGGAGGGGGAAGAACTGGTGGCGGGTTGTTATGACAGTCCCCGGACTTTCCAGCTGGGAACCGCGGTTGGGGTGATTCCTTTCGGCAAGGGGCGGATCGTCGTTTCCACTCTGAATATCGGCGCAAATCTGGAGAATCCCCAGGGGCCGGCGCATGTCGCGGCCAAACTGCTCTGCAACTACGTCGAATACGCCACCAGCCGTAAGCCAATGGGAGAGCTGGGCGCCTCCAAAGGGGCGAAGCCATAAGGATCATTCAAGGAGTCTATGAACATGAAAACATCACGAGTCATTTCAATCATCATGGCCATGCTGGCATTGACGGAGGCCCTGTACGCCGCCGATGCGCCGGCGAAACCCAATATTCTGCTGATCACGACCGACCAGCAACATGCCGGCATGCTGAGCTGTGCCGGCAATGCTTGGGTGAAAACGCCCGCCTTGGATCGCCTCGCGTCCAATGGCATGCGTTTTGAACGCGCTTATTGCGCCAACCCGGTCTGCGTGCCGTCGCGCTTCAGCATGTTTTCGGGACTGATGCCGTCCGTGATAGGCCTCGACGGCAACGGCATGCTCGAGCGACCGTTGCCGGAGGCGGTGGCGAAGAACACCATGGGCACTGTCTTCCGTCGGGCCGGTTACCGGACCGCCTATGGCGGCAAAGTACATTTGCCGGGAACCGTGAAAGAAGCCGTCAAGGAAGGCCATGCCGGAATCGAGAACTACGGGTTCGAGGAATATCTGACCGCCGACGAACGCGACGACCTGAGCGCGGCTTGTGTTCGCTTTTTGCAGCAAAAACACGAGCGCCCGTTCCTGTTGGTTGCCTCATTCATCAATCCTCACGATATCTGCGGGATCGCCAAAAAAGTCAAGCTGCGCACGGGAAAACCTGCCGACATCTCTGAGCAGGAGTTCATTGCGAAGCACTGCCCGACCTTGCCGGTTAATTCAGGAATTCCGGAGAATGAACCTGATTTGCTCAATGCCAGCCTTTTCCAAGGCGCACACAAGGACCGCGGAGAAAAGCGCCATGGCTATAGAGATGATGACTGGCGCGTTTATCGCTGGCACTATGCCCGCCTGGTCGAGGACGTCGATCGCCAGATTGGCCTCGTACTGGATGCGCTGGAAAAAAGCGGCTTGGCGGACAACACGTGGGTGGTCTTCACCAGCGACCACGGCGACATGGACGGCGCCCACCGGATGGGACACAAGATGGTTCCCTATGAGGAAGCCATCCGGGTCCCATTCCTGATTGCGGGCAAAGGCGTCGTGAAAAAGGGCGCGGTCGAGTGCAAGCATCTCGTCTCAACCGGCATAGATCTGATCCCGACCCTCTGCGACTTTGCCGGCTTGGCTATCCCGCGAGAACTACCGGGAAAGAGCGTGCGTGCACTGACCGAAGGAGGCGCGGACACGAGCTGGCGCGACACACTGGTGGTGGAAAGCGGGATTGCCTGCACGGTGCTGATGCCGCGCTACAAATACACCTTGTTTTATGGAGGCAAACAACGGGAGCAATTGATCGATTTGGAGAAAGATCCCGGAGAGATGAAAAATCTGGCCGTCGATCCGGTTTCCCAAAATCAACTTGAAGAGGGACGTCGGCAACTGACGCAATGGTACAAGGCCCGCGGAATGGTTCTCCCCAAGGGAGTTGAAAAAGGGATGCCTCATCATGACGGGTAAAAGCTCATCCTTTTCTCATCTCGTTTCCGCCCTTATTCCGCTTGTGCTTTCCGCCGCGGCCAGCAACGCTGCCGCCGCGCCGGTGCACACCGAAAAACCAAACATCATCATGGTGTTGCTCGATGATGTCGGCACCGGCTGGATTCCGCCGTACGCCGAGAGTTTAACCCCGGAGCAGTTGGAGCCGGAGATCCTCGCCGACTATGCCAAGCAGCGAACCGATGGTGTGCCGGTCAGTCGGGAAAAACATTTGGACGCGGCCCGCCGCTGTATGCCGTTTTTATCCAGTTTGGCGCGTGATGGGGCAGTTTTTGGTAACTGCTTTGCAACCGCCTCGTTGTGCGCGCCGAGCCGCGCCGGACTGTTGACCGGCAACTTTCAGCAGCGCTGGGGCGCTTATTCGAATATGGATGTGGATCGCAACGGCATTCCGGCCAGCCGGGTCATGCTTGCCGAACCGTTGTCGGCTGCCGGATACCGCTGCGGCATCATCGGCAAGTGGCATGTTGCCATGAAAGATCCGGCGTTACGGCAGCACTCCTTGGCATATCAAACATCTTCCCACCCCGGTCAGCATCCGCTTGACCGCGGCTTCGGCTACTACTTTGGGTTCAATAACTCCGGAAGCAGCTATTATGAGGCGAAGGGGTTGTGGGAAAATCGCTCGCCAGTTCCCCTGAGACCCAAAGGCGAATTCCTCACCGACCTGTTCAACCGGAAGGCCTGTGAGTTCGTGGAAACCGCCTTGAAAGCGAAGCAGCCACTCTTCCTCTATTACGCGCCCATGACGCTGCACGACCCAATCGTGGCGCCGCCGGAACGGTGTGTTCGGCCATTCGACACCGGAGTTAACAAGCTCTTTGGGCTCCTGACGCACTACGGGCAGCAGACCAACACACTCTTCATTTTAAGTTCGGATAATGGTTGTGCCCAGTACTCCGTTCCTCCTCACAATGCACCGAACCGCGGCGGCAAAGGCACCGGCTGGCTCGGCGGCGTCAATGTGCCGCTCATCGTTTGGCAGCCCGGTGTTGTCAAGCCGGGCCGTCCTGAGGGGATTGTCAGCCTCGCCGATCTGATGCCGACCGTGCTGGCCTCCGCCGGAGCAGCCGTTCCGGCAAACATCGATGGGAAGAACCTGCTGCCGCTCTTGCGTGGAGAAACCGCTCGGGCACCCCGCGACTCGCTGGGATCCTGCGGGTGCATGGTTGGCGCTGGTCCTATTCTTACGAGGCTCCCGACAAGATCAACCGGAGCAACACTTCGACTCCCCCCTTGTATGCTTGGTGGCTCGAAGGGGACAGATTGCTGTTGGAAATCACTCCGCTACCGCCCAACACCATTGCCGGCCTCCCCAATGGATTGCCACCCCGCACACTTCTCTGCAATCTTGCTGCGGACCGGCAGCAGCGCCATGACTGCCATGAGAAAGAACCGGAGTTGACTCGGGAGTTGAGGCAAAAAATCCAAGGCTGGCTGGGCGAAATGGCCGAACCAAGTTCAGCCGCAAAAGAGGATTACCGCCTGTTGCGAGATGGCCAAGGAGAATCAAGGCACAAATGAATCAATCGCCAATTCTAGTACTCACCCTGGTGCTCGCGCCGCTCGCCGCACAGGCTGCCACCGAAGCGCCCGCGCAACAACCCAAAAGGATAGCCCGGCCAATGGCACGTCCGTAACCGATTCCGAGCTGATGGGCGGCTCGTGAGCTGAGTGCCCGGTCTTCCTTGTCCCGAAACAGCGGATCCAGGAACGCCTGGCTGACCCCTTGCAGAGGCGTTTTTCGGCCGTCGGCGCAGAATCTCTTCGAGTCCGGGCGCGTGGCGGCTTCGTTGATCCCTCGCGCCCAGCTGGGGTCAGAGGTTGTGGATGTCGATCGGGGGCAGTTCGTCTATCCGTCGCTTGAAAGACGTCGCGATCGTGATGGGCCTGCACGAGCTCGCCCCAGTCGGTCGGTGGGCCCCCGGGCGGCTGCGATCGGTGGCGGCTCGAGCGGTTCGCCAAGATGGGTCAGGAGCTGACTTCACGCGGGCGAAGCCATCCTGGCCTTCTTCCGCTTGCGAACCTCCGGTTCGAAGTGAGCCGGCTCCTGCCGGCCGTCTCCTGGCAGCCGGATGTCGCCGCCGCAACTGGGGTACTGGAGCGGAAACTCCTCCCCCACCCGGGCCATGAGTTTCGCCCACGCAATCCGAGAGGTGTCGTGCGAGCGGGGCTTTTGATCCGGCTTCGTGTCACAGCAGCCTGTTGTGCCATGACCGTCGCCCCGATGCCCGCCGGTCGCGGCCTCGCGTTGCTTGCCAACGTTGCCGATGGCCAGCGCCGTGACGGCCCGCCTCAGCTTGTGATTCGGCGCAAACACCCCGTGGTAGCGATGCCGGTGCTTCCGCGGCGGCGGGACGAGATCGTCGAGCCGGTCCAAGAACTCAAACGGCGTGAACTCGACAACGGCGTTGGCTTCCGGCCGCGTGGACTTTCGGCCGCGGCCGAACCTAACATCCCGGATGGATCAAGAAACGGGAAGGACGTCACAAGGCGGGTCGCTTGCCTGTGCAGACGTCGGTATTTGCTCATTGCGGACACTTCCCTCCACTCAGACTTCCATGCAGCAAACCGCTCCGGATTCGCTCGGTGTCATACACACATCCCCGCCATGTGCCGCCACTGGCTTGTTGTAGAATCGACCAGAGCTGGGTGTCCTGCGGGAGATGTGGGTCGGCGGCGAGGTCGGGTCGGGTCGGTCGGCCCGCCAATTCGCGAGTCGCGATCTCCGCGGAATATGGTTCTGCTCCATGTCCCCGCAGATCGACGCTTCCCGTCGCCGCCATTGTGTCAATCGTGATCGCAATCACGTCGCCATCAATGAGCTTCCCAATTGGTCCACCAGCCAAACCCTCCGGGCCCACATGACCGATGCAGGCGCCCGTTGAGACGCCCGAGAAGCGGGCATCCGTGATGAGGGCCACGCGGTTTCCAAAGGGGAGCCGCTTGATCGCGCTGGTCACCTGGTAGGTCTCTTCCATGCCTGTGCCCATCGGACCGATACCGGCCAACACGAGCACATCCCCTGGCTGAATGCTACCCGCCTTGATCGCGGCCATTGCCGCCCGCTCGCTGGCGAATACCCGAGCCGGGCCGACATGCCGATAGACGCCGTCGGCGTCGACCACGCGGGGATCGATCGCCGTGGCCTTTACCACGCCCCCCTCAGGAGCGATGGTGCCACGGACGAAGGCCATCGTGCCCCGGAGGCCGCGGGACTGTGCGAGCTGCGGAGTCATGATCACGTCATCCGGATCGACCGCATCAAGAGAGATGAGTAGCTCACGAAAGCGTCGACGCCGGTCGCTTGTTTCCCACCAGGCCAACTGCTCCCCAAGCGTCGACCCCGTAATGGTACGGGCCGAGCAATCGAGTAAACCGAGTCGGTTGAGGTGGAGCATCACCTCGGGAACGCCCCCGGCCAGAAAGACCCGGACGGTTGGATGATGAATCGGTCCGTTGGGGAGCACGCTCACGATCCGGGGCGTGCGACGGTTGACGGCGATCCATTCTTCGACGGTTGGGATGGGCAGCCCGGCCGCATGGGCGATCGCCGGAATATGAAGCAGCAGGTTTGTCGATCCCCCAAAGGCTGCGTGGACCACCATGGCGTTGGCGAGACTCGCGGCAGTGAGAATGTCTCGTGTCGTGCTTCCGAGCGCCGCATTGGCAACAAGGGCGCGGGCAGACCGTACGGCAAGATCACGCCACACCGGCTGGCCACTCGGCGCGAGCGCGGCGTGCGGGAGCGTCAGGCCGAGGGCTTCGGCGACCACCTGCGCGGTCGCCGCGGTTCCCAAGAACTGGCACCCGCCGCCCGGCGAGGCACACGCCCGACAGCCGAGGTCGGACGCCTCCTCGAGCGTCACCTGGCCGTGGACGTATCGCGTGCCGATGGTCTGGATCGTTCCTGCGTCCTCGCCCTGGCGGGGCGGCAGCGTGACGCCACCGGGCACAATCACACTCGGCAGATCGAGAAGCCCGGCCACCGCCATGAGCATCGCCGGCAGGCCCTTGTCGCAGGTTGCGATCCCGAGCACGCCGGCCCGCAGCGGCAGCGATCGTGCCAGCCTCCGAAAAACGATCGCCGCATCATTGCGATACGGGAGGCTGTCGAACATTCCGGTCGTTCCCTGGGTCCGCCCGTCGCACGGGTCGGAGCAGAAGCCTGCAAACGGAACCGTTCCCAGGCGACGAAACTCGTCGGCCGCCGCCTGCACGAGAAGACCGATTTCCCAGTGGCCGGTGTGATAGCCGAGCGCCACCGGTGCACCATCGGGGGCGCGCACTCCCCCCTGGGTCGACAGGATCAAAAACTGCCTGCCAGCGGCGGCCGCCGGCGACCATCCCATGCCGACGTTCTGCGAGAGCCCGAACAAATCTCCGCTCGGGCTTTCCCGCAGCATGCGGTCGGTGAAGGGAAGGCTCCCCGTCGGTCCCTCGGCAACCGACTGCAGCGCGAAAATGCCGGGATCTTCATCAGCAAGGAGGGTCTTCCACAGTTCTTCATGCCCCTCATGCGTCATGGGATACCTCCGGAACCAACGGGGTGCAGGGATCGATGAAGAACCACATCACGGCACCGCACAGGCAGACGGCCCCTGTCAGGTAAAACGTGGCGGTCCAGTTGCCGGTCTGACTCACGATCACACCGAGGACGATCGGTGACAGAAAGCCGCCCAGATTCCCCATCATGTTCATAGCTCCGCCGAGCGTTGCGGTGGACTGACCACCGATGTCCATACAGGTGGTCCATGATCCCGGCATCGTCAGATCCATGCAAAAACTCACCAACGCGATCAACGCCACTGCGAGGTAGGGATTCACCGCCGCTGTCGAGGCGATGAGGCACGCGGCGGCCGACGTCATGCCCAGCATGCCGAGGTATCGGCGCGTCCGACCCACTCCAAACCGCCGGGCGAGCGGGGGCGTGACCCAGCCGGCCGCGAGCGATCCAAAGCCACCCAGCAGCAGCGGGGTACCGGCGAGGATAGCGCTTTGTCGGAGGTCGAACCCTCGCGCCTCGAGCAGATAGGTCGGAAACCACGTCACGAAGAAATACCAGGCATAACTCAAGGCGGCATATTGCCCACACAGGCACCAGACGGTGGTTGAGGTCAGCATGGCATGCCACGGGATGGAACCATGATCCTTGCCGGAGTCGTCCGGCGACGGCAGCAATGCCGCCTCGGCGCTGTTAACGCGCGGGTGTGACCGCGGGTCGTCCCGATACCACCATGCGAAGACGAGCGCCCATGCCACGCCGATCAAGCCGAAGAGCATGAACGCCTGCCGCCACGTCATCACAAGGAGACAGGCATAGACCATCAGGGGTGTCACTGCCCCGCCCCAGCGGGCGCTCATCCACATGATTCCTTGGGCACGGGATTGCTCCTCGAGAGGCAGCCACCGCTTCATTGCCTTGGTGATATTTGGAAAACAGCCCGCCTCACCGGCCCCGAACAGGAATCGCGCCGTCACGAGTGATGCGAAATTCATCGCCCATCCCGTGGCCGCGGTGAAAAAACTCCACCACAGGACGATCCGCAACAAGACGCGGCGCGGGCCAATCCGATCCCCGAGATACCCTCCCGGGATCTCGAACAGGGCATAGGCCAGTGTGAACGCACTGAAGACCCAACTCATCTGCTCCTTGGAGATCGCCAGATCCTTCATCAGCAGCGGTGCCGCTTGAGAGATGGCAACGCGATCAATATATTGCAGCACCGCGAGGGTGACGGCAAACGCAACCACAAGGCCTCGCGCATTACTGGGCCGCACCACAATGATCTGTGGATTGGAAACCATGGATGAAGCTGCCTTCATGGCTCGGGCTCCGAGGCCGGTTGAGAAACTCCGACCAAGGTACTGGACTCACGCATGAAACGCGATGATGTGATTCGGCTGTGCCGCTTCCGGCACGCTGCGTCGGGAGATCGGCCGCGAATTGGCCTCGTGTTGGAGGCCGATCTTATCGCCGAACTGCCTGATGCAGATGCTCCGACCCTGACCAGCCTCCTCGAGTCTGATGACCCGGCCGGTGCGGCCAGAGCGGCGGTTCAACACGCGTCGATGGTCCATCCGCTCGCAGGGGTCGTACTCCTCCCACCGGTTGAGCGCCAGGAAGTCTGGGCGGCGGGCGTCACCTATCTCCGCAGCAAGACGGCGCGGATGGAGGAGTCGGATTTCAGCGCGACAGCCTATGATCGCGTCTACGAGGCCCCCCGCCCCGAGATCTTCTTCAAGGCTATCGGGGAAAAGGTTGTCGGGCCGGGAGACTCGGTCGGCATTCGTCGCGACGCCACCTGGAGCGTGCCCGAACCGGAGCTTGCACTTGTCATGAATTCACGTGGCAAGCTCATTGGCTGCACGATCGGCAATGACATGAGTTCCCGTGACATCGAGGGGGAAAATCTGCTCTACCTTCCCCAGGCAAAAACTTACGACCGGTCATGTTCCCTTGGCCCATGGATCACGCTGGTTAATGATGAGCAGGTCATTCGCCAGTGGTCGATTTCCGTGTCGATCTCCCGATCAGGCAAAGTGGTGTTTGCCGGTGAGACCGGCCTTGACCAGATCAAACGTCCATTTGCCGACCTGATGGCCTACCTGTGGCGGTCCCAGGCGTTCGGCCGAGGAGTCGTCTTGCTGACCGGCACGGGAATCGTTCCCGACGACTCCTTCACGCTGGCACCACACGATCACATCACGATCATCATCAGCGGAATCGGTCGCCTGGAAAATGCCGTGAACACCGTCTGACCGCCAACGCCGCGAAGCCATCATGCCATCACTCCATGGAAAAAACTTCATTGCTGGACACCTCCACGGTGCCGACCGCGTCCACCGGATCAGCAGTCCGCTTGATGGCACCGCTCTGCCGGGAGCGTTTTGCCTGGCGTCGCTCGACGATGTCGCGGCGGCGATGCGAGCTGCGGCCGCGGCGGCAGCGCCCCTTGCGCAGACAACAGGTGAGGCTCGAGCGACCTTCCTCGAGCGGATCGCCGACGAGATCGTGGGCCTCGGCGACGCCCTCATCGAGCGAGCCGGCCTCGAGACGGCGTTGCCGGCGGCTCGGCTCACGGGCGAGCGGGGCCGCACCGTCAATCAACTGAAACTCTTCGCCACGATGGCCCGCGACGGCTCATGGGTCGATGCCCGGATCGACCGCGGGATGCCCGAGCGGCAGCCACTCCCGCGGCCCGATCTGCGACGCATGAAGCGGCCGCTCGGGCCGGTCGTCGTGTTCGGCAGCAGCAATTTTCCACTCGCCTTCTCGGTGGCCGGGGGCGACACCGCGAGCGCCCTCTGCACGGGCAACCCGGTCGTCGTGAAAGCCCACCGCGCCCATCCCGGCACGTCGGAACTCGTGGCCGGGGCGATTCAGCGGGCGGTCGAGGCCTGTGGGTTGCCAGCGGGCACGTTCTCGATGCTGCACGGCGAAGGCAGCGTGATCGGCACAGCCCTTGTGAGGCATCCCGCGGCCCGGGCCGTCGGGTTCACCGGCTCGCGGGCGGCGGGGCGGGCCCTCTGCGATGCCGCGGCCGCCCGGCCCGATCCGATTCCCGTCTTCGCCGAGATGAGCAGCCTGAATCCGGTGTTTCTCCTCCCCGGGGCGTTGGCCGATCGCGCCGGGGAAATTGCCACAGGCTTTGCCGCCTCGATGACGCTCGGCGTGGGCCAGTTTTGCACCAAGCCGGGGCTCGTCTTCGGGGTGGCCGGCCCGCTGCTCGATTCCTTCATCGCCGGAGTCGCTGAAGCGATCGCCGGCAGTGCTCCGGCCTCGATGCTGTCCAGCGACATCCTCAGTGCGTTTGAGCATGGCCGCGACACGCTCGGCGGGCAGGCGGGCACGGCGGTCGCCACCCGCTCCACCGTGCCCGTCGACGTCGCGAAAACCCAGGCGGCGGCGATCGTCATGCAGACCGATGCAGAGACCTTCCTCGCCCAACCTCAACTCGCCGAGGAAGTGTTTGGGCCATTGAGTCTGGTCGTGAAGTGTCAGTCAGCCGAGCAACTCGAGGCACTCGCCCGGCGACTTGATGGCCAGCTCACGGCGACCGTTCACGGCGCACCCGGGGATCTGGCGACGATGGCTGGCCTGCTCGGCATTTTGGCGACAAGCGCCGGCCGGCTGATCGTCAACGGGTGGCCGACGGGCGTCGAGGTCTGCCATGCAATGCAGCACGGCGGGCCTTGGCCAGCCACGAGCGACGCCCGGTTCACAAGTGTCGGCAGCGCGGCCCTCGAGCGGTTTATCCGGCCGGTCTGCTACCAGGACGTGCCGCAGTCACTCCTGCCCGACGCCCTGAAGGATGGCAACCCGCTCGGCATCATGCGGATGGCGGAGGGCATCGCCGGTCGCCACTGAGCACTGGGTGTGGTTCGCCGCGTCGTCGTCAGTCGATCTTCAGCCGACGCCGGAAAATCATGTCGCCGTTGGTGACATAGAGATACTCATGGCTGGGCCCGGCAAGGATGCAACTGGTCAGCGGCTTTGCCGGCTCCGGCGTCGCCATGACGCCGGAGAGCCTGCCGGTGGGATCGAAGATCTGGATACCCACGGCGCTGGTCACGTAATACCGATCTGCCGCATCGACCGCCATGCCGTCACCACGGGCCTCGGGCCCGTCTCCGCGCCGCAGAGTCATCGTCGGCATGCCGGCGTCAAGCGGTCCGTCGGGATTCACCCGAAACGTCCAGACATGCTCGCCACGGTATTCCGACACGGCCAGCGTTCCGCCGTCGCGGGTCAGCGCGATGCCGTTGGGGCCGGCCAGCCCTTGCGCCGCGACCGTGACCTCACCGGTCGCGATCGCGACTCGTTTCACCTCGCCGGCTTTCGTGTCGGTGAAATACAGAAAGCCATCCGGGTTGATGGCCAGATCGTTGGGGGCGACGCCCGTGGCGATCACGTCAACCCTCCCCGACACCGTGTCAATCGCGATCACCCGTTGCTTGTCCCCTTGGCAGCCATAGAGCCGGCCGTCGGGTCCACACTCGAGGCCGCTGACGGCCTCGGTGGTGAGTGTTTCCCTCGCACCGTCGGCAGCCGACACGCGGTAGACCGCCGGTGCCTTCATGTCGCAGAAATAAAAATGTCCCTGGGCGTCGGTGCAGGAGGCGTCGGCAAATCCAAGGCCGTCAGCCACGACGCTCCACCCCGCGCCGGGAATCAGTTGCCGCCGGAGGGCTCGATCACCGCCGAGCGGAGCCGAGACGTCAAAGGCGGTTTCGTGGGCTTCGTTCCGCCAGAGCCAAGTGAGCGCGTCCCTGAACAGTTCGGCGCCATGCTTGCCGTTGTGCCCGAAGCCCTCGGCATAGTCGAACCGCACGTCGTAGCCCATGAACTCGAGCGCCGCCGCCATCTCCTGATTCGCGAGCGGCCAACTGCCGTGGAGGTTGTCGAGGTCGCCGCTGGCATCTTCCAGATACACGCGGATCGGCTTAGGTTCCGTCTTGCGGATGAGGGCCGGGTAAACGTCACCGCCGCGGATGTTCGTAAAGCTGCCGATATGGCTCATTACCTTGCCGAACCGATCGGGTCGCTGCCAGGCTGCCGTGAAGGCACAGATACCCCCTGAAGACATGCCGCACAACGCCCGCTGGGCCGGGTCGCTCGAGACGTTCAAATCCTTCAAAGCGACTGGAAGCAGGTCCTCCATGAGGAACCGCACGTACCGGTCAGAGAGCGAATCGTATTCGAAAGATCGAATACTCTGCGGCTTCGCCCCGTCTCGCGTCGGCGGCACAATGCCTGGGTTGACGAAGACCGCGATCGTCACCGGCATCGCACCCGCGTCGATCAACGCATCGAACACCGCCGGCGCTCGGAAGGCCCCGTCCGCCTTGGCATACCAGGCACCATCCTGAAACACCATGACCGCCGCCGGCGTTGTTCCGGTGAACTGCGGCGGCACATAGACCTGATACTCGTGTGTCGCCCCGGGATACAGGCGACTTTCGTTCAGAACGCCCTGCGTCAACTGCCCCCTCGGGGCACTCTCAGCGGCTTCGCCCGGCACACTTGCGACCAAGGCAACACCAACGGCAACAATAGTTACGCGAAAGGCATTCATGAAGAGCAACTCTCCCGGGATCGTCGTGAGCGTCAAAAAGATCGGGGAGAGGCCGAGCATGGCGAACTCTCCGTGTGTGAAACACGCTATAGTACCATGCCCTCGCAGGAGCCCATCTATGACCGATCCGAACCTCGTTGCCCGCCTCGTGAGCGTTCTGGTAGCGCTGGCGGTATCCACCGGCACCACGCATGCTGCTGCCCCACCCAACGTCGTCGTGATCTTCATCGATGACTTGGGGTATGGCGATATCGGGCCGTTCGGGGCCACGAAGCAGCAGACGCCCAACCTTGACCGCATGGCGGCAGAGGGAATGAAACTGACGAGTTTCTACGCGGCGCCGGTCTGCTCGGTTTCACGGGCGCAGCTGCTCACTGGCTGCTACGGAGTGCGGGTCGGCGTGCCCGGGGTCTACTTTCCCGCCGGTCCTAAGGGACTCAATCCCGCCGAGGTCACGATCGCAGAACGGCTGAAGTCCCTCGGCTATGCCACCGCATGCGTCGGCAAATGGCATCTGGGAGATCAGCCCGAGTTCCTCCCCACCCGTCAGGGCTTCGATCGCTACTACGGCATTCCCTATTCGAATGACATGCAGCGGGTGTCGGTCGCAACCGGCCAGCGGGTCGTGCCGCTGCTGCGTGACGAGACAGTCGCCGAACTGCTGACCGACGAGATGCAGACGGCGATCGTGGAAAAGAGCACGGCCGAGGCGGTGCGGTTCATCGAGGAGGCAAAGGATGGACCGTTCTTCCTGTATATGCCGCATACGGCGGTGCATGCCCCGATCGTTCCGGGGAAGCGGTTTCAGGGAAAAACCCAAAACGGAAAGTTCGGCGACTGGGTCGCGGAAGTCGACTGGAGCGTCGGCGAAGTGCTCGACGCGATCCGGCGGCTGAAGCTCGCCGACAACACGCTCGTGATCTTCACGAGCGACAACGGCCCCTGGGTGGGCGTCGTCGGCGATGCGACGACGGCCGGCCCGCTCCGTGGATCCAAGGGGAGCACCTGGGAGGGAGGCGTGCGGGTGCCGACGATCGCCTGGTGGCCCGGGCGCATCAAGCCGGGCACCACCTGTGACGCGGTGGCCGGCACGATCGATCTGTTGCCGACATGCGTGAAGCTCGCCGGCGGCACGGTGCCCTCCGAACCGGTCATCGACGGCCGGGATATGTCGGGCCTGCTTCTTGGCTCCTCGCCGGAATCACCGCGATACGCCCACTTTTACTTCCTGGGCGAAGGCCTCCAGGCAGTCCGGAAGGGGCGGTGGAAACTCGCGATCGCGTCACAGGCTAGTGGCATGGGCATCAAGAACGCCCTGGCACCGGAGCCGGCCTCGCTCGACCAGCCGCGGCTCTATGATCTCGATGCCGACATCGGCGAGACGACCAACGTCGCCGCGTCGCATCCGGAGGTGGTCGCCGACCTGAAGGCCCTCGCGGCGGCCATGCAGCAGGACCTGGGGAATCCCCAGTCACCGACCCGCCGGCCCCCCGGCATCGTCGCGAATCCCCAGACGATCTACCCGACGGTTCTGCAATCGCCAAAGCAGAGCAAGGAGCCGAAGGGGACGGGGTCAGCTCGCGAATGAGTCGGCTTTTCAGACCAGGATGTCGTTCACCACGACACCGGCAACGTCCGTCAGTCGGAAATCGCGGCCGTTGAATCGGTAGGTCAGCTGCCGATGGTCCATGCCGAGAAGGTGCAGGATCGTCGCATGCAGATCATTGACGCTCACGCGATCCTCGACGGCCTTGAAGCCAACCTCATCGGTGGCGCCGTGGGTCACGCCCCCCTTCACGCCGCCGCCCGCCATCCAGACGGTGAAGGCGTGCGGGTTGTGGTCGCGGCCCGGCTTCGCGCTCTTCTGCGCGATCGGCAGCCGGCCAAACTCACCTCCCCAGACGACGAGTGTCTCGTCGAGCAGGCCACGGCGGGAGAGATCCTCGAGCAGCGCCGCGATCGGCCGGTCGGTCTCGGCCGCGAACCCGGAGTGGTTGCCCTGGATGTCGGCGTGGCCGTCCCAGCTCTTCTGGTTCTCCTCGCCGCCGGAGTAGATCTGGATGAATCGCACGCCCCGCTCGACGAGTCGTCGCGCGATCAGGCACTGTTTGGCGAAGTGGCCACAGGTGGGATCGTCGAGCCCATACAGGTCGTGGGTTTCCTTCGTTTCACTCGTAAGTGCGAGCGCTTCGGGTGCCGACATCTGCATCCGATAGGCAAGTTCAAAGCTCTCGATTCGAGCCTGCAGCGCCGCGTCCCCGGTGGAGGCGAGATGGTGGGTGTTGAGCCTGGCAGCGAGGTCAAACTGTGCCCGCTGCTGGGCGTCGGTCATCCCTTTGGTGCGAATAAGGTTGGGGATCGGTGTGCCGGCCGTGTCGATGCCTGTCCCCTGGAAGACGCCCGGCAGAAAGCCTGCCGACCAGTTCTGCGCGTAGCCCTTGGGGAGCCCGCGGCCCTTCGTGTCGTACATGACGACGAAGCCGGGCAGGTCGCGGTTCTCGCTGCCGAGGCCGTAGGTGACCCACGATCCGGTGCACGGGAAACCCATCCGCGTGACACCCGTGTTGATCTTGAGAAGCGCCGGCGCGTGGTTGTTGGTGTCGGTCCAGCAGCTCTTGAGGAAGGCCATCTTGTCGACATGTTTCGCCATCTGAGGGAACAGGCTCGACACCCAGGCCCCGCTCTGGCCGTGCTGATGGAATTCAAAGGGGCTCTTCATGAGTCCGCCCACGGCACCCGCGAAGAAGCCAGTATTCTTGTCGAAGCCGGGGAGTTCCTGACCGTCCCGCTTCTCGAGTTCAGGCTTGTAGTCGAAGGTGTCGACGTGGCTCGGCCCCCCGTTGATGAAGAGCCAGATCACGCTCTTCGCCTTGCCGGGAAAATGACTCGGGCGAGGTGCCAGCGGATTGTCGGCGAGCCCGCCGCCGTCGACCGGCATCGTGGCGGCGGCAATCGCCTCGTTCTGGAGGAGCCCCGCGAGGCCCAGAATTCCGAACCCGGCTCCGGCCCGCCTGAGCATCTCGCGACGCGGCAGGATGGGCGAAAGATCGGACATAAGTCGGCGGATGGTATTCGGATCTGTCATGGGTTCCTATCACTCGATGTGCATCGTCTCGTTGAGCCCCATCAGCACCTGGCAAAAGTCAGTGACCGCGGCGGTCGGGCCGTCGTGGCTTCCCGCTGCGGCGTAGGCCGCCTGCTGCGACGCGATGAACAGCGTCGCGTCATGGAGTTCGGTCGGCGTGGGGGCGCGGCCAAACGCGGTTGCGTAGGCCGCGCGAACCAGTTTCACCTGCGGTGCGGCGTCAGTCGCGGCGGAATCCTGCGGCTGGCCGGGCAACGGTGGCACCTCCGGGATCGATCCGGCCTCGGCCATGAGTTTCTTGGCAAACCGTTCGGCCCACACGCGGGCCTGCGGTGAGTTCATCATCACGAGCGCCTGCGGCGCGGTCGTCGTCACCGACCGGTTTGCCACGCCCGATACGAAGTCGGGCGAATCGAAGGTCCGCAGGAAGAGCGGCAGCTTGCTTCGCTTTCGCTCGAGGTAGAGACTCCGCCTCGGGCTCGCCTCGTCGCGTCCGGCCCGGCCATAGAGCGTGGGATCGAGCGCGCCTGACATCGAAAGCAGCGTATCGCGGATCGCTTCCCCTTCCAGCCGGCGGCGGTTGAACCGCCAGACAAGCCGGTTGCCCGGGTCGAACTTGGCT
Source organism: Planctomycetia bacterium (assembly GCA_026401035.1). Taxonomy (GTDB): domain Bacteria; phylum Planctomycetota; class Planctomycetia; order Pirellulales; family UBA1268; genus RGVT01. The sequence continues at coordinate 28,164 of JAPLNR010000006.1, read as the reverse complement.
TTCGCCGGATCGATCGCGCTCGACTGCCGGTAGGCGGCGCTCGTTACCATCAGGCGGTGGATCGATTTCAGGCTCCAGCCGCTGTCGATCAGCTCGCCGGCGAGCCAATCGAGGAGTTCGGGATGCGACGGCGGATCGGCCTGCTTGCCAAAGTCGCTCGGCGTGGCGACGAGGCCCGCGCCGAAATGATGCTGCCAGAGTCGGTTGACGACGACTCGGGCGGCAACGTGGCCGGCTCCATGGTCGACGTCGGTGATCCAGCGGGCCAGCGCGGCGCGGCGGTGGCTCGTCGTCGCCCCGTCGGGCGCGGGTTCGAGCCAGTGGGCCACCCCGTCGGGATGCCGCATGAGCACCTGCAGAAACCCGGTCGTCGCCACGCCTTCCTTCTGGTTCACGTCACCACGTCGCAAGAAGTGGGTCTCGGGGTAAAAGTGCGGGTAGCCGCGCTCGTCGGCGTGGTGCGGGATCTTTGGCACGTTCTCACTGGCCACAAGCACCTTCACGAGCGTCGGGGCAGGCTTTTCGGCGTCGAGTCGCCTGACGACCGTGTCGAGAGCCCGCCAGCCTTCGTCACACTTTCGGTGGAGCGCGGCGAGTTTCAACTTCTCCCCATCCGTCCGCTCCGCGGCGGGTGTGGCGAGGAGTTCGGTCACGCGGCGTCGCGGCTCCCCATCGGCATCCACCGGGTCGTGGTCGGCAGTGACCGGCTCCGCCTTCTCGCCCGGGGCAGCAGCGAACGAGATTCGCGGCCGGCCGATCGAGTGCTTCGCGTTGTTCGTGAACTCAAGTTTCACCGTCAGCCGCACACCGCCTTCATGCTGCACCGGTTTGTCAAAGTCGAATACCGCCGCATGTGACGTGCCAACCTGCGGATCGACCGCCCAGGCTGTCGAACCGTTTGCATCGATCGCATGCTCGACCAGCAGCGAAGGCGACGCCTGCGAGAAATCCGCCCGCGGATTCACGAGCGTGATCGCCGTGGGCTTCGCCGCCGGCTTGCTCTTGGCGGAAATTGGCGCGGCGGAGACGGTGAGATTCGAGAGGGCGAAGTTGCCGTTGGCAGCACGGCCCGGCCCGCCGCGCGGCAACGACGCATCGGCGATCGCATCGATCCGCAGGGCAGCGACCGTCTCGAGCGGTGCATCGATCACGAACGTGTAGCTGTCGCGATCGGCAGCCACGCCGACGGCCAGGAGCGATCCATCGTCGAGCGGTGCGAAGCTCCGTCCCGACTTGGCTTCCGCCGACACGAGCTTGCCCAGTCGCCATGGCCGCGTCTCGTCGCCTGCGGTAGGCGTCCACGCAGCCACGAACGCGTCGAACCGCTTTGGCAGTTCGTCACGCTCATAGGCTTCCCGGGCCTTCACGGCCGCGAGCCGTCGGGCCTCCCATGCCGCGAGGATCTCGCGGTCCTTGGCCGGATCCACCTGTAGCTCGACGTTTGAACGGATCGTCCCAGTGAAGGTCGCCGCCATGCGGTAGTAGTCGGCCTGCGGGAAGGGATCGAACTTGTGGTCGTGGCAGCGGGCGCAGCCGATCGTCGCTCCGAGCATCGCGGTGCCGACCGTGCCCACCATGTCGTCGAGTTCGGTGGAGCGAGCGCTCTCGAATTCTTTCTCCGTCAGCTGTGTCGGAAACGCTCCTGCGGCAAGGAAGCCGGTCGCCTTCTGCGCGTCGAGATTGCCTGGGGCAAACTCGTCGCCGGCGAGTTGCCATCGCAGGAACGTGTCGTAGGGAAGGTCATCGTTGAAGGCCTTGATCACGAAGTCGCGGTAGTGATGGGCATGGGGACGGTCGTAGTCCTGTTCGTAGCCGAAGCTCTCGGCGAAGCGGGCGACATCGAGCCAGTGCTGGGCCCACCGCTCGCCAAACGACGCCCGCGATAGGAGATCGTCGACTGCCTGCTCATACGCGACGCCGGCCTGCTTTGACCACGACTCGTAGAAGTCGGCAATCTCCTGCGGCGTCGCCGGCAACCCGGTGAGGTCAAACGAGAGCCGGCGGAGGAGCGTCTGCGGCGGGGCCTCGGGCGACGGTGCGAGACCGGCTGACTCGAGCTTCGCGAGGATGAAGCGGTCAATCGGATTGCGACACCAGCCGTTCGGGTCGGCGGGCTCGGGCGGGCTGACGGCTGCGAGCGGGCGGAACGCCCAGTAGTCCCGGGCCTCCGGCTTCACCACGCGATCCGTCCATGGCCCGCGGTCGGAGTCGTCGATGAGCGGCTTGTCGAACGGAGCTCCACCGTTGATCCATTCGGCGAGCCAGCCGAGCTCCTCCGCGGTGAGCGCGTCTCCCTCCTCCGGCATGTGCGGCTCCTCGAGCCGTGCGGCCAGCCGGTACATCAGGCTTTCCATTGCCTTGCCGGGCACGACGGCGGGGCCGCTATACCCGCCTGCGAGCAGTTTCTCGCGGTTCGAAATGTCGAAATCACCTTCAACGGTGCCCGCCCCATGACACCCGGCGCAGCGGTGCGCGAGGAGAGGCCGCACTTTCGACTCGAAGAGGGCCACAGCACCGGGGAATTCGCCTGCGACGGCGGCCGCAGGAAAGGACACAATCGGGTCGCCTAAAAGAAGCGCAGCGGCGGCGGAGAGAACCACCGTCCGTAACGGCCGCGATCGATGTGGCACGATGTGGCTCGACATGGAGCAGCGGACCTCGAGCAAATAAAAGTCACGACGAATACATCGGCGCATCAGCGTAATCAGTGGAAGGCGGAGATTCTGATGTTGTCCACAACGGCCTCACTACCGTCTGGGCCCGTGCCGATCTGAGGAGATATTTTGGGAGCGCTGGCTTTGTTGCACTTCCCTCGCAGGGACTGGCCATTGCTGAGTTGCACCGCCACTTCGTCATTCCGCACCTCGATCATGACCCGATGCCACTGGCCCGGCGGGAAGGTGGCCTTGTGTTCGCCTACGGTGGCTTTTGGCGCGTTGTCTCTGATATCCCAGGAGCCCGGCTGGGTCACATCCTTGGGTCGGCGGAATCGGATAAAGAACTCGGGGGCAACCCCGTGCACAGGTTCTCCTGCCTCGCGCACCCTGGGGAACTGGAAGCCAAAACTCTGCCCGACATCCCAGCGGAAGTCCGCTTCAAGAATGAAATCCTCGAGCGCGGCTCGGTCCTTCCCGTAGACAAACGCGATGCCGCCGTGACCCCACTCCGGTCGTTCGATTTTCGTCCCCAGACGCACCCCGCCGTCGGCGATCTCGGACATCGTGTTCCGGATGACCCGAAGCGGAACTGGCTTTGGGCCGTCGAAGGACTCGGAGAAAATCACGTCGCCCCGCTCGCCGAGCAGCGGCTTCATTTCCGGCAAATCCTCAGTGGCGTGAACCGCTGACGACAGAAAGACAAGAAGGATTCCGACGGTGGATTTCATGATTGCCTGTTGCGCGATCAATGCGTGGCTTTCTGGGAACGAGAACACACAGGTACTATGCCGCGAACCGGCCGGATTGGACGCTTCTGGCGTGAATCGCCCCCAGATCTGTCTAATCCGTCGCGCGACGCTTGCCCCGGGTTGTGGCCTGCTGACGGTGCGCCAGCAAATCGTCCCACTCCCACACGCCACACCGCTCCGCCCACCCCGTCCACGCCTCGACCAAGCCTGCGAGACGCTGTGGCTGCAGCTCCGCCAGATTGTGCAGTTCCAACGAATCGTGTTGGAGATCATACAGCTGCCACAGTTGCGTCCCCTTCGCCACCGCCTTCCAGTTGCCGTGCCGCACGGCTTTGTTCCCTTCGTGCTCCCAGAAGAGCCAGCGCTCCGGCAATGGTTCTCCGGCAAACGCTGGTAGCAAACTGATCCCTTCCAGCGGCAGAAGTTCGTTTTCATTCCGTGTTTGCGGATAGCGGGTACCGGTCGCCTGCAAAATCGTAGGCATGAGGTCGACCACATGTCCCATGTCCTGCCTCAACTGGCCTCGCGCCGCGACTCCTGTCGGCCAGTGCACGATCAGGGGCGTGCGAATACCGCCCTCATGCGTGTCGATCTTGTATCGCCGATAGGGTGTGTTGCACGCATTGGCCCACTCCAATCCCGCACTGGCATAAGAAAGTCCTGTACCAATCTCCGCACCGTCGATTCCGCGACTGAATCCCCCAGGTCCTCCTTCCGCGGAACATCCGTTGTCGGACAAGAACATGATCAACGTGTTCTCCAGCACCCCCAGCGCTTTTAACTTCGCCACTAGTCTGCCTACATTCTGATCAATGCAGTCGATCTGCGCCGCGTAGATGCTCATCCGCCGCGCCAATTCCTCCCGCTCCTGCGTACCAACCTCTTCCCACGCGCGGGCTTTCGCGTCCCGCGGACTGAGCTGTGTGCCAGCAGGCACGATCCCCAACCGAACCTGCTTGTCCAACCGAGCCTGCCGCAGCGCATCCCACCCCAGCCGATAACGTCCTTCATACTTGGCGATATCCGCAGCCTTCGCCTGCAATGGCCAGTGCGGCGCGATATGCGGAAGATAAAGAAAGAAAGGCCGTTGCGTCTGTGTGACCGCTTCCTCGATGAATTCCAAAGCGTGATCGGTGAAGGTGTCGGTCACATAGAGATCGTCGGGAGGTTCGATTCGCTGGTTGCCGCTGGTAAAGAAGATTTCCTTGCGAAGCTGCAGGGTGTCTTTGAAATAGACACCTCCGCCAGACGGCGTTCCCCAGAACCGATCGAACCCGCGGTCCAGCGGCCAATGCCCGGGCGCCGACCCGACGTGCCACTTGCCAACCGCACATGTCGCGTAACCCGTGGGACGAACCGCTTCGGCAATCGTCACGCAGCGCTGATTCAAGTATCCCCGGTAGGCGGGAATCCCATCATCACCCGTCATGTGGCCAATACCCGCTTGATGCGAGTACAAGCCTGTCAAAAGGGCGGCACGGGTGGGGCAGCAGCGAGCCGTGTTATAGAACTGTGTAAACCGCAGGCCACCGGCCGCCAGCTGGTCCAAGTGCGGCGTCTCGATTTCCCCGCCATAGCACCCCAGATCCGCAAACCCCATGTCGTCGGCCAAAATCATGACGACGTTGGGACGTTCGGCAGCTATCAGCGGCACCGACCAAACGCAGCCGAGCAAGATTCCCCAAGCAGCGCGGACCATGATTCGTCCTTTCGGGTATCGAACCGAACACAAACACCAGCACGTCAACGAAGTGATCGTTGCTGATCTGGACCGACTATACTCCCCGCCGGGCTCCAGCCGTTCGAGAATGCCAACCACCCGTTGAAGGGCTTGTTTTCAAGGTCATGTTTGTGGACCTGCGGTAAAAACGCGCTCGACAGACTCCACAAGGTTTCAACGATGACGAATCGTTTGGTGGAGCCACCGACGGCGAGCCGAGTTATGCCCGTACTGTCTTGCCCGAGCACCCGATCGCCAATGGGCTGCCGGCTCAATGGGACATCCCGAAGACTGAAATGTATGACGAACCATTTCATGTTCCCGCACCGGATGCCGTCGTCTTCGAGGAACGGTGGGACAAGGGCGAGCGGTTTCGAAGCGGCTGCACCTGGAACGTGGGCAAAGGCCGCGTGTTCTATTTTCGCCCTGGCCACGAGACCTATCCGATCTACCGCCAGCCCGAGAATCTCACGGTGATCGAGAATGCCGCCCGCTGGGCGGCCCCGCGGCCGTAAGGTCGATATTTTTGAACGGGGCGCAACGGCCATACCTACCTCACGCTCGGCTACCAGATCGATGCCGCGAAGCGGCTGCTCGGGGCGGCCCAGGAGCGGACCGGGCAGAGCCTGCCGGGCTGATTTTTGAAGGGCCTCGGCTGCGGTCGGGGTGGCCGCCTTGCCTTCAGCCACACGGCAGCGTATGTTTTCTCCGGTAGATTTCTACTAACTCTCTATGAAAACGCCCCACCAGCCCGAGTTCGAGCCCGGCCGCGCCTACCGCACGCGCGACCTGCGGCCGTGGAGCGCGAATCCCACCCGGCTCGCGCGGCGACTCGTCGACGAGGGCAAACTCCGCGAGGCCGCTCATGGACTCTACTACGCACCGCGGCCCACTCGCTTCGGCCCCGCGCCCGCGTCCGACGAGGAGCTCTTGCGGGCGTTTCTCGGCGGCGAGCCCTTCCTCGTGACTGGCCCGCCCTACTGGAATGCGCTCGGCTTGGGGTCCACGGCGATGTTCGCGGTGGTACTGGTCTACAACACACGGCGGAGCGGCGAGTTTCAGCTCGGCGGCCGTCGCTTTCTGCTGCGGCGGGTGTACTTCCCTGTGAAGCCCACCGCCGAGTGGTTCATCGTCGATCTGCTCCAGCACCACGACATGGCCGGCGTCGGGCTTAGCGGTCTCCGCGAGGGGCTCGTCGCTACGCTGCGGAGCGGCCGGTGGGATCGCGCGCGATTGCGTGAGATGGCCGAGACCTACGGAACGAAGGCGACGCTGGCCGTGGTCGACGACGCCCTCCACGAGACCGCGGCGAGTGCCACATGAACTTCGTGCACGATGAATCCGGCTTCGCGTCATTGCTGACGCAGGTCGCCGACCAGACCGGGATCGCCCCCGCCCTGGTCGAGAAGGACTACTGGATCACGCACGCGATCTGGGCACTCCACGAGACCGGGCTCGACCTCTGGCTGAAGGGCGGCACCAGCCTGTCGAAGGGATTCGGGATCATCGAGCGCTTCTCAGAAGACCTCGACCTGATGGTGGAGCGCGGACGCGTCGCGGCGCTCCCCGACGTTTCTAGCTGGACGAGCCTGAACCAAGGCCCGGTCAAGCAGCGCCAGGCGTTTTACCACGCGCTTGCCGAGGCGTTCGCGCTACCAGCGGTTCCAGCGGAGCGTGACCTGACGCGTGAGGACAAGTATGCGCGTGGCGCCGACTATCTCGGCCGCTATCCCGGGGTGTTTGCGGCGAACCTCCCCAGCGCGATGAGCCCCTCGGTGCGCTACGAGGTCGGGCGCGCGCGAGTGGTTCCGTTCTTCGAGCGGCCGGTCACCTCGTTCGTCCACCAGCACCTCGACCGCGTCGGGATGATTGGCGAGTTCATCGACAACCGTCCCCTCGCCGTGCGGTGCGTGCACCCGCTGGTGACGCTGCTCGAGAAGCTCGACGCGCTGTCACGACGGTATGGCCGCGAGACGATCGAGGCCGACGGCTTCGTGCGGCACTACGAGGACGCAGCCCGAATCGTGCGGGCGATCGACACGCTGCCTCCGTCTGAGATCCCCGCGCGAGCACTCGCCAACGACATGCTCGCGCAGAACGACGTCGCTGCGCTGCCGAGTGCCGATGACCCATCGCTGGTGCTCGATAACCCGGCGAAGCGCGCTGCCGTCGCGCAGGCGTATGCCCGGATCGCCCCGATGTTCTGGGGGCCGCGGCTCCCGCTCGACGAAGCCTGTCGGACGTTGCGGGAGTGGGTCGCGGCGTCCCTCGGCGGGTGAACCCGAACCAGAGGACCCCGCATTCGAGGTCCAATCCGGCAGGTCACCGGCATAGTTGTGCTGTGACCTCGTTCCAGGAATATCCCGGCGATCAAAGCCCAACCCACATCGTGGTTCCACGCGATAGCCACCGGAAGGTCCTCATGATGAAACACCACAACCTACGATTCACGGCGGCGGTCGCGTTTGTCGCGTTGCTGTGGGGCTCAGCAGCGCAGGCAGAGCCGGCCAAGCCGAACATCGTCTTGATTCTGGCCGACGACCTGCGCGCGGACTGCATCGGTGCGTTGGGCAACCCGCACATCCAGACGCCCAACATTGACCGGCTGGTGAACCACGGCGTGGCGTTCCGCAACTGTTTCATCATGGGCAGCAACAGCCCCGCTGTCTGCATGCCCAGCCGGACGATGTTGATGTCCGGGCGCAGCCTGTACCATTTGCCCGCGGACATCCGGGCAAATGGCAACCAGCCGTCCGTGCCCGTCATGCCTACGGTTCTCAAGGCCGCCGGCTACGAGACGTTTAACTACAGCAAAGACGGCAACGACTACCGGCCCGCGAACCGCGCGTTCGATTACTCGTATTTCTATCCGGGGTTTTCAAAGAAACCTTGGACGTGGAAACAAAGCGACGAGTATGCCGACAAGACCATCGAATTCCTCCGCGACCCGAAGCGCGGCCAACGCCCGTTCTTCATTTGTCTCGCGCCGGCCGTGCCGCACGACCCGGTCATCCCGAACCCCGCCGACCTCGCCCGCTACGCCGGTGACAAGCGCCCGCCATTGCCGCCCAACGTCGCGACGAACCACGCCGCGTTGGCCGGGTTCAACCTGATTGACACCAACTGCCGCACCTACGACGTGCCCGGCCTCGAGCCCGGCAAATTCCGCACGCCCCTCCAAGCCGAGCAGTACCGGGACATGCTGGCCCATTACTACGCACTCGTGACGACGTTCGACACGGCGGTTGGGCGCATTCTCGACGAACTCGACCGCACCGGAGCGGCCAGGAACACGATCGTTGTTTTCACCTCCGACAACGGCCATTCCCACGGCGACCACGGTCTCATCCACAAACAGAGCATTTACGACCACGACAACAAAGTGCCCCTCATCATCCGCGGCCCGGGCATGCCGGCAGGACAGGTGCGGGACACGTACGTTTATCTTTCGGATTTGTTCCCGACGATGTGCGAGTGGGCCGGCACCCCGATTCCCCCGACGGTGGAAACAAAAAGTTTCGCAGCCTCGATTACCGATGCCGCCAAGCCCCACCGGCAGGCGGTGTACACTGCGTACACGACGGAAAGCCGCGCCTACCGAGACGAGGAATACAAGTTGATCCTCTACAACGTCACCGGCACGCAGGCGCGGTACACGCAACTGTTCCACATCAAGGACGACCCGTTCGAGCAGCGCAACCTGGCCGGCGACCCTGCCCAAGCGGAGCGGGTTTCCGGGATGATCGCGCACGCCCGCGAAGCCGGCAGAGAGTTGGGCGAAGACGGCCCCGATTGTTCCCCGGGCTTGAAGTTTTGGATGACTTGGGATCAACGCCACCCGTTCGGCCCGTCGGATGTCCAGCTTCGGTCGCCAAGAACGAAAACGCCGAAGGCGAAACGATGAAACTCACTCGGAAAGCGCGCTGGTTTTGGCTCATGCTCCTGCCGGCTGCGGCGATGATGAAAATCCTCGGCGTGATCCTTCCAGCCGTGATGGTGCTTTGGTCGTCCATTGGGATTGCCGAGGAGGCCAGAACTGTGCGAGTGCTCGTGTGGGACGAGCAGCAACCTGAGCAGGCGGAGGCCTATCCGACGTTTCTGGGAAACGCGATCGCTGACTATCTCAATAGCTGCCAAAACATACGGGCGATCTCGGTCCATCTCGACATGCCAGGCCAAGGGCTCGACCCGGCCACGCTCGATGCGACCGACGTCATCGTGTGGTGGAGCCACCGCCGGCATGGCGATGTCAAAGAAGATCGCGTCGACGATGTCGTACAGCGCGTCCTCGATGGTAGGCTCGGCTTGATCGCGTTGCATTCGTCGCACTTCGCCCAGCCGTTCATGCGGCTGATGCACGAGCGGGCGAAAGCCGACGCCCGCAACCAGGTGCCGGAGGCCGAGCGTGCGGAGGCGGTCTTCGACTTCAGCATGCCCTTGAAGCGAGCCAAGGTGAAGCGCGATGCAAAGTTGACTCCGGCGCTCGAAAACGCAGGCGCGGTCTGGAAGCTCACGCCGCCGGCGTGCGTGTTTCCAGCGTGGCGAGCCGACGGCGAGCCGAGTCATGTCCGTACTCTCTTGTCCGAGCACCCGATCGCCAAGGGGCTGCCGGCTCAATGGGACATCCCGAAGACTGAAATGTATGACGAACCATTTCATGTTCCCGCACCGGATGCCGTCGTCTTCGAGGAACGGTGGGACAAGGGCGAGCGGTTTCGAAGCGGCTGTACCTGGAACGTGGGCAAAGGCCGCGTGTTCTATTTTCGCCCTGGCCACGAGACCTATCCGGTCTACCGCCAGCCCGAGAATCTCACGGTGATCGAGAATGCCGCGCGCTGGGCGGCCCCGCGGCCGTAAGGGCCCGGAACAGGCACCCGGACGCCGGGGACTGCAGTTGTGCGCCGAATAACCCGCCGTTCAGACGCGGGTGAACCCGAAACAGACGACCCCGCATTTGAGGTCCAATCCGGTCGATTATCGGCATAGTAGGTTGTGGCCACGGAAATCCCGGATGGACCGAAACATGAAAACCTGCCTTCGCTCCTGCTGGCTTTCAGCAGTACCGCTGGCACTGCTGGCCGCTGCCCGTGTCGCCGACGCCGCGGAATCCTCACCCCGGCCGAACATCATCTTCCTCCTCACCGACGACCAGCGAGACAACACGCTCGGCGCCATGGGGTATCCCTCTGTAAAAACACCCAACCTCGATGCGCTGATGCGCGATTCGGTGCGTTTTACAAACGCTTACATCGCCACGCCGGTGTGTGCGCCGAGCCGGGTGTCTTATTTCACCGGGATGCCGGAGCGGGTGCATGGCGTGGGCTTCAGTTCGTCGTATGCCCTCACTGATGCGCAGTGGGAGCAGACCTATCCCGCCCTGCTCCGCAAAGCCGGGTACCACACGGGCTTCATCGGTAAGTTTGGCGTTGAGTACTACACCTTCAAAGGCCGGTCGCAGGACAAGTTTGACTTTTGGTATGGGCACGATGGCTGGACCAAGTTTCTGCCCAAGGACGATGACTCACCCAGCACCACGCCCTATCACGGCGCCAAGGAAAACGTCGTCACGTTCATCATGGGCGAGGGAATGGCCCAGTTCCTCGACACCGCGCCGAAAGAGAAGCCGTTCTGCCTCTCGGTCAGTTTCAATGTGCCGCATGGCTCGCAAACGACATCCATGTTCACCGCCTATCCCACGTGGCCTCGGATGACTCGCCCGGCCAACGAGAACCCCAAGCTCAAAGGCAGCCCTTTCTACGACACCCTCTATCGCGATCTCGACATCTCCTTGCCGGCCGATACCTGCACCGACCCCTACCGCTTCATCCCGAAGTTCATGATGGACCAGGACAAGGGACGGCGGCAAACCTACAGCTACAACTACGATCTCTCGACCTGCCGCGAGCATCACGTCCGCTACTACCAGACGATCACCGGCCTGGATCACGTGATCGGCGGCCTGCTTGCGGATCTGAAGAGACGCGGCCTCGATCAAAACACCATCATCCTCTTCGGCAGCGACCACGGCCTGCTGATGGGCGAATATGGGATGGGTGGAAAAGGCTTGCTGCTCGACCTCGCGACGAAGATCCCCTGCATCATCCACGATCCGCGAACCCCGCAGGCGCTGCGCGGTCGCCAGCTCGATCAGATCGTCTCCAGCCTCGACTACACCCGCACCATTCTCGACTACGCCGGCATCGAGGCTCCCGCGGAAATGGAGGGGCACAGTCTGCGTCCGCTCGTGGAAGGCAAAGAGACCTCCTGGCGCGATGAGCTCTTCCTCGAGAGCCTGTTCACCATGCGGGACAATCCTTTTCAGGAAGGCATGCGGACGAGTCGCTGGAAATACATTCGGATGTATGACGGCGTGATGAACTTCAAGGAAACAGACGTCGATTTCCGAGGTCGAGACCCCGAGTTCGAGATGCTTTTCGATCTCGAGGCCGATCCCTCTGAGCATCGCAACCTTGCCACCGATCCGACGCACACCGCCATCCTGGCCGAGTTGCGTGAGAAAACCGCGGCCCATTCCAGCGCCATCAATCAGCGCCGCGCCGACTATATGAAAACGCACTCCGTGCAGTTGCGCACCGCCGGCGCGGCAAAGAAACCCCGTAAGTAGTCCAGGGAATGTTCACTTCTTGGCGGAGTTTCTGACAGTGATCCGTCCGTCAACCCATCGGCTGCAGTTGCGACGTGAAGCCGAACATCCAGAGAGCAACAGGCAATCATGAACTCCATCGTCGCCTCCCGGCCCCGCGGCCCCCTCCGGAGACCCGCTGTCATGATCGCCATCCGTGCCGCCGTGCGACGACGCTGCCTTGCCGCAGCCTCCCTGCTCGGGCTCGCGCTCGGGCTCGTGCTTGGGGCCGTGCTTGGGGCCGTCGGGTCCGCGGCAGCCGCTGAATCCCGGCCCCCCAACATCCTCTTCCTGTTCGCCGACGACTGGGGCCGCTATGCCTCGATCCTCGCCGAGACCGACCCTCCCGGCGGCCCCAACGAGTTCGCCCGCACGCCGAACTTCGACCGCATCGCCCGCGCCGGCGTGCTCTTCCGCAACGCCCACGTGAGCGCCCCCTCCTGCACGCCCTGCCGCAGCGCCCTGCTCACCGGGCAGCACTTCTGGCGGACCGGCTCGGCCTCGATCCTTCAGGGCGCCGTCTGGAACGAGGCGCTGCCGAGCTTCCCGCCGCTCCTCGAACAGGCCGGCTACCACATCGGCTACGCGCACAAGGTCTGGGGGCCCGGCACGCCCGGCAACGCCCCCTTCAAGGCCCGGCACGCGTTCGGCCGCCATGGCGGGCGGATCAACCAGTTCTCGCAGAACGCCACGAAGCTCGTGGCGGAGGGCCGCAGCGTCGAGGAGGCCAAGGCCGAGCTGCTCGACGAGGTGCGGGCCAATTTCCGCTCGTTCCTCGAGGCCCGCCGCCCCGGGCAGCCCTTCTGTTTCTGGTTCGGCCCCACGAACGTCCACCGCCCGTGGACGAAGGGCAGCGGCAAGGCGCTCTGGGGCATCGACCCCGACTCGCTCGCGGGCCGGCTGCCCGCCCCGCTCCCCGACGTGCCGGAGATCCGTGAGGACTTCGCCGACTACCTCGGCGAGATCGCTGCCTGGGACGCGGCGATCGGCGTGATCCTCGCCGAGCTCGACGCCGCCGGTGCCCGCGACGACACGCTCGTCGCCATCAGCGGCGACCACGGGCCCCCCGGCTTCCCGCACGGCAAGTGCAATCTCTACGGCTTCGGCACGGGCGTCTGCCTCTCGATCACGGGGCCGGGCGTGACGGGGGGCCGCGTCGTCGACGACATGACGAGCCTCACCGACCTGGCGCCGACCTTCCTTGAAGCCGCCGGGGTGCCCGTGCCCGGCGTGATGACCGGCCGCAGCCTGTGGCCGGTGCTGCGGTCGGAGGCCACCGGCCGCGTCGATCCGGAACGCACGCAGGTATTCACGGGCCGCGAACGGCACGTTGCCGCCGCCCGGGCCGACTTTAGCCCCTATCCCCAGCGGGCCATCCGCACGCCGACGCACGCGCTCATCGTCAACTTCCACCCCGAGCGCTGGCCACTCGGTGATCCCTATCGCCTCGACGGCGGCGCCGACCCGACCGCCGACGAGCTCGAGCGCGACACGTTCGTGACCCTGCCCGACGTCGATGCCAGCCCCACGAAGGCCTGGCTCGTGGGGGTGCACAAGGATCCCCGCTGGGCGGCCCACTTCGACTGGGTGTTCGGACGGCGGCCGCGGGTCGAACTCTACGACCTCGTGCGGGATCCCAACGAGACGACGAACGTCGCTGCCGATCCCGCCTACGCCGCCGTCGCCTCCGACCTCGAGCGGCGGCTCATGGACGAGCTCGTCCGCACGGGCGATCCGCGGGTCGTCGACGGCGGAGCCGTGTACGAAACGCCGCCAATGGCAGGGCCGCTCCTCCCGGTCGCGGCGGGGCTGCACGCCCCGTCTGCGGGGGCCGCGACTCCGAACATCGTCGTGATCTACGCCGACGACCTCGGCTATGGCGACGTCCACTGTTACAACCCCGACCGCGGCAAGATCCCCACGCCGCACCTCGACCGGCTCGCCGCGCAGGGGATGCGGTTCACCGACGCCCACTCCTCCTCGGGTGTCTGCTCGCCCTCCCGCTACGCGCTCCTCACCGGCCGCTACCACTGGCGGACGCCGCTCCAGAGCGGCATCGTCGGCATGTGGGGAAATCCCCTCATTGCTGCGGACCGCGTCACGCTCGGCACGCTCGCCCGCCAGCACGGCTACCGCACGGCCTGCATCGGCAAGTGGCATCTCGGCTGGGACTGGTCGCTCACGCCCGCTGAGAGCCGGTGGGTCCGGGCCGTCGCGCAGCCGAAGGGAGTTGCCGCCGATGCCGCCGGCCCGACCGCCACGGCCGAGCAGCGGGCCGCCTGGCAACGGATCTTTTCACGACCGATCGCCGGCGGGCCGACGACCCGAGGCTTCGATGTCTACTTCGGCACCGACGTGCCCAACTGGCCTCCGTACTGCTTCATCGCCGACGATCGCACGGTGGGCATCCCCTCGGAGTTTCTGCCCGCGGCCGACTTGCAGGATCAACGCGCGAGCGTCCAGGGGCCGGCGCTGCCCGACTGGAAGCTGGAGGCCGTCCTGCCGTCGCTCCGCGACCGGGCGGTCGAGTTCATCGCCGACCGCGGTCGCGCGAAGCAGCCGTTCCTCCTCTACATGCCGCTCACCTCGCCGCACACGCCCCTGGCGGTGAACGAGCCGTGGCGGGGCAAGAGCGGCCTCGACAACGCCTGCGCCGATCTCATCATGGAGACCGACGCGGTCGTTGGTGACGTGCTCGCGGCCCTCGATGCCGCCGGCGTCGCCGACGACACGCTCGTTGTATTCACCAGCGACAACGGCTTCGCCCCCTACGTCGGGGCCAAGAAACTCGAGGCCCGCGGCCACTACCCGAGCGGCCCGCTGCGGGGCTACAAGTCGGACGCCTGGGAGGGAGGTCATCGCGTCGCGTTCATCGCCCGCTGGCCCGGCGTCGTGAAGCCCGGAAGCGTCTGCGACCAGCTCGTGCACCAGGCCGATCTCATGGCGACCTGCGCCGAGATCCTCGGCACGACGCTCCCCGACGATGCCGGCGAAGACAGCTTCAGCCTCGTGCCGCTCCTGAAGGGGAGCACGACGCCCGTCCGCGAGCACGCCGTGAGCTGCTCGATGCGGGGTGTGCCCGGCGTACGGCTCGGCTCCTGGAAGTACATCGCCGCCCCCGGGTCCGGGGGCTGGACGGGAGGAGACGACCCGACGCAGAACGTGCAGCTCTACGACCTCGCCTCCGACCTCGGCGAGCAAAAGAACCTCGCCGGCGAGCAGCCCGGGCGGGTCGCCGAGATGCAGGCGCTCCTCGAGCGGCTCATCACGACGGGCCGCAGCCGGCCGGGCCCGCCGCAGCAAAACGACGTCAAAGTCGTGCGGCATCCGCGGCCGCCAGCGCAGCCGGGTCGGCCTGCTCCGTCACGCCCAGGCGAGACCACGGGAAGGTAGCCCAAATACGGTCGGAATGCGGTCATTCTCGGGAGAAACGTCCAATCCGACCGATCGACGGCATAGTATCTTCGTGACCGCTTTCCAGGAAAAAAACCGCATGTCTCCCCTCTCGCATGAGCAGTTCATGCGGTTGTTTCTCCAGTCGGAGCGGGAGATCCTCCGTTACGTGATGGCGATCGTGCCCAACGTGGCCGACGCCCGCGACATCCTCCAGGAGACGGCGCTGTCCCTTTGGAAGGCGATCGACCAATACGACCCCGAGCGGCCGTTCATCCCCTGGGCTAGCCGGTTTGCCCTCAACCAGGCCCGGATGTTCCTCCGCGCCGAGGGGCGGCGGAAGCGGTTTATCCGTGAGGATCTCGTGACAATGCTCGAGGCCCGGCGAATCGAGATCGCGCCGCAGCTCGACGCGCGGCGGGAGCACCTTCGCGAGTGCCTCGACCAGTTGCCGGCCGACCAGCAAAGCCTTGTCCGCGGCTACTACTTCGACGATGAGACCGTGCCGGCCATTGCCGAGCGGCTCAGCCGCACCGTCGAGGCGGTCTACAAATCGCTGCAGCGGATCCGGCACGTCCTCGAGGCCTGCATCGGCCGCAAGGAACGGCTGTCGGCCGCCGGCTCTCGCTCATGACCATCATGCACAACGTTTCTTCAGCTGGGATTCCCGCCATGAACGCTTCCGACCTCGACGCCCTGATTCACGCCTGCCTCGACGGCCGAGCCACCGATGACGAGCTGGCCCGACTCGAGGAATCGCTGGTATCAGACCCGGCGGCCCGTGATCGCTATCTCTCCCTGGCCGATCTGCATGCCTGCCTGGCCATCGACGAGTCTCTCTGGCAAGAGCCGGCTGGCCGTGGTGGCGATGATCCCGGCCCAGCGGAGACCACACAGTCGGTGCAGCCGACGTCGTTCCGCGTGCCGTTTGCTGCAGCGGCGGTCGGCCTGCTCGTGGGCCTCGGCGGAGCAGGGCTGGCCTTCGGTTATGTCGTGCCAATGCTGTCGCGGCCGCTGGCGATCTTTGCCGACGGGTTTGAATCAGGGCCCGCTCCGGAGTGCCGCGGTCTCGTCGGCCAGCTGGGTGGCTGGAGCGGAGACGTGTGCCAAGTGGTGTCGGCGGATCAGGGCGTCACACCGGCCGAAGGGCAGCGGATGCTGCGGCTGCTGCGGGCCGACTACCCGGGCAAGCCGGAGCGGAACGGCTACATCTCCGATGTGTATCGCGTCATCGACCTGCGGCCCTACCGCGATCTGGTAGGGGGCGGCGGCGTGGTCGCGAGGGCGACGGCGCGTTGCAATGCGGCGGAGTATCCGCCGGAAGAAAAATACTCAGGATCAATCTGCATGTATGCCTTTGATGAGGCCACGTTTGACCGTCTTGACGAGATTCCCGACAGTGATCTGCCTCGCGAGTCGCTTGCGATGACGCATCGGCGGCGGGCTTGCTTTGACCGCGATCCGGCAGCGTGGCTGCCGATCGATTGCGAGCTCCACCTGCCGTTCGACGCAGACTTTCTGCTGATTCACATCGGTGCGACCCATGGGCCGGAGTCGCAGTGGCGGGCAACGTTTCCAGGGCATTACCTCGACGATGTGGTCGTGTCGCTCAAGTAGGTCATTCGATGATGCCAGGGATTCTCCCCGCCAAAGGCGGCCTAAGCCAGCTTGCCTGGAGTGCGACGGTGGTCGCACTCCTGACGCAGTCCGCCTCGGCGGTGAACGTTCCGCGCGCCGAGATGCCCGCCAGCCATCGCCTGCTGCTCGAGCAGCACTGCTTCGCCTGCCACGATGCCGAGACGCAGGAAGGCAGCGTCCGGCTCGATGACCTGCCACTTTCGATTGCCGACATCGAGACGGCCGAGCGGTGGCAGAAGGTGCTCAACGTGCTCAACGCCGGTGAGATGCCGCCGGAATCCGAGCCCCAGCCCGACCCTGCCGCCAAGACCGACTTTCTCGATGCCTTGTCAACCGCCATGGTGGCGGCCCGAAAAAGCCTGGCGGATGCCGGCGGCAGGGGCGTCATTCGGCGGCTCAATCGTCGGGAATACTCGAACACCCTTCGGGCACTGCTCGGCGTCGAGATCAATGTCGCGGAACTCCCCGCCGACACGAGCAGCGGGGACTTCGACACGGTCGGTGCCAATCTCTTCATGTCCGAGAGCCAGGTTGAGCAATACCTCGCACTCGGTCGCACGGCGCTGGACGAGGCCTTCGAGTGGCAGGCGGCGATGGGCCTGGAGCAAAAGATCCGCGTCGAGGCCGAGGAGGCTTCGGGCCAGGTACGAAAAAAATATCAAGAAGAACTCGACGCGTTGGAGCGTGCCAGAAACTGGGTGGCGGCGGTGGAGGCGGCCATGGCCAAGCCGGAAAATACTGACGTTGTGGCGGAACTGCGGAAAGACGCGAAGAACGACGAGGCGGTCTGCCGCGAGTGGCGGAAGATCCCAGGTGCTCCTGCGCCGGAAGACTTTGGGTTCGTCACCAAGCAGAACTCGGCTGACCTGGCACACTACCACCTCAGTTTTGGCACTCCGGCCGCCAAAGGGTACATGCGGGCGTATCGCGAGGCGTATCTGGACATGCCAGATTTGGACAGGGGCGCCTATCTCACCATCGGTGGTGGTACCGAGATGCTCTCGCATGACCACATCACGCTCTTTGTGCCCTTTGCGTGGAAGACGATCCCGGGCGACTACATGTTTCGTGTGCGACTTGCCGCAACCGACAAGGCGACGCCGGAGCGGAAGTTCATCGAGTTCGGTGTCGCTCCGAAGCACTCGGAGAGTCCGTTTCTCAGCACGCATCGCGTCACCGGCACCATGGACAACCCGCAGATCATCGAGATTCCGATCACCCTGACGCGGCGCCACGCCGAGCGCGACAACCGCACTTTCTTCATCCGCGAGAAGGGCATCCGCGATCACTACACGCAGGCGAAGGCGAAGTTTGGCGCAGCCAAAGCGAAAAACGGTATCGGGCCCGAGTTCGCGATCTGGGTCGACTGGATCGAGCTGGAGCGGCTCCCAGACTCACGCAAGGGCGAGGCTCCCGGCATCGCCGCGTTGGGGATTCCGCTCGATGACAAGGCGGCGCCTGCGTCCGCGGACGTGCGCGGGGCGCTCGAGCGCTTCTGTGTCGAGGCGTTTCGTGGTGCGAAGCCCGACTCGGCCTATCTCGACGCGCTCACTCGCCTCTACGACACGCGCCGCGAGGCGGGCGACAAGCACTCCGCAGCGCTCAAGCGGGCGCTCTCGGTAGCGTTGGCGTCGCCGCAGTTTCTGTATCTGGCGGAGCCGGTCCAGGATCACGAACGCAGGCCGCTGAGCCCGGCGGAGTTCGCCACTCGGCTTTCGTATTTCCTCTGGGGTGGGCCGCCGGACGCAACGCTCCGCGACCTCGCCGCCCGCGGGGAATTGATGAAGCCGGAGGTGCTGGCCGAGCAGACGACGCGACTGCTCGACAGCCCGCGTAGCCAGGGCTTCACGCGGCCCTTTGTGCACCAGTGGCTCGATCTCGACCGGCTGGATTTCTTCGAGTTCAATCGCGAGTTGTTCCCGCGGTTCGACAACAGCACCAAGCTCGCCGCGCGGGAGGAAATCTTCGCCACCTTCGAGCACATTCTCCATGAAAACGCGACCGTACGAGACCTTTTGCAGCCCGACTACGCGATCATCAGTCCGCTGCTCGCGGATTATTACGGCATCGCCGGCGTGGAGGGCGACGCCTTTCAGGTCGACGCCTTTCAGAAAGTGTCACTGCCAAAGGACTCCGTCCGCGGCGGTTTACTCGGCATGGCCGCCGTGATGGCCATGGGCGGCAACGGTGAGCACACCAGCCCCGTCGAGCGGGGCGCCTGGGTGCTGCGCAATCTCCTCAACGACCCGCCGCCGCCGGCCCCGGCCAACATCCCGCAGATCACGCGACTCGCCGGGCAGGTGCTGACGACTCGCGAACGCCTCACCGCGCATCAGCAGGATGCCCAGTGCGCGAACTGCCATCGGAAAATCGACCCCTTGGGCTTCGGCCTGGAGAACTTCGACGCCGTCGGGCAATGGCGAACCGAAGACACCTATCAGGTCATGGACGAGACGGGCAAGCCGGTCAAAGGAGCGAGCAAAACCTGGGAGATCGATGCCGCCGGGCAGATCCATCGAGGGCCCGCCTTCAACGACTACTTCGAGCTGCGTGACATCATCACCTCGCGGGCCGACGCCTTCGCGCGGGGTTTCAGCATGGAGTTGATCGAATACGCTCTCGGCCGCCCCGCCGGCTTAGCCGACTACATGCTCGCGGACGAGATGATCTCCCGGGCGAAAGACAAGGACTTCGCCATGCGCGAGTTCATTCACGCGCTCGTCGCGAGCAAAGAGTTTCACACCAAGTGACCTAAGGGTATTCGAGCACACACCCATGAACACACGCTTCTCCCGCCGTCATTGCCTCCAATCCTCCAGCGCGATCGTCGCCCTGCCCGTGCTCGAGTCGCTCGGCTTTCGCCGCTTCGCCTCGGCAAGCACCGCAGAGGCTGCACCAAAGCGGCTGATTTTCCTCGGCTTCGGCTGGGGCGTGACGGAGTCGACGTGGTTTCCCAACATCGACACGCCCGGGGCAGACTATGAACTGCCCAAGGGGCTCGGCCCGCTGGCGCGGCACAAGGCCGATTTCAGCATCGTCCAAGGACTTGCGCACAAGTATTCCAACGAGGGCCATTGGGGCAGCACCATGTGGCTGACCGGCGCCAACCGTTACGCGCAGCCGGGCCAGAGTTTCACCAACAGCATCAGCGCAGACCAGGTCGCGGCACAGAAGTTTGGACTTCACACCCGATTTTCATCGTTGCACTTCAACGGAACCGAGGGCGAAATGGGGCAGTCCGGCCACGGGCCGGGCCTTTCGCTCGCCTGGGACGTGAGCGGCAGGCCGGTTGCCGGCCTCAACGGACCGCTGGCCGCCTACCATCGCCTGTTTGCCGCAGACAACACGCCGATCGAGCAGCAGCGCGCGCTGCTTGCCGAAAAGCGCAGCGTCCTCGACGCTGTGCTCGAAAACGCCAGGTCGGTCCAGCGCGGCTTGAGCAGTGCCGACTCCGCAAAGGTCGATGAATACTTCCAGAGTGTCCGCGACATCGAGACACGCCTGAGCAAAGACGAGCAATGGATCGGCGTCCCGCAGCCTGCGGCACCTTTCGCGGAGCCCAAGCCCGGCCTCGCCGGTCGCGACGAGATCGCGGTCCTATACGACATCATGATCGCCGCGATGCAGACCGACAGTTCCCGCGTGTTCACCTATCGGCAGCCGATCATGAGCCTGCTCACCAGCCTCGCCATCAACGTCTTTCCGCACGACATGAGCCACTATCACACGACACTCGGCGAAAAGCTCGATGCCTCAGAGCGCCGCGACATCGGGCAGAGCGAACTGCTTGCCGGCTTCCTCGACAAACTCAAGGCCACGAAGGAAGCTGACGGCACGCGGCTCTTCGACCACGTCACGCTCGCGTACGGCAGTAACATCCGCACCGGCCACACGCTGCAGAACTGTCCGACACTGCTCGCTGGTGGCGGTGCCGGCCTGAAGCTCGGCCACAACATCGTCGCGGCCAAAAACACGCCGCTGTGCAATGCCTGGCTCACGATCCTCAAGGGGTCGGGCGTCGAGGTCGAGAAACACGGCGACTCGACTGGAATCCTCGAGGAATTGGTCGCATGAGGCGGCTCTCCGTCACTCTCGCCCTGGGAACTGCAAAATTGGCCGTTTTGCCGCCCTGTCGGCCCGTGGCTCCCCCACATTGAGGATTTTTCTTGGGTATCGAGATTTTTTTGTCCAATCACAATCCTGGCCGGCATAAATAGTTTAAAAGCGATAAACTCGCACTTTTTGGGGATGGGGCATGAGCGGGACGCACCAGGCCGCGGTGAGAAAATCAGCCTTCCTGGCAGCGATCCTGGGCATGGCTGCTTCAGCACAGGCTGCCGAAACCACGTGGATTGGCGGCGGCGCAGACAATAACTGGAGTACGGCCGGGAACTGGTCCATCGGCGTTCCCGTCACCAGCGACACGATTCGGTTTGGCGGCGAGACCCGCACCACTACCACCAACGACTTGACCAATCTGCGCGTGGGCCTGGGCACTCCAACGGGAAACACAGCGATACGATTCTCGAATGACGGTACGCCGGGAAAGACCGGCCAATTCACGCTGTCTGGCAATCTGCTGCTCCTGGGTGGAGACATTACGGCCACCGCGAGTTCCGTCTCCGTGCCGCTGACGGACACGATCGCGCTCAATATGGAGGTGAGAGGTGGGGTCCGTACAATTTCCGCGGCGGCCCACCATAGCATCGAAGTCAGCGGCGTGATCAGCGACGATGGCAGCAACAGGGTATTGGTAACCATCGCGCCCTCCACCGGCTCAGGCAAGGTGGTATTGTCCGGCTTAAACACCTTTAGCAGTGCAAGGCTGAACGGCGGTACAACGGTCATGAACACGCTGACCAACCAAGGGATAGCCAGTTCGGCTGGCCTTGGCGGTATTCAGATAGGTGCTGGCACGGTTGAGACAACGCTTGAATACACGGGCGCAGCCACGTCCACGAATCGCGGGGTCACGCTTGGCATTGATCATGCCACCCAGAATTCGAATTCCCGCATTGATAATAACGGGACCGGAACCATCACGTTCACGAGTGGCACCTTTAACGCGGAGCGGCCACTGGTCGCGAGCACCCGGACCCTGATCCTTGGTGGTGCAAATAATGGCGTGATCGAGGGTGTCATTCGGAATAATAATTCGACTGCCGGCGTGCTTGCGCTCACCAAAGCCTCTGCGGGCACCTGGACACTCGGCGGCAGCAATACGTACACCGGCGCCACGACGGTCAACCAGGGTACGCTGCAAATCGGCGGCGGCGGCCTGACCGGCGCACTCTCGTCGTCGAGCGCGATCACGGGCTCCACCGGGGCGACGCTCGCCTTCAACCGTTCGAACACGATCACGCAGGGCACCGACTTCAATAGCGTGATCGGCGGCGGGATCAACGTTCGCCAGCTCGGATCCGGGACGCTCGTGCTCAACGGAACCAACACCTACACCGGCACCACGACGGTCAACCAGGGCACGCTGCAAATCGGCGGCGGCAGTACGACCGGCGCACTCGCGTCGTCGAGCGCGATCACGGGCTCCACCGGGGCGACCCTCGCCTTCAATCGTTCGAACACGATCACGCAGGGCACCGACTTCAACAGCGTGATCGGCGGCGGGATCAACGTTCGCCAGCTCGGATCCGGGACGCTCGTGCTCAACGGCGCCAACACCTACACGGGCACCACCTCCGTGAACGCCGGTACGCTCGCCCTCACGAGTCTGGGATCGTTCGCGAATTCGTCGTCGATCATCGTCGGCGATGCCGGATCATCGGCGGCCGTGCTCGACCTGACCGCGAAGGCCGCGGGCTTCTCGATCGGTGCGGACCAACTCCTTGGCGGTGGCGGCACCGTGCGCCTGGCTTCCAGCGGCACGTTGAACGTGCTCGGCACGTTCTCGCCGGGCAACAGCCCGGGCCTGTTCACCTACGACGCCGGCACGACCGTGCTCTCGGGCACGACACTCATGGAGATCTTCGGCACCAGCCGAGCCACGTCGCCCTCGCATGGCACGGGCTTCTACGACGCCGTGGACGTCGTCAATAACGGCATCCTCCAGTTTGGCGGCAACCTCACGCTCGAATTCTCGAGCCTGTTCGGCGACAACACGACATTCGACTTGTTCACGCCGGCAGCCGGCTCGTCACTGGCGGGCAACTTCGCGGGAGTGGCCGTCGTCGGCGGGTTCTACACAGGTCTCGAGTGGAACCCGACGGCCACCGGGTGGAAGTCGTCGAACACGGCCGGCGGCCAGTCGCTCGAGTTCTCGTCCGTGACGGGACAACTCGTGATCGTCGTCCCAGAGCCCGGCACGTGCCTCTTGGCCGGCTGCGGCATCGTGATCGCGGCCGGGGTGGCTGGCTACCGCAGACGCCGTCGTCTTGCTGGAGACTGTCTGGCAGGGAACTGTCCGGCAGGGGACTGATTGTGAACCGGCAACGCTCTCGTCGGCCCCAGCCCGGGATGACGCTGGTCGAGGTGCTTGTCGTCATCGCGATCATCGGCCTGCTCGTGGCGCTCTTGCTGCCGGCAGTGCAGTCGGCCCGGGAATCGGCCCGCCGGTCGGCCTGTGCGGGGAACCTCAAGCAGATCGGGGCAGCCTTTCAGCAGCACCTTGCCGCACACGGGCATCTGCCGTTTCTGCGAGGAGTTTCCAACTACGGCGGACCAGCCCCCTGCTCCCCCAAGTCGAATTCCCCAGCCGATATCGCCGCCTGGCAGGAGGCTTGGGGCGGCGGGGCCATTTGCAATCGTTGGTCAACGCCCCGTGGCAACGAGCAGTCGATCAGCGGGTTTGTCTATCTCGTGCCATACCTGGAGCAGATGCCGTTGTGGGATGTGATCAACGCGCCAGGCACGTTTGGCGGCGCGGTGATTATGCCGATGGGTCCCATCCGAGACGCTTCATACTACCCGCCCTGGCAGGCAAAACTGCCGGTCTTCGAATGCCCGACTGCCCCGCGAGGATTGGCGTACGGCGGAAGCAACACCAACCAAGGAGGCCGACGGCATTACGCGATGAGCCTGGGAGATCGGATCGCGGAAAATAACGGGCAAAGAGAGGAAGACGTCCACGACCGGAGGGGCGGGCTTCCCCGCGGGCTGTTCGGCGTGAACAGGCGGGTCACCCAGGCTCACGTGCTGGACGGGCTGAGCTGCACGGTCATGGTGGCCGAGCGGGCGAATGCCGTCGATTCGACCGATGTCCGCGGCCTGGCGGCCAACAACCAGACGGGCATGCACAACAACCCCAGTCTTTGCCTGGCGACGGCCTCCGGCGGTCGCTATCGGCCCGGCGTGTCCGTGCAGGATGAGCGAACGCTCGGCAGCCTCTGGCACAATGGCTACACATCGATGGGTGGCTTCAACACCGTGCTGCCGCCCAATAGCCCGTCTTGCATCGAGCATGAATACGACAGTGGTTCGGGGCTCTTTTCGGCGAGCACCTACCATTCCGGCGGCAGCATGAACGTGCTGATGGCCGACGGTGCGATTCGCAGCGTCAACGAGACGATCGATGTCGGCGACATCACGCGGACCGACAATCCCAACGCCGCCGACCCCTTTAACAAGTGGCGCAATCCGTATACAGGCCCCAGCCCGTATGGTGTGTGGGGCGCACTCGGCACGATGCGCGGCCAGGAAGGATTGAGTGATACGTGGTAGTCGCACGCCTCCTGCTCGCACTCGGAGCCGTCGGCTGCTGTGCCGCTGGCTGCGGACAGCGCCTGCCGCTCGTTCCCGTGGCTGGCCAGGTGACGATGAACGGTCAGCCCTTGGACGGTGCGATCGTCGTCTTTGCACCGCAGCCGCCGATCGACGGCGTCGTACGGGTGAGTTCGGCCGTCACCGGTGCCGACGGCCGGTTTGCACTCCAGACCAACTACAGCCCGCGCGTCACCGGCAATGGGGCGCTGCCCGGCGCGTTCAAGGTGACGATCTCGAAGTCGGTGGTGGGGACGTCCCTTCCGGCGGCCGAGTACCGCAAGCATCTGGCCGCGCATCGCAAGCAGATGGGCGACCGGACGCTCTCCGCCGCTCCGGAAGAAGCCAACGCCTTTTCCGTCCAGCTCGTGCCCAACGCATACACGTCGGCGGCGACGACGCCTCTGGCAGCCGAAGTGGCCGCCGACCGGACAAACGAGTTCACGTTTGCCATTGAGTGAGGGCTGCGAGGAGCTTCCTATCCACGCTCATGGCCGGATTTTTCGTGTCGGCGCTGGCCGGCCGCCCGGGCTAAGGATAGCCCGGCCAATGGCACTTCCGCAAGCGTCGCCCGACTGATGAGCGGCTCGTGAGTCGGGTGCTCCTGTGTCCCGGCCCACACCAGGTGCTTCCCAATCCGCCTGCCTTCACCCTCCGAAGTGGCGGTTTTCTGGTTTGTGCGCGGAGTCTCTCCGAGTCGGGCCGCGTGGCGGCTGCGTTGATGCCTCGTGTCCGGCACCGGTCAGAGGCTGTGGATGTCGATCGCGGGCAGCTCGTCGGGCAACTCGTCGGGCAACACCTGAACCGCTTCGCGACCGTCATGGACCTGCACGAGCTCGCCCCAGTCGGTCGGAGGGCCCCGCGCGGCTGCGATTGGTGCCGGCTCGAGCGGTTCGCCAAGATGCGTGAGGATCTTCCGGATCGGCCCCGGTTCCGTGATGAAGGCGATCAGCCGGATGTCGCCGCCGCACGCTGGGCACTCGAGCGGAAACTCCTCACCCACCCGGGCCATCAGTTTCGCCCAGGCAATCCGCGACGTGTCGTGCGAGCGGGGCTTGTGATGCGCATCACAGCAGCCTCTCGGCACATCGCGGTCGACGAGCGTGATCCGGACGCTCGCGTCGACTGAAAACCCGGTGTTCTCCCAGGCGAGCATGTTGGCAGCAGCCGCGGCGTCGAGCAGCCGCTGCATGCGGAACCACCGGATCACGCGGCGGCGCACCCGCGCTGTAAGCGCGGCCAGATTGGCCGGGGTGATTGGCCGCGCCGGTAGGAACGCCGGCGGGGTGTCACGTGCTGCTTCGGCGGCAGCCGGCACGAAGACGCCGTCGGTCACGCATGCGTGGAGATGCACGTGGTGGTTTCTCGGGCCGACGCCGCTCGTAGCGACGAGACGCCGCGGGGCCTGCAACGGCTGGCCGCCGAACTCGAGGCCGTCGGGCAGCCGGGGCGCCCCCGGCCTTGCTGAGTGTGTGCCTAAAAGGCATACTTTGGCATGCGGTTCGAATGGAAGCCCGAGAAAAATGCCTGGCTGCGGGAGCACCGCCGAATCTCGTTCGAAGAGATCGTAGTGCATCTTGGCCGCGGCGACGTTTGGAAGACAAGTCCGCATCCGAATCCCGAGAAGTACCCGCACCAATCGATCGCCTTCGTCATCGTCGATGAATACATCTTTCTGGTGCCGTTCGACGTTGCGGGCGATGTGATCCATCTGCGGACCATCATTCCCAGCCGCAAGGCAACGCGGCAGTACCTGCAGGAAAAAAGGAGCCGGCCATGAAACGCCCCACGACTCGGCTGAATCAGCACGAGAAAGAGATCATCGAGGCATTCGACCGCGACGAATTGGTTCTTCACGACCCGACGCCGGCGTTGCTGGCGGGGTTTGCGGAAGCCGCCGACAACACGACCCGCAAGGACCGGCGGATCAATATCCGGCTATCCGATCACGACCTCGCTGGCATCCAGCGGAAGGCGGCCGAGCAGGGTATCCCGTATCAAAGCCTGATCTCGGGCCTGATTCACCAGTTCGTCGAGGGGCAGATCGCCATTCGTTCAGAAGGGTAAAGGGTTGCCCGGTCAATGAAGGATAGCCCGGCTAATGGCACTTCAGCAACGGTCTCCCGGCTGACGAGCGACTCGCGAGCTGAGTGCCCGGTCTTCCTGATCCCGAAACAGCGGATCACGCGGCGGCGGACCCGCTCGGCTCGCCCTCCGTCGGATCGAACCGCAGATTGAGCGGGCCCTCGGAGTCGAACGAAAATCCGCGGTTGTGGTCGGAGAGCTGGTCGCTCGACAGCCCGACGTCGAGGAGCACGCCGTCGACCTTGTCGATCGAGTGGCCGCGTTTTGGGATACGATTTGCGGATGGCCGACGCCGACCTCTACGACTACGAACTGCCACCGGAACTGATCGCGCAGCAGGCTCTCGATCGCCGGGATGCCGCGCGGCTGCTCGTCGTGCGGCGGAGCGACGGCACGCTCGCCCATCGGCACATCCGCGACCTGCCCGACCTGCTGGAGCCCGGCGACCTCGTC
Organism: Planctomycetia bacterium; assembly: GCA_026401035.1. Taxonomy (GTDB): domain Bacteria; phylum Planctomycetota; class Planctomycetia; order Pirellulales; family UBA1268; genus RGVT01. The sequence goes on along the minus strand of JAPLNR010000006.1, from coordinate 1,113 downwards.
GTCGTCAACGACACGCGGGTCGTCCCCGCGCGGCTCATCGGCCGCCGGGCGGCCACGGGTGGAAAGTGGGAGGGTCTTTTCCTGCAGGCCGAGCCGGAGCAGGGCGTCTGGCGGATTCTCGCCCACACGCGCGGCCGGCCCGCGATCGGTGAGCGCGTGATCCTCGTCGACCGCGCCGGCCATGATGCCCTCACGCTCGAGTTGATCGGCCGCGCCGGCGGCGGCACATGGCTTGCCGTGCCCGATGCCACCGGACCGGCGGCGGAGATCCTCGAGCAGGTGGGCCGGGTGCCACTGCCGGGCTACATCCGCGGCGGTGAGGAGACACAGGGTGATCTCGAACGGTATCAGACCGTGTTTGCCCGGGAACGCGGCTCCGCGGCCGCCCCGACGGCGGGTCTTCACTTCACGGATCAACTTCTCGCCACGCTCGCAGCCCGGGGCATCCACCGGGCGAGCGTCACGCTGCACGTCGGGCTCGACACGTTCCGGCCGATCACCGCGGACAGCCTCGAAGACCATCCGATGCATACCGAGTGGTGCGCATGCCCGGCGGAAACGGCCACGGCAGTGCGCGAGACGAAGACGCGGGGGGGCCGCGTGATCGCGGTCGGCACCACCGCCGTCCGCACGCTCGAGACGGCGGCGGCCAGATCACCAGCGGGCACGCTCGCGGCCTGGAGCGGGCCGACCGATCTGTTCATCAAGCCCGGGTTTTCCTTCCGTGTGATCGACGGCCTGTTGACGAATTTTCACATGCCGCGGACCACGCTCATGGTGCTCGTGAGTACGTTTGCATCGCGGGAACTGATCCGGCTGGCATACGAGGAGGCGATTCGAGAGCGGTATCGGTTTTTGAGCTACGGCGACGCGATGCTGATCATGGGGGAATCCCTGCGCTCGTAGACCGCTTTCTTGGGAAGTGGATTCTGCGTCTGCCGTTGAATGGTGAGGTTCCGGCTACGGGACGGCTGAGGTGGACCCTGGATTTCGGGCGCCCTGATAAGGTGGAGCCTCCGGGCTTGGAGGCCCCCTATCAGGAGGATGACGATGCCGGGCAAGCGACGTGTGTATGGGGCTCCGTTTAAGGCCAAGGTGGCCTTGGCGGCCGCC
>JAPLNR010000001.1 GCA_026401035.1 Planctomycetia bacterium | reverse complement strand
TCGTTCCCGATGCTGAGGAGCCGGGATCGGCAGAAGCTCGAGGAGCATTTGGAATTTTCGCTGAGTGGAAGTCAGCCCTACCGCGCGGCGCCGGTGCGAAAAATCCACGCGACGCGACTTCTGCCGTCCCGGCGACCAATGCGGGCCATAAAAAAGAAAAGGGCCCGCGGTTGGGGAAACCACGGGCCCAAGTAGCGGCTATCGAGGTGTGGGTCTTTGGGGGGGGGGAACAGCCGCTGAAGAGAATCGTTTTTGTATTGTTGAATCCGAGGTCTCCGCCACCTCGGACACCCAAAAGATACACGGTATTTGCCGGCGTGTCGAATCCGCGTGGCGGATTTTTCTCCCCGCCCATATTTTCGGGCTAATCCAGGCTTTTTTTGGGGCGGCGGGCAAAAAAGTTTGCCGTGGGACAGGTGGTTGTAGCCGCCGGCAGCGATTTCGGTACGCTACGCGCGGGGCCGGTCGGATGGCCGCTCCCAGGCAATCTCTCCAATTTTGCACCGCCCCTTCCGTCCTTGGAAAACCCATTCCCCAGAAAGGCTTGGCATCCCGATGGCCGCCGCACCTCGAGACCCGTTTTCAGCCCGCTCCACGTTCGAAACGGGTTCCGGCCCTGCCACGCTCTACCGGCTCCGGGCACTCGACGACGCCGGGATCACGAACACGGCGCGGCTGCCCTACTCGATCCGGATCGTGCTCGAGGCCCTGCTGCGGACCTGCGACGGCTATGAGGTGACCGAAAGCGACGTCCGCAGCCTGGCGACCTGGAATGCCGCGCAGCCGGCCGAGACGGAGATTCCTTTCAAACCGGCCCGGGTGGTTCTGCAGGATTTCACGGGAGTGCCGTGCGTGGTCGACCTGGCCGCGATGCGGGCGGCGATGCAGCGGCTCGGCGGCGATCCCCGCAGGATCAACCCGCTCGTGCCGGTGGACCTCGTGATCGACCACTCCGTGCAGGTCGATTTCTTCGGGACAGCCGATTCGCTCGAGAAGAACGTCGACATCGAATTCCAACGAAACGCCGAACGCTATGCCTTCCTGCGCTGGGGTCAGCAGGCCTTCCAGAATTTCCGGGTGGTGCCGCCGGCGATCGGCATCGTGCACCAGGTCAACCTGGAGTTTCTCGCCGGCTGCGTCTTTCTCCGGGATGATCCGGCGGCGGGGAAGGGCGGCCTCAAGGTGGCAGTGCCCGACACGCTCGTCGGCACCGACAGCCACACGACAATGATTAACGGCCTCGGCGTGGTCGGCTGGGGCGTGGGCGGCATCGAGGCGGAGGCCGTAATGCTCGGACAGGCGCTGTCGCTCCTGCTACCGGAAGTCGTGGGCTTCGAACTCACTGGCCGGCTGCCTGCCGGCGCGACGGCCACCGATCTCGTGCTCACGGTCACGGAGATCCTGCGGAAGGAGGGCGTGGTCGGAAAGTTCGTCGAGTTTTTCGGTTCCGGCCTGTCCGGCATGTCGCTGGCCGACCGGGCGACGATCGCGAACATGGCCCCCGAGTATGGGGCCACGATGGGCTTCTTTCCGATCGACGCCGAAACGCTCGCCTACCTGCGGCTCACCGGCCGCGATCCCGCGCAGATCGAACTGGTCGAACGCTACACGAAGGAGCAGGGGCTGTTTCGCACCGATGCGGCGGCGATCCCGGAGTTCACCAAGCGGCTCGCGCTCGACCTTGGCGGCGTGGTGCCGAGCCTCGCCGGCCCGAAGCGGCCGCAGGACCGTGTGCCGCTCGCCGACGTGAAGAAGACGTTCGCGGAATCCCTCTCGGCGCCGACCGCGAAACGCGGCTTCGCGCTCGATGCCGCCGCGCTCGGCCGCAGCGGCACGGTGCAGAAGCATGGCCAGTCCTCGACGATCCATCATGGCGCGGTCGTGATCGCAGCCATCACCAGCTGCACCAACACCAGCAACCCGAGCGTGATGGTGGCCGCCGGCCTCGTGGCCCGGAAGGCGGTCGCAAAGGGGCTCACGACGAAGCCCTGGGTGAAGACGAGCCTGGCGCCTGGATCGCGGGTCGTCACGGATTATTTGGAGCGTTCGGGTTTGAACAAGGATCTCGACGCGCTCGGTTTCGAGACCGTGGGCTACGGCTGTACGACCTGCATCGGCAACTCCGGGCCGCTGCCCGAACCGGTGGCGAAGGCCGTCAACGAGGGTGATCTCGTGGCGGCGGCCGTGCTCTCCGGTAATCGCAACTTCGAGGGCCGCGTCAATCCGCTCGTGAAGGCCAATTGGCTGGCAAGTCCGCCGCTCGTCGTCGCCTACGCGCTTGCCGGCACGACCGACATCGACCTCGTGCATGAGCCGATCGGCAGGGGCGGGGACGGGCAGGAGGTGTTCCTGCGCGACATCTGGCCCACAGCCGAAGAGGTCCGCAGCACCGTCGAGGCGAGCGTGCTGCCCACGCAGTTCCAAGCCCGCTACGGCAACGTCTGGCAGTCGAACCCGCGTTGGAACGCCGTGCCGACGAGCGCGGGCGAACTCTACGATTGGGAGGCCACGAGCACCTACATCCAGGAGCCGCCGTTTCTGGCCGAACTCACCCGGGAGCCCCGGGCCCCCGAAAGCGTCCATGGCGCCCGCGTGCTGCTAGCGCTTGGTGACAGCGTGACGACCGACCATATCTCGCCGGCCGGCAGCATCGCCAAGAAGAGCCCCGCCGGAGAGTACCTCGTCGAGCATGGCGTGACGCCGGCCGACTTCAACAGTTACGGTGCCCGCCGGGGCAACGACCGCGTGATGACGCGGGGCACCTTTGCCAACATCCGCATTCGCAACCTGCTCGTGCCGGGCACGGAAGGAGGCGTGACGCGGCTCCTGCCGGGGACGGACGTGATGCCCGTCTATGACGCGGCAATGTGCTACAAGGCGGCGGGCACGCCGCTCGTCGTGCTGGCCGGGGCCGAGTATGGCACGGGCAGTTCCCGCGACTGGGCCGCCAAG
>JAPLNR010000078.1 GCA_026401035.1 Planctomycetia bacterium | reverse complement strand
CTGGATAGGCCGTAAGCCGACGCCGCGGACTTACGACATGGTCTGCTTCTACTTCTGCGGGCTCGCCAGCGAGGACGAACTGCTTGCGCACATCGGGAAGCTGCAGCTACAGCCTCCCGATTCATGAACGCGGTCCGGCCTGCATGACAGGCTGAAAGCCTGTCCCACTTCTACCACCCCCGACTCCCGATGCTGAGGAGGCGGTCGGGGGCACGCGCAGGAGACGCAGATAATTGCGCCTTACGGACGATTCGCAATCGCCCACGAGCCTCCTGTAGCAATTTCCGCGGCTCCGAGCATGTCACCGCCGGCGAACAATACGGCCAACCGGCTCATGACAGACCATGACAGGCTAAAGCCCGTCCTACTTTCCGGACAGCAAGCGCCGTGCCGAACAAGATTGAGCCTGTCCTACTTCTTCTTGCCGCCCGCGGCCGGGGCCTTGGCACCAGCAGCAGGCGTGCCCTCGGCGCCCTCTTCCTTGGCCTTCTTCTTTTTCTTCATCGACATCTTAAAGACCCGCACCTTCGGCAGGCCCAACGGGCTGCGGCCCGCCGCCCAGCGTTCCTGCTCCTGCAGTTTGGTGATCCGCTCGGCGCGGGAGAGCACGCCGCGGGCGCTCGCGGAACCCCTGCGGACGCGAAGGCTTTTATCCATGGTCATCGGTGGGAATCCTTGGCAATCGAGGTCTTTGGTCGGCAGTTGCCCGGCGACATTGCCGCCCGGGAGTAGCAAAGAGCCTAAAAACATCCCCGGCCGGCTTCAAGGCCTGCCCGTCACGCGGCAACGGCAACGGTCTGCCAGCGGCTTTCAGCCCGTCAACTTGGCTTTCAGCCCGTCAGTTTGGCGATCAGCCCGAGAAACCTGTCCAGCGAGTCTGGCCGTCTGGCCGGCTCGGCGTCGAGGCAGGCCATGATCGCATTGGCGAGCGGTTCGGGCACTTCCGGCCAGTGATCGCGGATGGGAACCGGCGGGGAATCGTGCGTCATCGCCGCACTGCCGCTCGTGCCGCGGGGCCAGGGCAGATCGAGCGTGCAGATCTCGTAGGCCGTGACCCCGAAGGAAAACACGTCGATCCGCTTGTCGGCCTGCTTCCGCCGCACCACCTCCGGCGCCATGTAGTTGGGCGTGCCGATCCGGTTGCCCGGCTGCAGGAAGACCGGCTTGTCGGGAACGGTGAGGCCAAAGTCGATGAGGATGAGCCGGCCGTCGGGCCGGAGGATGAAGTTGCGCGGACAGATGTCGCGATGCACGAAGCCGGCCTTGTGCACCGTGGCGATGGCTGCCGCCGCCTGCCGCACGAGGTCGAGCCGCTTCGCCGGCGGCAGCGGCTTCTTCGCCGACAAGAGCGAGTGGAGCAGCGTGCCCTCGACGAATTCCTGCACCACGAACGGCCGTCCGTTCTTGGTCGTGCCCCACTCCAGCGTCTTGACGATGTTGGGCCCGGTGATCTTCGCGCCGATCTCCCCCTCGCCGGGCTTTCCCAGCCCCTTGTAGCGGCTCTCGATCGGTTCGAGTTTCCCGGGATCGAGAATCTTCAGGCCGACCACGCCGCCGGTGGTCTTGTCCTTCGCCTTGTGGAAGCTCGACATCGTGCCGGAGATGCTCTCGTGGAGCCGCTCGAACCGGCGATCGACGTCGACCTTCGCCGTGCCGCTGAAAAACTGTGCGAAAAAACCACCCGCCATGCAACTGCGCCCGGAGGCGCCCTTAGGCCTTCTTGAGCGCGGAGAGTTCCGCGTGCGCGGCGGCGAGTTCTTTTTCGAACCGGGGGATGTCGGCCGGATCGTCAGGCTGCTTCTTGGCGCCCGCCAGTTGCTGCTGCAGCTTGGCGATCTTCTGCTGCAGCACCTCCATCCGCTTCTTTTCCTTTTTGTCCACAGGAAAACCTCCGATTACTGCGCGGGGGCCGCCGCCGGCTCGGCTGCGGGTGTTTCGTCACCAGACTCGCGAAACCGCGAGCCGGCGTCGCTGTCGCGATACCGCGGCTCGCCCTTTTCGACCTCGATCTCCTCGACAAGCACGCCACCGCCGGATCCGGACATGTTTGGGCCGGTGTGCAGCTGACGCATCCAGCCGGAGAGCAGCACGACGGCGACCGCGAGACCGAGCGTGACCGAAAGCCACTTGGCCCGGTCGTTACGGATCCACTGGGTGCCGGCACCGCGGCCGACCAAGGCGCTCGCGAAGTAAAACACGACCAGCGCCAGAAGAAACTTCGCACCGAACAGCGCGTGGTAGCTCGTCTGCCGCATCCAGGCTCCATCGCCCCAGCCTTCGGCCTTCACGCGGCCGTTGAAGATCAGGAAGTTGGCCAGGCCGCTGGCCAGGAGCACCGTGATCGCACCGATCACCCAGGGGAGCCAGCGGCGTCGGATCGCCTCGTGGATCCGGTCGCGAGTAGCCGCATCGACCTCCGTGAGGGCCGGTAGCAGCCCAAACCGGGCGAAGAACAAGCCCCCCATCGCCACGATCGCGGCAAGAATGTGGGCCCAGCGGAGCAGGAGCGTGGTCGGATCCATAGGGCTTACCTGGTGGCTTTCCTGGTTGTGGATGATCTGATGATCGAAATCGTACCCGATGCCCCGGCCCCTCCCAAGCGGCCGATTCCGGGAATCGGTTTGTCGGCACCAGCGCTGGCTTTCTACAGTGGATGCCATGGATCCATTTACAGACGACTTCGACGAGGACAGCCCCTTCGCCCTGCCGGGCACCAGCCCCCACAGCCGCTGGATGCGGCTGGCGCTCGACGAGGCCCGGGCGGCGGCCGAGGAGGACGAGGTTCCGGTCGGCGCCATCGTTGTTGCCGCCGGCCGCGTGATCGCCAGCGCCCACAACCAGCGGGAGCAGCTCGAAGACCCCACAGCCCACGCCGAGATGATCGCGCTCACGCAGGCCGCCGCCGCCCTCGGCTCCTGGCGGCTGGAGGGCTGCACGCTCTACGTCACGCTCGAGCCCTGCCCGATGTGCGCCGGCGCCATCCTGCAGGCCCGGGTGCCCGTCGTGGTCTGGGGCGCTGCCGACCCGAAGGCGGGCGCCGTGGAATCGCTCTACAAACTCTTCGACGATTCCCGTCTCAACCACCGCGTCGACCACACCGGCCACGTGATGGCCGATGAATGCGGCCGGATCCTGAGCGACTTCTTCCGCGAGAAGCGGAAGTAGGACAGGCTTCAGCCTGTCATGGTCTGGTATGAGGCGGCTGGCCGTATTGTTCGCCGGCGGTGACATGCTCGGAGCCGCGGAAATTGCTACAGGAGGCTCGTGCGTGATTGCGAATCTTCCGTGAGTCGCAATTGTCTGCGTCTCCTGCGCGTGCCCCCGACCGTCTCCTCAGCATCGGGAGTCGCGAGCGGGGCAGGGGACGACAGGCTGAAAGCCTGTCCTACTTTCGCTTGTTGATGGGCTCGAATTCGCGGAGCGTGTCGCCCGTGTAGATCTGCCGGGGACGGCAGATCTTCTTGGTGGGCGAGTGGTGCATCTCGATCCAGTGGGCGATCCAGCCGGGCAGCCGTGAACGTCGGCACCGGAAGCCCCATGGCCCGGTAGATCACGCCGGAATAGAAGTCGACGTTGGGATAGAGCTTCCGTTCGATGAAGTATTCGTCGGCGAGGGCCACTTCCTCGAGCTGCTGGGCGATGTCGAAGATCGGATCGTGCCGCGCGATCTTGGCGAGCAGTTTGTCGCAGGTCGCCTTGATGAGCTTGGCCCGCGGATCGTAGTTCTTGTAGACGCGGTGGCCGAAGCCCATCAGGCGGAAGCCCGAGTCTTTCTTCTTGGCGAGGTCGACGTATTTCTTCACGTTGCCACCATCGGCCCCGATCTTTTCGAGCATCTCCACGCAGGCCTGGTTGGCGCCGCCGTGGAGGGGTCCCCAGAGGGCCGAGATGCCGGCCGAGATGCTGGCAAACAGGTTTGCATCGCTCGAGCCCACCATCCGGACGGTCGACGTCGAGCAATTCTGCTCGTGGTCGGCATGCACGATCATGAGCATGTCGAGCGCCTCGGCGAAGTCGGGGTCGACGTGGTAGTCCTCGCAGGGCACCGCGAACATCATGTGGAGGAAGTTTTCACAATACGTGAGTTCGTTCCGCGGATACATCAGCGGCTGGCCGCACGACTTCTTGTGGCTGTAGGCGGCGATCGTCGGCAGCTTCGCCATCAGCCGGTGCACGCTCACCTCCACCTGCCGCGGGTCGCGAACGTCGAGCGAGTCTTGATAGAAAGTCGACAGCGCGCCGACCACGCTGCCGAGCGTGGCCATCGGGTGGGCGTCGCGGGGAAAGCCCGTGTAGAAGTTCCGCATGTCCTCGTGGATCATCGTGTGGTGCGAGAGCGACGTGCGAAAGGCATCGAATTCATCGCTCGTGGGCAGCTTGCCGTAGATCAGCAGGTAGGCCACCTCCACGAAATCACACTTCTCGGCGAGCACCTCGATCGGGTAGCCGCGATAGCGCAGGATTCCTTCTTCACCATCCAGAAACGTGATGGCGCTGGTGGTGGAGCCGGTGTTGACGAAGCCCTCGTCGAGCGTGATCGCCCCCGACTGGGCCCGGAGCTTGCCGATGTCGATGCCCCGCTCGCCTTCCGTGCCGACGACGACGGGCAGCTCCAGCGTTTTGCCGTCGATCTCCAGCCGGGCCGTGCCGCCGGCGGTGGTGCCGGGCCAGGGATGGGCCGATGGTGACGGGGCGGTCGAGGCTGCGGGCTTGGCGTTGGTGGCACTCATCGGTGCGAATCTCCTTGAGGGTGCCCCGGCTCGGCCGCCAAGGCTGGGGAAGAACGGCCGTCATCCGCCTTCGAGCCGGCAGTTTAGCCCGCGCGGCAAACGTGGACAATCGGCCGGCTTCTACGCCGGGGGCGGTCAACGAGCGAGGCGCAGGGATCGGCTGAAGCTCTACGAGCGTCGGCGTATCCGCGCCGCGCTGGCCTGCCCTCATGCAGACCTTTCAGCGGGAGACGGTGCCCCGGCTGGCACCGATGGTGGCGGCCGCCGGTTGGTCGTCGAACACCGTCCAGACGGGGGTGCGTTCCTTGAGCTTGGCGAGATAGTCGTCCATCTCCCGCTTCCGCCGCTCATCGTAGAGCGCTTCTCGGATCCCCACCTGGGCCTCGATGAACGGCGTGCGGCCCGCTTCCGTGCGCTCGGTCACCCGCACGATATGCAGCACCGCGCCGTCGTCGAGGATCGTGCTCAACTGGCCGACGGGTAGCGTGAACACCGCCTCATCCACCACCTTCGAGGCGAGACTCCCCTTCGTCGTCCAGTCATAGACGCCGCCGGCGGATGCCGTCGGCCCTTCCGAACGGGTGCGGGCGATCTCCGCGAACGGCTTCCCCTCGAGCACGTCGTTACCCATGGCGGCGAGCTTGTTCCAGGCCTGATCCCGCGACTGCGTGCCGCCAACCCGCGCGGTGAACTGCTCAAACTTCGCCTTCGCGGGGAAGTCGTATTCCGCCAGGTGGTTTTGATACCACGCGATCATTTCGGCGTGTGGAATTTCCTCGTCGCTGGCGACCTTCTGCTGCACCCACTGCTGGGCGAGGGCCCGCTCGAAGAACGTCTTGCGGAGGCGGTCGAGCGACTGGCCGCGGGACTTGAGCAGCTGCTCGTATTCGAGCGCGTTGGCCACGCCCGCATCCTTGATCATGCGGGGCAGCTGCTGCTTGTCGAACGCCTCACTCACCTTCTCCTCGATCTCCGGCAGCCGCTCCTCCGGGATCGTGCGGCAGGCATCGACATACACGATCAGCGATTCGACGTGCTGCGGCAGCACCTGCCGGCAGATCTGGAGCTTGAGTTCGCGAATCTGCTCGGGCTTGAGGCCCGGCGACACCTTCTCGAGCCAGGCCAGCGCGCTCGGGGTCAGCAGATCTCCGGCGAGGACGACCTCGGGGCCGACGCGGGCCACGATCAACGCCGTCTCGAGCGACTGGGCCTCGGAGAGGGCGGCGGGCGACAGGGTGCTGGGCGCGAGGGCCCCGGCCGGCGCTTGTCCGGCCGGCAGCGGTCGATCGGCGGCAGGCGGCAGGGAGCCTGGGCCGGCAGGCTCGATGTATTGCGTCTGAATGACACCGCTCCCTTCCGCATTGCCCGCAGCGGGGGCGCGGCCCTGCAGATCCTCGGCGGTGAGCGGCACGATCGGCGCGTCTGGATCGACGCGAATGCTCGAGAGCACATGGTTGTCAGTTTTTTTGCCGCTGTTGTTCTTATCGGCCTGTTTCGATCCCGGCCAGCTATCCGGTCGCGAGACAGGCTTGGGAAAGTGCGGCACGTGGCTCGACGTGGCTGTTCCCTGCGGTCCGACCTGACCGGCGGACATCGGGCCCTGCGTGGCGTTGGCGGCACCCTGATCAAACTGGTTGGCAATCCGCTGCGCGGAGGCGGATCGTGTGTGCCCGAACACCACTCCCAGGCAGCAGACGACCATGGCCGCCATGGCAGCCGAGTGCAGCAACGTCGAGTCAGGAGGGCGCAGGCCCGGATGGTTCATGTGCGTTCGCCTTCGAGGGGCCGGGACTATAGGCCCGCCCGGTTTGGCGTCGCAAGAGCGTCCTCAGGGCCGCGAGCAGCTTCTCCGGATTGGCCAGAGTCCCCTGATCCACCGGCAAAACAACGGTTTTCTCGTCGACGATCCGCAGCAACTTCGCGCCGGGCCGTCCTGAGCCCTTGAGCGCCAGCATCGCCGGGCGGTCGTGATGACCGATCACCACCATTCCCGGATGCCGCGCGAGCGAATCGATCGAGAGGGCCGCCGCCGCGACCCGCAGCCGGGCAAACTCGAGCAGTCGCTCCACCTCGGCGGGTAGCGGACCGAAGCGATCGACGAGTTCGGCCGCGAGGTCGTCGATCTCGTTCTCGGCCGTCGCGCGGGAGAGCCGGCGGTAGACGTCGATCTTCGTGCGGAAGTCGGCGATGAAGTCCCGCGGCAGCCAGGCCTCGCCCGGCAGGTCGAGATTCACCTGCGGCGGCTCGGCCGGTGGCAACGCCTTGAGCCCGCGAACCGCCTGCTCCAGCAGCCGGCAGTAGAGCTCGTAGCCCACCGTGGCGATGTGGCCGCTCTGCTGCGTGCCGAGCAGGTTGCCCGCACCGCGGATCTCGAGATCTCGCATCGCCAGCGAAAAGCCTGCGCCCATGCTCGAAAATTCCTGGATCGCGCGGAGCCGCCGGGCGGCCGTGCTTGTGAGGTGCGCCGTCTCGTCGACGAGCATGTAGCAATACGCGCGGTGATGCGACCGGCCGACGCGGCCCCGCAATTGGTGCAGGTCGGCGAGGCCGTAGGTGTCGGCCTCGTCGACGAAGATCGTGTTGGCGTTGGGGATGTCGAGGCCGCTCTCGATGATCGTCGTCGCCAGCAGAATGTCGGTTCTGCCGGCCACGAAGTCGAGCATCACCTCCTCGAGCTCGCTCTCGGAGAGCCGGCCGTGGCCGATGCTGATCGTCGCCTCGGGCACGATCTGCGCGAGCCGCTGGGCCACCATGTGGATGTCGTGGATCCGGTTGTGGACGAAAAACACCTGCCCGTTGCGGGCCAGCTCCCGGTCGATCGCGCTCTTGATCAGTGCCTTGTCCCAGCGGGCCACGCGGGTCTCGACCGCGATGCGGTTGGCCGGCGGCGTGGTCAGGTTCGAGATGTCGCGAATGCCGAGCATCGACATGTGGAGCGTGCGCGGGATCGGCGTGGCCGTCATCGTGAGCACGTCGACGCTCGCCCGCAGGGCCTTGAGCCGCTCCTTCACGTCGACGCCGAACCGCTGCTCCTCGTCGACGACGAGCAGCCCGAGGTTGGCGAAGTGGATGTCGGCCTGCGCGAGCCGGTGGGTGCCGATCACGAGATCGACCGTGCCGCGGGCGAGGCCCTCGAGGGTGTCGCGCTCCTCCTGGGGCGAAGAAAACCGCGACAGGCCGCGGATCGTGAAGGGAAACTCGGAGAACCGGGCCGTGAAGCTGCGCCGGTGCTGCTCGGCGAGCACCGTCGTCGGCACGAGCACGGCCACCTGGTAGCCCGCCTCCACCGCCTTGAACGCCGCCCGCATCGCCATCTCGGTCTTGCCGAAGCCGACGTCGCCGCAGAGCAGCCGGTCCATCGGCTTTGGTCCCTGCATGTCGCCGCGGATCGCCTCGACCGCCGTCAGCTGGTCGGGCGTCTCGTCGAACGGAAACGACTCCTCGAAGGTCCGCTGCCAGGGCGTGTCGGGCGGAAACGCGATGCCGGGCCGCTCCGCCCGCCGCGCCTGCAGCTGAATCATGTCGGCGGCCATGTCGGCCACGGCCTGCTGCACGGCGAGTTTTTGCTTCGCCCAGAGCGTGCCCCCCACCTTCGCGAGCTTCGGGGCGAGCTTCGAGCCGCCGACGTATTTCTGGACGAGTTCGATGCACGAGGCGGGCACGTAGACCCGCGTGCTCTCGGCAAACTCGATCTCGAGAAACTCCTCGGTGCGATCCTGCTTCTCAAGTAGCTTGAGCCCGCGGTAGCGGCCAATGCCATGGGCGACGTGCACGACGTAATCCCCCTCGTGCAGGTCGAGGAAGGTATCGATCGCCCGCGTGAGCCGGTGCCGCGGCGCCCGCACGGTGACATCCTCGCGGCGGAAGAGCTCGGCGCTCGACAGAATCACGAGCTTCTCCGGCACGAGCCGAAAGCCGCCCGAGAGATGACCGCGGGCAAAGTGGAGCCGTTTCGACTTCGCCGGCGCGCTCCCGCCGAGCAGTTCCGCCAGCCGCTTCTCCTCCGCCTCGGTCGGCGCCACGATCCACACCTCCTGATCGCGGCCGACGGTCGCCAGCTCCTCGCAGACGCGGTCGAGGACGCCGGTGAACCGCTCCACGCTCTCGACCGCGAGGGCCGCCGTCGCCTCGAGGCTCGACTGGGCGATCGAGGCGAGCGTGACCGATGGAAACCGGTAGATCCTGGCAAAGACGTCTTCCGGATCGGAGACCTCCGCCGCTCCCTTGAGCCGTTCGTAGGTTCGCTTCGCTTCCTGCGCGAGTTCGCCCGGCTCCACCAGCGCCCACCACGATCCCGGCGGCACGATGTCGGCCAGTTGCGTCAGCCGCGCGGCCGGCCCGCCCGTGCGGTCGCCGCCGCCCCCGAGCGCGAGCGCCGTCAAATCGATGCCCGTGAGTTCGTTGACGCTCCGCTGCGAGACGGTGTCGAACGTGCGGAGCGATTCGATCTCGTCGCCGAAGAGTTCCACGCGGACGGGCCTGTCCCAGTCGACCGCGAAGAGGTCGACGATGCCGCCGCGGCGGGCGAACGTGCCGGGCCTGTCGATCGCGTCGGCCGCCTGCCAGCCGCGGGCCGCAAGCCAGTCGGCCAGTTCCGCCGGATCGAGCCGGCCGCCCACCTGGAGCCGGCGCGTGCTCGCCTCGATCTCCCGCGGATCGGCCAGCGGCGACAGGAGCGCCTGGATGCTCGTCACGATGATCGCCGGCGGCGTTGCCGTCCCGCCGGCCTGCATCGTCAACTGCTTGACGAGCGCCAGCCGCGCCGCGGCCGCCGGGTCATCGGCCGCCGATTCATTGTCGAGGCTCTCGATCGCGGGCAGGAGCGCCACGGGCCGATCGGTGAAGAGCGCGACGTCGTCGAGAAAGGAATCCGCATCCGCCGCATGCGGCAGCACCACCACGAGCACGCCCTGTGCGGCCGCGGCTGTGTCGCCGCGTTTCTTCCTGACCGGCACATCGAGCGCCAGGGCGAGCGCCGCCGCCGTCAGCGCAGAACTCGATCCCCAGGTTCCGCCGATCGTACCGCCATGCCCCGCATGGAGATTGGCGACGACGTCGGCGAACCCGCTGTGCGATTCCAGCGTTTTTGCCAGCCCGAGCAACCGCCCGGCCGGCCGTGAGGGTTCAGCCACTGCCCTATCTTATACGCCTCACAGGCGATTCCCACGCGTGAACCGTCTGTGAAAAAGGTGCCGGCAAACGAGAGGTCGCCAACCAAGGCACTGCGGAGCCGGGATCGGCGGAAGTTCGAGGAGCATTGAATCATCGCTGAAACCGTTCGCGATGGACCAATTGCCGCGGCCGTGGCCGGTTCGCCGCCTTGTCGGATACCAGCGGGAAGTCAAAGACACCGCTCTTTCGCACATCGATCTGTGGCGGAGATTGATCGTATTTGTTCGGAACGATGTTTGGCGTCAGATCCCGTTCAGTGAGTCCGTCCCGACTTCCCGCCACGACGATTCTCACTGCCTTAGGGCCAGGCGTCACCCACGCCTCGTACGCACCGTCGACGATTGTCGCACCGCTCGGCAGGTCTCCCGCCGACACGATCTCGAATCGGATCACACCTTCCCGAGCCGGCAGGCCGTCAATCGTGACGACTCCGTGAATCCGACAGAAACGAACGTCCGGCTGACTGCATCCAACAAGCCAGACGCTTGCCGCCAGCATGGCAGGAGCGAATCCACAGATCTGCCCCGACCGGAAAGGCATCAGAATGACCCCAGCACCTGTGCGTCGTTTCTGCAGGAAAGCTTTTGCCACGCACCCAGCCACGAAGCGTTCCAGTTATCGTTGTTTCCGATGCCGTTTCCTGCCTGCCAGCTCTGGATGGAGTTCGATATGAAACTCACCGAACAGTCGGCCATGGCCACCTGCACGCCGCCAGCATGAAGGCTGCGGGCGGCGATGTGACGGCCAGGAGCGCCGCTTATCGACGTACATGGTGTCCGCTGCTGCCAATGAGCATCCGCCGGATTCGTCTGGCAGTACGGGATGATGTCTGCCCCACCGGAGTTTGGCTCGACACGCGCTGAGAACAGCGCTCCGCCGCTCTCGCTATCCCAAATACATCCCCGGGGTTCGTATCCAACACCGAATGTGAAACTTGCACCGATGGCCGGACTCACTAGGGTTTCACCGAGGAGCATCGTCTTCGTCGTGCCGTCAGTGATGTTCTTCATTCGCATTGCAGACTTCTCGAAAAAAATACCGTCGCCCGTCGGCGAAATGTTCCCGGAGAATGCGACGTTGTTTTGCTCCATGCGCACAGTCCCAAAGGAGCCGCTGTAGTTGCTGTAGATCCCACGCGGCTTTCGGGTTGGCCCAACGAAATCTGATGGGCACGAAATCGGGGGTATCGGCGCCTCGATGACGGCCCGCGGGGTGTCGGCGAACACGATGTTGCTCCATTTGATCCTGGCGTACGTCGATTCCTGCTCGATATACGGCAGCAGATACAGCATCCAAGACGCACGTTTGGAGTCTGTCCATGCGGATGGAAAAGACTTTTTTGCGTCATGATGGCTGTGAAGGCCGATCGCGAGCTGCCTGAGATTGTTGCCACACCCCAATCGTCGGGCAGCCTCTCTGGCCGCTTGGATCGAAGGGAGCAAGAGGCCTACCAACGCACCGATGATGGCGATGACTGCGAGCAGCTCGACAAGCGTTAGGCCAGCTCTTCCGAGA
The DNA here is from genome assembly GCA_026401035.1 of Planctomycetia bacterium. Lineage (GTDB taxonomy): Bacteria > Planctomycetota > Planctomycetia > Pirellulales > UBA1268 > RGVT01. The sequence goes on along the minus strand of JAPLNR010000078.1, from coordinate 973 downwards.
CGCCGCATGGCTGTTACCGCCCCCGCCTCCGGATCGCTGCAGCCAACGCCATAGCAACGATGCCTATCGAGCTCAGCGCGAGCGCCCCCGGTTCCGGCACGGCAATGAGATCAACACGACCGGTGGTCGATGTGTCGATCTGGTAGTACCGGCCGGTGCCTAGGGAAGGCAGGGAGTTCAACGACAGACCGTTATTCGTGAAGGTGCCGCCTGAGTAGTTGAACAGCCGCCACGACGTGCCGTCTGGCACACTCGTAAAGTCACCACCACCGATCGCCGACACGTTGAGCAGCCCGTCGAGCGAGAAGTTGCCATTCACCACGATGAGGTCGTTGATCCCCCCCCCGACCGTGTAGTCTGACCCGCTGAGCTCAAAAGTCAGAATCGAGGCGGCGTCGAGAGACAGGCCCGAGCCCATCGTCAGCGTGCCGGGACTGTTCCCCGGGGCGACAACGCCGCCGGCAGCAACCGTGACGAGCCCATTGAGAAGACCAGCTCCCGCGAGCGTCGCGCCATTGCCCACGTTCATCACCCCGGCCACGCTGCCGTTGACCGCGAGCGTGCCGGCGACGATGTCCGTCGAGCCGGAGTAGGTGTTGCTTCCGGAGAGGGTGAGCGTGCCGCTGCCGAGCTTGGTGAGTCCCAGCACGGCATTAACGCCGCTATTACGAAGCACTCCCGCGAACGTACCTGTGGCATTGTTGTCGCCGATCGAGAGAGTCGACGTGCCGCTCACGCCGTCGACGGTGCCGGTGCCGCTCAGGCCGTTGATGGTGTCGCTGAACCCGTTGAAGCGGAGCGTGCCGTTGAGCGCCACGTTGCCAGCACTGCCGCCGTTGGGAAGCTGGTCGCTCGCGGCAAGCGACAGCACCGTGGCCGCCTCCACCGTGGTCGCGCCCTGGTAGTTGTTCAGGCTGGCCGAGGTGTTCGAGAGCGTGAGGGTGATGTTGCTGGTTCTCAGCCGGAGGCCGTT
>JAPLNR010000005.1 GCA_026401035.1 Planctomycetia bacterium | reverse complement strand
CTCGCCGGCTTCGGAGCCATCCCCGGCGTGGAGATCGCCACCGTCGTCGATCCCGACCAAAAGGTGCTCGACCGCACGCTCGCCGACCTTGCCAAGAAGGCGGGCGACGCGCCTCTGGCGACGAAGGGGGAGAAGGATTTCCGCCGCGTGCTCGACGACAAGAGCATCGATGCGATCACGGTCGCCACGCCCAACCACTGGCACTCGCTCATGACGATCATGGGCGCGCAGGCCGGCAAGCACGTCTACGTGGAGAAGCCGCTGAGCCACGACGTCGCCGAGGGGCGGGTCGCCGTCGAGGCCCAGAAGAAATACGGCGTGGTCGTACAGCACGGCACGCAGCGGCGGAGCAACGCCGGCATCGCCGGCCTCCACGAGGCGCTCAAGAACGGCACGCTTCCGAAGCTCAAGATTGCCTACGGCTACTGCTGCAAGCCCCGCGGCAGCATCGGCACGAAGCCCGACGGCGACCCGCCCGCCACGCTCGACTGGGATCTCTGGAAGGGGCCGGCAGTCATCGACCACTACAACGCGAACCTCGTCCACTACAACTGGCATTGGTTTTGGAAGACCGGCAACGGCGACTTGAACAACCAGGGCACCCACCAACTCGACGTGGCCCGCTGGGCAATCGACGACGACCAGACCCACCCTGTGCGGGCGCTGGCGATCGGCGGGCGGTTTCTCTGGAACGATCAGGGCGAGACGCCCAACACGATGTTCGCCATGGCCGAGTACCCCAACGGCCAGATCGTGCTCTTCAACGTCCGCAACGTAAACTACAAGGGCTACAAGGGGCAGGTCTTCAACGAGTATTACCTCGAGGATGGCAGCGTGATCACCGGTGAGGGGAAGTACACGATCCGCCGGCCCGGGAGCGACAAGGCCGAGGAGCTGAAGGTGCCTGCCGGCAAGGTGACGCCCGGCGGCGAGTGGGGGAGTTTTATTTCGGCGGTGCGGGCGGGCGATCCAAAGCGGGCCAACGGCAACGTGCTCGACGCCCACTACGGCTGCGTTCTCGGCCACCTCATGAACAACTCCTACCGGCTCGGCACGGAGGCGCCGTTCGACGCGAAGGCTGCCCGGTTCGGCGACCGGAAGGACGTGGCGGAGCACTTCGAGACGTTCCACGCGATCATGCGTGACGGCGTGGGCATCCCCGCGGACGGGGCGACCTACCGCCTCGGCCCCACGCTCACCTTCGATCCCGCCACCGAGCGGCACACGGGCGAGTATGCCGATGCGGCCAATGCGCTCTTGAAGGAGCCCAACAACAAGGGCTTTGCCGTGCCCAATGCCGCGGGGATCTGACCGTCGCCGGGGGTCAGACGTCGCCCGGCACGCGCGTTTCACCCGCAAACGGTCGGCCGCGAACCGGAATCTTGTAAGGTTGGGGCGGTTCTGGGGAATGACACGGTTGGCGGGAGGGTTTACCGTCCGGCAGCCGCCGCAAGTCTGGTGTCAAATCCGCGACCGGATCGTCGTCTCTGGGGACTCGAGCATGGTGAGGGAATCGGCCACGCAATCGTATCGTGCCGGAGAGGCACGCGATGGCTTTACGTTGATCGAGCTTTTGGCTGTGATCGCGATCATCGGATTGCTGATCGGCCTGCTGCTGCCGGCGGTGCAAAGCGCTCGCGAGTCGTCCCGACGGTCGACTTGCGTTGGAACGCTCAAGCAGTGGGGGCGGGCGATCCAAGGCTACGAGCAGTCGTACGGCATCCTGCCGCTGGGGGTTTCGGAGTATCGCTGCGATCCGCACTCATGGGTTCCGATGCTGTGGCCGTACATAGACCAGCAGACATTGGCCGATCGATACAAATGGGACGGGACTGCTGGGAATGTCACAGCGCTGACGGCCAATCCGGTCGGGCCGATGAGTCAGACTCTACCGAACTACTATTGCCCGAGTGACAGAGCAAACGCAAGAGAGGGCAACTTGCCGAAAGTGAACTATGTCGTCAACGCCACCACCCTCGTTGTCGGCGGGAAAAAATACTACGGTCCCTTTAACAGAACGCGACAAAACGGATTTATGTCATACTGCAGCCCGCAATATCCTAACCTGCCGACTGGATCAAGCCTGGGGTGGCACCGGCTGGTTGGTCCGGGCTACGTGGGCAAGTATGCGCGGCGGCTCAGCCATGTCCTCGACGGGTTGTCGAACACGCTCATGATGGCAGAGGCGATCACAGGTGGATCCGATCCGCGCGGTAGGCTCGACAAAGCATTCTTCGATGCCCGGCTCACGCCCAATTCGGCGTTCGACGTCATCCCCTGGTGGTGGAAGTCGACGGGATGCCAAAATAATCCGCCCTCACTCCCGTGCCAGGCAACCGGGGGCGACGAGGAATTTAACTTCGCCTCCCGCAGCCGGCATGTAGACGGCGTGCAGTCGCTCATGTGCGATGGATCGGTACGGTTCACGTCGAACTCCGTCAATCAGGCTGCATGGCAGGCGCAAGGGACCATGAATCGTGGCGATGGGGTTCTCTCCGATGAATAGTTCGACGCGGCACAGCACCGTGATTCATGCGGCATGGCTCGTGGCTTTGGCCGTCGTCGTTCCCGGCTGCGGCAGTGGCCGGCCCGTCATGGAGGGCGTGGTCACGCTCGACGGCACGCCGATCGCCAATGGATCGATCCGGCTCCTGCCCGCGCAGGGCATGGGGCAGACCGCCGGGACGGGCATCGTTGACGGCCGCTACCGGATGGAGGCCTCGACTGGACCGATGAAGGTGATCATCAACTCGCCGCGCGAGTCCGATAAAAAGATTTTCGACCCGGCTCCCGACGATACGTCTCGCATGGTCGATACCTACGAGGAACAGGTGCCGGCTCGCTACAACGACGCCACCGAAATCGAGGTAACGATCGTGCCCGGACGCAACGAGTTCGACTTTGCGCTGAAGAGTGGCGGTACGGCCGCGACGACTGGCAACAGTCTTCCACCCGCGCCATGAGCTTCGCCCAGGCTTGTGCGCGACGTGTCGTGTGAGCGGGGCTTTGATTCGCGTTGCAGCAGCCTCCCAAGGCGGGCCCGTCGCGCCCATGCCCGCCCGTCGCGGCATCGCCCCGCGGGGGGCCCTTCGGCGGAGGTCATGGCTGATTCCCGGGCGGGCCACGTTCGACTTTAGCCTTCGGTAATGCCCCTGCACCCAGCGTTTCAAGGGAAAAAACGCGATTTTGGTGAAAAAAACGCGATTTTTGGAAAAACGACGAAGATTTTTTGGGGGCCTGTAAGGTTTTAGGGATTGTCTGGAAAATAACTCCGGATAGGGTCATGCTTTAGAAAACCGCTCGGGGTTCGGGGCTGGCTCGAAGGGAACTTTTCATGTCGTCGAATGCTGCCGCTCGGTCTTTGATTGCCGCAGGAATCGCAGTGAAACCTGCGGCCGCCCTCGCCGCCCTGGCGATCACGCTGGGTTCGATGACCGCGCTCGTCCGGCCCGTAAGCGCGCAAGGAACCGTGTACTGGGACACCAACGGCGCGACGCCCGGGGCAGGCGGCACCACGCCGACCGGCACGTGGGACGCCGCAAACACGAATTGGAGCAGTTCCTCGGCCGGTGACGTCGCCACGGCCGCTTGGGCCGCTGGCGACACGGGCGTCTTCGCCGCCGGAACTGACGCGACGGGCACCTACACGGTCACCGTCAGCGGCACGCAGGACATCGGCGGCCTGACCTTCCAGGAGGGGACCGTGACGCTTAGCGGCGGCAGTTTGCGCATGGTCGCGAACTCCATATTCGACGTGGCCACAGGCAGGTCGGCGACCCTTGGTGACACGCTCACGCTCTCGAACGACGTCGCCCGCACGCTGACCAAGACAGGCTCGGGCACGCTGACGGTGGGCACGGCTCGCACCTACACCGGCGAGACCATCGTCAACGCCGGTAAGTTGATTTTAAGATCAAACTCCGGCCAAACCTTCTCGTCCCCGCTGACCATTAACAGCAACGGCATCGTGGAACTCAACGCCCTCAACACTGGCGGTCATACCTATGGCGTTATCACGGTGAATGTCGGCGGATTGCTCTCGCTGGGGCCTGGCGGTAATAACGTCAGTATTCGACCCAGCACGTTGATCCTCAACGGGGGGACAGTCGCGCGGCATCTATCTTTTAACGGGCTAAGCGTTACGGGCACCATTACAGCCGCGGGAGAAACGATCTCCACGATCACCTCACCTTTCATAGCACTCAGCAATAACCAAACTATTAATATTGACGTGAAGTCCGCTTCGACGCTGCTGATGTCCGGCGGGATCTCACCGGGGGCGGCTTCAGGCGTCAAGCTGACGAAGCACGACGTCGGCACGCTGATCATCTCCAACGCCAGCACCTACCAAGGCCTCACGACGGTGTCGGCGGGCGTTTTGAACATCCGGAACAGTAGTGCGCTCGGAACCACAGCCGCCGGCACCACCGTGACGTCTGGCGCGGCCCTGGAGGTTCAGGGTGGCATCACCGTGGGGGCCGAGGCACTGGCGCTCAACGGCGCCGGGATCACCAGCGGCGGCGCCCTGCGAAACATCTCGGGCGACAACACCTACGGCGGTGCGATTACCCTCGGCAGCGCCGCCCGCATCAACTCCGACGCCGGCACGCTGACGCTCAACGTGGCCAGCGGCAACGCGGTCGCGGGGGCTCACCATCTGACCTTCGGCGGTGCAGGCGACATCACCGTGGCCGACGCGATCGCCACCGTTACCGGCGGCCTGACCAAGGATGGCGCAGGCACGCTCACGCTCTCTGCATCCAATTCGTATCAAGGTAATACGACGATCAATTTCGGCACACTGCGTGCCGAGCACGCAAACTCCTTTGGGGCCGGGGCGATCGTGCTCGCGAGCAATGCCACGCTCGATCTCAACAACCTGGCCATCGCCAACGGGATCACCAACAACGGCGGCACGATCAGCGGGCTCGCCGGCTACGCAGGCACGCAAAACGTGCTCGGGCTGACCGCGCTCACCGGCACGGTGGGTGGCACCGTCAATGTCGGCATCGGGGGCACGCTCAAGGGTTTGAACACCGCGTTCACGGGCGCCGTGACGATTGCCAACGGCGGCATCCATTCGCCGGGCAACTCGCCGGGCGTGCAAACCTTCGAAAGCGGCTTCAACTACAACGCGGGCTCGACGCTGATCTGGGAGCTCGTGGCCAACACGACGAGCGGCGCGGGCACGAACTACGACCTCGTAAACGTGACGGGCGGTAACTTGTCGATCGCCGACGGGGCTCTGTTGCAACTGGAGTTCCAAAACACCGGCCTCGTGTCGTCCGCGGTTAATTGGTCGGACGCATTCTGGAATGTCGCCCAGTCGTGGACGATCATCGACTTCTCGAGCGCCGGAACCTCGTCGGGCAACTTCACGCTTCTCGGTTCCGGCGCGAGTTGGCTCGACAGCACCGGCGCGTCGCTGGCCACGGCCCGCAACGGCGCATCGTTCCAGGTGAGTAAGCTCAACAACGATGTGGTGCTCAGTTACGTGATCGTCGTGCCCGAACCCGGCACGCTCGCCCTCGCCGGGATCGGCATTGCCGTCGCAGCATGGGCCGCCCGCCGCCGGAAGACCCTCCGGTGAGTTCCCCGGCGTGGGCTGACGCTGGTCGAGTTGCTCGTCGTGATCGCCAATCCTCGCCCATCTGCTGGCGCTCAATCGTGGCCGACGGCCAGCACGATTCGCCTGCGGGATCGGCGACCGCGTCAACGGCATCAAGAGCCGTCATCCGGGCGGCGCGATGGTGGCGCTGGCAGCTCATGACGCGGCCAGCCCGACACTCGTTCCTGCAGGCTTTAGGCCACCTGACCTCGTCGTCTCTTCCACGGGCGGGCATCGGGTCGTGTACGATCTCGACGTCAAGTAAACACTGCGCGGCCTAAATCCCCTTGCGATGCTCGTTTACTCCTCAAATCGATCTTCCGTACTGTTCTGCTGGTAGATCGGAAGGTGGCGGTAGTACACCTCAAGGATCACTGTCGAGAGCGCCGTGGTCCAGAGCCGGCCCGCGGCGTGATCGACGGCGAAGTGCCAACTACCGGCCTCATGCCCGGTCTTGGATTGCTTCGACACGAGATAGTCCCGCATGCGGGCATTCCAAGACACCCAGGGATCACCGCCGTAGTGGTGGACCACCTGAGTCGCGTAATAGTTGTAATACATGTCTTCCTTGTTGAGTCCCGTTGACGCTATCCGGTTCACGGCCTTCTCGATCGCCGGATGGTCCTTCTTCCAACCGAGGTACATCCGGCAGAGAACGCCCGGAGGTCCGAGCGTGGGCCGGGGGGAGGGCTCGGTGTAGCCGTACTGGGAGCCACCGTCGCTCGCCACCGAATCGAGGAACGCCGAAGCCTTTTTGATCGTCAGAGGATTGATCTGCAGATGCGCCATGTTGCCGCTCTTGAGGGCCATGAGCGTGAAGGCGGTCACCGAGGTACAGCCCGGCTGCTTAGGCCGATACATCCAGCCTCCACCCCGCGGATCTTGGGCCTCCTGGATGAAATTGAGGGCCAATTGAGACGGTCCGGCCAGGCGTCCATCTCGCGTCATTCCATAGGCCTCGCACAACGCGATCGTCGTCAAGGCCTGGACGTAGCCTCCGTGGTCGTTCCGCGTTTCGTAGGCCCGCCCTAGATTCCTGATGACGGTCCCCGCGAGATAGGACAGTCCACGTTCGACCGTTTGTTTGTAAGGACCTTCCTTATGCGTGTAGCCCCGGCCAAGAAATGGCAGGAGCGCCAGCGCCGTGGCGCTCGCAGGGTCGTCGACCGTATTTGAACGGTTGCCGGAGTTACGACACTTACCCTGACAGGACGGGCATTGGTCGAACTGCGTCGTCCAACTTCCGTCGGGACGCTGGTGGATCGAAAACCACTTGAGCGCGGCCTCCACGGCGGCCTCGCTGTCCGCACTCCCTCCCCCTGTCGCTGACATCTGCGCGGCCTTGGCACGCCCGCCGAAGCCACCAGCTGCGCGCCCCACTGCGCCGACGGTGGCCAGCAGGTCAGACGCCGGGGCGGTCTGGCTGCCGAACTCGGTCAGCTCCACGGCGAGGGGCGCCGCATCGAGGTCGTCGGCATTGGCGACGACCTGTACGTCCTCGACGACGGCCACGTCGGTCGGCACCGGTGGATCCGACGTCTCAGGCGAGTTGACTACGTCAACGACCTCGAACTCCTCGATCGAGTCTTCAAGCAGTGGCGCGTCCTCGGCTGCCGTGGCTGTAATGACGCGCGGTTTGTCCTTCGGTGGCTGTGGATTGGAGATGAGGGCCATCGCCAGCAAAACGGCGACGTGCACGATCGTGCTCAAGAGCCAGGCGGGTGACTTCCGAAGCAGGCCACCCACCGCTGAGCGCTGCCCGGGGGGCGCGGCCGCGTCAACCGCCAGAGCCTGGTTCTTGGCGGGCAGTTCCCCGGCCGACCCAGGCTGAGCAGGCCCGCCGACAGGCCCTTTTTTTCTGCGCCGGATCGGTGGCCTGGTGGGCTGTCCTCGATGGCTCGGCATGGCCGATGTGTCGTGCCGCTTTACGCGGGAGCCTGTGGGATTGGGCCCATCTGAAACGATGTCGCTCGCCATGAGGCACTTGTCGTCAGGAGGCCGAATTCGATGCACCGCAATCCGTCTGCGATGCACGGCGTCTATCTCCATGGAGATTTCCGCCGATCAGGCCCGAACCTTACATATTTTCCAAGCCTCGCGACGGCTGGTAGGATTTTCGTTCTACGAACCACACGCCTATGGCTTTGCGGTTGCCCTGCGTTCGCTTTCGATAAAGCTTTCTGTCGCCCCGGAAGCAACGGCATCGGTGCCTCGGCGTCTTCGCGTTGAATCAACCGTTACGACCCGCCGTCGCGGTTCTGCACGGCGAACAGTTCGGCCAGTACCAAGTCGGGGGCCAGCCAACGGGTGATTTTCGTCGGAATTCATGATCTTTTTGTAAGGAAATGCGCTCGCTGGTGGAAGAACAGAGTGAGTTGTTTTCATGCGTTCACACCTCGTCATCCATGCCGTCACGAGCGTCCTCATGCTGGCCTGCCCCGCGGTGGCCGAGGCCCCCCGGTCAGTCATGCCCGAGCGGCATCGGGCCCTGCTCGTCGCGCACTGCGTGAAGTGCCACGGCGTGGGGGCGGAATCGGGCGTGCGGCTCGACGACCTCGCCCTCGCGATCGATGATGTCGGCGTCGCCGACCGCTGGCAGAAGGTGCTCGCCGTGCTCAACTCCGGCGAGATGCCGCCGGAGGATGAGCCGCAGCCCGATCCGGTGGCCAAGACCGACTTCCTCGACGATCTTTCGAACACGCTGGCCGACGCCCGGCGGCTGCTCGTCGATCAGCAGGGCGTGATCGCGATGCGGCGGCTCAACCGCCGCGAATACGCGGCCACGATTCGGGCGCTTGTGGGCGTCGAGATCGACGTCGCCGATCTTCCGCCCGATACGGGCCCCGACAGCTTCGACACCGTCGGCGGCAATCTCTTCATGTCGAGCAACCAGTTCGAGCTCTACCTGGAGCTCGGGCGACGGGCCATCACACAGGCGCTCGCGAGGCTTGGCACCCGGGGCCAGCAGTTGATCAGGCGGGATGAGCCGGAGTCATTGATTGCCGGGCTCCGGAAAATGGCGGAACAGGCCTTCAAGCCCGGGGCGCGGGCCGAGCGGTGGGCGGCGGCCATCGAGGAGGTCGCCGCCCGGCCGGAGAATGCCCAGGTCGTGGCCGACCTGAAGCTTCGGGCGAAAAATGCCCGGAAGGGCGTCCGCCCGGATGCCGCTGTCCGCGCCGGCTGGCGACAGCTCGCGGGGGCACCCTCGCCAGAGACATTTGGCTTCGAGCATCCCAAGGGCGTCGATTTCGTCGCCCAGGCCGCCGAATCAGCGCTGCGGAACCCGTTGCTCCCCTACCTGCGGGAGTATCTCGCGAAGCCTGGGCTCGATCGCGGCGCCTACCTGACGGCGATCGAGGGGCGGTCATCGCAGCTGCCGCTCAGCGTTTCGGACAAATGGCCGGCGGGAGACTATGTCTGCCGGTTTCGCGTGGCCTTCGCCGAGGGGTCGTCGCCCGAGTCGCGATACATCGAGTTCTGCACCGATGTGGCCGGCCGGCCGGCCGTGCTCTCCGTTCACGAGGTGACCGGCACGCTCGACGCGCCGCAGGTGATCGAGGTGCCCGTCACGGCGACTCCGGGCAAAAGGTTTTTCCTCTGTCACCGGGGAACGCATCGCTCCGACCGTGCCAACTGGATCACGTTCAAAAAAAACTACGAGACCCGCGACATTCTGCCCGAGCTCGCCATCTGGGTGGATTGGACGGAAGTGGAGTTTCGCCCGCTGCATGACGAGACGCTGCCGGAGGGCCTGCGGGCCTTCGCGGAACTGCCGCTCGGCCCCAAGGATCCGCCGCCGGCGTCGGAGGCGATCCGCGCGGCGTTCGAGCGGTTCGCCACGGCCGCCTTCCGCGGCAGCCCGGTGCCCGCGGGCATGGCCGACCGCCTGCTGGCGATCTACGACGGCGATCTCGCCACAGGGCAGACGCCGTCGCAGGCCCTGGCCGGCACGGCCGCGGTCATCCTCGCCGCGCCGGCCTTCCTCTATCTCGACGAGCCCCTGGGCGAGGCCGCTTCCCGGCCGCTCACCGGCCGGGAGCTCGCCGTGCGGCTGGCGTATTTCCTCTGGGGCGAGCCGCCCGATGCGCCGCTCTTCGCGCTCGGGATGAGCGGCAAACTCCTTGAGCCGGCAACGCTCGCGGCCGAGGTGGATCGCCTGCTCGACGATCCGCGGTCTGCCGGATTCGTGAAGCCGTTTCTCCAGCAGTGGCTCGGGCTCGATCGGCTCGACTTCTTTCCGGTCGATGGCACCAAGTTTCCGCGGTATGACGCGGTGACGAGCAGAGCCGTCCGCCAGGAGATCCCCCGCACGTTCGAGCATGTGCTGCGCGAGAACGCCCCTCTCAACGATTTGTTGCGTGCCGACTACGTGATCGCCAACGGCGCCCTGGCGAGGTACTACGGCCTCGACGGCGTGGTCGGCGACGAGTTTCGCCG
>JAPLNR010000010.1 GCA_026401035.1 Planctomycetia bacterium | reverse complement strand
GCTGATCCCGAGCTTCCGAATGATCTCGGCCACTGAAGTGCCCGCCTCAGCTTGCCTCAATGCGAACGCAATCTGCTCTTCCGTGAAATGCTTCTTTCCCATCCGTAAAACCCACCCTTTCTGGTGATGACAAGGTTAAAAAACCTAACATCCCGGCTGGATCAAGAAACGGGGAGGACGTCAGTTCACGACGAACATCGCCGTCCCAAGCGTGTCGTAGGAAATATCCTGGATATGTTCGGTTATCATCGATAGAGGCGGATGACTGACACGATGAAAGCAGGGGGTTGTAGTCCCATAGTCGCATTCATTCCGTTCATTTGGGCTGATCGCTCAGTCGAAAGGAGGGCGTGTCAGGAGATTGCTACGGCGTGGCATGGACCGTGCCGTGGATGCGGCCCCTCACGTCGCCGCCGTCGGCAGCGACGACGTCCCACGCGAGCTCATAGCCCATCGTGGCCACGAAGTTCTCGATGCCGATCGTAACGATGCGGCCGTCGCTCGACACCTCCATGGATTCGACACGATGGCGGCGCTCGTCGATGTGATCCGAGCCATACCGCGCCGTTCGCTCGAGCCGCCATGATGTGTAGGTCCAGTTTTCTGGATCGGCGGCCCGCGTTCGATCGAGCGGATCGCTGAACGTGAGCCGCAGGCCCGTTGCGGTCGCCTCCAGTTTCAGCGGCATCCGCAGCGGTGCAGTCGTCCGACGGATCCTGAAAAAACCACCGGGCTGGGTACGGTTGCCGGCCCAGGCGAACAGCCCGCACGCATAGAGCTGGCCGTCGGCAGGGGAAAAACGCCCCCGCATGATGCCGGTGGGCAGGTCTGCGAGCGGCAACTGGACGAGCCCCCCCTGAAGCAACGGGGCACCCGTGCCCTGCGAAGTCGACACCTGCTGCGGCAGTACGAGGTGAATCCGGCCCTCGCCGTAGGAGAGTTCGAGCAGTCGGCCCTCGAGCGCCGGCCACGCGTGTGCCGGGACGCGGAGCATCTCCGCGGGGGAGCGGTCGAACGCATTCGTGATCCAGGCCAGCGGCGGCTCCATCGCCGCGTCACTCGAGTCGGTGACGTGGTGATATCCGAACATGTTGCCGTAGAACCCGCCGCGCCGGACGTGATTGATTCGGTTTTTCGGATTCCAATGCCCCTCCTGATCGGTCACGAAGAACGTGCCGTCGGGCTCGACGCACACGCCGTTGGCCGCCCGAAAGCCGTTGGCGACGATCTCCGTCGTCGAGCCGTCGCGTGCAACCTTCAGGAGCGTGCCGTGATGCGGCACGACCGCCGGCAACGCGTGCCGCGCACTCTTGGCGTAGTAGAGATTGCCCTCCGCATCGGTCTCGAGCCCCATCGCAAACTCGTGAAAATGCTCGGTCACCTGGTGGTCGCTGTTGAACGTGTCGTAGCGGTCGGTGCAGCCGTCGCCGTCGAGATCGCGGAGTATGGCGATCCGATCGCGACAGCCGACGTGGATCGCCCCGTCGATCACCTTCAGCCCCAGCGGCTGATAGAGCCCCGACGCGATCCGCCGCCACGACAGTTTTCCATCCGCGGCCGCCAGCCCCCTGACGGTCCAGACGTCGCCATCCCAGGTGCACAGCGCGGCCGAATCGTCACCGAGGAAGTCGATCCCGCTGAACCGCACCTGGGCGTTCCATGGGTTCCAGGCCGGGGGCTTCAGCACGTCAGCTGCAAACGGCCCTGCATCCGCGGCCCGGACAACGGCCGTCTCGACGACCGTGTTCCAGTTGTTGTGGGCAGGCTGCTGAATCAGCGATGCGGGATCGTCGAGCGGCGGCAGCTTCGACGTGCGTTCGGCGATCGGCTCGCGTCCTGCAGCGGTGAGGGCGACGCCGACCACGAGCGGCGTGGTTCGCGGCGGCAGCGTGAGCACGTGGAATCCGTCCGACTTTTCCAGCCTCGCGTCGGCGGCAGGCATCGCCCCCACGATCGCTGCGTCCACCTTGGCATCACCGGCCTGCACCTTCGCCACACGCACGGCGAGTTCGCCTGCATGCGGCTCGATCCGCCAGATCCTGGTCACCACCGGATCGACGGCGTCGGCGGATGCCTGTTCGAGCCTTGCAGTCTCGAGCACCCGGGTGTCGCCGACCGTGTATTCGAGCACGACTCGGTCGCCGGTGTGATGCAGCGACTGAAATTTCCCCCCCGACGCCGGCAGCGGTCCGTAGGGCTGTCCGTCCCGCCCGAGCGGCCGCGGATCATCGAACGAGCCGTTCTGCGGATCGGCCCAGCCGGGGAGCGTGGGCGTGGACGCAATGAGCTGCCCATCGATCCGCGGATGCCTGCCGTGCAGGCCGTCGAAGTTGATCCCGTGCCAGTCGATGAAGCCGCTTCCCGTCCAGACGGCGGCCGCCCGGAGCGTGTCGAGTTCGTAGAGGATCCAGGCGCGGCCACGGGTGATGCCGCCGGGGCCGGCATCGAGCCGAACCGCAAGCCCCTTCCGCGCCACGTTCGTGCCATCGTCGCCCACCTCGATGCTCGCGGCAAGAAATGGCCCGTAGTCGTGGGTTCGCCAGCGTTCGATGTTCGTGGGAGCGGGCCCACGGCCTGAGCCCTTCGGGAGCGCCGCGAGATAGTCGCCCGTGACGCTCGCATAGAGCGTCGGATTGTTCCCGCGGAAATAGGCCTCGCGGATGTAGTGGATGACGTCGTATTTCTGGCTGGGCACCATCCATGCTTGCGCCACCATCTGGCCTGCCCCATTCGTGAGCGTGCGGTACATCGCGTAGGGATCCGCCCCCGCTTTGAGCGGCGACGTGGCGAACCGCGGCGCGGTGGGGAGCGAACCGAGGGCCGATCTCGTGCCGTGGCAGTTGACGCAGAAGTGGTTGTAGATCTTCTCGCCCCGCTTGAACGCTTCGGCCCCCTTCGCCGGATCATTCCAGTCGGCGATGAAACCGGCATGATCGATGTCGCTTTCGTAGGCTGCCGGCGCAGCCGGTGCCACGAGCGCGGGATCGGGCCGCAGCTCGTCGGCACGGTCGCGGCCGCCGCGGCCGATCTCGGCGAGGTATTTCACAAGATCCAGAAACTGCTGCCGATCGGCGAGCAGGTTGACGAGGCCTGCGGGCATGAGCGACACCGGCGACTCCGTCCGCGACTCGACGTCGCCGCTGGGGATCGTGATCTCCCGGCCCGGATCGGCCGCGTCGCGCAGCACGATTCCCTCCGGCGATTCGCGGACGACGATGCCCGACACGCTTTGCCCTTCCTCCGTGAGGATCGTCACCGGCCGATACTCTGGTCGGATCGTCTTCGACGGCTCGAGAAGCGACTCGACCACGTGCTCGGCCAGTGACGCGGCGGCGCCCTTCTCGGCCGACGGCCCCGCCTGCGGCCCTGCTCCCTCTCCGCGGACCTCGGCGAGATTCGGGCCCAGCGGCGAGGGGCCCGTGCCGGCGGCGTGGCACTTGGTGCAGGTGAGATGCTGCGTGTGAAAGACCACGGCTCCCTTGCGCGGATCTCCCGACTGCTCAGCGGCGGCGGCGAGCGACGCCACGCCCTCGCGGGCCAGCCGTTCGGTCAGTGTGCCCGCCTCCGCAGCGGCGAGCGGGGAAAGCCATCCAAAGCAACTCACCACGACCACGACGAGGAGCAGGGCGTGCCTCGAAGAACACTGCCGACGATCGAGGCAATCGCAGCGGCTGCGGAGGAAATCGGGTCTCAAGAGGTTCTCACTGTGGTGTAACTGGCGTTGCTGGTGCACCATGCGAACGGACCGCATTTTCCATGATCCGAAGCATATTGGCATCCTTGTAGATCGGATACGTCTCGTGGCCGGGGCGGATGTAGATCACACGGCCCTCGCCCACCTGCCAGACCATTACGCTGCGAAACCATTCTCCTGGCTCCCAGCGTTCCTCCATGAGCACAAGGTCCGGGGCTGGCACGTGAAACGGCTCGTCATACATCTCCGTGCGGGGCAGCGTAAAAGATTCGGGGAGGCCCTTCATCAGCGGATGCTCGGGCATGAGCACCCGCGCATGGCTCGGCTTGCCGTCGTTGCGGTAGGCCGGGAAGCAGCAGTTCGGCAGGTGGAGACGGACCTGCACGCGGCCGTCCGGGAATTTCTTCACGTCGCTCGTCGGCGTCAGCCGGGCTTCGCGGCCGGGCGGGCGGCGACCCGCGACGGGCACCTCTTCGATCGAGAGCCTGTCGGCCGGCACGTCGGCGAACGCACGGCGGACATCCTCCCGCGCCCGTTCGTTCATCGCCTCCATGAAGGGCGTCGCCCAGTGGGCCGAGTGGACCGCCACCAGCGTGAGTCGCCCCGCCTTGACGCGGGCCACGATGTCGCGGCTGGTCTCGGGCTTGATCTCGGCCTGGCGGACGTGTCCCCACCAGATGAGGACCTCGGCAAAGTCGAGGATCGCAGGGGAGAGCCCCTGCTCGCCGTCGTTGAGGCAGACCGACCGCACTTCGAGCCCCGGCAGGGCCTTCAGATGATCGGCGACGCAGTTGCCGAGGAAGTTTTCGTAGGCCTGTTTCTGCGCCGGCTGCTGCTCGTCCCAGATGACCACCCGCACGGGGTCGGCGGCGGAAACGACGGCCGGCAGCGAGACCGCGCAGGTGGCGACCACCGCCAGCCAAAGGTTCGTGCGAGGCGTGCCCACCCACCCTGCTATCATGGAAACCTGCATGGTTTTTGCCTCTCCAACGCCAGAGCGAGCACCATCCCCACGCCAATCTGCGGACACCGCCGTCCACAACACTTATATCTGCGCCAGACCGTCGTTTTTTACGCGCCGACCGTAAAAATTCTTTGCCCGCGGCAGATTTGAGGCAGACTCTTGCCTGCCGTCCTTGGGAAATCCGCGGTGGAAAACGACCTTCACGAACGATTCCTGCGGCATTTTACCGCCAGCGAGCACGCCATCCGGGCCCACATCCGGCGGCTCGTGCCGACACATGCCGACTCCGACGAGGTGATGCAGGAGGTCGCGGTCGTGCTATGGCGTAAATTCAGCGATTTTTCGCCACAGGCCAGTTTCGTATCCTGGGCTTTCGGCGTCGCGAAATACGAGGTGCTCGCCTGGCGGCGGAGGCAGGCACGATCCCGCGTGGTGCTGGCGGGCGATGTGATCGATCTGATGGCCGAGGACTCCGCGCGGGACGATTCGCGACTTGCGCGGCAACGGGAGCTTCTCGCGCACTGTTTGAGCCGTTTAGAACACGACAAGCGGGAACTCCTGCTGGCCGCCTATGCGCCCGCGACCCGAATCCAGGACGTCGCGGCGCGAAGCGGCCGCACCGTGGGCGGGTTCTATCAATGGCTGCACCGCACGAAGAGGCTCCTGCTCGATTGCGTGCGTGCGGAGATGGAAAGGCTCGGCGAGGCTTAGAGTGCCAATACCCATGAACCAAGACGATCTCAACGACCTGATCGGAAAATACACCGACGGACGAGCCACTCCGGAGGAGGGCGAACGGCTCGGCGCGCTGCTCGAGGAGGATGCCGATGCCCGTCGTACATTCCTGGAACTCTCCAATATCGCATTTGCTCTCGAGCAGGAAGCACTGGACAGGCATCAGGGCATGCCATCGTCGCCCCAACCGGCGGCCCGTCGCAATACGCTGCGGTATGCGGCCGCGGTCGGACTGATGCTGTTGGCCGCGGCCGTGCCGCTCGGAATCTCGCTGCTGCAGAGCGATTCTTCCCGTCAAGGCGCGGCCCACGATGTCTCGCGTCGCCCAGATCCGGTGGCCACGGTATTACGGCTGGTAGGCGATGGTGGCAGGCTGCTCGCTGGCGGCGCCATCGGTGGGACTCGCTATGAGATCACGGCGGGCACGGCGGAACTGGTGACCACCTCGGGAGTCAAGATCGTGATCGAGGCGCCGGCCGCATTCACTTTCGAATCGGCGCAGCGGCTGCGGATGGAAAAGGGACGGTTGGCGGCGGACGTGCCGCCCACAGGCAAAGGCTTCACGGTCATCACCCCGTCCGGCAAAGCCATCGATCTCGGCACGCGCTTCGGCATCGACGTGAGCCCGTCTGGCGTAACGGAAATCCATGTCTTCGAGGGAGAGGTAATCGCCGAGGCCGCACAGGGAGAGAGACGCAGTGTCCGCAACGGCGAGGCGACGGCGTTGTCGGTGGGCCAGACCGCCTCAGACGGCGGCAAACGCGACTTCCGCTCGGCGGCCTTTATTCACGACGAAGAGATGCCCTCATTGCAAAGCGGCTCGTTGGCCGGCCAGATGGCACGGTCGCAGGAGGCTGT
This sequence comes from Planctomycetia bacterium, assembly GCA_026401035.1. Classification (GTDB taxonomy): domain Bacteria; phylum Planctomycetota; class Planctomycetia; order Pirellulales; family UBA1268; genus RGVT01. The sequence goes on along the minus strand of JAPLNR010000010.1, from coordinate 9,103 downwards.
CGCCCGGCTGCGGCGGGATCCGGCCCTCATCGCGCTCTTTGATTTCGAGGGCCCGGACATTCCTGCCGGCCAATACCAGATGGTGCAGGGGCGTTGGCCGGGCTCGAAGGCGCCCGACTTCGCGCGGGCGGGCGACCACATGACGGTCGACTTCGGCGAAGGGCAGAAGTGGCCGCAACTAACGTTCGCCGCCTGGGTGCGGCTCGACAACGTGCGGCCCCGCCACCAGTCGCTCTACCACACCAATGGCTGGCAGGACCGTGCTGGATACGTGCACTGGATCATCACCCCTCAAGGCACCATGCGATTCGCTCTCAGGCACTCCGTCCTGAAGCCTGGTTCTCCGGAACCGTCGGGCGAGCCAGACTCAAGCATGCCCGTTCTTGAAGAAATGGGCCGTTGGCTTCATCTCGCCGCCGTTTATGACTGCGAACAGGGCACGGTGCGTTTTTATATCAACGGCATCTTCGATCACGAGTCGAGCTTAGCTGTCGCGCCGCCTGCCGTGCTGGGCCTCGCCCGCATCGGCAACTGGTCCGCCGAAGAACGCTCGCTCAGCGGCCGCATCGACGAATTCGCGGTCCTCGGCCGCGCGATGAGCGACGACGAAATCAGCGAACTACACGATAGCGGCACGCCCTATCGATGACTGATCGAGAAGGAGGATGTCGAGATCCCTCTGATCGAGACGCTGGAGTTGATTCAGGAGCCTGACGGCAGCCCCACGGAAGACTTCGTGATCCCCACAGGGTTTCAAGCGCGGCAGAAGGCACGGCAGCAGGACAGATAGAACCCCGCCGCCGGCTTGTCGATTATTGTCGCCGCCATGCTCGTCTCGCTTGCGTTGCTCAGCCCGAGTCGCGCACTGGCAGACGAGCTGCCGAAAGACACGAACCAGATCGAAAGCCTGACGCCGGAACAGGCCAAGACACTGTTGGCGGAGTTCAAGGGCGAGCAACTGGACCTCAACGGTCTGACCACACTCGACGCCGACACCGCCAAGGCGCTCGCGGAGTGCAACTGGACCTCAACGGTCTGACCACACTCGACGCCGACACCGCCAAGGCGCTCGCGGAGTTTAAGAGCGCAGGTCTGCTCCTCGACGGAGTGACCACGCTCGACGCCGACACCACCAAGCCGCTCGCCGAGTTCAAGGGTGATTTCCTGTCCCTCAGCAGGGCACGATGTACGTTGTGCGGGCAGGGTTTTGTCGTGGCCTTCTCGTGCAAGGGGAGTGGTGTCTGCCCGTCTTGCAATGGCCGCCGAATGGCGCAGGCAGCTGCGCATCTCGTCGACCGCGTCACTCCCCCGGTGCCCGTGCGGCAGTGGGTGATCTCCGTGCCGAAGCGATTGCGCTGCTTCCTCGCTGACCGCCCAAGCGCGGTCGCGGCCCTCACGAGGATCTTCATCGCTAGAGTAGAGCGGTTGCTTTGTACTGCGGCGGGCTCGACCCGTGACGGTCACAGGTCGAGCGCGACTCGCCCGCGACTCGGTGCCGTCTCCTTTCTGCGCCGCTTCGGATCGGCGCTCAATCACCATGTGCATCTCCATGCGTGCGCGACCGACGGCGTCTTCGTGCCAACCCGTGGCGGGCCGCCGGCCCTCCTGCGGGCAAGCTGCCCGCCGTAGACAGCTGCCGGCCCGGCCGATCACCCAGGCCGATCTGGCCACGCTCACCGAGAAGGTGCGCCGGCGTGTCGTACGTTGGTTCCGCATGCAGCGGCTCATCGACGCCGATGCCACCGGCCACGGCTGCGACTGATGCGACGAACTGCCCGTGATCGACATTCGCAGCCTCTGACGGGATCCCATGTCACGGTGCGGACGGCCCGTGAGAAGGGAGGTTTCAAGGCGGGCTCGAGCCGACGAGAAAAATCCGGCCTTGAGCGTGGATAGGAAGCTCCGTGGCGCCTCCACGGTCGGGCCGCATACGGCCCAGCCAGCTCCGGCGGTTGCTCCTCATGATCCGCCCCAGGCCGACGCTTGCCGACGTGCCATTGGCCGACCTGTCCTTGGTGAACGGTTACTTCTCGACCTTGTAGTCGGTAACGGTGGTCGTGACGGTCATGTCCATGGACATCTCGCCCTGGTTGATCTTGTTGTTCACCACCATCCTGGCATTGCCGCCCGGGATCGTATCGGTCAGCCACTGCTTGATGTGCCCGGTCATCTTCATGCCTTCTTTTTCCATCTCGACGTCCATGTCCTTGGTCTTGGCGTCGAGCTTCGTGCCTTTGACCTCCACGGTATCGGTGCCGTCCTTGACATTGGTTACCTTGGCATTGCCGTCGTCAGAGGCCAGGGCGGAATCCAGCTTCGACTTCTCAATCTTGGCGGGAATGTCCGTCTTGTGCGGCGCCATCGGGCAGAGCCCGCCGCGCCGGGGCATGCCGTTTTCCATGGCCGTCTCCACCACAACCTTCTCCGCCGTGACTTCCAGCAACTTCTGGGTCATGGTGGATTCCATCTTCATGTTGTTCATGCTCGTCTCGGTGTTCATCTTGCGCGTGACGCTGGTACCGGGCTTGTAGCTGGCCCAGGCCTTGTAGGCAGGATTGGCGACCATCTCTTCGGCCATGGCGGTGCCGGAGAAACCGATCATCGCGATGGCCGCGAAGAGGAGGATGGGACGAAGACGCATCAAGAGTCCTTTCGAAATGGATAGAAGTAATAATGATGTCGCGGGGATATACCTGACCTGCCCCCCTTAAACAAGGCCACTTCGGGAGCGAGAATCCCGGGTGGCCGCAACCAAGGGAGGGCAAGAAATGCCACGAGGGAAGCCGGAGCAGGCTGAGCACATTATTCCGAAGCTCCGAGAAGTCGAAGTCGAGTTGGGTAGGGGGAAGACGGTCGCCGAGGCTGTGAAGAAGATCGGTGTGGCGGAGCAGACCTACTACCGCTGGAAGAAGCGGTTCGGTGGTCTTCGGATGGACCAGGCGAAGCGGTTGAAAGAGCTCGAGAAGGAGAACTCTCGGCTCAAGCGACTGCTGGCGGACGCGGAGTTGGACAAGGCGATCCTTCGGGAAGTCGCTGAGGGAAAATTCTGAGCCCGGCGAAGCGGCGGGAGGCGGTCGAGCACGTGCGAGGCGTGTTTGGCCGTGATCGCGTTAGCGAACGCCGGGCATGCCGTGTGATTAGGCAGTCGCGGAGCACGCAGCGTAGGGTGCGTCGTGTTCCAGATGATGAGCCTCGACTCGTGAAGCGGATCGAGTGGTTGGCCTGCCTTGGAAATCCTGATCCAGTCGGTATGAAGGTCTACTGCCCTACGGGCAAGGAGACTTTCGATGACGAAACGACGGAAGAAGCACCGCCCCGACGAGATCGTGGCGCAGCTGCGTGACGCGGATGCGATTGCCCCTGACGCCGCTGATCGCGGGTGAAAAGGTGACAGTCATGCGACGGTCACCTTTTTGCAGCACCACCGCTGACCAGCGGGAGATCGATCGTGTTGCGGCCCCTGCGGACCTCTTGCTGCAGCTGCGACTCTTCGTTGTACATCTTGGGCACCCGCTCCGGCGCAATGGTGCCGTCCTGACTCAGAAGGGCCGTCGTCACCCGCACCGTATGCATGCCGTGCTTCGCCCCGTTCTGTTTGTAGGTATACACGAGCTCGTAAACGCCGTCCGCATTGGTCTCGCCTGTTGATGGCCGACCGATCGTCGGTAGAAACATGACCTGCGCTCCGGACAGGGGGATGCCGTCGAGCGTCACGCGGCCGGTCACCGGCGACACGTTCTGATAGCTCGGGCGACAGCCGGAGCCCCCACTCGCCACGAGCGCCACGATGCACGCCATGGGTATCAGCGAGACCGCTGCGCGAGGGCCGCGCAAGGAGCGCAGCTGGCCGGAACACACCGCCGATTCGCCGTGCTGCGGCGGGGTCGGGCGGGTCAGGCCGATGTGGCGGAACACTCAGTAGTCTCCCAGGACTTGACCGTCGTTACGAGCGACTAGCCGCTCGTAGACGCTATCGATGACGCAGGCGCTCCAGCCATTCGCGTCGGGCTTGGCGTCGATCGTTTCGTTAATGAATCTGACCGATCCGTCCACGAAAAGCATCTTGGCTCCCCCGGGGTGGTAGCTCGAGGCGCCCTGTCTGCAATTAAGCTCTACGGGGTCGTTCACGACGAACGCCGTCGTCCCAAGCGTGTCCCAGTTAATAGAAATGTGACTATCGGCGGCCGCCGATCCCGGCCACGCCGCCGCGCTGCAGAGCTGTGTCCCCAGCCGGTAGACCCGCTCGCTGACCGCGAGCGTTTTGCTCGTGCCATCCGTGATGTCCTTGAAACGACGTCTGGTATCGATCGCCAGGGCTCCTTCTCCCTCTTTGTAAGTCCGGTAAGCTGGGAATTGTCGCCCGTCACTTTTCAGATGGGCTTGCTTCGTGAGGCTCATCGCGACGTAGTTCGTCATGCCATGGTTTGCCCCGGCGTTCTTGAAGGTCGTTTCGTGCTGGAAGATGCGGGGACCGGTCATGTCGGACGGGCAGGCAAGCCCACTGATGTAGACACTCACCTTGTCAGCCACCTTATCAAGTTCGATCCCCTCAGAGATTCGTAGCCTCGCGTAGAGATCGTCCTGCTCCATGTAGGGCAGGATCATGGCGGCCCAGCCCCAGCCCGGAGTGCTAATGTACGTCGTCCTCGTCACCCATTTGGCCGCGTAGCCGTTCCACGAGTGTCAGGCCGCGGCGAATGGTGCTGCGGTTCATGGTGTGCATTCCAAAAGCCCCCTGCGGAAGCAGGTGGGATGACGCGTTGCAATCACGATCGGCGCGTTCGATCAAATGCCCGGCTGGTGACGGCCAGCGTTACCCCGCTCGCTTCCGCGAGGGGCTTCTGGAGCGGGCGGCGTAGGCCGCGGCGGCGATGCCGATGCCGGCCAAGGCAAGCGCGCCGGGCTCGGGCACGATCACGAACTGCGTCACCTGCCCGTTGGAGACCGAGCCGCCGGTGAAGTTGGCCGTCTGCACCGTCGTCACGCTGACTGTCGCTCCCGTCAGCGCCGGGTTGTACTGGGGGAGGGTGTAGTAGCTCTTCCCGCCGTAGGTCGTTGCCGAGCCGCCGCCGTCGCCGTATACGAAGAACTGGTAGTTCGGCAGGCCGATCTCCGCAGTAAAGTCGAGCTGGCCACTCGTGAAGTCGCTGAAGAAGCCGCCGAGGAACGTGTCGCCGTTGGCGAGACTCCCGACGTCAAAGTAGATGTTCACGAGGTTCGAGCCCGTCAGGCCGGTCGTGAACGGATTGGCGTTCGACAGCCGCAGGACGTCGTTGACGCTCGCCGATGCATTACTCCAAGTCGGGCTGCCCGCGCTGGTGAACTCGAAGGCGAAGCCCATGCCCGCCGTGGGATCGAGCTGGCCCTGCACCGTGAGGATGCCGGGCGAGTTGCCGGGGCCGATGAGGCCGCCGCCAGTCAGGTTGCCCACGACGAGACCCGAGCCCTCGAGGATGCCGCCCGACTGCACGGTCACGGCACCTGCCAGAGAGCCATTGACGGCGAGGCTGCCGGCCGAGATCGTCGACGGGCCGGTGAAGGTGTTGTTGCCGGTGAGCGTGAGGTTGCCTGCGCCGATCTTGGTGAGAGCACCGGTGGTCGCGACCCCCGTGGCACCGGCGAAGGAGATGTTGTTCGCGGTGTCGATGGTCGCCGTCTTGCCGGCTTTGATCGTGAAAGCGCGATCGCTGGTGGCGTTCGCGCCGGTGTATTGCAGCGTGCCGCCGTCGAAGACGAGATTGGAAGACGCGCTGGTCGCACTGCCCAGATTGCCTGCCACGCCGCCGTTGCCGATCGTGCCCACGCTCAGGGTACCACCGCGGATCGTCGTCGCACCGGTGTAGGTGTTCGGGGCCGTCAGGGTGATCGTGCCGTTGCTGGTGGCGCTGCCGAAGGTGACGGGGTTGTTTGCGCCGGAGATGACACCCGATACGGCGAGGGTGTTGCCGCCGATGACGTCGATCGTGCCGCCGCCCGCGCCGAGGCTGACTGTTCGCGAATTCGATCCCGCGTTGTTGAGTGCGATACTGCCGCTGGTGGTGGCGGCGATGGGCGTGCCGTTGTTGGGGACGAGGGCTGCGGCGTGTGGGGGGGTGCCGAGCTGGGCGTTGGTGCTGAACTGCACGGATCCGCCATTGACTGTGACACCGGCGTTGGCTTGGGCGGCTGTGGTTAGGACGGTTTTGCCCGTGCCGTATTGGATGAGTGCGCCGCCTAAGGCACCGAGGTTGAGAACCGCACCACCCGTTCCGTAGTTTTGCAGCATGGTTAGGGTGACTTTGCCTGTGCCGGACGTATTGATGGCAAAGTCGTTCGCACCGGTAAAGAGGATGGTGCCCAGGGTTAACGTCACGTTGTTGCTGATCGCGATGGATTGACCAGCGGTCGGAGCGATTTTGAGGGTGTTGGTGGTTGCGCCCCGGTTGGTCGTGATGCTGGTGCTGGCCGTCATCGAATAATTGGTGGTGCCCGTCATTGCTCCGCCCGCGTAGCCGGTCGTGTAGCCCGTGTAGGCCACGATGTTGCCTGAGCCGTCATTCTTGGCGAAATCCGCACCCGCCACCGTAAGACGCGCAGTACCCACCGTGCTGCCGATGATGCCGGAGGCATTATTGGCCGTGGTGGTGGTGGCGATGCTGCCTGCAGAGAAGTCGACCGCGCCACCGGTCAAGGTAATCGCGCCCATGGCGAGCTTGGCGGTGCCACCGTTGGTCTGCTTGATGAACGTGCCACCGGTGTTGACGGTGGTGCTGGCCACGACCTCGGTGTGGGAGCCACCTGAAAGCTCCAGCGTACCACCATTGAGATTTAGTGCAGCCGTATCACCCAACTTACTGGTGTCGGTCGTGCCATATGCAAGCTTGAGCGTGCCAGCGCTCACCGTCGTCGCACCCGTGTAGGTGTTGCTGCCAGAAAGAGTCCAGGTGCCGGTGCCGGCCTTGGTGATTCCGACCTTGTTAGTGGGGCTGCCATCAACGAGGGCGCTAGCCATCTCCCCCTCGCCTGCGGTGGAACCCTGCAGTTGGACTATCTTTCCAGTGCCTCCACCACTCGAAGTAAACGTGCCCGTGAATTTAAGCAAGCCGGTGCCGGACTGGTCGATGATGCCACCGCCGGTGGTTGTGCTCGGGAAATCAATGGTTCGATTCGTGCTATCACCCGTGCCTTGATATTTAAGGGTTGCTTGTGTGCCCCAAAGTCCTAGGGCAATGGTGCCACCTGCACCAAGATTGCTGGCCGTGCCGATATCTTTCAGCGAGGTCACGATCGTCGTGCCGGCCCCTAAACTAGTCGTGCCGGTGTAGGTGTTGTTGCCGGTGATGATCCAAGTCCCGTCGCCAACGCCACCGCCGTTAGTCCAGAATTTGGTAAGGCCTACCTTCCCCCCACCGTTATCCTGAATGAGCGCCGCCAGCGTATTATTGCCAGTATTGGTTCCTTGCAGAGTTAATGTGCGGGCCACACCGACAGTGCCGTAAGCAATGGCTCCCGTATTGGTGAAGTTGATCGCTCCTGTGCCTGAGGACTCTATAACAGAGTTATTAGAGAGCGTGAACAACCGATCGGTGCTGCCACCGCTGCCCGTGTATTTCAGCTTCCCATCATTTAATACCAAGTTCGCGGCGGCGTTGGATGATTGACCGAGGTTGCTGGCTACACCGCCATCGGCCGCGGTGTCAAAGGCAATAAAGCCGCCGCTGATCGTCGTCGCGCCGGTGTAGGTGTTCACGCCGGAAAGGGTGAGGACGCTGGTGCCGCCGCCGGCCTTGGTGAGGGTGCGCCCCGCCACATCTTCACTGATGATGCCGCTGATGGTGAGATTGTGCAATACGGTGCCGGATTGCGCATTCGTCGTGATGGTGCGGTTGCCACTGAGAATCATATCGAGGCTGATGCTGTCCGTGAACGTCGCGCCTGCGGTGTTCGCCGATGTGGTGATGTCGCCGCCGAGGGTGATGCGATTTCCCGCCAAGGTGAAGGCGGTGCCAGTAGTGTTGGTGAAATTAATTCCGGCGTAACTCAAGTCGGCCGTAAGGTCGTTATTCGTGCTGTTTTGGACATTGCCAGCAAAGGTCAGCGCGACCCCGGTGGACGGAGCGGTATCCAAGTTCCAGTTGGCATTCGTACTCCAGAGGCCGGAGCCGCCACCGCCGTCCCAGGTGTTGCCAGCGAACGCGGCGGGTGAGCTGATCAAGGCGGCGAGCATCAGCCCGGCAACGAGCGGGGCGATCGTACGGAACCGAGTGCTGCGCTTGGACAAGAACTCGCGATTCATGGCGTCTCTCAAAAAAAGTGACGGTGTGCCTTCGGCCTTGTATTGAGACGAAAGCGGAATCTCCACCCAGTGGATCACTAAACTATGAAAATTCACCCCACAAGATCCCTACACTCGCTCAAGAACCCCAATCCGACGACAACCATTTAATATAATTGAATTTGGATAATTTTGCAAGTTTCAGCGTTTTTTTTGAAAATCTGGCAATTTTCCGCGAAAATCCGGCAATTTTCCAGATGGCCGCGAAAACAGCCGTCCGCGGGGCCAGGCGTCTCGGCCTGACCAACCGGAAAACCCGGAAATGCAGCTCGGCGGTCGCCTCGCCCTTCCCAGTCGCTGGATAATCCACTGCCGCACTGTCTTTTCTTGTGATCAAGGCAAAAACGGCCTGGGAAAGAGGGGTCCTCTCTCCCAGGCCGTCATCGTCTTGGCGTCTCATGAGATCTTCTTGCCGGGGACTTCCTGTTCGTTGGCAGCTTGCCGCCGTCGTACCAGCAAACCTTGACCGCGCCGCGCTTGTCAGTGGCGGGGAATTCGAATTCAATCTGCGACCTCTTGGGATAGCTGTCGCGATTGTGGCCGCTGCTCGTGGCGACGACCGAGGTTGGATCAGCCAAGCCGATGGCCCAGTACGGCATATTCGGGCTCGACCCGTGGCGGGCCGCCGGCCCTCCTGCGGGCAAGCCGCCTGCCGAAGATAGCTGCCGGCCCGGCCGATCACCCAGGCCGATCTGGCCACGCTCACCGAGAAGGTGCGCCGGCGTGTCGTACGTTGGTTCCGCATGCAGCGGCTCATCGACGCCGATGCCACCGGCGACGGCTGCGACT
>JAPLNR010000009.1 GCA_026401035.1 Planctomycetia bacterium | reverse complement strand
GACCAGTTCTTGCACCAGCGAATCCGGCGACGTGTCGGGGTCTATGCCGTACGTGATGCAAGATACGAGCACCTGCATCCAGCTGTTCCCCGATTTTGGGTAGCCGGCGATGAAGATGTCGTTCGGCGAGAAATCGCCCATACGAACGAATCCCATCGGACACGCGTCGGCAGATCGGCTGCGGTGGCCGATGGCCCTGAAGAAGCGACGCAGTTTTTTGCCAAAAGACTTCATAAAAACGGGAATCTATGGCCACTGACTTCGGGCATCCCAACGCGACCCCGGCGGGACTGTACGTGATTTATTACCGATTCGACAGGTTTTTCAGAGGGCCAGGCGGATGCCGGCACCACCCATACGATCCCTATCGACGCCCCAGCCCACCAAACATGAATCCACAAAATTGACTGTAAACCAATCCCGTGAGGCGGCTTTCCTGCTGGGAGCGGGATGGAATCATCCCGGCTGGGGGTAGCACGCGGATTGCGGAGCGGGCGACACTGCAGGCAGTATTTTTCCTAAAGGCTTCAGCCACTCCATGTCCAATCGCATCAATGTCGTGATTGCCTGTCCGCTGGAAATAATCCGGGCGGGCATCTGTTCGATGGTCGAGGGTTCCGGGATCCGAGTCAGCGGTGCGGCGGGCAACGCCGCGCAATTAAAGACGTTGCTCAAGAAGCGGAGGCCGCAGGTGTTGCTGATCGACGGCGTGCTGCCGGGCTGCAAGCGGCAGGATAGTTTCGAACTCGTCGTCGAACTGGAGGCAGCGCTGGCCCGGGTTCCGATCATCTTTCTGACGACCGTGGACAATCCGACCTATTCCGCCCGGGCGCGGGCCGTCGGCGCGGTCAACTGCCTGTCGATGAGCATGCGCCGCGAGGAGCTGATCGCTGCCATCAGGAATGCCGCAGCCGGCAAGCCGGCGACCGGCTCCGGGGCATTCGTCGCCATCGCGGGATCGCTGGATTCCCGCACCACCTCGGCATTCGAAAAAAATCTGACTGCACGGGAGCAGCAGGTGCTCTCGCATATCGCCTACGGTCTCTCGAACGAGGAGATCGCCAGGTCGCTCGACATCAGCGTCGAGACGATCAAAGAGCACGTGCAGAAAATCCTGCGCAAGTTGACCGTCAGGGATCGCACGCAGGCGGCCGTCTGGGCGGTGCGCCAGAAACTGGCCTAAGCTGCGCGTCGTCAGCCTGTCCCGTGTGAATTGCTTGTCCGGCGTTGGGTGCCTGTCCGGACTTGGAGTCGTGCCCGGCCTGCCGAAGCAGCGCCTGCCGCGCGGCAACGATCAATGAGACGACCGCTGCCTTGACGCCGTCTTCGCTGCCGGAGGCGTCGCGAATCGCGTCGAGCCGCCGGCGGGCGGCACTGATGATGGCGTCCGGCCGAATTTCGTCGGCAGCGAGGCCGAGGATCTCGTGCGGATTTTCCGGGCCCAGGTCGAAAGAATCGCCGGCGGCATCCAGCGGGCCGGTTGCATCGTCCACAGGATCGCCCCATGAGTTTTGGGCGGCCGGCATGGCCGCCCCTACACTCATTGACGAGAGCCGGGGATCGCAGGTGCAAAAGAAGTCGGGGCGGTGGGATTCGAACTCACGACCTCCTGGTCCCAAACCAGGCGCGCTACCAACTGCGCTACGCCCCGAGGCGACCGCGGAAGTTTATCACAACCCTCGGGCGAAAGTTGGGGCGAAAGTTGGGGGGAAAGCGGGGCTGGATTGTCTCCGGCACCGATCCCGCCCCAAGGCCCCTGCGACCCACTTCCGGCAGGCTGCCAGCCTGCCGGCCGCAGCGCGAACGTCAGTCGGTGATATGGTCCAGCAGCCGCTGGAATTCGTCGAGGCTTCCGAACGGGATCACGATCCGGCCGGCGCCCTTGCTGTTGGCATGCACGACCACCTTCGTGCCGAGCGCTCGCCGCAGCTGGTTCTCGACCGCCACGATCTGGCTCGCTCGCCGCGCGGCCGGGCGGCCCGGCTTTCGCTTCGTGGCGGTGCCGGCCGGCGCCGCTCCACCCAGGGTGACGATCTCGCCCGCATCGTCGTCGCCTACGGCGTCGGCGGCGGTGTCATCGTCGGCCTCGTCGGCCCGGAGGATCTCCTGCACCAAGCCCTCGATCGCCCGCACGGAGAGCCCCTCGGTCACCACCCGGTTGGCGAGCCGCGTCTGCTCATCCTCGTCGCCGAGCGGCAGCAGGGCGCGGGCGTGGCCCATCGAGATGCCGCCTGCGCGGAGCTTCTGCTGGACGGCATCGGGCAGCTCGAGCAGGCGGATGAGATTGGCCACGGTCGAGCGGTCGATCGAGAGCCGCTTCGCCAACTCCTCCTGCGTACAGTTCCACGTGGAAAGATACTGCTTGAAGCTTGTGGCCTTCTCGAGGGCGTCGAGATCGCGGCGCTGCAGGTTCTCGACGATCGCGATCTCCGACATCTCGCGGTCGTCGACGTCGAGCACGCGCACGAGCACCTTCTCCCAGCCGAGCCGCTTCGCCGCCGCCAGCCGCCGCTGACCGGCGATGAGCTGGTAGCGGTCGGCCTGCTTCCGCACCACGATCGGCTGCACGAGCCCGTGCTCGCGAAGGCTCTCCGTAAGTTCGGCGAGATCGGTGTCGTGGACGATGCTCCGCGGCTGCCAGGGATTCGGATCGATGAGCGCCGCGGCGATCTCGCTCGACGGCAGCGTCATCGCGGCCTGTTCGAGCTCCTCGGGGGCGTGAAGGATGAGCCGCGCGGCGCCGGCGCCGAGGCCGGTTTGGCCGGGAACGGGCTGCGTGGCCGGCCGGCTCGCGAGGGCGGCGGTGCCCTGGGCCACCGGCGCGGCGGGCTCCAGTCCGGCACGTCCCAGCAGGGCCTCGAGTCCACGGCCCAGGCGTCTTTCCTTACTCACAGTCGCGTACCTCCATGCACAGTTCCGTATAGGCCCGCGCTCCTCGTGAGCGAGGCGAATAATCGAGCACACTCTGGGCGTGACTGGGCGCCTCCGAGACGGCCACGTCACGCGGGATCACCGTCTCGAAGACGATCTCCCCGAAAAAATCCCGGACCTCGGCCTCGACCTCGCTCGTCAGTTCAAGCGAGGCATCGTGCATCGTGAGCACGATCCCGCTGAACCGCAGCTGGCCGGGGCGTTGGTCCATCACGTCGCGAATCACCTCGATCATCTGGGTGAGTCCCTCAAGCGCGAAATATTCACATTGAATGGGCATGAGCACTTCCGTGCTGCCGGCCAGCGCCGTGCGGGTGAGCTCCCCCACCGAAGGCGGGCAGTCGATCAGGCAATAGTCCCAGGCATTGAGCCCGCGGGCGAGATGACTTTCGAGCACCGCCGATCCGCTCCGGGCCTGAGCGGCAATCCGCTCCACATCGCGCACACTGCGGCTTCCCGGCAGGATGGAGAGACCCGGGATCGCCGTCACGATGATCGACTCCGAGAGCGGCGCCTCCGACACGAGCGGATGGGTGGCAGCTGGCATCACGCCAAACCCCGTGGTGGCGTTGCACTGCGGATCGAGGTCGACCAGGAGTGTGCGCATGCCCGCCTTGGCAAGGCCCGCGGCGAGGTTCGCCGAGGTGGTCGTCTTGCCGACGCCCCCCTTCTGATTGGCCACACACAAAATCCGTCCCAAGCGCAGAATCCTTCCGAGCGGTGAGTTGCGCACAACGCGTGCTCTCGGACTATCGGCAACAACCGGCCCGGCATGAGCCAGGTTTCACGTGAAACCGCCCGGTTTGCGCAGAGCCCCCGGCCTGCCGGTTTTCACGTGGAACATCGGGGGAGTGGGACAGGCTGAAGCCTGCCACGGATGAGCTCCAGATTTGACAGGCTGAAGCCTGTCCTACTCGAGCGGGTTGAAGACGAGGCCGCTGGCGAGCTTGGGATAGAAGTAGGTGCTCTTCGCCGGCATGCGTTCGCCGGTCTCGCTCACCTTGCGGATGTCCTCCACGCTCGCCGGCATCACGAGGGCTCCCAGCGGATACTTGCCCGTGCCCAGCCCCTCGACCACCTCGCGGACGAGGTGCACGTAGCCGGGCGTCGGGATCTCCTTGGCCCCCAGCAGGTCGCCGATCACCAGTCGGTGCAGGATCGATACGCCCAGGCCGCGCCAGGCCGGGCCGTGGTCGCTGGCGATCTGGTCCATCCGGGCCCGGCCGGCGGGGGTGATCCGGGCCAGCGTCCAGGTGGCGTCGCCGGATGTGTAGAGGCCGAGCGTGCCCTGCTCGTTTTCCCCCTCGATCTCCTCCCAGACCTGGTCGGCCGCCGCCGGCCCCTTGCCGGCGGGACGGGTGGCAAAGAAATCGCCCAGCTTCGTCTTGAGCTCGGCGGCGGTCGCCACGGCCGGCTCGATGAAGAGCCGGTGCGTGGGGAGCACCACGAGCCCGGGGTCGCTCATCCCCACGAGCATCATGAGCACAAAGTTGGCCGGGTGGTCAGACGGCAGCTGGCTTCCACCGTGCTCCTTTTCGTACAGGGCGGCGATCTCGTCGCGGTAGTTGCAGGCCGTCTCGTAGCGGTGGTGGCCGTCGGCGATGAACACCGGCTTCGGACCCATGAGCCCCGCCACCTTCGCGGCGATGGCCTCGTCGGCGAGCGGCCACATCCAGCTCCTCACGCCCAGGTGGTCGGTCGCCTCCACGGGCGGCTGGCCAGCCACGGCCTTGTCGAGCAGTTCCTGCACATCCCCCTGCGGATCGGGATAGAGGCCAAACACCTGGCTGAGGTTTGCCTTGCAGGCCCGGGTCAGCAGCAGCCGGTCCTGCTTCGGGCCCGACATGGTCTCTTCATGGGGGTGGATGTTGCCGGTGCCAAACCGCTCGAGCCGCACCCGGGCCATCACGCCCCGCCGCACGTGCTTCTGCCCTTCGACCTCGAACTCCTGGTGGTAGACATAGAGCGCCGCCGCCGGCTCCTGCATCACCACGCCCTGCTCCCGCCAATCCTTCAGAAACCTGGCGGCCCGCGTGTACTTGTTCGCACTGTCGCTGTCGCCCGGCTCCTCCCGGTTGAGCTCGAGCCGGATCACGTTGGCCGGGTGCTGCTCGTAGAGCTTCGTCTGGAGGGCGGCGTCGATCACGTCATAGGGGGGCGCGATCACCTGCGACAGGGTGCCGACGTGCTTGGGGTCATAGCGGAGGCCGCGGAGCGGGGCGACGATGGGCATGCTTGTCCTTGCTCTTCAGGGTGGGTGAATCGAAGCCGGGATGGTAGCAAAAACGCTGCCAGAGTAGGACAGGCTTCAGCCTGTCAAAAGCGGGATAGGCTTCAGCCTGTCATGCCTCAACTCTCCCAACCCGGCTTCGGGCTCCCCGCGCCCCATCGCCGGACGTTCGCTGCGGGCATCCTGCCTTCCGCTCACTCGATGCTGACGGCGCTCCGCCATCCTGGCTGCGCTTGTCAGCAACGCCGGCTCCTGGGCACGGGGAGCCCGAAGCCTTCCGCAGCCGGTCCACAGGGATAATCGTGAAGCGAGGTGGTTCCACGTGAAATGATGAGGCCCACCCTCACCGTGGCCCGGCGGATGCAGCATTGATCACCGTGCCCAAGGGCACGGTGATCAATAGCGACATTAGTAGCGGTAATACTCAGGCTTGAACGGGCCTTCGACCGGGATGTGGAGATACTCGGCCTGCTCCTTGGTGAGCTTCGTCAGCTTCACGCCGAGCTTGTCGAGGTGCAGGCGGGCCACTTCTTCGTCGAGCTTC
>JAPLNR010000079.1 GCA_026401035.1 Planctomycetia bacterium | reverse complement strand
TGCGGCATCCGGTGCGGCAGGAGGAAGACGTGGCCGTGCGGTGGACGCTCACGGAGAGCGACGCAGTCGAGCGGCCGGCCACGGCCGATCTCTGGCATGCCTGCGTGGAGGCCGCCACGCTCACCCGGCCCGCCCCCGCGCCTGTGCGGCCGCCGGTACGGCTGCGGGATCTCGTCATCGCGATCGATCCGGCGCTCGACGCCGATGCCCTTGTGCACCCGCTCCTCATCCGGCTCTGTGCGGCCTATCTCGACCAGGGCGTCGCCGCCTGGCCGATGCCGGGCCGCGAGCGGGGCTTCCTCGCCGCCATCGTCGATCTCTATGCGAATCGATTCGGGCCGACGGAGCCGTGGAACGCCCGGCTGTCGGAGGCGCTTGCCGCGATCCGGGGGCAGCCCGCGCTCGACGTGATCGCCGCCGAACTCGACAGGCTCGGCGCGCCGGCGGCCCGCCAGGATGAATTGATCGAGAAATCGCTGCTCGCGCTCCGCGGCTGGGCGGGCATGATGCGGCATTTCGAGGAGCGGCCCGATCGCGCCCCGGTCGAGGCCGTGCCCGCGCGGCTCGCCGACTTTCTCGCCCTGCGGCTCGTCTGCGACCGCGTGGCTGCCGACTGGATCGCGCCGCGGTTCGGCTGGGCGGGCAACCTCGCCGCACTGTGGACGGAGCTCTGCGACCGCTATCCGTCACGCCATGCGCCTGGCAGCGTGGCCCGCGCCTTCCTGCTCTACCAGGTGGCGGAACTGGTGGGGCTCTCCGCTGCCGACATCCGCGGGCTCGACGAGAACGAGCTCATCCGGCTCGAGCAGGCGATCAACGGCTTCAACGGCGTGGCGCGACGGCGACTCTTTCATCTGGCCTACGAGCGCTGCCACCGGATCGAGGTGCTCGACGCGCTGGCGGCGCACGGCGCTGCGGCGGTGCCCGCCCGTGGCGGCGTGCGGCCGCTCGTGCAGGCGATCTTCTGCATCGACGAACGGTGCGAATCGTTCCGCCGCCATCTCGAGGAGCAGGGGCCGCGGTTCGAGACGTTTGGCACCGCCGGCTTCTTCGCGGTGCCGATGTATTACCGCGGTCTCGACGACTGGCATGCCACGCCGTTGTGTCCGATCGTGATGCGTCCCCGCCACACGGTGGTCGAGGTGCCGCAGGCCGACGCCCTCGCCAACCACCGCCGCCGGCAGACGGTGCGGCGGCAGCTCGGCCAGCTCAAGGACGGCATGTCGGCGGGCAGCCGCACGCTCTTTCGCGGCGGCCTGTTCACCGCCGTCGGCGGCGCGATCGCGGCCGTGCCGCTCGTGGCCCGCGTGGCCTTTCCGCGGCTCACTTCCGCGCTCTTCCACAAGGCCGCCGATCTCACCCGCGGCCGGATTCCCACGCGGCTCGAACTCGAGCGGTCCCCGGGTCCGCCGCTGCCCGACGGCACGCACGCCGGCTTCGACGTCGACGAAATGGCCGGGATCGTCGCCCGCGTGCTCGAAGACATCGGGCTCACGTCCCGCTTCGCCCCGCTCGTGGCCGTGATCGGCCATGGCTCCACGAGCCTCAACAATCCCCACGAGAGCGCCTACGACTGCGGGGCCTGCGGCGGCGGCCGCGGCGGCCCCAATGCCCGGGCCTTCGCCACGATGGCGAACGATCCCCGCGTGCGGTCGCGGCTCGCGTCCACCGGGCTCGTGATTCCCGACGGCACGTGGTTCATCGGTGGCATGCACGACACCTGTTCCAACGCAGTCCTGTTTTACGACGCGGAACAGATGCCAGCCGGTCACTGCGCCGCTGCGGCCGAGTTTCGCGCCGCCTGCGAGCGGGCGCGGGCGCTCGACGCGCAGGAGCGGTGCCGGCGGTTCGACTCGGTGCCGCTGTCCGTCACGCCGGCGGAGGCGCTGCGGCGGGTCGAGGGCCGGGCGGGCGACCTCGCGCAGGTGCGGCCGGAATACGGCCATGCGACCAACGCCGTCTGCATCATCGGCCGGCGGTCCCGCACCCGCGGGCTGTTCCTCGACCGCCGCGCATTTCTTGTCTCCTATGATCCGGAAACGGATGCGAGCGCCGAGATTCTCGCCCGCACACTGGCGGCGGTCGGACCGGTCGGCTCCGGGATCAATCTCGCCTACATGCTTTCGTGCATCGACCCGCGGGGCTATGGCTGCGGCACGAAACTGCCGCACAACATCACCGGCCTGATCGGCGTGATGGACGGCCATGCCAGCGATCTGCGAACCGGCCTGCCCTGGCAGACCGTGGAGATCCACGAGCCGGTGCGGCTGCTGATCGTGATCGAGGCTTCGGTCGCGCAGATCGAGCGGGCGCTCGACCGCGTGCCCGCCGTGAAACGGCTCGTCGTGAACCGCTGGGTGCAGCTCGTCGCCTGGGATCCGGACGGCTCCGCGCTGGCAGTGTACGGACAGACGGGATTCGTGCCCTATGTGCGGGAAGGCATGGTGCTCCCCATGGTCGAGCGTTCGCACAACTGGTTCGCCGGCCGCCGCGGCAACGTGCCACCGGCCCGCGTGCTGGCGGCGCTGGCGACCGGAGACAAGGCATGAATCTGTTTCCAGCCCCCACGGCGCATGATCTCGTGGCGCTGCTCGTCGTGACGCAGCTGGCCGCGCCCGTGGCCACGCTCGCCCTCATCGGACTGCCGGCGCTGCTCGGTCGGCCGCTCTCCGAGCGGCTGACGACGCGGCTGGTGGGCACGGGCTTCACCATCGCCTTCAGCGCCGGGCTCGTGATCTTCGCCGTGCTGGCCGGGCGGCGGTTCGTTCCCGAAATCGTGCATCTCGGCACCTGGTTTTCCGTCGGCCATCACGCGGCCACGATCGATCTCGTGGCCGACGGGCTCTCCGTGCCCTACGTCTGCTTCTCGACGGGGCTCTGCGCCCTGGTCAACGCGTTTGCCGGCAAGTATCTCCATCGCGAGCCGGGGTTCACCCGGTTCTTCGTGCTCCTGGCGGTCTTCGGCACGGGCATGAATCTCATGGTGCTCGCCGGCAGCATCGACGTGCTGTTCGCCGGCTGGGAGCTGCTCGGCATCTCGTCGACGCTGCTGATCGGCTTTTTCCACGAGCGGTCCAACGCCGTGAAGGCGGCCCTCCGCGCGTTCATCACCTACCGCATCTGCGACGTGGGGCTGCTGACGGCGGCCGTCGTCGTGCACCGCGCCGTCGGCTCCGGCGATTTTGAAAGGCTGTTCGCCGGCACGTGGCCGCATGCGGAGTGCCTCGTGCCCGCGTCCACGGCCACGGTCGTGTCGCTCCTGCTCGTCTTCGCCGCGATGGGAAAAAGCGCGCAGGTGCCCTTCTCCAACTGGCTGCCCCGGGCGATGGAGGGTCCCACGCCGTCGAGCGCGATTTTTTACGGGGCGCTCTCGATCCATGCGGGGGCCTACGTGCTCCTGCGGTGCGAGCCGCTGCTCGAGGCGGCGCCACTAGCGCGGGCCCTGCTCGTGATCATCGGCATCGGCACGGCGCTGCATGCCGCGCTGGTCGGCCGCGTGCAGACCGACCTCAAGAGCATGCTCGCCTATGCGTCGATGACGCAGGCGGGGATCATCTTCGCCGAGATCGGCCTGGGCCTGCGCGTGGTGGCCCTCGTGCACATCGTCAGCCACGCGATCCTGCGCAGCCTGCAGATCCTGCGGTCGCCATCGGCGCTGCACGACCGCCACGAACTGGCCGCGGCGCTTGGCGGCCATCCGGGCGCGGCGGCC
>JAPLNR010000067.1 GCA_026401035.1 Planctomycetia bacterium | reverse complement strand
ACTTGTGCAGATCGACGCCGATGAAAGTAACAAAGCCGGTCACATCCATTCTCATGGTCGTAAACTCCGTGTCAGGGGTCGAAAACAACTTCACGCTATGGAGAAAGTTACGCCTTTCTCCCGGCCCCTACACGGTTTTACGCTAGTCGAGCTGCTGGCCGTGATCGCGATCATCGGACTGCTCGTCGGGCTGCTCGTTCCCGGTGTGCAGTCGGCCCGCGAGAGCTCGCGACGTTCCGCCTGTGCCAACAACATTCGGCAGCTGGGGCAGGGACTCCAGCAGTTCCACGCCGCCCACGGATCGCTCCCGGTGACCGGAGCGGCCCATCCGATCTACGCGGTCACCAGCCCGAATTACCCAACATACAGAAGATATCTAGGAGTAATGGCCAACTCCGACGTCTACTGCGTCTATACCTGGGTCGTCGCGGTGCTGCCCTACGTCGACCAGCTGGCTTTTTTCAACCAATTCAACCTCAGGCAGCAATCGAACAGTCCCACCAACCTCCCGCTGGTCCAGACGCCCGTCTCCCTCCTGATCTGCCCGAGCGACCCGGATGCCACCTCCCCCATCTTCCCGCGACGAGGTTTCCCCGCCATCTCAGTGGCGTCTTCGACGGATGCCGACGGATCGAAGATGCACGGGTTGTGGTACGCCGGATCCGCTGGGCCTTCGCAGGAGTATGGGGCGAACCAATACTGTCCCTCCGGCTCGAGTCCCGGTACGGCGAGCGGGTGGTGCTGGGCCAGGACGACCGACTCGCGTGGCGAAACAGGGGCACTCGACATGGGAAATCGGGTCGGGATGTTCGGCGGCCGCTATTTGCCGACCAAGTTCGACGACGTGCAGGACGGACTCAGCAACACGTTCCTCCTCGTCGAAACCCAGCCGAAGTTTTCACCCCACAACGGCGCCTACACGAGTTTCACCGGTTCATTCAACGCCAATCCGGTGGTGACCGTCTCGGCACAGATCAATATGCCGTTGCTGTCCACCGACTCGCCGTTTCTCAACGCCGCAGGGACGTACAACGGCTCACGTGCCATCGCCGCCAAAAGCCCGCGGAGCGCCCATCCGGGCGGGTGCCACATGCTCATGTGCGACGGTGCCGTCGTCTTTTTTTCCGACCTGACACCATTGCAGTTGCTCTGCCGGCTCGGTAACCGCAAGGATGGCGAGATTGCCATCGTGCCATGATCGCGAAACTTTCACGACCGCACTGGCCCCGTCCGGCGCTTGTCGCCGCTTTCGCAACGACACTTCTGGCAACGCCGGGCTGCGGCTCGGCCCTCAAGACAGTGCCCGTGAAGGGCAGTGTCACATTCGGCGGCAGTCCGCCGCCGCATCCCTGCTTCGTGAACTTTTTGCCGACGGGCTTTGCGCTACCGAGTGGACCCACGAAAGACGGCGCGTCAGGCGTTGCCGGTGGCGTGGGCGAATGCGATGCGTCGGGCACGTTTCAAGCGATATCCCTGCGCGATCGGAAGGGACTCATGCCCGGCCGCTACGAGGTGCTCGTTTCCTGTTGTCTGCCCAACAAGAACCCCAACGCGCCGCCAGTCAGCGTCGTGCCGCCGGATTTCAGGCCGCCGGAGCTCGTTATCCCTGCAGACGCCCGATCAGTTCGATACGATATCAATGTGCCGGGGGCTGCCCAGAAGTGAACGGCTCGGCTTGAAGTGGACCGCTGCGGCGCGACGGCCGAAGAGCGTCATCCGCGCCGTGGATCACGGTGTGTTTCAGTGGACGCCCCTCACGCCCCGGAAGATGTTCTTGCAGTCGCTGCTCTTCTGCAACGAGGCGATATACTTGACTCGGTCATATTGCATTGATTCCAAAGGCTCCGGAGTCACTCATCATGAGCAGAGTTTGGCACTTGATCCCCGTGCTGACGCTGGTCGTCGGCATGCATGCCGGCCCGGAGATCGTTGCGGTTCGTGGTGAATTGCCGGCACCGGTCGCCCACTGGACGTTCGACGAGGCCGGGGCTGAAGGCCGTGACGCCGCGGGGGCGCATCACGGTACCGTGCACGGGGCCATGCCGCATGCCGGGAAACTCGGCCAGGGGCTGCTGTTTGACCGTAGCCGGCAAGACTTTATGGAGGTCGCCTATGCGGCCGATTTCGAGCTTTCCACCTACACCGTGTCGGCGTGGGTGTGGCTCACGAAGCCGCCGACCTACTCTGGCATCATGGGCTCGCGGCAGGGCGGGGCGATGCTCTTCGACGTGAAGATCAACACCGACAAGGTGCATGGCGATATCGGCGACGGCACCCGCTGGATCGAGACGAAGGTCAACTTCTACAAGGACGACGTGGGCACGAACGGGCAGGGAGGCGATCTCGATCTCGAACGGTGGTACTTCGTCACGTTCGTGATCGACGATGCCGCGAAGGAGTGCCGGCTTTACCTCGACGGCGACCGCAAGAAGACGATCCCGTTCAAGGGGCAGCCGCAGCTCATGCAGCCGGGCCGCACGCTCCGCATCGGGGACACCGGGGCGGGGGAATTTATGGACGGCGTCCTCGACGACGTGCGGATCTACGCGGCCGCCCTCACCGATGGTCAGGTCGCCGATCTCGCCGGGCCGTGATGCCGCGACCGGCTCGGTTCGTGTGCGAATATCTCATTGCCGCGGCCCGTAGATCTTCGCCACCGCCTGGGCCCGGGAGCGGACGTGGAGCTTGTGGTAGATCCGCTCGATGTGCGTATGCACCGTCGAATAGCTCACGTTAAAGGTTTTGGCGATTTCCTTGTAGAGATAGCCGCGGGCCAGCAGATCAAGCACCTCCCGCTCCCGCGGCGAGAGCGCTGCCTCTACTGCATCCCGCTGGGCGTCGGGCTCGCGGCTTCCGGATAGCTTCGCAGTCGGTGCGGCCGGCTCGGCGAAGGCCTGCACGAGCTTGCGGGCGATGTTGCTCGTCAGCGGTGCGCCGCCCCCGATCACGTCGCGGACCGCGGTCAGGAGCTGGGCGGCCCGAATGGGCTTGAGCAGATAGCCCTTCGCCCCGGCAGCCAGCGACTGAAAGATCACGTCGGTATTGTCGTAGACCGTCAGCATCACGACCTGCACGTCGGGTAGCTTTCCCACCAACTCCCGTACGCACTGCACGCCGTCCATTTTCGGCAGGTTGACGTCCATGATCACGACGTCTGGCCGCTTGGCAGGCAGGTCGCGAAGCGCTTCCTCCGCCGAGCCAAACGTGCCGATGCACTCGATCTCGGAATCACCCTGCAGGAAGCCCGCCAATGCCTGTCGCGTGCCCTTGTCGTCGTCGACGATGCCGACGCGGATCAGGCTGCGGGCGGCCTGCGGGGTGGGAAACGTGATCGAAGTGGCTTTGGTCATCGGAAGCAAACCTCGGGGCCATGGTCAGGGGGTGGAGACGGGTACGGAGAGACGAATCGACGTGCCCTTGCCGGGCTGGCTGTCACAGGCGAACGAGCCGCCCACCTGCTGCATCCGGCTCTGCATGTTGTCGAAGCCCTTGCCAGCGGTAGCGCCGCGGCCGTCCACGGGACGAATCCCGCAGCCGTCGTCCTCCACGACGATCGTCAGACGGCTATCGACCACGTCGAGGCGGAGGACGATGGTTTCGGCCCGCGCGTGCTTGGCGGCGTTGTTGATCGCCTCCTTCGCCGCCAGGAACAGGTTGTGCCGCACGTTCGACGGCAGGGGCAGATCGGGAAGCCTGTCGGGCATGTCGATCCGGCAACGGGCGCTGCTGGACGCCAGGAAGTCCTGCGCGTATTTGCAGAGGTAGGCGGAAAAAGGCTCCACTGCGTCATTGTGGGGGCTGATCGCCCAGACGATTTCATTGAGGTGTTTGGCAAGCCCGGAGGCATTCTCGAAGATCTGGTCGAGGAATTTACGGCTTTCGTCGGACGTGATCGAGGGGCTGCGGACAAGGTCGCTGAGCATGCCGATCCGCGTAAGGTTGGCACCGAGATCGTCGTGGAGATCCTGCGCGATCCGCATCCGGTCGGCCGCGATCATCCGCTGCTGCTCGGCGCGGGCGAGCTGCCGCTGCACCCGCTGCCGCGAGGCCTGCCGGACGGCGAGTGATACGAGGCCGGTGCCCGCGGCGGCCGAGGCCGCCCAGAACCAGGGCCGGGCCCAGACAGGCTGCGGTACCTCGATCACGGCCGTGTATTCCGGGCCCTGCGGCACGCCCAAGAGAGAGCATTCGACGAGCCGAAACCGATACTCGCCGGCGGGTAGGTTCTCGTAGACCACTGAGTTTTTTCCTCCGCCCCCCACGCTGTAGAGCTCGCTCCATTCGACGAGGAGCGTTTCACCAGGGGTGACGGCCGGCGACGCCTCGGACATCGTGATCCAGCCACCCAGCCCGCGAGGGTCTTCATCGATCAGCGCGAGCGCATGCCGGACCGGCGGCCCCGGCAGTCGCACCATGCGGCCGACGCCCGGCTTCGTGCCGTCACGCGCCCAGCCCTTGGGGATGCCGAACGGATCGTCAAGATCGGTACCAGTCTCGAAGTCGCTCTGGAAGATTTCGCGGCCGGGGGACCCATTTGCGTCGACGACCGAAATCCGGATCGACTCGAAGACGCGGACGCCGGTCGCCTCCTGAGGCCCAGCCGAGATCATCCAGAGCATGAGCTTCGCGGCCCGTGGCGGAACGGTGATCCGCTTGCTGCGGTGCTGGAACGGTGATGTCTCGATCTGACCGGTCCAGCCCGGGGATCGTCCTTTGACGGAGCTCTCATCGCCGTCGACCGGTTTGTTATCGGCGTCGATGAACCGTGCCTGAAACCGCATCAGCCCTTGTTCATAATCCTGCCAGTCGCTGTCGCGGCCGTCGAGGCGATACCGCAGTTGCACCGGCTCGCGACCGAGCCTGTTCGGATCGCCGAACTCGACGACCAGCCGCTGCGCCCGACCCGGCAGCCGGTAGACGTCTTCACTGCCGCGTTTGCCGTCGGGGCCGATGACGGCGTTGTCGGAGACCATCCGGTCGATGCCCGGGGCCGATGATACCGGGCTCTGGCCGCTACTCCGGCCGACTGACTGAACGACGGCGCACGCGGCAATGAGCAAAACCAGAAAAGATGCCCCGCGGTCATTCATGACCCGGTCGAGACTACCAAAAAGCCAGGTACACCGCGGCCGTGAGCGGGCCGCATCCGCAGTTTTGCCGACACGCTCTTGCCGTCGACCGGAAGGGAACGATTTCGCTCAGGCCAGTGAGCGGCGGAGCCAGATGCTGGACGCGAGAAACGCGATCCCGCTCGAGACCAGATTGATGCCAATGAGAACGCCCAGATACACGCCCGCCTGCGCGGCCGGACTCGTCAGCAGGAGGCCACCCAGCACCGCCGTGATGAGCCCGTCGAAGAGAATCCAGCCCCAGGGAAAATCCCGGGGCACGGAAAAGGCTGCCGTCAGCTTCGCGGCCGCCTCGAAGAGGATCACGATGCCGAGAAATGTGACCAGCACGTGAATACCCTCGACCGGGATCGCGAGCATCGCCACACCAGATACGATCGACAACGCGCCGCAGAGGAGCGTGAGCCAAAAGCCCCGCCATGTGAACGTGAGGGCCGTCATGCCCAACTGGGCAATTCCCGCGGCCACGAGCGTTCCGCCGACGATGTAGTCGATGACCGTCGACGCCACCCACGGTGCGGCGATCGCGAGCACGCCGAGCAGCGCGAGAACGGCTCCGAGACCGAAGCTCGACGTGGTCAACTGACGAAGCAGGTCACGGTTTGGGGCATCGTCGAGCGAGGGCATGTGCGTCTCCGAGAGGGTGTCGTCAAGGAATGTCGACCGTCCCACCGTGGGCCGGTCAGGCGGCGCCGAGGCCGGCCATCCGCCGCCAGGCGCTCATCTGCCCCAGGTGCATCATCATGTGGCCGCCACAGTAGAACGTCTGCACGGAGCCGAGCGTTGGAAAGAGTTCCTTCATGCGACCCTCCGCTGGATTGGGCTGCTGCAGCTTGTCGTCGGGCGTGCTCCGCAGAGCGCCCGTGACCATTCTGTGCCCCTCGAAGAAGAAGGCAACAATCTCGTCCATCGGCGGAAAAAGATCGCCGTCCGGGTCGTCGATACATTTGGCATCCTTCGAAAACCGCAGCTCGAAGTGGTCGGGAACACTCGGCGCGGGAGCCCCGAGCTGCCAGAGGATCCGCGGGGCGTAGAGGCTCAAGTGGCCGTAGATGAAGGCCGGGTGGTTTGACTCGACGACCGTGCCGCCGACGGTGGCGAATCGGGCGAACTGCCCAGCAGGTACGTCCTTGAGCAGGCGTTCCGCATAGCCCACCGAGAGCTGGAGCGAGTCGGCGATCACGTTTCCGAGGGAGCGGGACATGGTTGGAAATCCTTTCGCGTTACGGCTGCCGACGGGCGGCCAACTGCATGATAGCCTCCGGCAGCGCCTGGCACTCGGCGGCGAAGACCCGGGCTGCCAGCGAATCGGGCGTGTCGTCGGGCAGGACGGGCACCGTTTTTTGCAGCAGAATGCGGCCGTGGTCGTATTCGTTGTCGACGAGGTGCACGGTGCAGCCCGAGACCGTGCAGCCGCGGTCGAGCACGGCGCGGTGCACGTGCATCCCGTGAAACCCCTTGCCGCCGAAGGCGGGCAGCAGGGCGGGGTGGATGTTGATCACGCGGCCGGTGAAGTCGGCGGGAATCTCCACGAGCTGCAGAAATCCCGCCATGACAACGAGGTCAGGCTTCGCAGCGCGGCAGGCGTCGAAAATCTCGCGGCTCCAGTCGGCGAGCGGCTTGCCGCTGGATGGGAGAACGTGGGTCGACAGGCCGGCGCGGCGGGCGATGGCCACGCCGCGAACATCGCTGCGGCTCGAGATGACGGTCTCGATCGTGGCGGAGAGCCTGCCGGCGGCGATCCACTCGAGCAGGTTTTCGAGCGTGCGGCCCGAGCCGGAGAGGAGGATCGCGAGGCGGAGGGGAGCGGGCATGAGCAGGACAGGCTTCGGCCTGTCGTCCTTGTGGTATGCGAGTCTGTCGGGTCGAGTCGTTCCGAGGCTGGTGACAGGCTGAAGCCTGTCCTACTTTTTGCGGAGGGTGATCGTGAGCGGGTGGCCGTCGAGATCGAGCGATTCGCTCGTGCCGCCGGCGAGCGGGCCAAACGTGGCGGACGTCGCGAGCGTCTCGCCGGCGACGTAGTCGAGGTGTTTTTCGAGAGCCGACTGGAGATCGGCGGAGGCCGTTTCAAACCCCAGCTCGATCCGGTCGGTGAACTCGAGGTCGAGCGTTTTCCGCTGCGACTGCACCGCGTGCACGACCTCCCGCACGAGTCCCTCGGCCAGGAGCTCGGGGGTGATCTGGCTGGCCACGACGACCACGGCCTGCGGGCTCTCGGCAGCCGCCCAGCCTTCCTTGGCGGTGGTGCGGATGATGACGTCGTCTTTTTCGATCACGGCCGAGCCGCCGCCGGCCAGGGCAACCGTGGCCCGGCCGTCGCGGTGCAGCGCCGCCAGGAGCGCTCCGGCGTCGGCCTTCGTGATCGCATCCCGGGCCTTCGGCAGATCCTTGCCGAGCCGGGGCCCGAGTTTCTTGAGATCGGGCAGCACGGCCCGCGTGATGTAGCGGTCGGGCTCGCGACAGATCTCGAACTGCTTGACGTTGAGCTCATCGCAGACGAGATCGGCATGGGCTTCGAGCCAGGCGGCATCGGCCGGCGTGGCATCCGCCAGGATCACTTCCACCTTCGAGAGTGGCTGCCGCACCTTGAGCTTCTCGGCGGCGCGGGCCGCCCGCCCGAGCGACGACACCTCGCGGACGAGCGTCATCCGGCGGACGAGATCGCGGTCGGTGAGCGACTCGACGCCGGTGGGATAATCGGTGAGATGCACGCTCTCGGGCACCTTGGCGCCGAAGGCGGCGACCGCGAGGTTTTGCCAGATCGCCTCCGAGACGAACGGCACGAAGGGCGCGGCGAGCCGGGTGATCGTGAGCAGCGACTCATAGAGCGTCCAGTAGGCGTCGAGCTTCTCCTGGTTGCCTTCCGGGCCGGTATCGGCCCTGCCAGCGGACCAGAAGCGGTCGCGGCTCCGACGCACGAACCAGTTGCTCACCGCGTCGAGGAGCGACGAGAGGGTGCCGGCCGCACCAAAATGGTCGTAGCGGTCCATCCGCTCGACTACCGTTGCGGCCGTGGCATTGAGCTCCGAGAGCATCCAGCGGTCGAGCTCGCCCCGCTCGGCCACCGGCCGGTAGCCGCGGGCCTTCACGAGATCGGCATGGTCGAGGGAGCCGGGAGCGGCGAGCAGCGCCGCCGGATCGAAGCCGTCGATCCGGGCATAGATCACGAGGAACGAATAGACGTTCCAGAGCCGCAGGAGAAATTCCGGCACGCTCTCGCGGATTGCCCGCTCGTTGTAGCGGATGCTCGTCCAGGGCGGCTGGCCGGCGAGAAAGAACCACCGCAGGGCGTCGGCACCGTAGGTGTCGAAGATGACGGCCGGCTCCTTGTAGTTTCGCTTGCTCTTGCTCATCTTCTGCCCGTCTTCGCCGAGCATGTGGCCGAGAACGATGCAGGTCTTGAAGGGATGCGGGTAGGCGGTCTTCCGGTCGCCGGGCTGTTCACCCGCCTGTTCACCGGGCTGACTGGGTTCGGCCGTCCGCCCGAACAAGAGGGTGCTGATCGCCAACTGGCTGTAGAACCAGCCGCGGGTCTGGTCGATCGCCTCGGAGATGAAGTCGGCGGGAAACTGCGCCTTGAACTCCGCGTCGCCCGTGTGCGGCCAGCCCCATTGGGCAAACGGCATCGCGCCCGAGTCGAACCAGCAGTCGATCACCTCACTCACGCGGCGCATCCGCGCACCCTGCGCGAACGGCGAATCGTAGGTGACCGCGTCGATGTACGGCTTGTGGACCTTGAGGTCGTCGGAGAGTTTCGGGTTGGCGGCCTTCGCCCGAGCGAAGACGTCGGTGCCCTGCACGCCCGGCTTGGTCAGGAGCGCTGCGTAGGACGGCACGGCCTCCGCAGCGCCGGTCTCTTCGCAGACCCAGATCGGCAGCGGCGTGCCCCAGTAGCGCTCGCGGGAGAGCGCCCAATCGACGTTGGTGGCCAGAAAGTTTCCGAAGCGTCCGTCCTTGATGTGCTCTGGCAGCCAGTCGATCTCGGCGTTGTTGGCGAGCATCTCGTCGCGGAACTGGCTCGTGCGGATAAACCAGCTCTGCCGCGGGTATTGGATGAGCGGATCGTTGTCGGCCCGCCAGCAGAACGGATAGTCGTGGACGTATTGCTCCTGGTGGACGAGTAGCCCGCGGGTTCGCAGGTCACGGGTGATGTCGCGGTCGCACTCCTTCACGAACCGGCCGCTCCCCATCGGGAAGGCATCAGTGAACGTGCCGTCGGGGGCAACGCAATTGATCAAGACCGGGCCATCTCCCTCCGCGAACCGGGACTGCTCCGCGCTGAGCACCGTGTAGTCGACTTCGCCGAAGGCCGGCGCGATGTGGACGATGCCCGTGCCGGAGTCGGTCGTCACGAAGTCGGTGGCGACAACCCGCCAGGCGGCCGGCTGCGAGCCACCGGCCTTGAGCGGTGCCGCGACCGGCGGCGCGGCCGCGGCGCGATAGGTGTCGAACGGCGGCAGGTAGGAGCGGCCGACGAGCGCGGAGCCCTTGAGGCGGTCGACGACGTCGAATTGCTTCTTCATCCGCTCGCCGAGCGGGCCGGCGAGCGGCTCGGCGACGATGTATTCGGCCGCATCAGCCGCATCAGTTACGCCGGCCTCGCGGAGCACCACGTAATCGAGATCGGCCTTCACCGCTGCGAACTGGTTCGCGGGCAGCGTCCAGGGCGTCGTCGTCCAGGCCACGAGGTTGCGATTCGTGGGAGTGCCGGCATCATCGAGCAGGGGAAATGCGACGTAGACGCTCGGGTCGGCCACCTCGCGGTAGCCCTGGCCCACCTCGCCGCTGGAAAGCGCGGTGCCCCCCTGGGCCCACCACCAGACGATCTTGTGGCCTTGATAGAGCAGGCCGCGGTTGAAGAGTTCAGCCAACGCCCACCAGACGCTCTCGACGTAGCTCTGGTGATAGGTCACGTAGGCAGCCGAGAGATCGATCCAAAACCCGATCCGCTCGGTGAGCGACTCCCACTCCCGCATGTAGCGCCAGACCGACTCCTGACACTTGTGGATAAAGGGCTCGACGCCGTAGGCCTCGATCTCAGCCTTGGAGTGGATGCCGAGTTCCTTGCAGACCTCCACCTCGACGGGCAGGCCGTGCGTGTCCCAGCCCGCCTTCCGCTCGCAGTATTCACCCCGCATCGTGCGGTAGCGGGGATAGAGATCCTTGATCGTACGGGTCAGGCAGTGGCCGGGGTGCGGCATGCCGTTGGCGGTGGGCGGCCCCTCGAAGAAGACAAACCGCTTCGCGCCGCGGCGCCGATCGAGCGACTTTTTGTAGATCGCATGATCCCGCCACAGCCCCGCGATCGAGGTCTCGAGGGCGGGGAAGTCGGGCTTGCCGTGGACAGGTTCAAACATGGGGAATTGGCCGGCGATCTCGAGGTTCGGAAAGGCGAATCGTACCCCGGCCGGCAGATGCCCGTAAGGAGGGTGGCCTTTAGGCTGCCTGATCCTTCCGGCAGCGCAGGTGCTAGCCTCCCCCGCTGGTCGCCGGAACGGCAGAAGTCTTGTCGCGATGCTTTTTCCCACTCGCGCCGGCGGGTGTTTTCTTGAGGCAGTTGAGCGGCTCCGTCCGCCACCAGTCTGGCCCTTCGGCCTCCACCTCGGTCGTGTGGGCCCGCAGCCGCGTCATCATCGCCGCGAGCCGTTCCGATTCCTGGGCAGCCAGATTCTTGGTTTCGTTTCGGTCGGTACTCAAGTTGTAAAGCTCCGGCCGCTCCAACGACTCGTCGACCACGATCTTCCAATCCCCCTCCCGGTAGGCCACCTTCCCGCCCCAGCGCCAATAGAGCGGCACCTGCCGCTCGACACCGGCGCCGGAAAAAATCGGCAGGAGGTTCAGGCCGTCGAGCTTCCGGCCCACTGGAGGTTCGACTCCCGCGGCCGCGAGCACGGTCGGGAAGAAATCACTGCCGATCAGCGGCACGCCGCTCTCCGTGCCCGCCGCTATTTTTCCCGGCCAGCGGGCGAGCCCCGGCACGCGGTGGCCGCCCTCGTACATCGACCGCTTGCGGCCCCGCAGGCCCCCGGCGAGGCCGCGCCCCGGCCCCTTGTCGCCGTCCCCCTCCGGCCCGTTGTCGCTCGAGAAAAAAACGAGCGTCGAGTCGGTGAGTTGCATGTCGTCGAGTGATCGCAGCAACCGCCCGAAGGCGTCGTCGAGTTGCGTGACGTTTGCCCGGTAGGTCCGCTCCTCCCGGTCGGCGATATTCGCATGGAGCTGCTCGTACACCTCAGCCGAAGCGATCGGATAGTGCGGCTCGTGGGTCCAGACGGCGAGGAAGAACGGCTTCTGCGGGTCGCGTTTTTCCTTCAGCCAGCGGATGGCCTCGGCGGCGATGAACGGAGCAGAATAGTCGTCCGCCCTGCCAATCGGCTGGCCGTTGCGGACGAAGTTTGTCGGAAACGCATGGCTGGGCGCAGCATTGTTTTGCGTGGCCAGCCACCAGGCGTAGCCATGATCGGAGGGCTGCGGCTGGTCGGGGGAATTGAACTTGCCGTTCAGGTGCCATTTGCCGACGTGGCAGGTGTCGTAGCCGGCACTGGCCAGGAGCTTCGGCAGCGCTTGTTCACTGGACCGCAGGTGGATCGGACTCTGTTCGGGGATCCAGGTGAAGACACCGTTGCGATAGGGGGTCCGCCCGGTCAACAGTGCCGACCGCGACGGTGAACAGACACTGCCCGCCGAATGGCAGTCGGTGAACCGCAGACCCTCGGCGGCGAAACGATCCAGGTTGGGAGTGATGGCCGCGGCATTGCCGTAGCAGCCCAGTTCGCCGTAGCCGAGGTCGTCGGCGAGAAAGAGCACGATGTTGGGCCGCATGTCGGCGGCGCCGGCCGACAGACTCCACGGCGCCCCCCACGAAGACAGGCCCGCGAACAGCACCAGCGACACGG
This sequence comes from Planctomycetia bacterium, assembly GCA_026401035.1. Taxonomy (GTDB): domain Bacteria; phylum Planctomycetota; class Planctomycetia; order Pirellulales; family UBA1268; genus RGVT01. The sequence goes on along the minus strand of JAPLNR010000067.1, from coordinate 88,216 downwards.
TGACTCGTCGACGGCGATTCATCAGGTGGTCCTTGCTTGGGAGGAACACGAACCCGATCAGGAACGGCTGGAGTTCCGCACGGCGGCGGCGACGAGGGCCCGCAGCTTGGGCTCGGCCGAACGGGCCACGGCGAGGATCTTCTCGACCGTTGCCACCTCGAGCGCGTCGGGCAAACACATGTCGGTGATCACCGAGATGCCCAGCACTTTCATGCCGGCATGCACCGCCACGATCACCTCGGGCACCGTCGACATGCCGACGACGTCGGCGCCGATCACCCGCAGAAAGCGGTATTCGGCCCGGGTCTCCAGGTTTGGGCCCGTCACCGCCACGTAGACGCCGCGGTGGGCGACGAAATTCTCCTTACGGGCCACGGCGAGCGCCTGGTCGATGAGGATCGGCGTGTAGGGGGCCGACATGTCGGGGAACCGCGGCCCGAGCCTGTCGTCGTTGATGCCGACGAGCGGGTTGTCGTTCATCAGGTTGATGTGGTCGTCGATCACCATCAGGTCGCCGGTGCGAAACTGCGGGTTCAGACCGCCGCAGGCATTGGTGACGACGAGCAATTCCGCGCCGAGCCGGCGGACCACGCGGACAGGAAACGTGATCTGGGCAAGGGGATAGCCCTCGTAAGCATGCATCCGGCCTTCCATCACGACGACGGGCACGCCGTCGAACAGGCCGCAGACGAGCTGGCCGGCATGGCCGTGGGCCGTCGACTTCGCGAAGTGCGGGATCGACTCGTAGGGAATCGTCACCTTGTCGGTGAGCGCGGCCGTCACGCCGCCGAGGCCGCTGCCGAGGATGATGCCGACGGCCGGCTTGTGAGGCCACTGCGCGGCAATCGCCGCGCAGGCTTCGGAGATCTTGTCGTGTTGGTCGAGCATGCGTGCTGTGTTCCAGGTCGGGGCTGAAATGAATCAGTCACGACCCAGCAGAGCACGGAAGTCCGGCCGCTCCCGCAACGAATCGAGGTCGGGATCGACGTCGATGTGCGCCAGGTCGTCGTAGCCCAGCAGGATGGCCTTCGAGAGCGAACTGATCGCATCCTCGGGCCGCCCGGCCAGGGCCAGCGAGCAGGCGAGATTGTAGCGGGCGAGGAAATCATTGGGCAGGCGGTCGACCAGCCGCCGGTCGATTTCGACGGCCCGCTTCACGAGTCCCTTTTTCGAGACGAGTTCGGCGAGCACCCGCAGCACCTCGACTGAGTCTCCGTTGCGGGCCAGGAGTTGCTCGAAGAAGTCGATGTCGAAGTCGAGTTGGCTCAGGGAGCCAAACCATTCGGCTGTCTGTTGGGCTGACATCGGCCGGTCTCGCAGGGAACAGCGGGCGAACTACTTCTTTCTGCCGGGTCCCTTGCCGGGCGGAGGCGGACCGGGGTCGGCATCGTCCGGGTGATCCCAGTCCGGGTCGTTCGTCTCTTCTTCGAAGTCATCGTCAAAGTCGTCGTCGAAATCGTCGAAACTCGATTCCTCATCCACCGAGGGCTGCGCAACGGCAAGGTCTTCCTCATCGTCAACCTCGACCTCGTCTTCCTCCGCGGGGTCGGCGCACTCGATCGCCGGCACGACATATCCCAGCGGCAGGCCAGCGTCACCGAACGGCAGCAGAGGAGCCGTCAGGGGCAGCGCCGCCCAGATGGTGGCGGGAGACAACGGAAATTCAGGCGCGGAGATCGGGAACGTCATCGGCGGGGAATCTTCTCAGGAGGGGCGGGCTGGGGACCAAAGCAAACCTTTTCCGACCGGCGGCGTCAAGGCGGGTGCTGCTTGCACCACCGCCGGCGGCGGCAACTCCCAAAGTATACGGGACTCAGGTGTGATAGTCCGCGTTGAGGTGGACGTATTCCGCGGTCAGGTCGCTGGAGTAGAACCGGATCGACTCCCGGCCGGAGTGCAGCTCCAGCTCGATCAGGGTTTCCCGGGCGGAACGGATGGAATCCGACACCTTTCCGGCATCAAATGCCACCGGCTGGCCGTCGCGGAAGAGCAGGATGCCATTCACCCGCAGGACCAGCCTGTCGGGGTCGAATTTCACGCCTGAATACCCGGCTGCCGACACGATCCGCCCCCAGTTTGGGTCGGCACCGTGAATCGCCGTTTTCACCAGCGGGCTGTCGGCGACCGTGCGGGCGATCTGTCGGGCCTCGTCGCGGGTGGGGCAGCCCGTCACCTCGATCCGCAGCACGTGCGTGGCCCCCTCGCCGTCATCGGCGATCTCGCGGGCCAACGCCTCGCAGGCGTCGGAGAGCGCCTTGGCGAAGAGTTCGAGATCTTTGCCGGCGAGCGGCGGGCCGCCGACGGCGCCGTTGGCCAACAGCAGCACGGTGTCGTTGGTGCTCGTGTGGCCGTCGACGCTCACGCAGTTGAATGTCTGCTCCGTGGCCTCCCCGAGCAGCCGCTGGGAGTCGGCCGGCAGGACCGTGGCATCGGTCAGGATGATGCCCAGCATCGTGGCCATCCGCGGGCCGACCATCGCGGCCCCCTTTGCCATCCCGAAGAGCGTGTACGTTCGGCCACCCGCCTGAAACGACGAGCCGGACAGCTTGGGACGCGTGTCGGTCGTCATCATACCGCGGGCCGCCGTCACCACCGCATCGCTGTCGCTTCCGAGCCGGCCGGCCACCATGTCGATCCCCGCCCGAATCTTCTCGAGCGGCAGAAACTCACCGATGATCCCGGTGGAGAGCACGAGCACGCCCGCTTCCGGCACGTCGAGCCGGCTGGCTGCGGCCGCCGCCATGCTGCGGCAATCATCGAGGCCGCGGGTGCCCGTGCAGGCATTCGCGTTGCCGGAGTTGATCGCGATCGCGCGAAACCCCTCGCCGGGCGTGCGGGCCCGGTCGAAGGCCACCGGGGCCGCGAAGACCAGGTTCGTGGTGTAGACCGCCGCCGCCGTGGCCGGCTGGTCCGACACGATGAGCGAAACATCCTCGCGGGTGGGGTTGCGCTTGAGGCCGGCGTGGCCGCCGCCGACGCGGAAGCCCTTGGGGAGGGGTGGAATCGGCAGGCGGATCGGGGTTTCGGTGATGCTCATTGGGTGATTGAAATCCTTCGTTGTGTTCGAGGCAGTGTGCTTGCGGCCGCATTGCCGCCGGGGTCGGCAGAAGTCTCCTCGCGGTGATCTTTTGCTCCGCTCGCGCTCCACAAAAGCTCAAATGCTCGTCGAGCTTCAGCCGACCCCGGCGTTCAGCATCGGGAGAATGTGGTGAATCCGTGCTCGTGGTGAGACAGTTTCTGCGGAATTACCGTTGGCGGGTTTACAGCAGGCCTGCCGTTTCGGGGAGGTTAAAGAGGACGTTGAAATTCTGGACGGCGGCACCGGCGGCGCCCTTCACGAGGTTGTCGAGGCAACTGATCAGAAGCACCCGGCCGCGGACGACGCGGGCCGTGATGTCACAGAAATTGGTGTCGACGGTGTCTTTCGTCGCCGGCAGGTGGTCGACCACGCGAACAAATCGCTCGCCGGCGTAGGCGTCGCGCAGGATTTTCATCACGTCGCCCTCGGTGATCGGCTGCTTGGGCTTGATGTAGATCGTGGAGAGGATGCCACGGTCCATCGGCGCCAGCTGCGGCGTGAAGATCACCTGCGGCGTCGCGCCCGCATGCCGCCCGATCACCTGCTCGATCTCCGGCGTATGGCGGTGCCGACCGACGTTGTAGGCCGACATGCTCTCGTTGCATTCCGGGAAATGCGTCATCAGCTTCGGCGACCGGCCCGCGCCGCTCACGCCGCTCTTGGAGTCGACGATGATGTCGTTGGTTTCGAAGAGGCCGCTCTTGACCAGCGGCGCCAGCGGCAGGATCGCCGACGTCGAGTAGCAGCCCGGATTCGCGACGAGATCGGCCCCCTTGATCCGGTCGCGGAAGAGCTCAGGGAGACCATAAGCCGTTGAGCCCAGTCGAGCTGGATCGGGATGCTCGTGGCCATACCATTCGAGGTACGTGGCCGCGTCGTCGAGCCGGTAGTCGGCGCTGAAGTCGACCACCCGCGCCCCCGCCGCGAGCACCCGCGGGATGATCTCCGCGCTCGCGCAGTGTGGCAGGCAGGAAAAGACGCAGTCGGCCCGCTTCCCGACCTCCTCGGGCGACAGATCCTCGAGCGGGAGTTCGAGCCGTTCCACGAGGCTCGGGTGCACCGTCGAGATCGGCGGGCTTCCCTCCTGCCGGCTCGTCACGGCCGTGATCTTCGCCTCCGGATGCCGGAGCAAAATCTTGATCGCTTCGAGCGCGGTGTAGCCGGTGGCTCCAAGGACGGCGACGGTGATCATGTGTGCCTCAAAAGTAGGACAGGCTTCAGCCTGTCAAATAAATTCCCAACTCTCGGGCGTGTGATCCAAGCCCGCATTGCCGCCCGAACGGCAGAAGTTTCCTCGCGGGGATATTTCGCACAATCCCATTCTGAAAAATTCACCCCAAACGGGCGAAATCTCCAACGCTCGTCAAGCTTCCGCCGATTCGGGCGTTCAGCATCAAGGGATCCCCGGTGGCTCGCGTGTCACGGTTTGAAAAGTGTGCTCTCGATCAAGCGGATCAGCCAGATGGCGACGGCCGGCTTCGTGCCGCTTTTGCCACCGACGCGGGCATGGCTGCGGTCGTAGACCGTCACGGCGGTCTTCGTGGCCTCGAGCGCCGACACGTCGTTGACGACGATCAGGTCGCAGCGCTTGGCCTCGATCTTCTCGAAGGCGCGGTGCGGATCGGCCCCGGGCTCCAGTGCGAAAGCCACGAACCACTGCCGCTTCTTCGACCGGGCGGCGAGCGTCGCGATCACGTCGGTGGTCGGCTTGAGCTTGAGCGAAAGGAATGTGCCGCGGCGGGGGATCTTGCCGGCAGTTCGTTGCACGGGCTCGAAGTCGCATGGCGCCGCGGCGGCGATCACGCCGTCACATGTTGGCAATTCGGCCAGCGACGCCGCGAGCATCTCGGTCGTCGTCATGACCGGGATCACCCGGGCCTGCCGCGGATATTCGACGTGCACCGGGCCGCTCACGATCGTCACCTCGTGCCCCCGCGAGAGGGCGGCGGCGGCGATCGCCCGGGCCATGCGGCCGCTCGATGCATTCGTGAGGTAGCGAACGTCGTCGATGTAGGCTCGCGTGGGGCCGGCCGTCAGCAGAATCTTTGCCATTCGCGTGGCCTTCGGGGGCGGTGACGGTGTATCAGGACGGCTTTCGCGGTGGCCGGGCGGCCAGCGTGGTGCGGATCATGGCGAGGATTTCGTCCGGCTCAGCCATCCGGCCTGCGCCCGTCTGGCGGCAGGAGAGCCAGCCCGTGCCGGGCGGCACGATCAGGCCGCCATCGGCCGCGACTTGCGCGACATTCCGCTGCACGGACGCCTTCGCCCACATGGCGGAGTTCATCGCCGGGGCATACACGACCGGGCACTCGGCGCAGAGCAGAAGGGTGGTGAGCAGGTCGTCGCCGGCCCCGCCCGCCGCCTTCGCGAGCAGGTCGGCCGAGGCGGGGGCCACGACGACGAGGTCGGCCCGGGCGGCCAGTTCGATGTGCGCGCCGAGGGGAAACGCCGCCGGGTCAAAGCTCCGCGATGCCACCGGCCGGCCGGTGAGCGCCGCAAAGGTGGCGGCGCCCACAAACCGCCGGGCATTCCGGGTGAGCACGGCCGTCACGCCCGCGCCCTGCTGCACGAGCAGGCTCGTCAGAGCGGCAGCCTTGTAGGCCGCGATGCCGCCCGAAACGCCGACGACGATTTCGCGGCCCTCGAGCATCAGAGGATCGAGGCGTCAAAATCCAGGGGGCCGCCGGCCTCCGGCGATGCGCCCGTGATTCGCAGGTTCGAAGACGTGTCGAGGAAGATTTTGTCCTGCTTGATCTCCTCGATCACGATCTGCATCTTGTCGTCGCTGTCGATGTCGACGAGAGGACGGCCGCCGGCGTTGAGCGCGACAAGACGCTTCTGGATGAGTGTCGAGAGCTTGAAGCGGCCGCCGACCTTGTTGACAATTTCCTCTTCGCGCAGATCGTCGATCATGTTCGTGCTCCGGATGGGGTGTGGGCGGGATGCTTGGTGCCGGCGGTCAGACCGGCTTCGGCGAGAATGGTTTTGATCGCGGTGACGGCAGACTCGATGTCATCGTTGATGACGCGGTGCTTGTAGCGGTAGGCCTCGAGCAGTTCCCGCCGCGCCACCTCCAGCCGCCGCGCCATGGCCTCGGGCGATTCGGTGCCTCGGCCGGTCAGCCGCTGCTCCAATTGGTCCGGGTGCGATGGTTCGACGAAAATCGTGATCGCTGCGGGGTAGCGCTCGAGAATCGAAAGTGTACCCTCGACGTCGATTTCAAGCACCACCCAGTCTCCGGCCGCCAATCTGGGGGCTACTTCGGCCACGAGCGTGCCATACCAGTGCTGGCGGCCGTAGACCCGGCAGCACTCGAGGAATTCACCCGCCGCCCGCCGCCGCTCGAAATCCTCCAGCGGCATGAAGTGGTAGTCGACGCCATCCTTCTCGCCGACGCGGGGGGGCCGCGTGGTGGCCGACACGCTGGGCGTGAGATCCGGGAGGTCGGTCAGGAGCCGCCGCAGGATCGAGGTCTTGCCCACGCCGGAAGGGCCGGAGATGACGACGAGTTTGCCGGGCAGGGAAGCCATCGGGATGTTGTACCCGAGACGCGGGGGGCTTGGAAAGCGGCCCGATCACTCGACGTTTTGGACGAGTTCGCGGAGCCGTTCGACGTGCGTTTTCAATTCGACGACGGCGTGGGCGATCGTCACGTCGGCCGACTTGGAGCCAATGGTGTTGGCCTCGCGGGCGAGTTCCTGCGTCAGGAAATCGAGGGATCTTCCCGGCGATTCCTCCTCGAGCAGCCGGTCGAATTGTTCGCCGTGGCTCTCCAGCCGCACGAGCTCCTCGGCGATGTCGGAGCGGTCGGCAACCAGGACGATCTCCCGGGTCAGGTCGGCTTCGGTGAGCGTGACACCCCGGGCTTCGAGCAGCTTGCCGACGCGATCGAGCAGCCGGCGACGATGCTCTTCGAGCGCGGCCGGCACGCGGTCGCGAATCCGCGCAGCGATCGCGTTGATCGCCCCGCAGGTGGCCCGCATGTCACGGGCCATCGCCTCCCCCTCCGCCCGTCGCATGGCATCGAGCCGATCGAGCGCCTCGTCGAGCGCGCGGGCGATGAGCGGCCAGGTGCCGGCGATCACGGCGCTCGAGGGCGGATTGTCGGCGAGGATCCCTGGAAGCGTAAGCAGGCCGTCGATCGTCTGCGGCACGGACAGATCGTGTCGGCTGCAGAAGTGCTCGAGCTGGCCCAGATAGGCCTCGAGTTGGCCCTCGTCGAACTGCCTGGCGGCGGGGGCCGCAGGCCCCGTGAGGTCGAGCGTCATCTGCACCGTGCCGCGACGCACGCGCTGCCGAACAGCCGCCTCGATCTGCGATTCAAGGGCGGCGAATCCCTCGCGGGCCCGCAGCGAAAGCTTCAGAAACCGGTTGTTGACGCAGCGAAGTTCGACCCGGCAGGTGCTCGCGCCATCGGTCGCGATCGCCTCGCCGCAGCCAGTCATGCTCAGCGCCATGGGGAGATTCCGTGGCGAGGTTTACTTGACCGGAACCGCCGGCGTGGCGGGAACTGCGGGAGCCGCTGCTGCCGGAGCCGCGGGGGTCGCCGGAGCCGCGGGGGTCGCTGGAGCGGCGGGCGTGGCTGCCGGGGCTGCTGCCGCCGGAGTCGCGGGCTCCGTGGGCTCCGTCGCGGCGGGGGTGGTTTCGCCGTTCGCGGCAGCCGGCTTCGCATCGACGGGCGGGTTGGTGGCCGCACCATCCGCCTTCGGAAAGGCGGGGCCTTCAGCCGGCGGTGCTCCCGGAGCGGCTCCGGCGGACGGGCCGACGGCCTCAGGGGCCGCGCTGCCGAGCGAGCCGCTCAGCAGCGATTGCTGGCGGCCGAGCACGTTGATCGCGAGCACGCAGAGCACGATCCAGCACGCGGCCACACCGACGGTGATCTTCGTGAAGACGTCGCCCGCCTTCGTGCCGAAGGCGCTCTGGCCACCCATGCCGCCAAAGGCTCCGGCCAAACCGCCGCCTCGTCCGCGCTGAATGAGCACGAGGAAAATCAGCAGCAGCGAGGTGAAGACGAGCCCGAAGCCGAGGAGGAACCGAACGAGCGGGAGCATTGCAATTTCCTATCGCGATCAAAACGTCTTGGGTTTACGGAAGCCGAGGATGATATCGGATCGGGGCCCACGCGCCGACAGCAGCCGGAATTTCGGTGGGCCGGGCTGGCTGAGCTAGCTGGTCGTGGGCTGGCCTACTGGAAGGCCTTGGCGATCCCGAGGAAGTCGTCGGCCTTGAGGCTGGCTCCGCCGACGAGGGCCCCGTCGATGTCGGGCTGGCAGGCCAGATCGGCGGCGTTGTCGGGCTTCACGCTGCCGCCGTACTGGATCCGCACCTTGCCGGCCACCTCGGGCGAAGCGAGGCCGGCCAGCAGCGAGCGGATCAGGGCATGCACCTCCTGCGCCTGCAGCGGCGTGGCGACCTTGCCGGTACCGATCGCCCAGACGGGCTCGTAGGCGACAACGATCTTTTCGATGTCAGCCGCCGAGAGGCCGGCCAGCGAGCCGCGAACCTGCGTGGTGACGACGGCGTCGGTGCGGCCACCCTCGCGCTCCTCGAGCGTTTCGCCGACGCAGACGATCGGCGTGAGGCCGGCGGCCAGCGCCGCCTTCGTCTTGGCGTTGACGATCGCGTCGGTCTCGCCGAAGAGCGTACGGCGTTCGGAGTGGCCGAGAATCACATACTGGCAGCCCAGATCAACGAACATCGCCGGGGCCACTTCGCCGGTGAAGGCGCCGCTCGCCTTGTCGTGCATGTTTTGGCCGCCGAGGGCGACGCCCGAGGGGCTCTTACCGCCGGCGAGATGGAGCGCCGTCGCCACCGTTTCCACGTAGAGGGCGGGGGGGCAGAGCACGAGTTCGACACCGCCTGCCTCGCCCACGCGGGCCGCCACCGCCGCGGTGAGTTCCCGGGCCTTCGCGCGATCGAGGTTCATCTTCCAGTTGCCGGCGACGATCTTCTTGCGGGCCATGCGGGGTGCTCTCGGTGTGAAGTACGGGAGGAAACGAGGGCGAATGATAGCGAGGTCGATCGATTCCCGGTAGGACAGGCTTCAGCCTGACAGCGTGACTTTTCGGACGGTCAGCCGACCGCGGCGGCGCAGGCGTAGGAGCCGAGGATCACGACCCGCTTGCACCGCTTTTCAAGGGACGCGATCGCGCGGCGGACACGGAGATCGTCGCGGTGCCCCTCGAGCTCCACGAAAAACACGTAGCCGCGTTCCTCGCCGGCCAGCGGAAACGATTCGATCCAGGTGAGGTTGAGCTTCTGCTTCTTGGGGATGGCGAGGGCGTCGGCCAGACCGCCCGGCCGGTGCTCGATCTCGAACATCAGCGAGGTCTTGTCCTTGCCGGTGCGGCTGGCATCGGCGTGGCCGATGACCGCAAACCGGGTGGTGTTGCCGGCGACGTCCTCGATATTTTCGGCGAGGATGTTGAGCCCGTAGTGCACGCCCGCCTGACGGCTGGCGATCGCGGCCGCGTGGGGCGTCTTTGCCGCAGTTTCGGCGGCGGCGCTCGTGCTGGTCACCTCGACGAGCCGGGCGTCGGGGAGGTGGCGGGCCAGCCAGTTGCGACACTGCGAAAGGGCCTGCGGACGGCTATAGACCGCCTGAATGCTCGAGCGATCGCAGTTGGCGAGCAGGTTGTGGTGGATCCGCAGCGGCACCTCGGCGCAGATCTTCACCGGCAGCCGGGAGAAGTTGTCGAGCGTGTCGGCGATCCGGCCGTCGGTGGAGTTTTCGAGCGGCACGACGCCGTAATGCGAGTGGCCGGCATGCACCTCCTCGAAGGCCGCCGAGATGCTGGCCACCGGTACAAACTCGACGGCGTTGCCGAAGCGGTGCAGGGCGGCCAAGTGGCTGTAGGTCCAGGCCGGTCCGAGGTGGGCGACGCGGAGATGCTGTTCGATTGCCCGTGATCCGGAGATCAACTCGCGAAAGACGGCCTTCAGGCTTTCGTTCGAGAGCGGGCCGGTATTCGAGGCCGCCACCCGCTCGAGCACGGTCTCCTCGCGGGAGGGATCGTAGGTCTGCTGGCCGTTGGATTTCTTGATGTGGCCGATCTGTCCGGCCAGTCGGGCCCGTTCGTTCATCCGCTCGACGAGCTCCCGGTCGATCCGATCTATCTGGGTCCGCAGGCCGGCGAGTCCCGAAGACTTCGCTGTGTCCGACGCAGGCTTGGCAGGCTGTTTTGCCATGATGTGACTGAAGGAGCGGCCAAAATGGCAGCCCGGACGAGGGGCCGCAAATTCCAAGAAATCCGCGACTGCCAACTGTACCCTGAATAAAGGCCGCGTAAATACGGCCTCCTGCCCAGCGAAACTGGTTCTCGAATCGGCTGGCACGGCCTTTGCTTTCCTCTCAAAGCAACCGAATTTCGGACAATTCTGACGCGAAGGACATCCAAGACCATGGCAACCAAGCAAGGCGAAAAGATCATTGGCATCGACCTCGGCACGACCAACTCGGTCGTCGCGGTGATGGAGGGCAAGGAGCCCAAGGTGATCGCGAACAAGGAAGGCAATCGTCTCACGCCGAGCGTGGTGGCCTTCAACGACAAGGGCGAGACGCTCGTGGGTGACATCGCCCGCCGGCAGGCCGTCACCAATCCAAAGCGGACGATCTACTCGATCAAGCGGTTCATGGGCCGCCGCCACAACGAGGTGGCCAGCGAGGAGAAGATCGTTCCCTACGAAGTCGTCGGCGGCCCCGAGGACTACGTCAAGGTGAAGGCGGGCGACCAGACGTTCACACCGCCGGAGGTCTCGGCAAAGGTGCTCCGCGCGCTCAAGGAGGCGGCCGAGAGCTACCTGGGCCACAAGGTCAACAAGGCGGTGATCACCGTCCCGGCCTACTTCAACGACGCCCAGCGGCAGGCCACCAAAGACGCCGGCCAGATCGCCGGCCTCGAGGTGATGCGGATCATCAACGAGCCGACAGCCGCGGCGCTCGCCTATGGCCTCGAGAAGAAGGCCCAGGAGAAGATCGTGGTGTTCGATCTCGGCGGCGGCACGTTCGACGTGTCGGTGCTCGAGGTGGCCGACGGTGTGTTTCGCGTCATCAGCACCAATGGCGACACGCACTTGGGCGGCGACGACTTCGACCAGACGCTGATCAACCACGTGGCGGATCAGTTCAAAAACGAGCAGGGGATCGACCTGCGGAAAGATACGATGGCCCTGCAGCGGCTGCAGGAGGCCTGTGAGAAGGCGAAGAAGGAGCTCTCGTCGGCACAGAGCACCGACATCAACCTGCCCTTCATCACGGCCGATGCCTCGGGTCCGAAGCATCTCCAGATCACCATCACTCGGGCACAGTTCGAGCAGATGTGCGACCAGCTCGTCGAGCGGTGCCGCGGGCCGGTGGTGCAGGCCCTCAAAGACGCCAAGCTCGACCCGAAGGAAATCGACGAAGTGGTGCTCGTCGGCGGCTCGACCCGCATCCCGAAGGTGCAGGAGCTCGTCAAGAAGCTCTTCGGCAAGGAGCCCCACAAGGGCGTCAATCCCGACGAGGTCGTGGCACTCGGCGCGGCGATCCAGGGGGGCGTGCTCGGCGGCGACGTGCAGGACGTGCTCCTGCTCGACGTCACTCCGCTCTCCCTGGGCATCGAGACAGAGGGAGGCCTGTTCACGAAGCTCGTCGAGCGCAACACCACCGTGCCGACCGAGCGGAAGCAGGTCTTCAGCACGGCCGCCGACAGCCAGACGGCCGTGACGGTGAGCGTGTTTCAGGGCGAGCGTCCGATGGCGAAGGACAACCGGCTCCTCGGCCAGTTCAACCTCGAGGGCATCCCGGCGGCTCCGCGTGGCACGCCGCAGATCGAGGTGAAGTTTGACATCGACGCCAACGGCATCCTGTCGGTGAGCGCCAAGGACCTCGGCAGCAACAAGGAGCAGACGGTCAAGATCGAGCAGTCGAGCGGGCTCAACGAGGCCGAGATCGAGCGGATGCGGAAAGACGCGGAGCTCAACGCCGAGGCCGACAAGCAGAAGCTGCGGCTCGCCGAGGCCCGCAACCGCTCCGAGGCGCTCTGCTTCCAGACGGAGAAGTTGATCAAGGAAAACGACGCCAAGCTGTCGGCCTCCGACAAGGCTCCGATCGAGGCGGCGATCGCCAAGGCCCGCGAAGTGGCCAAGGGCGAAGACGTCGATGCGATCACGTCGGCACACAGCGCGCTCGAGCAGGCAGCCCACGCGCTCTCGAAGGTGTTGTACGAGGCCACGGCGCAGCGCGGCGGCACCGCTCCTGAGGGAGCGGCGGCTGAAGCCGGCGGCAAGGGCCCCGACGACGCGATCGACGCGGAGTTTGAGGTCAAATCGTAGCGCGAAATCGATGGGGCCGGAGTAGGACAGGCTTCAGCCTGTCACAAAGCAAGACAGGCTGAAGCCTGTCCTTCGGGGGTATGTCATGCCATTTCGATTCGACAAATTCACGATCAAGGCCCAGGAGGCCGTGCAGTCCGCCGTGGAGCTCGCCGCCAATCGTGGCAATCCGCAGGTGACCCCGGTGCATCTCCTGCACGCGCTCGTCGCGGAGCGGGAGGGAATCGTCCGGCCGCTCCTGGAAAAGATCGGCGTCGACCGTGGCCACCTCGAACGGATCATCGAGGCGGAGATGTCCCACCTGCCGAAGGTGAGCGGCGGCGCGCAGCCGCAGCCCGATCAGGAGCTGATCAAGGTGTTCGAGGCCGCGACGGCCGAGGCCGACACCATGAAGGACGAGTTTGTCTCGACCGACCACCTGCTGCTGGGCCTCGTGAAGACGCCGTCGAAGGCGAAAAACGTTTTGCAACTGGCGGCGGTGGGGGAGAAGGAACTGATGGCCGGGCTGCAGGCCATCCGCGGCAGTTCCCGCGTGACCGACCAGAATCCCGAGGAAAAATTCCAGGCGCTCGAAAAATATGGCATCGATCTCGTGAAGCGGGCCAGCCAAGGCAAGCTCGATCCGGTGATCGGCCGCGATTCCGAGATCCGCCGCGTGATCCAGGTGCTCTCCCGCCGCACGAAAAACAATCCCGTGCTGATCGGCGAGCCGGGTGTGGGCAAGACGGCGATCGCCGAGGGCCTGGCCCTGCGGATCGTGCAGTCGGACGTGCCGGAAACGCTCCGCAACAAGCGGGTGATCTCGCTCGACCTGGGCGCCCTGATCGCCGGCACGAAATACCGCGGTGAATTCGAGGATCGGCTGAAGGCGATCCTGCGGGAGGTGGAGGCGGCGGCCGGCGGCGTGATCCTGTTCATCGACGAATTACACACCGTGATCGGTGCCGGTGCGGCGGAGGGGGGCTCCGATGCGGCAAACCTCTTGAAGCCGGCGCTCGCCCGCGGCGAGTTGCGGTGCATCGGCGCGACGACGCTCGACGAGTATCGCAAGCACATCGAGAAAGATGCGGCCCTCGAACGGCGCTTCCAGCCGGTCTTCGTCGGCGAGCCGAGCGTGGAAGACACGATCGCCATCCTGCGAGGGCTCAAGCCGCGCTACGAGGCCCACCACAAGGGAGTAAAGATCAAGGATTCGGCGCTCGTGGCGGCCGCCGAGCTCTCGCACCGCTACATCGCCGACCGCTTCCTGCCCGACAAGGCGATCGACCTCATGGACGAGGCCACGAGCCGGATCGCGATGGAATTGCAGAGCGTGCCCAGCGAGATCGACGAGGTGCAGCGGCGGCTCGTTCAGCTCGAATTGGCGGCGCGGCAGCTGGCCGAGGAGACGGAGGAGCACGCCAAGGAGCGGCTCGTCGAGATCGAGGCGGAGTCGGCCGATCTCCGCAAGAAGCTCGCCAGCCTGCGGGAGCAGTGGGAAGCGGAGAAGAGCGGGGTGGGCAGCGCGCAAGAACTGCGAAAGCAGCTCGACGAGGCCCAGCTGGCCTTCGACCAGGCCAACGTGGCGATCAAGGAGCGGCAGTCGGCTGGCCTGCCGGTCGGCGAGGATCTCTATCAGCGGCTCTACGAACTCGACCAGAAACAGCGGTCGCTCGCGGCCCGGGCCGAGCAGGAGGAGCAGGAGGCGGCGGGCCGAGGGCCAGCCAAGGAGACGGGCTCGACAAAGCGGCTCTTGCGCCGCGACGTGGGTCCCGAGGAGATCGCCGAGGTGGTGAGCGCCTGGACCGGTATTCCGGTCACGCGGCTCGTGGAGACGGAGCGGGCCAAGCTGCTCGTGCTCGAAGACCGGCTCCACCAGCGGGTAATCGGGCAGGACGAGGCGGTCGAGGCGGTGAGCGATGCCGTCCGCCGCAGCCGCTCAGGACTGCAGGATCCCAACCGGCCGATCGGGTCGTTCATCTTTCTGGGTCCCACGGGCGTCGGCAAAACCGAGCTCTGCAAGGCGCTCGCCGAGGTGCTCTTCGACGATCAAAACGCGATGGTCCGGCTCGACATGAGCGAGTTCATGGAGAAGCACACGGTGGCCCGCCTGATCGGCGCGCCTCCGGGCTACGTGGGCTACGAGGAGGGCGGCCGGCTCACGGAGGCGGTGAGACGCCGTCCCTACTCCGTGGTCTTGCTCGACGAAGTCGAGAAGGCCCATCGCGACGTCTTCAACGTGCTGTTGCAGGTGCTCGACGATGGTCGGCTTTCAGACAGCCTCGGCCACACGGTCGACTTCACCAACACGATCGTGGTGATGACGAGCAACATCGGCAGCCAGATGATCCAGGAGATCACGAAGGAGGGGGGCTCGCAGCAGGAGATCCGCGACGCCGTGAAGGAGGCTCTCCAGACGCGGTTTCTGCCGGAGTTCCTCAACCGCATCGACGAGACGATCGTCTTCCATCCGCTCGACGAGAAGCACATCACGAAGATTGTGCGGATTCAGGTCAAGAAACTCGAGGAGCAGGCGGCCCGCGCCGGGATCACGCTGGAGTGCACCGAGAAGGCGATCACCGAGATCGCGCGGCTGGGCTACGACCCGACGTATGGCGCTCGCCCGCTCAAGCGGGTGATCCAGCAGCAGTTGCAGAATCCGCTCGCGAAGGAGCTGCTCTCCGGTCGGTTCCCCGAGGGCAGCCGCGTAAAGATCGAATTCGTCCAAGACGAATTCATCTTTCAACCCGAGTAGGACAGGCTTCAGCCTGTCAGGACCTCCGCCCGACTCAGCCGCGCTTCCGCTCGACCAACCCCATCTTGGCGATCAGCACGTCGGCACCGGAGGTCATCTTTCGGAGCTTCTCGGCCATCACGAGCTTCTCGCTGGTGGTGGCCTTCTTCACCTTCGTCTGAAACTTGGCGACCTTCTGCTTGCGGTGCCGACGCCGCTTGATTTCCTTCATCCGGTTGCTGATGCCGCCCATGAATCTTGTCCTTTGAGGGTTGTACGGGAATCCCGAGACTGTAAAAAAAGGCCCGCAAACAGTCAAAGCCTGTCCGTGGTTTGGCCCGCGGGCGTGGCTTGCCAGCCGCTGGCTCCGGAGGTGAGGCCGCGATGCAGCACGAATCGGCCGAGCCGTGCCACGAGCCATCCGGTGCCTGGCGGACCTGGCTCCTGATCGGCGCGACAGGCTTCGGCGGGCCGGCCGGCCAGATGGCGATCCTGCACCGCGAGGTGGTCGAACGGAAGAAGTGGCTCGACGAAGACGAGTTTCTGGCGGCGATGCGGCTCTGCATGCTGCTGCCCGGCCCCGAGGCCCAGCAACTGGCGACCTACGCAGGCTGGCGACTGCAGGGGCTCGCCGGCGGGCTGCTTGCCGGCACGCTCTTCGTGCTGCCCGGGGCGCTGCTCGTGACGGCGCTTGCCTGGCTTCATGCGGCGGGTGAATCGGTGCCGCTCATTGCGGCGGCATTTACGGGCACGCGGCCGGCGGTCGTGGCGCTGGTGGCCCTGGCGGCGTGGCGGATCGGCCGGAGGTCGATCCGGTCTCCTGCTGCGGCCGTGATCGCTGTCGTGGCGCTCGCGGCGCTGGCGGCTGGCGTGCCCTTTCCGCTGGTCGTGGCGGTCGCCGGGATCGTGGGCTGGCTGCTGCCGCTCGACCTCGCGACGTCGGCCCACGGTAAGCCGCCTGCGTCCGAACAGACCCCGCAGGTAGAACTGTCAGAGAGCGCTGCGCGGCCGCGAACCGCGGCGGTCCGCTGGGCGCTCGCGATCGCCGGCGGCGGGTGCCTGGTGTGGATGGCCTGCTATGCGGTCGTGCGGTGGCTCGACTTGGCCGGCGGGGCGGGGCCGGCGATCGCCACGCTCTTCATGGAAACAACGCTGCTCTCGCTTGGCGGCGCGTATGCCGTGGTGCCCTGGGCGCTCGATGAATCGGTGGCCCGCGGCTGGCTCGAGCCGGCGGAGCGGTTCGATGCGCTGGCGATGGGGGAGGCCACGCCGGGGCCGCTGATCCTCGTCGTCACGTTCATCGGTTTTCTGGCCGGCTGGAAGACCGGCGCGGAGGGCGTCGCCACCGCCGGTCTCGAGGGGGCGGCGATCGCGACGCTCTTCGCCTTCATTCCGTCCTTTGCGATGGTGCTGGCGCTCGCGCCACTGGTGCGGTCGATTCGGGCCGGCTCCCGGCTCGGCCGGGCGATGACGGCGATCGGGGCGGCGGTCGTGGCTGCGATCGTGCTCCTGGGGATCCGGCTCGCGGCCGGGGCCTTGTTTCCGCAAGGCAGTCCGCAGGCAGTGCCCCTGCTGGTGGCAGCCGTGTGCGGCGTCGTCCTGGCGATGGGCCGGGCATCCACGCCGGCCGTGGTGCTCGCCGCCGCCGCGATCGGGATGCTCGCGAGCGTTGTTCGCTGATGCCCTCGCGACGGTTGGAAATCGGACGGTAGACTTAAGCCCACGAGCGGCGGCATGCTTTACGGCGCCGTCGTCTGGATGGGTGGCAGAGCGGTTGAATGCACCGGTCTTGAAAACCGGCAGTCGCGAAAGCGGCTCGTGGGTTCAAATCCCACCCCATCCGCTGTTTGACAATGTCGGTTTCATAAGTGCCTCTTTTTCCAGGGTTTCAGTAACTCGACCATCGATCTTCCAGCACGCGTGTGCTGGATTTGTGCTAGATCCGCAAGCCAGCCGGCGCGAGCGTGGCGCCGATCTCAATCTGCGTGTGCTGAATTAGTGCTAGGCCCTCCCGTGGTGGCGGACAATACACACCTATCAGCCACCCTTGCCTTCCTGTTTGCCTTCCCGTTTGCCGTCCTCTTTGCCGCCCCGCTTGCCCTTTCGTTTCGGTGAGCTGCTCGGCTTTGCCGGGGGCGTGGGCTTTCCGTTGCTGCCGGCCTGCCCGTGCAGCCGCTGCATCCAGCCCTGCGATGCCCGGTCGGCGATGTGCATGTACAGCCGGATGATCTCAGCGGAGACATGGCCCACCCACGAGCGGATGACCGCCTCTGGCACGCCCTCGCTGGCGGCGTGAGAGATGAAGGCATGCCGGAAGGTGTGCAGGTGGCCCGGCAGTCCGATCCGGGCCAGCAGCCGCTTCAGGTGGAGCAAGAGCCGGCGTTCCGAGATCTGCCGCTGCCCCTTTGGATCGGACGGCCGCGGCGGTGCCGTGAACACCCACTTTGAATGCCGGGGCAACGAACCGAGCAGTTCGACCGCCCGCGGGCTGAGCGGGATCGCGCGGATGTCGCCCGTCCTTGGCTTCCAGCCGTCCTTGGGGCGGACGTGGACAACCGGATGGGGACCGTCCGCCGCGACGTCGGGCCAGGTGAGGTGCTTGACTTCGCCCACCCGCATCCCAGTCTCAGCAAGCAGCTCCAGTGGGTGGCGGTGGGGCGGCCTGGAGGCTGCCAGGATTCGCTGCACCTCGTCCCGCGTCCAACAGGGCTGGGGCCGGGGTTTTGGTTTCGCCAAGCGGAGGCCGGCCAGCGGATCTCGGGAGAGCAGGTTCCGCCGGCGGGAATGGTTGACCACCTGCCGGAGAATCGTGGTCTCGGTATGGATGGTCTTCGGGGCCTTCCCCTGTTCGGCCCGGAGTTTTCGGAACCTGTCAACGAATGACAGGTCCACCTGGATTAGGAGCGGCCGGCCCAACTCCGTCGCGATCTGCCGCATCAGCTTGAACGTGTGGCGATACTGTGTCAGCGTCCTGGGCGCCCGGCCCTCGCTTACGAGGAAGGCGTCGTAGGCGTCGATTGCCTCGACGAGCGTGATCTTGTCGCGGTCGAGATCGAGGTTGCCCTCGACCATACCCCGCTCGATTTTCAGGGCCCGCTTCGTGGCCTCGGCTTTATTGGTGGTCTCGAGCGACCGCCGCACCTGGCGGCGGTGCACCTGGATATTGATCCACCAGGTGCCACCGCGTCGCCAGATCCGGGCATAATCGCCGACCTTGATCGGACTGCCATCGTCGGCGGATTTCTTTTTGCGATCAGTCATTGGGGCGCCTCCCATTGAAGTACCAGTCGATCAGCCGGTCGCGGAAGAAGCCGACGCGGCGGCCGACGAGCCGTGAGCAACTGCTCAGATAGCCCTTCGATCGCCACTCGCGGAGCGTCTGCACCGGGGTGTTGATCAACTGGCTGGCCATGGTGAATGTGAGCACCGGCGGAAACTGCTTTCCCCAGTCGCCGGAGGAAAACGCTCGGTCGATCTCCTCTTGGGTCAGATTTAAGGAATCGTGTCTTGCCATTGGATGAGCTCCAGGGGTAATGGATGGGCGAATGCAGCACGTGCTTCATTCGCATGGATTCCGTTTTCGGAAATCGCGGGGGCCTAACGGAATCACCGGTGCGCCACCCGTGCGCCGGTCACGCGCAGGCCGAGCGCACGAAAAACCCGCGTCTTTCTCGGGCGAAAACCGAATTCCGCGGAGCCTCGGCGTTGAGAGAAATCGCCGGAAGCGGTCAGACCGACGCGTCGAAAATCAGTCGTTGGGCGTCGCGGGGTGGATCGCCCAACGCACGCCTCCGGATCCGTTGCCGAAGAACCTGATATCGGTCAGGTGCTCATTCAGAGTGGCAACGGTATGCCGCAGTGATGGCGGGACTTCTGCCTTCGCTTTGGACAGAGGGTCGTCGATGGAAGTCGGCCAGCGAGCGAATTCAAACGCATCAAGGATGCTGACAATGTGCGGAGCCCGCTTCAGGCTGAGCACGTCTCGGATGACCTTCTTCCCGAGATAGAGTTTGCAGGCGTCTCGATCCCAGTGGGGAGTGCCTGCAGACGGCATCGCGGCCTTCTCGCCCGCCTCCTTCAGCAGCCACTCGCGCCGGTCGGGGGTCATAAGACCCACCGCTACGGCGATATCGACGATCGCCCGATATTCGGAGCCCCGTCGGGCCTGCATCCACATTGCGATCACGTCTGCGTTGGGGCACGCTTTGGCATAGCCGCCGTGGCATCGCTTTCGATCCGCGTCGGTGAATACCTCGAGCCACACCTTTCTTCCGACGGTGTCGGTCTGCACCAGCCGGCGAGCATGTTGCACTGCTTCTACGGCCTGCTGTTGCGACGGCGTGAGGCGGGCATCTTTTTTCATTGGATCGTGCTCAAAGGTCGTTGGCTTCGGGTTGGAGCGAGTGGCGTTGAACAGCGTCGACGATGAGGCGTGCGAGCATTTCGAGCAGGGCCAGTTCGGCGGTGAGAATCGGGGAAACGTCGGTGTCCTTGGGGCCATCTTCTGCTTGCGTTCTAGCTTCGGAGGAATTGTCGTCATATGTGGTCATCTGTGAAGGTATTTCCGTGGGGTTGGATGATGGCGGCCTGCAGGCTCGTAACGAAGCGTTGTGCCGAGTTGAGCCAAAAGGGCTACGCGCTCGTGGAAGGCCGTGCATGAGTCATTCCTTGGTAGAGAAGCCGCGGCCAATACGTAGGAGGCCGCTCAAGGAATATGCCGGGATTTCGGCGGATATTTAGGAGTTCCTGAATACCGACCGTTGGATAATGCTCGGAAAGGCGCCTCGCGACCCCCGCGACGACGTGGCTCGGCTCCGGCACCCTTGCTGCCGTCCCTAGCGGGCCGACAGGTCGGCGCGTTGGGGCGTGAGCGACTCGATCCACTCGCGGATCATCGCCACGGCGGGCTCGTCCACGATCGCCGTCGCCAGCTGCGGCATCTGCCCTGGGCCGCGGCGGGTGATCCGCTCGTAGAGCACCGACCGCTCCGGGTGGCCCGCCGCGATCAGCTTCGCGTCGGGCAGGTCGAACGTGGCATGCAGCGGCTTCACGCCGATCGCCTTCATCGCGTCGAGCGGACGCTTCTCATAAGCCGTCAGGTATTCAAGGTCGATCTGCGCGTTGCCGCCGCCGGCAAAGACGTGGCAGCTCGAGCAGTTGGAGTGGAAATATGAGCGGGCCCGGGCCTCGAGCGGATGCGAGGCGTCGTAGGGGTTCACGAGATGGTTGGTCCGATCTGGAGCCTTCGAGAGCAGTGACGACTTGCGTCCGGGAAACTTCTTCGCATCGGGATCGAGCGAGGCCGTCTGCCGGCCCACCCACGCCCAGCGATCCTTCTCCTCCACGCCGGCCTTGATGGCCTTTCCATACCAGGCGCCGGCCCCATCACCCCACCAGTTCACCTCGAGCAGGTTCAAGTGCTCGAGCGTGCGGAGCTGGTTGTCGGACGTGTGCCCCTCGCCGAGCACCGCCTTGTAGTCGAAGTCGTGGTTGAGCTGCACGGTGCACAGGCCGAGCACGTAGTTGCTCGCCCGGCTGTGGCAGACCATGCACTCCGTCCGCGAGGGATAATGCCACTGCTGCGTCTTCACGCCGTCGGCGTGCTTCTGGAGGTCGGCGGTGCGGATCGCGAAGTCGCGGTCCTTGCCCTCGGCGGCCACGAGCACGGCGTCGGTCTGCTCGTCGTTCCACTCATAGCTATAGCCGGCCCACTCCCCCTGCTCCTTGAGCATGAAGCGGGTCTCGATCCAGCGCCGGGTCGCGGGATCGCCCTCGACGTCATCGATCGCGAACGACTTCACGAGCACCGTGCCGTCGGGAAAGTTCCAGCCGCGGGCGTTCGTGACGCCGATCTTCGCGGGCACGATCTTCCCCTCCTGCTTCATCGTCTTGGGCAGGGCGAAGAACCGGGCCTTGTGGGTGCCGTCGCTCCAGAGCGGCGAAACCGGCTGGTAGGGAATCACGCCATCGACCATGCGGTGCTTCGCCACGTCGGCGAAGAGCCCGCTCTCGGAGAGCTTCGTCGGGAAGGGGGGCTGGTCCTTCGAGACCGGCGGCGTGGGCACGAGCCGGTAGAAGCCGCCCTTGTCTCCGGGTTGATGATCGCAGATCAGCATCTCGCCCTTCGAGTCGGTGCCAAAGCCCGTGATCTGGAGCGTGCTGTCGGCGATGAGCTTGTGCCAGGTGACCTCTTTGCCGTCGTGACGGATCCCCCAGATGCGGCCGGTCGAATAGTCGGCGTAGATGTAGGCGCCCTTCAATTCCGGCAGGGCGGAGCCGTTGTAGATCAGCCCGCCGGTCATCGCGCGGGCCTCGGCGTGCGAGTGTTCGGCGACCGGCTTCGAGATCGGCGTCGGGCCCGCCTTCTGGTCGTCGTTGAATTTGTGGGTGCCCTCGACGATGCTCCAGCCGTAGTTGGCGCCCCGCTCTATTAAGTAGATCTGCTCCCAGAGGTCTTGCCCCTGGTTGCCCACCCAGATCTGCCCCGTGGTCTTGTCGATCACGATCCGCCAGGGCTGCCGCAGGCCGTAGGCATAAGTCTCGGGCCGGGCGTCCTTCACCGTGGCGATCGGGCTGCCCTCGTCGAAGATCGGATTGTCCTTCGGCACGGAGTAGTGCCGGCCGTCGTTGGGCGTCTACTCGTCGGGATGATCGGCGTCGATCCGCAGGATCTTCGACCGCAGGAGCGTGAGGTTTTGTCCGGCGAGGTCGGCGTCGGAGTCGCTCGTGCCGTCGCCGCTCCCGACGAACATCATGCCGTCGGGCCCAAACGCGATGTCGCCGCCGTTATGGCCGTTCGAATCCCATTCGATGATCACGGTGGCCGAGTCGCGGTGAAACGCATAGGGTGGCTCACGGTCGATCACATATCGCGTGATCCGCGTCCGCCTGCGGCCGTCCACCGGCACGCGGCCGTCGGGGCTCCTCAAGCCGTTTGAACCGATGTAGACGAAGCCGTTCTCGGCAAACTGCGGGTGGAACGTGATCGCGTAGTGCACGGTCGTGTCGTCGGCCGGGATCAGCACCTCCGGCTCATAGGCCCCGTCGCCATCCCGCATCCGCACCACGGTCGACGGCTGGTAAGCCCAGGGCTCGGTCACGTAGACCAACCGATCGCTACCGGGCTGGTGGGCCACGGCGATCGGGCCCGACATCGTCGCCTGCGGCAATACCCGCTCGACCATGTAGGGCAGGGGGGGTTCGGGCGAGCCGACCACCTTTGATGTCGAAACAGGAACGATCTTCGTGATGCCGTAGGGCTTCTCGGCCGTGGCTGCCGGGCCGATGAACGTGAGCGGCGCGTAGTCCTCATGCTTGTGAAAGTTGAGCTCTGAGAGCGGTGCCGACGTGGAAAGCTCCGGTCGCTCGCGGCCCGTGTCGTGGTCATAGCGACACAGCGAGAATCGCCACTCATCGCCCGGCTCGGGCCGGCCGCCGGTGTGCATGAAGCTCGACCAGGGGATCCGCATCTCGACGGACCAGCCCTTGTCGGTGTCGGTCCAGTTGTCGAGCGTACCGCGGAGTTTCACGGCGGACTCGATGCCGAAGGCGTGGAGCTTTTTGAAGCGGTCCACGTGACCACGCCGCGGAATGAAGCAGTCGAACTGGGTGTTTGCGGCATTGACCTGAAATTCGTAATACGACGGCTTATCAGCGGCCGGCTTCAGGAACACCTCGAAGACGTCGTTGTCCCAGGTCTGGCCGTCGTGCTCGGTGATGTCGGCATAGAGGTCGGCGTCGTCCATGTCGGCGGCAACATAGAGGTTCTCACGGTCCCAAAGAATCTTCGCCCGAGTGGCCTTCGTGGCGGGCTTGTCGTCCTTGCCGAGCCAGGGCATCGAGAAGTTGTCGATCGTAGCGGCGTTCTTCCAGGCGTCGTCGTCGAGCGTGCCGTCGATCACCACCGGGTCTTCGGTGAACCGGCAGGCGTACGACGAGACGGACGGCTTCGGCGAGTTGGCGGAGGCAGCGGGCCGTTGAACGGCACCCGAGCAGCCTCCGAGAATGGCCGCGAGCGAAAGAACGAACCCGAAGGCGGGGAGCGATTGAGAGTTCACGGTGACCCGAGGCATTGGTGTGATCGCTGGCGGTCGCTGGAAAACCGCTGCATATAGTCTAGTACTGACTCCCGCTGCGCCCACCCCAGAATAGGGGTAGGGAGGCCCGGTTAGCCCGGGCCCCCCTCCCTCCGAACCGTGCTGGCGGATCTCCCGCACACGGCTCTCCAGTTGATGGTTACCTGCGCAAGGATTGAACGGCCGCAGCGCGGGCGGCTACCAGACTGTACAGCCCGCGCTTCGCGAAGTAGGCATTCGGCCATAACTGATGATCACGGCCTCTGCCGCGGCCAAGACGATGGTCACGACAGCGGAGAATGCTCCGCAGCCGCATTCGTATCCATCCGTCCTGATCGCGGTACAGTCGCGGTTTCGTGCCGTGCTTGAAGTACGCGAACCAACCGCGTACGGTCTTGTTCACGTCCGCAATCACGCACTGGATGCTCCGGCCATTCTGCCGGACCGTCTTCGCCCGGATCGTGTCCCGCATCTTCTGGACGGCCTTCTTGCGGGGCCAGTGCTCCCGCCCTTGGAAGGTGTAGCCCAGGAAGTCGAAGGATTCGGTGCGTGAGTCGACGATCTGTGTCTTGTCAGGATGCAGTGTGAGACCGTTGTCGGACACCCACTGCTTGACCAGTTCCAGTGCCTTTGCAGCGTCTTCAGCTGTCTGGCACAGGATCACGAAGTCGTCGGCATATCGCACCATCTCGATCCCGTGCCTGGCCAGAAGATGGTCAAGAGGGTCGAGATAGATGTTGCTCAGGAGCGGACTGAGAACCGCCCCCTGCGGGGCTCCTTGTTCCGGCGTCCACCGCTTCATGTCGTCCAGGATGTCCGCTTTCAGGAAGTCACCGATCAACCGGAGAACCCGGCCGTCGGCGATGCGCTCCTTCACTCGTGCCATCAACTGGCCGTGCGGGATAGAGTCGAAGTAGCCCTTCAGGTCTGCGTCCACCACGTGAACGTATCCCTGCTCGAGCAACTTGCTCAACCGCCGCAAAGCGTCCTTGCAACCACGTCCGGGGCGGAATCCGTAGCTATGTTCCGCGAAGCCGCGTTCGAAGATCGGTTCGATCACGTTCACAACCGCCGCCTGTACCACCCGATCCCGGACCGTGGGGATACCCAGCGGCCTGGTCTCGGTCGTACCCGGCTTCGGAATGTGGCCGCGTCGAATGGCCTGCGGGCTGAACGTGCCGGCTTTGAGCGCCTCAGACAGCCGCCGGATCATCTCCGCCAGCCGTCTTTCGAATGCTCGCACCGTCTCGCCATCGACCCCGGTCGCTCCGTCGTTCTTGGCCACCTGTTGGAACGCCGCTCGCAGATTCCGCTCCGCGAATACCTTGTCAATCAGCGCGAACCATACGCCTCCTTTCACTCCCTCTTCGAGAGCCGTCAACATGCGAGTGGTCCAATCGGCCGGTTCAACCCATGCCCAGCGGGCGTGGATCTCTTCGACTTGCTTAGCCCGTTCATCACGAGGCACTGCCGTCGATCTGTCTTCCGTTCGTTCGTCCATCTCTCATCCATCTCCCTGAAGCCCTTCGCTCCACCGGCATTACCCGGTTTCGTCGCTACTATGGCTCCTCTGACTCCTGCCGGACGATTGTCCGGTGTCCGACAGGTCTCATTGCTTCATGTACCGAATCTTCCGACCATTCCGTCTCCAATCACCCTCCGTCGCTCTGACTGCTCGGCCTGTTTTCCACAGCCGGACGTACCGCCGGAACCGTTCCGAGGAACGTGTTCCACCCACAGAGCTGGGCAGCGCTGGCGTCAGTTGGGCTTCGCCATTGGGCTGTAGGCTCGCCGCGACGATAGGCCGAATCGAGTTCGTCATCCTACGGACTAGTCGTTCACCTCCTGATGCTCTCCACCTCCCCTCGCAGGGACGCAGTTTCGTTCGGTTACGGCAGCCAGGTCGGCCACCGACAGGGACTTGCACCCTGCTGCTTCAGTACACTTGCAATCGCACAGCCCCTCGCGGCAGCGAGTGGGGTGACGCCGGCCATCACCATCCGGGCATTTGATCGAACGGGCGCGGCCCGGGCGCTTTCAGGCCGACTGACAAATCCGGCGTCGCCCGAGGATCGCGCTGGTGAACGGCTTCACCCCTCAGTCTTCCAGTCGAAGCTTGGCTCCGGGCGTGACGTCCGACCGCGACCTCATCACGATCACGCCGGATGGTGGCAGCCCTTTCGCGAACCGCCCGATTCGGCAATATTTTGGTGCCGGCGCGGCCATTTTCCGCATGCCGTTTCCCCTTCGAAGGACCGATGTATGCCCGAGAGTTCGTCGCCGCAGCAGCGGTTTGAATCCCTGAAGCTCACGCTGCCCCCCGCGCCCAAGCCCGTGGGCGTCTACAAGCCGGCCCTCGTCGTCGGCCAGCATCTCTACGTGTCGGGCCACGGGCCGCTCCTGCCCGACGGCACGCTCATGCGGGGCCGCGTGGGCCGCGACATGGATGCCGACGGTGGCAAGCAGGGGGCCCGGCAGGTGGGCCTCACGATGCTCGCCACGCTCCTCACCACGCTCGGCAGCCTCGACAAGGTGAAGCGGGTGATCAAGGTGCTCGGGATGGTCAACTGCACGCCGGACTTCGAGAAGCATCCCTACGTGATCAATGGCGCGAGCGAGCTCTTCGCCGAGATCTGGGGGCCGGAGCACGGCATCGGCGTGCGGAGCGCCGTCGGCATGGGATCGCTCCCCGACGACATCCCCGTGGAGATCGAGGCCCTCTTCGAGCTGGCCTGACCATGAAGCGACTCAGCAAGGACGATATCGGGGCGGCGCTGGCCCGGCAGCGGGCGCTGCCGCTCTTCAACTGTGGCGACGTGGCGACCGGCATGCAGGTGCTCGAGGCCCTGCATGCGGGCGGCATCCGGTTTGTCGAGTTCACCAACCGCGCGGCGGGAGCGCTCGATGTGTTTCGGGGCCTCGTGGCCGAGGCGGCCGCCAAGCTCCCCGCTATGGTGCTCGGCGCGGGCACGATCATCGACGTGGCCCAGGCCCGCGACTTCCACGCGGCCGGCGCGGCGTTTCTCGTGGCGCCGAACCTCGACGAGGAAGTCGGGGCCTATTGCAGAGAGCACGGTCTCTTCTGGTGCCCGGGCACCGGTACCGTCACGGAGATGATCCGGGCCCACCGGCTCGGGGCCTCCGTGATCAAGGTGTTTCCCGCCGACACGCTCGGCGGCCCGGCCTTCATCAAGGGCGTCCGCGGCCCGTGTGCATGGCTCAAGCTCATGCCCTCCGGCGGCGTCACGCTCGACGAGGCCAACCTCAAGGCCTGGTTTGCCGAGGGCGTGCACTGCGTGGGGATGGGATCGCACCTCGTGGACGCAAAGACGCTCGCCGAGGGCAGGTTCACCGAGTTGGCCGACCGGGCGCGGCGGCTCACGGCGATCCTCGCCACGGTGTAGGCCATGCTGCCGCTCGTCGTCATCGCCGTTGCGATCGCCGCCCTCGTGGTGCTCGTCGCATGGGCGAAGGTGCATCCGTTCCTGGCGTTCGTCCTCGTCTCGGCAGGGGCGGCTGTGGCGCTCGGCATGCCGCTGGCCGACGTGCCGGGGGCCGTGCGCAAGGGCATCGGCGACATCCTCGGGTCGCTCGCGATCGTGATCGTGTGCGGGGCGATGCTCGGCAAGCTCGTCGTGGAAAGCGGCGCGGCCCAACGGATCGCCGACACGCTCGTCGGCGCATGCGGTGAAAAACGCATGGCCTGGGCGATGATGCTCACCGGGTTCATCGTCGGCATCCCACTCTTCTACGGCGTGGGCTTCGTGCTGCTCGTACCGATCATCTTCGCGGTGGTGGAGCGATACCGGCTCCCGCCGCTCGTGGTGGCGCTGCCGGCCCTCGCGGCCCTGAGCGTGGCCCACGGACTGCTGCCGCCCCATCCGGCCCCGACGGCGCTGGTCTCGACGTTCGGCGCGAGCCTCGGGCTCACGCTGCTGTACGGCCTCATCATCGCCGTGCCGGCGCTCGTGCTCGCCGGCCCGGTCTTCGCGCGGGCCGTGGCGGCGATCCCTGCCCGGCCGCTCACCGGCCTCACGAGCACGTCGCGGCCCGAGCATGAGCTGCCGGGGGCGGGCGTGAGTATTCTCACGGCCCTGTTGCCGGCCGTGCTTTTGCTCGTGACGGCCATCGGCGGGGCGGTGGTGCCTGCCGATTCGGCCGCGGCCTCGATCATGAAATTCGTCGCCGACCCCGACGTGGTGATGCTCACGGCGCTCCTCTTCGCGACCGCCACGCTCGGCCTCGCCCGCGGCCGGTCCCTGCCGGCGGTGATGAACACCTTCGCCGCCGCCATCGGTGACGTGGCCTCGATCCTGCTCGTCATCGGCGGCTCGGGAGCCTTCAAGCAGGTGCTCGTCGCCAGCGGTGTGAACAGCCGGATCGGCGAGGCGCTCCAGGGCCTGCCGCTCGATCCGCTCGTGCTCGGCTGGCTCGTGACCGCCGTGATCCGCGCCTGCGTGGGCTCGGCCACGGTGGCAGGGCTCACGGCCGCGGGGATTCTCGCGCCGGTCGTGACCGCCGGGGGCGTCGATGCAAACCTGATGGTGCTCGCGATCGGGGCCGGCAGCCTCGCGCTATCCCACGTGAACGACGCGGGCTTCTGGCTGTTCAAGGAATACTTCAACGTCAGCCTCGCCGACACGCTCAAGAGCTGGACCGTGATGGAGACGATCGTGTCGGTCGTGGGCCTGGCCGGCGTGCTCGTGCTGGCCCGAATCATCTAAGGAAGCCGAAACCATGTTTACGATCGACGCCCACCTCGACCTCTCGATGAACGCGATGGAGTGGAACCGCGACCTGCGGATCCCTGCGACCGAGCTCAACGCCCGCGAGCGGGCTCGCGGCCTCACCGACAAGCCCGACCGGGGCAATGCGGTGGTGTCGTTTCCCGATCTCAGGCGCGGCCAGATCGGCCTCGTCGTGGCCACGCAGATCGCCCGCTACGTCGCCCCCGACAACCCGCTCCCCGGCTGGGCGTCGCCCGAGCAGGCCTGGTCGCAGACGCAGGCCCAGCTGCAGTGGTATCGCACCATGGAAGAGTCCGGGGAGATCGTGCAGATCGTCGATCGCGCCGGGCTCGACGCGCACGTGGCCCGTTGGCAGGAGGCGATCGCCGCCGGCCGCGACACGTCACGGCTCCCGATCG
This sequence comes from Planctomycetia bacterium, assembly GCA_026401035.1. GTDB lineage: Bacteria > Planctomycetota > Planctomycetia > Pirellulales > UBA1268 > RGVT01. The sequence goes on along the minus strand of JAPLNR010000067.1, from coordinate 59,891 downwards.
GCTACATCCTCTCGCTCGAAGGGGCCGATTCGCTCATCACGACGCGACACCTCGAACGGGCCTACGGCTACGGCCTCCGCGCCCTCGGACCCGCCCATTACGGTCCCGGCCGGTATGCCCACGGTACCGACGCCTCGGCCTCGCTCAATGCCGCCGGCCGCGAACTGATCGGCGAGATGGATCGGCTCGGCCTGATCCTCGATGCCACGCACCTCTGCGACGCCGCCTTCTGGGAGGCCCTCGAAATCTTCGAGGGGCCGGTCTGGGCGAGCCATAACAACTGCCGGGCACTGGTGAACCACAACCGACAGTTTTCCGACGAGATGATCAAGGCGCTCGTGGACCGCGGGGCCGTGATCGGCGGGGCACTCGACGCTTGGATGATGGTGCCGGGCTGGGTGCGCGGGAAATCGCAGCCCACGGAGATGAACTGTGATCTTGAGGTGATGCTCGACCACCTCGACCACATCTGCCAGATCGCGGGCAACGCCGATCACATCGGCATGGGGTCCGACCTCGACGGCGCCTTCGGCCGCGAGCAGGCCCCGCATGATCTCGAAACGATCGCCGACCTCGCCAGCGTGCCGAGCCTGCTCGCGAAGCGTGGCTATTCAGCCGCCGACATCGAGAAGGTGATGCACGGCAACTGGCTACGCTTCCTGCGGCAGGCCTGGGGCTGACACACATCCGGCGGTCACGACAGCAGGCCGCGGGCGTCTACGGTGAGCGTCCGCAGGTGGCCATCGGCCTCCCGCCACCAGACGGCATCCTGCAGGTTGATGCACGGGCAGATGTGGTTCGGGATCACCGTCACCCGTTCGCCCACCCGCGGCCGTCGCCCGCAGCGTGACACGTCCACCTGGCCATGCTCTTCGGTGAGCTTCGTGATGGTGGCGTCGGGGTATTCGACGATGAAGCCATGGCCACTGTCGGGGGCGGGGCCGCAGCGGTCGCTCGTGAAGGTCTTGGTGCCGCCGTCGAGCACGACTTGGCCAGTCACGGCGTCGCTCACGACGGTGCAGACGATCCTGGCCGCACAGTCGTCGAGCGTGCAGAACCCACCGTGGACGGTATTCATGTCATTGAACACATAGGTGCCCGGCCGGATCTCCGTGACCTGCGGCACGAGGTGCGACTGATACGCCGTCGGCGTCGAGCCGCCGGAAACGATCTCGCGGCACAGGCCGTGGCGGTCAAAGAGGTCGATTGCTTCCTGGAGCTTCGCGGCGACGGCTGCCAGCGGCGCGGCCTGTTCGGCCGGCTTTGCCCAGATGTGGCCCGGATAGCAAAAAATACCGTCGAGCCGCAGGCCCGGCGTTGCTGCCACGGCCTGCGCAAGCGTCACGAGGGCCTCGGGCGTCGGCACGCCAGTCCTCCCCATGCCCACGTCGAGATCCACGAGCACGCCGATCGTTGTGCCGGCCATGCGGGCGGCTGCCCCGACGGCGTCCACGGCGAAGGCGGAATCGAGCGCTACCCGTACCGTTGCCGTACGAGCGAGGCCAGCCAGTCGCTCGGCTCGCACCGGATCAACGACCGGATACCCCACAAGGACGTCCGGCGAGTGGTCACTAAAGGAAGGCAGGAGAGCCTCGGCTTCCCCGACTTTCGCTACTGTAATTCCGCATGCGCCGGCTGCGAGTTGCAGCCTCACGAGTTCGACGCTCTTGTGGGTCTTGGCATGCGGCCGGACCGCGATTCCATGCGGGGCAGCGTAGGCCGTAAGCCGCTCGATATTCCGGGCGACGCACTGGGCATCGACGACCAGCGCGGGCGTGGCCACCGAATCTGAGGCAGCATGTCGTTTTTTCAGGTGCATCAGACGATTATGGCGTGCCGCTGGCCGAACTCGCCAACGCATCAGGAGCCGGAGGGCATTTCAGTCCGCAAGCGTGGCATAACGGAGCAGACCTACTCCCTTGAAAGCGGGAATAACGACGGCTCCCGTCCGGGAGCGCGGCTTGTTCCTGCTTCGCGGAGCCGGGGCACCGCACGGCCCGCTTTCCCCCTCGGCCGTGCCCTCTGATAGTTAAAAAAAGCCGCCCCCGGGTGGGGACGGCTTTGCGGCTCAGTGGTGCTGCAGGCTCCGAACGTAGTCGGAGGCGATCTTTCGGCAGACCTGGCTGCGGGAAACGTTGTCGTCGAAATACTCGTTGCGGCGGCCATGGACCCACTGGTCCGATGAGATCCGCAGACACCGCGGCCGGCCGTCAGGAAGTCGTTCGTAGAGCTTCAGGCGAAGCCACCCGCTCGGCAGGTGGTGGATACGAGACACAGGTCGACCGTGGTAGGTCACGATGCGCATAGAAACCTCTGACTGGAGATTGGGACGGGACAGACACGAAATAAAGCGGCCGTGGCAGCAGAGGCCGCCACGGCCGCGAGCCAACACATTCCGATTGATAGAAACCGGCCTAAGAGGCCTGGCGGTGTTCATCGCCAGCGTCCCAGTGACCGCGCTTGCGGCTCCACCGGGAAACTTTCTCCGGCCGCTCCGTGAGCCTCACAAACGGATCGGTCAGGCCACGCGCTGCCATCGCAGCGCCCACCTGAGCGGCAAGGCCCGCCAGCCGCTTGGAGATACCGATTGCCGTACCGATCTTGGAGAGCGACATACCGGTCTCCTGGAGAGCATGGGCCTCGACGGCATGCCGAGGAACAGCGGACATCTCAAAGAGATCAGCGACAATCGGCCTCCTTACGAGCGTGAGGCCATCCACCGCTTCAACGCCATCCTGCCGGATGGATTCGGCGATTGTGGTCGGAAGGCCACTGGTGAGCGTCACCTCGAACTCGGCCCGCAGGACGACCTTGTCGCTACCGAACTGTTGGTAGGGCACCGCCCGGATCGGCCCGTGAAGCAGGCTGCGCAGGATGATCGCGGCCCGACGGTCCCCCGCGATGAGATCGACACGGAGCGATTCCAGATGCCCGAGAAGCGCCTCGGGCGACGGTAGTTCGGCCCGCTGACTTTCCCGCGAGGCCAGTTCCTCGAGCCGCGATCGCACCAGCTTGAGTTCCCGCTCCCGACCGGCCAACCGCTCGGCCAAGGAGTCGATGCTGCCGGCACCGCGTTCGATTGCCAGTCCGATGTTCTCGATGCTCGTCGTAAGCTTCCGGGCCTCGGACTCAAGGGACCGCCGCTCGGCAGCGATATCGCCGCCGGTGGCATGCAGCTCCTGAACGCGGGCCACCAGCAGGTCGCTGACGCCGGTCACCGACATCAGCGCATCAACAACCTGCCGGAGAATCGTTGGGTGAGCCTGTGCCCGGAGACAAGTAGCCCGGTTCCAGCAGGTGTACCGCTTTGAGTTGGCGCAGCGGTAGCCGCCCTCGTTGCGGCCCTCGGCATGCATCGGCCCGCCGCAGATGCCGCAGACGAAGAGCGTCGAAAGGAGCTTTCGGGAGTCACGGGGTTTTCCTGTCAGAGGATGCTCTGCACCCCGCTTGGGATGCAGACGGGTGCAACGTCGATCAATAACAGTGTTGGCCCGATACCACAGCCAGTCACTGACCATCCGCAGGTGCTCGCTCTTCCTGGTAAGTACGGCGTTCTTGGCATTCCAGACGAGCTTCGAGCGGCCCGTGCGGAGTTCCCGCTTGGAATACTTCGTGCGAAACACCTCCTCGCCGCGGTAGATCGGCCGGCGCAGCAGCGAGATCACATTGCCCGCGGTCCATTCCGGCTTCTGGCTGTTCTTCGCCTTCGGGAACTTGATCGAGGTCAGCCAGTCGGCGACCGCCCAGGGCGGCTCGTCGTTGGCGGTCCGCTCGAAGATCTCCACGATGACCGCCTTGAACTCCTCGTCTATTGAGTCGAAGAACGGCCCTCTCGCCGGCTGACCGGCCGTTGCCGGAATCGATGGCCGCCGCTTGTAGCCGATGGCGAGCGGCCCCATCGCCGCGCCGGAGAGCCAGCGGCTTTCCTGGGCTCTCTTGATCCGGTTCCTTGTGAAGTGGTTGGCCCGGCCGTGATGCCCGAGTGCCGAGTGCAGCCGTTCGGGCCAGTCCTCATCGGCGGTATCGATGTAGTCGGTCGGGCAGATCACCCGGATGCCGGCATCGACCGCGGTGTCGAAAAACTGCGATGCAAACGTCATATGCCGATAGAGCCGGCTCGATTCCTCGGCCAAAATGACATCCCAGCGGTGGTCCCTAATGCCGGCCCAGACCTGATTGATCCCGGGCCGGTCGGCGATCTCGCCGCTGATCTCCGGCTCGCGAATGATCTCCACGTTGACCTGCTCGGGCCGGCATTCCCTGGGAAGGTTGGCGGTCAGAAACCGCTGGCAGGAGTTGATCTGCCCATCGATGCTCGATTGACTCTGCTCGTCGGTCGAGTAGCGTGTGTGGATCAGAACGTCGATCGGACGGTCGGCCGGAATGGCCAATGGTTCGCGAAGGTTCATGCCGCACCTCCCGCCAGGGCGGCGCTGGCAGGGCAGGGGAGCGCGTGGCGGATGATACGGATCATCCGACCGTTTTCGGCGTCGCGAAAAATTCCGTGTGCTAGAAACGTGCTAGGAATGTCCGCCGAAAACCGTCTCTGACCGGTTTTCGACACACGCTTCCAGACACATGTAAAACCATGCTCCCAGTGGGGTTGCAGCGCAAACCCCATGAATCCGGGCGGATGGTGAATCCTCGCCGGAAGAATCCCACCCCATCCGCTGTTTGACAATGTCGGTTTCATACGTGCCTCTTTTTCCAGCTTGCCGTGTGGCCTTGTTGAAGGGGGACAGGTCACTGCGAACCGGATACGACGTCGGCACCATTGGCTGGCTTTGTTACGCCTTGTCAGCGACGCGGCCGTGCTGGCCATATCGGCCCTCGAGGATTCCCGCGAAGGAAAGATCCTCGTCAAGCGTCGGCCAGTGCAGGCCAAACGGCGAGATCTCGATGCGGCCAAGATCAACCTCTTCCGCCCCCTCCAAACGCGGATTGCCTTTCGTTGGAAAGTTCACCTCATGGCCACTCGCGAACCTGACGAAGATCAGGCCGCGGTCATGCCATGCCTTCAAGGCACGGTCAACCAAGGTGCTCGGCCCACTTTTGTTTGATGAGTTCGAGGTGGTCATGAATGAGATCCTCCGCTCGCGACAACTCCCGGACATTGAATCCAACGGATTCACGGAGTTCAACTTCTGGCTCAACAACGAATACCGCCTCAGCTTCGCCACGGCGCACGTGTATTTGAACTGGCGTATGTTCGTTGCTGTAGAAGAAAAACGAATAGCCGTCTTTCTCGAATACTTTCGGCAACAACCAAGTTTACCCGATGGTTGCGGGCTCCCTCAACAGCGTTCGGCGGCTGGGACTACGACGCCTGGCGGTGTTCACCGCCGGCATCTCGGGCGGACGGGCTGCTGGGTCATTTCCCGCCGGCTTGGGCTCGCCATTTCCCGAGATCGCCTGTTGAAACATCTGGCTGACCGAGGTGCCAAACAGTCCTTGAACCTGTGCAGCCGGCGTCCATTCCTTCAGGCCTGAGTGCCAGACAAGGTCGTCACGGTTCAGCCAGCCTTCACGGGCCATTTCCCTTGAGCCTGGCAAAGGACACCGGGCCCTGCCGTTCTTTGTTTCGAGTGAAGTGCCAGTTGTCGCTCATCGCCTCGAACCCAGAGCCAGTTTGTGGGGACGGATATTGAAGCAGGCCCGATGAACACCCTTGGGGCGTCGTCTTGCAATCCCATGAAACAAAGCCCCAAACGCGTCTCTCTCCCTCCCTTGTTTTGACACCATAATCCCCCAGAGAGTCCTTGCCTACCCTTTGGGAGGGGGTGTAGGCTGCGTTGCTGAGCTTGGATTCTTTTTGAATATCGAGGTGGCAAATGCACGACCTGATTCAGCGACGGCAGGCACTTCTCGGTGCGATCTCTGCAGCAGCAAGTTTTTTCGTTGCCGGCTCCGTGATGGCCGCCCCGAAGAGCTACAAGTACAGGTGCATGAAGTGCAAACTCATTCAGGAGTATGGCACGATGGGCTCAAAGAAGTGCCCGAACGACGGCACGACGATGATCCGGATGAACTGACCGCCTGCGGCTGCGAACTGGTCGGCAATCTGCTCCGTGACCCGATGACCGGCGTCCCTCGCCAGTCTTGCAGTTCTTTTTGCTTCGCCTGCATCTCCGGCAAGTCACTAGGCGTGGTTATTTCGGTGCCTCCACAAACCGTCTTGGCTCGGCGTCGTCCGGCGGCTCCCAGATCGGGTTCACGCCAGACGGCAGTGGGTCCGCGCGGACGTAAATATTCTCCGGCGCGGACGGGAAGTAGCAGAGCAGGGCCGGGCACAGCCAGCACTCCATTCGGAGGCCGGTGACGTAGCCGTGATACCAGTTGCCTTCGTACTCGTCCGGTCGGAGGAGCGAGAGCACAGCGTCGTGGCCTTCGAAGGGCTTGTCGGAGAACGTCATCGCGAAACCCTTCTCGGCTCGCGGGATTCGCTTCGTCGAGACGAGGCGGCTGATCATCTCCGATGCACCGCTCACGAACGCTTCCTCCTTGAGTCGCGTGTGAGGATCGTCGAACACCCACGTTTCACGAAGCCTGTAGGGATAGATTGTCAACGTGTCAGGTGGCATTTTCTTCCCCCTTCTTTTTCAGAGCCGCCAAGACTTCCGGCTGATCCTCGTACAGGCCCGGCTTCTCTTCCGGACTGTCCGCGTACCACGCCGTGGCCAGTTTCTTGCCCGTTGTCTTCTCCAAGTACCCGCGAAACGCTCGAAACATTTCGATGCGGGTGGGCGTCGAGGGAATGTCGAATCTCGGAATGTCGGTCATCGTTGCTTCCTTGATGTAATGCACGGCCTCCTCGTAACATTCCGTTGGAACGAAACCCGAAGTGTCGCCAGCGATTTCGGCCGTCGACGCGAATCGACGGATGCGCAGGTGAACCTGACGCAAAGCCTTGACAGAAGAATGTACGCCCGTATACTCTGCCAGCTGTTCGATATTCTCGGAGGACTTCCGCGATGAGCCCAGGCGCTGAGCGACTTTTCGATGCCGCAATGCAGCTTTCAGCAGACGAACGGGTCGCCCTCATCGGGCGGCTCCTCGAAACCACACCAGATCAGGCCATCGGCCTTCCGCCCGACGACGCCACCCTGCTCGAGGAGCTCGACCGCCGATACGCCGACTCCGCAGGGACAGTGACGTGGGTTGAACTCAAAGCCGAGCGCTGATGGCAGGGACGGCTATTTTCCACCGGCTTGCCGCCCGTGAGTACCGGCTCGCGAGAGATTGGTACACATCGAGATCCGCAGGCGTGGGCAAGCGTTTTACAGCGGCGGTCGGCGATGCGATCGCCCGAATCGAGCAGTCGCCCGAATCCCTCGCTCATCTGATCGGCCCCTATCGGTGGGCCCGCGTGCGGGGATTTCCGTATGTGCTCGTGTTTCGAGAGCAGTCGCCTGAGCGGATCCTCGTGGTGGCCGTCGCCCACGCGCGCCGACGTCCTGGCTACTGGCGCCGCCGCGGGTGAAACGGCCGCCGACAAGCGCCATCGCAGCTCCGCTCAGGCGGCGTCGTTGCTCTGCTGGCAGTCGCGGAGATCCTGGTTAACCATCTTTTCCCGCAGCGTTGGGACACGCTTCGGGAATTTCTCCGGATGGCAAAGCTGGCATCGCGATCGCCCACACCCATAGCACCGCAAGGACTTCCGGTAGCGACCGACCGTCGCAAATCGACCCTGGGGCATGCCCATCCATGCCGTGAGACGACGATGCAGTTTTGCTCGGCCCGCGATCAGGGGCTTTTCGTCGTGATAGCGTTTCATGATTCGGATTTTAACTCCAACGGATGCCGGATGTCGCGGCGGTTCGCATGCTGTGAATGCACGCCCGTGCCACGATGCGTCTGCCGCTACCTGCTGTAATCGTCCGGCCCAACGAATCGTATTCCCTCGCCGGGACGATTGTCCCTGACCGGATTCACGCCGGCCGGGAGCGGATCGCAGCGAACGAAGATTTTCGGTGGGGCATCCGGAAAGTACTTGAACAGAGCCTCGCAGAGCCAGCCCTCCATCCTCACCCCCGCCACGTCTCCGGCATACCAGTTGCCCGAGTTCACGTCCGGCCTCTGCCAGTGCAGCTCGAGGCCGTGGACGGTGGCCGCAACTTCGAAGAGGCGGTGCTTCGGGCGGTGAACCTCGGCGACCGGGGGCGATCCGGCGAATAGCAGCCCGTGTGGGCAGCGACGCTGGCTGCGACTACACTGAAAAAATCTCGAAAATGTGGAGGTTCACCATGTCGATCACATTCGACCTTCCGGCCGCCGTCGAGCAGCAACTCCGGCGGGATGTGACAAACCTCGATGTCTTGGCGAAGGAAGCTGCGCTTGTGGAGCTCTACCGCCAAGGGATGATCTCTCATCACCAGCTTGGCCTTTCGCTGGGCATGACGCGATTCGAGACTGATGGTCTTCTCAAGCGACATCACGTGACTGAGGATCTCATCACCGCGGAAGAGTTGGGCGAGCAGATTGCCACACTTCGCAGACTGATCGGGCAATGAACGGCATCGCGGACAGCTCTCCGCTGCACTATCTCGTGCAGATCAGGGCCGAAAACGCGAGTGGCCACTCTCGTGATTGATGAGCGTGCTGGTACGAGTGTCGCCAAGCGACGCGGCATCCGAACGACCGGCACCGTGGTGATTCTTGCGATGGCTGCAAAACGGAACTTGATATCGCTGCCAGATGCGTTCGCTGCTTTGCGAGCCACGTCGTTTCGCGCGCCCGAATCACTGATGAACGATCTGCTGGAACTCGACCGCGATCGCGGCGGACAGCACGGCTGACATCGGAGTCGCGATCAGGTCGGCAAAAGGGTGCTGGTGTTCGGTCAGGATTTTATGGAGCTCGTCAGGGAGTAGGATTGAGATGCCGGAATCCCGCTACGCCCCGGCCATCGAACTCCCGCCCTACAGCTACGTTCCCGGCCATGGCCTACCGCATCCCGTGAACGACCCCGCTGGCCATCTCTACGCCGCCCGGGATTCAGCCCACGAACCGCCGATCTCTTCTACCACGCTCACTGGCCTACCGGCTGACCCTCCTTCCCGGCGCCGAGCCCTTACCGCCAGCCTCACCGATAATTCCCGGTGGCTTTACGCCCTGGACCTCTTCAACGAGGGTTTCTACTGGGAGGCCCATGAAGCCTGGGAGAGCTTCTGGAACGCCCTCGGCCGGACGACTCTAGAAGCGCATTCCGTCCAAGGGCTCATTCACCTAGCTGCTGCCGCCGTAAAGATTCGCGAGGGCAGACCCACAGGCGTAGCCCGGCATACACAGCGAGCCCGGGAGTTGCTTGGCGATCTGGAAGCGGCGAATACAAGCGGTGCACTCGGCCTAGCCCCCAGGAGCATGGCAGCCGTGTTCACCGAGCTTGAAAACTACATCCCGGCATGCTGGCACACTTCGAGGACGCCGGTTGTGCGAGTGCTGGCCGAGAGTTTGCGGCTGGCAGAGTAACGCGTGGTACTGCTGGTTTCTCAAGGGTTCGATCGACGTGGAAAATATCTCCCTGTGAGCCTTCCGGGGCATTGGTACCCCGATTGGCCGCGTAGCCCATGAGCCTCGTGGCGTGTAGTATTTCAACATGAATCATCACTCGACCGGCATATTGCGGTCACGATGGGCATTTTGGGCCGGGCTCTGGCTTGGCCTGCTGCTCAACATGACAGCCCCGATTCTCGCCGCCGATCCAATTCGTTCGCAGGAACTCTTCGACAACGGAATCCAGCTCTTCTTCGACGGCCGGCCAGTGGAGTCCGCCAAGGTATTCGACGCGCTGGTGGCGAACGTCCCGGCGGCGGAGCCCGAACTCTGGCAACGCGGCTTGGCCCTCTACTACGCCGGCCGCTTCGATGACGGCCGCAAGCAGTTCGAACTCCACCGGGCGGCCAATCCAAACGATGTGGAAAACGTCACGTGGCACTTTGCCTGCGTCGCCCGCGATCAAGGCGCCGCTGCCGCCCGCGAGAAGATGCTCCCCGTGGGGGAAGACCGACGGGTGCCGATGCGTGAGATTCTTGATCTCTATGCAGGCCGTGGTGATGCAGCTGCCGTCGTAGCCGCAGCTAAAGCCGGCGAAGAAGCCGACCGCCGTAACCAGTTGTGTTTTGCCCACCTGTATCTCGGGCTCCATGCCGAGGCTGTGGGTGACGCAGAGCTAGCCCAGCGGCACATGATGCTCGCTGCCGGTCCCTTCAGAATGGACCACTTCATGGGCCACGTCGCTGTTCTGCATGCGAAACTCCGCGGCTGGGACATCCCGGAAGCCCACGGCGATCAAGATAAAGTTCCGTGAGGAAGTTGAGCGGGCCGTGAGGGATGCCGGCTGGGGAGCTATGTACGAACTGCTGTGACATCGGTGATTGGTCTTCGTGTCGAGTGGAATCAGCATGGGTCAACGCAGCCTTCATTGTGATGGCGGCAGGCTAGCCCGCTGAAATCATCCTCTATCCAGACACGCCCCACGGGTTCTATGCCGACTCCAGGCCAAGCTGCAGAGAAGAGCAGGCAGAGGACGGCTGAAAGAAGCTTTTCGACTGGTTCAAGAAGCATGGGGCGGTATGACGTCGGTTTTCCTGTACCGTCGCCATTTCCTCATCGCCGGGCCACGAGCACCTGGTTGCAGGCTGGGTTCGTGATACTGCAGCCATCGTCATAGTGGCTCTGCACGAGCTCCGCCCGCATGCCAAGTTCCTCCAGTCGATTCATCATGGGGTGGCAGTAGGGATGTCTTTCCGGTGGGTGCTTCCACGTGTGCATGCCGGAAATACGCAGTTCGGATTTCGTTACCCGGGCCAGATCCTCGACGGCTCTGAGGTGAAACGCCAGCCCGAAGTCCGTGCCCTGACTCATGCCGCCGTCTTCCAGCGGGGCGTAGACCATCAGGAGGTTGGCCGTCAGCACCAGATCGAATGAGGTGTTGGCGAATGGGAGCGACGGCAAAGCCCCGGCCACGTAGCGTCCCTCGTTGCGCCTCGTCGTGAAGTCAGCCGCAAAGCGTTCGAGGGCGGTGTATTTGTCACGATAGAACGCCTCGATATCGGCGTACAATAACACCTCCGGGTTCCTCCGAATCTGCTCTCGGCAGGCATCGATGTCGGCCTTGCCCTGTGCGGTGATCTGCTCCGGATCGCCGTCGTACAGGGGATCACAGCCGGTCACGTCGAGCCCCACTGCCAGCGCTTCCGCCACGAAACTCCCCGGCCCGCTCGCGACGTCGAGAATCGCAAGCCCGCGCAGCTGGCCCTGCTCAAGGGCGAGCATCTGCAGGTATTCCGACATCGTGCGGCCAAAAAATGCGACCGATGGTAATTGAAAGCGTGCCGGACTATTGGTTGCGCTGGGCTTCATGGGCAGGTTCATTCGCGCTCGCCTTAAACGTGGCCTTCGGCGTCCGGGTCTAGGTCCACATGCAGCGTTGGGTTTTTTGCGAGCATAGCACGACTGAACGCCGTGCTCATCGCGGTCTGCCTGTCGAAGGGCGCGGCTCGTCGAGAAGATGCGGATGGACACGCCGCTCGCCGACGCCGACCGCTGGCCATGGCTCGATGCCCTTGCGGCGGTTCTCCGAGGGCGCTCCTACCGACTCCGCCCCGGCTGATCCCGCTGCAGGGTTCCATTGCCGAATGGCTGGGACTGGGAACGCGAGCCGTCCGACCGGTTCGTGATCGTGCCCGAGCCAAACTTCTGGGTCTGGCCGGTCACGCTTCTGCCATCGCGACCCCGTTCGGTCATGAGGGTGCCCGAACCGAATGGCCGGGATTCCGTCGTGGTGCCGTCTGACCACCGGGTGATCGTGCCGGAACCGAACTTCTGCGTTTGGCCCGTGATCGTCCTGCCGTCGCGGGTGCGTTCGGTGGTGAGCGATCCGGAGCCAAAGGGCCTGGTCTGGCTGCTCGACCCATCTGACCGATTGGTGATGGTTCCGGAGCCGAATTTATTGGTCGTGCCCGTGCGCGGCTGGGAAAGGCCGGAGCGGGGCGGCGTGGGCTCGGTCGCCAGCACGGGGCAGGCCAGGACAACGAGGGCAACGTGCAGGCTCAGGGCGCGGATCGCGGGCACAAACTGGTTCATCGACGGGCTCCTCGTGGAACAACCAGAGCAAAGCATACCCCGCGAAGGGGGTGTTGGAAACCGCGGACGGGGTCGGCGCTTTGCGGCTGCGGGCGCTATTTCCACGTTTGCGCAGTTGGAATCGTGCCTCGTTGCTTGAATCGCTGCAGGGCGTCCGTAGCCTGGGCGACGCGGCTTATTCGTGTTCACCCTCGACGTGGGCCTGGCCATTCGGATCGATCCGCACGTGGAGGGTCATCGGGTGGCAGCAGACCGGGCAGTCTTCGACGTAGTCTTGGTGCGAGCCCCCTGAAATGTCCACCGGCACCACGATCTCCTCGCCGCAGGAGTCGCAGATATAGGTGGCGTCCGGCTGGGCGGCTGGCCTTCTGCGGCGGCGTTTGGGGCGTTTCTTGGGCATACTCATGCTCGTTGAGCCGACTGTTGATGGAAATACAGACGCCCCGCGGGACTAAATCCTACGGGATGGGGGTTCTGCGGCCTCGCGGTTTGGCCCGTCATTTCGCGAGCACGATGATGGCCGACCCGATAAAGATGAAAATACCGCCGATGACCACGGGAGTTTGCAACTGCCCCTTGAACAGGAGCACCGAAAACAGGGCGACGAACAACGGGTAGGAAATTTCCAGCACGGCCGCCTTGTCAGCCCCCAAAAGCTGTATCGATCCAAGGATGGAGAGTGCCGCCGCCGTAGCCGTCAGGAGCGTCAGGCCCACCAACGGCAGGCTCGACGTGGTGGTATCGATGCTGAACAGGGACGCGGCGGAATTCCCTTGAACGACGAGAACCGTCCCCGCTATCAGCGCCCCGCAAACGCAGTGCAGAAAATAGAGTTTGTAGACGGAAAGGCTCGAGAGCACTCGTTCGTCCAGGCAGTAGGTCAGGCCCCAGAGCAGGGATGCCGATACCGCCAAGCCGAATCCGGTGTAATTCATCCGGTTTTTTCTCCACTGAAAGGCCGAAGTCTACCCGCCGTGGGCCTGGCTTGCAGCCCGCGCCGGCCGGCGGCCGCGTTGAGAGCCCTCCTCACCGCCGGCTGGCGGTTGCGGAACAGGAAGCGGCTGCGGTGCCGGAGCGATTGACCGCGGGCGACTCGAACCGGCAAGAGTACGGGGATGTTCCTGCGGTTTGCAGAGTCGGGCTACACTGCGGCCTCTCTGACAACACTATTCCGCGAGAGCCTCTCCCATGCGATCCGCCGCCGCGATCTCCGGCATCCTCACCCCGCACATGGTGCCGCTCGATGCCCGCGGCGAAATCAACGAGGAAGAACTCGCCCGCTACGTTGACTGGCTCATCGTGCACGGCGTGCACGGCCTCTATCCCAATGGCTCGACGGGCGAATTCACCCGTTTCTCGGTCGAGGAGCGGCGCCGGATCGTGCAGATCGTCTGTGCCGCTGCCAGGGGCCGCGTGCCCGTCGTGGCGGGGGCCGCCGAGGGCAACGTGCGCGAGACGATCCGCGCCTGCGAGCACTGCCTCGAGGCCGGGGCCCGGGCGGTGGCCGTCGTATCCCCCTTCTACTACAAGCTCTCGCCAGAGAGTGTGTATGCCTACTTCCGCGAGATCGGCCGTCATAGCCCGATCGACGTCACGCTCTACAACATCCCGATGCTCGCCTCGCCGATCGACGTGCCGACGGTGCAGCGACTCGCCGCCGAATTTCCGCGGATCGTCGGAATCAAGGATTCCAGCGGCGACATTTCCCACATGGGCCGGCTGATCGCGGCGGTCCGCCCGATCCGCCCCGACTTCTCGTTCCTCACCGGCTGGGATGCCGCCCTCGTGCCGATGCTGCTGGCCGGCTGCGATGGCGGCACGCATGCCACCAGCGGAGTCGTGCCGGAACTCACCCGCAGCATTTACGACGCCGTGGCGGCCGGACAGATGGATGAGGCCTTCACGCTGCAGCGGACGCTGACGGAGATCTTCGATCCGCTGATCCAGGGGGCAGACTTTCCCGAGGGATTCCGGCTCGGCGTCGAACTCCGTGGGTTCAGGATGGGCGCATCGCGGCAGCCGGCCACCGAGAGCCAACTCGCCGACCGACGGAAGCTCGCCGAACGGCTCCGGACACTGCTCGCCGGCAGGGCGGGCCACGAGACTCGTTGACCTGATCGGCCGGCTTCCTCGGTAACGGGTTGCGTCTTTCCTCGCTGGACGTGCTGCGGGCTCTGGCCGAGAGCACTGCCTGAGCGGTCAGACTCAACGTGTTGGGCTTGGCGTGTGCTGGCGTGTCTAGACGTGCCAGGCCATGACAGGCTGAAGCCTGTCCTACTTTTCGGAGGGCCGGGCCGCACTGTAACGCGGTGAGGTCAGGTGATCAGCCGGGACGTTTCGTCGTAGGATCGCAGGCCGGCGGTGGCGCCGACACCGGTCACGCAGCAGGCAGCGGTGGCGGCGCCGAGCAGCCCCGCATCGCGAATCGTCAGGCCGCGGAGGATGCCCGTGAGCAGGCCGGCGAGGAAGGAGTCGCCGGCGCCGGTGGTGTCGGCCACCGGGCCGGGGGCCGCGATGCAGGGGATGTCGAGAAATTCGCCGGGGCTCGGACTGAGCACCGCCCCGCGGGTGCCCATTTTGACGCCCAGCAGACCCTGCGCGCCGTGGCCACGGTAGCAGCCGATGATCTCGCGGGGATCGGCCAGCCCGGTCTGATGGACCGCCTCGTCGAGACTGGGCACGAACATGTCGATGAGCGGCAGCGCGGCTGCCAACTGCTCGAGCGTGCCGCCGCTGCCGCCGGTCTCGACGGCCACCCGGCAGCCGCCGGCCTTGATCGCGCCGAGCGCGGCGGCGAACACCGGCTCGAGGCCGGGCAGCAATCCGAAATAGCCGACGACGGCGATCCTGCTTCTGGCGAAGTGCTTCGCCTGCCGGCGGATGAATTCAAGGTCGATCGCCCGCGGGGCGCCGACATGATGGGCAAAGCTCCGCTCGCCGCCCGGATCGATGAGCGCGGCCGTGGTGCTCGTGGCGAGCGTCGGGTGCACGTCGAGCGCCTGCGTGCAGATGCCCTCCGCGTCGAGCCGTGACCGCACGAGCCCACCCCACAGGTCACCGCCCACCAGGCTGGAGGCGGCAACCCGCATCCCGAGCCGCCGCAACGCCACACCGGTGTTGCAGACGATGCCCCCCGTCGTGGCTTCGATCGGATCGACGTGGAACAGCCGGCCGCCGCCGACGGGTGTGGAGAGCGGCACGGGCCGCACGAGGATGTCGGCGACACACGTGCCGCAGACGATGCAGTCGTTTTCCCGCGAATGGTCGGTTGATTCGTGCATAGTGTTTTCAGGTGGAGGGGAGTTTATGGGCGCGTTCCACGGCCCGCAGCCGCGCCGGTGTGAGGCCGGTATGCCGGTGCAGAAACGTGGTCATGTATTGCACCGACGGGAAGCCGGCCCGGGCGGCGATCGACTTGAGCGGGAGATCCGTGTCGGCGATCAGCCGCCGGACGCCCGCCAGCCGCAGGCGGACAAACTCGTCGTGGATCGATCGGCCGATCGCAGAACGGAAGCGATTTTCGAGTGTCGACCGGGAAACGCAGACGGCGTCGGCGATGCCGGCGATGTCGGGCTTCTTCCAGGGGGCGGACCGCAGGGTCTGAAGCGTCTTCAAGACAGCCTCGTCCGTCGTGGCCATCGTGTCGGTCGATGTGCGGGCAATCACGCCGATCGGCGGGATCACAAGCGGCTGCAGGGGCGCCTGTGGCGCGGTCCGCTTCGCCACGGCCCCTGCCTGCATGAGCCTGTCGAGCGCCGCGGCCGCCTCATAGCCGATCCGCCGTGCCGATTGGTCAACGCTCGAGAGCGGAGGAGCAGTGAGATCGCAGATCATCTCGTCGTTGTCGACGCCGAGCACGGCGACATCATGCGGCACGCGCAGACCCAGCGCCCGGCAGGCCTCGAGCACGTGCCGGGCGCGGACGTCATTACAGGCCATCAGCCCCACCGGCTTCGGGAGTTTGTCGATCCAGGACTTCAGTTCCCGCTGGAGGTCTTCCCAGCGGCGGGCGGTGGCATGGCGGCCCGTGAACACATGACACGGCCGGCCCACCGCGGCGCACGCCGCCGCAAACGCCGCGGCCCGCTCCTCCGACCAGCCGCTCGTCGTCGTCCGTGGATAACCGTAAAAGGCGAGCGCTTCGAAGCCGCACCCCAACAGATGCTCGGCGCCGAGCCGGCCGATCGCGGCATTGTCGGTATAGATGTAAGGAATGCCGGAGGCGGGTTCGTACCAGCCGTAGCCGCCGCCGACGGCCACAATCGGGATCGTCAGGCCGCGGATGGCGGAGGCAACGCGGCGGTCATCGAAGTTGGCGATGATTCCCTGACCGTGCCAATGCCGCAGATCGGGCAGCTTCTGCAGCGGATCCTCCTCGACGTACAGGCTCCATGCGGCATGCTCGTTCACATACTGCGCGACGCCGCCGATGATCAGACGGTCGTAGGGGCGGGCAGCATCGAGGATGACGGCCACCAGCCGCGCTGCCGCGCCGTTTTCCGCCTCCTTGCCCGTCATGGCCAGTCCCTCAGCGCCCGAGCAGGTGCTCCAAAACCGTCCGCTCCAGCGCCTCGTAGTCGCGGTTGGCGATGCACTGCGCGGCAATCTTCTCTGGGAAGGTGCGGGCCTTCTCGACGAGCTTGAGAAACACGGCCTTGCTCGTGGCGAGATGAGCCGTGGCGGCCTCCGGCTTCTGCGTCCGCTGGGCCTTCACGTCGAATCCCACGAACGCGCCCGATGCTGCGTAGTTTGCCTGCTCGAGCACCCGCACCTGGTTGAACGCGCCCCGCAGGTTGGCGGCGCCGAAGACCTTGTCTTGGTCAAACTTGAGGCCGTTCTGGTCATTCAGGTGCACGCTCCAGAGCTTGCCGGCGGCCAGCGCAAAGCCCATTTCGTCGGAGGGATCGAGGCCGGCGAGAATCGCATGGGCGCTCTCGATGAGCACGCCTACACGGGCCGGATCAGCCGAGCGGCTGCCGAGGGCCAGGGCGTGGCCGATCGTGGGAATGAAGGCGTGGTCGACGGGCTCGTTGGGCTTGGGCTCAATCGCGATCCGCACCTGCGGGCTCGCCGCGAGAATCACATTGATGGCGTCGAGCATCTGGGCCGACGCCATGATCGGGTTCTTGCTCTCGCGGACGGCCGTGCCCTCGCGGGCGGGCCACATCACGATCAGTTCGCAGCCGAGGGCGAGCGCCACGTCGACGGCACGCTTCGACCGCTCCAGCGCCCAGGTGCGGGCGGCGGGATCGTTGCTCGTGTAGCCACCGTCGATGCCATTGGCGTGTTCCCAGAGCCGCGGGGCGACGAACTCGGGCACGAGCCCCCTGTCGGCGAGTTTGCGCTTCATCGCCTCGGCTTCAGCCATGATCCGCGCCGGCGGCAGGGTTTCCAGATCGGGCACGGCGTCGTCGTCGTGAAACTGAATTCCTTCGAAGCCCAGCGCGATGGCGGCATCGAGCACATCGTCGAACGACACCTGGGGCCGCACCGCCGGACCAAACGGATCGGCACCGCGGCCGATGTTCCAGGGACCAATCGAGAACCGATACGTCGTGTCGCCCATCGAAACAATGCCTCGTGTTCGGGGAGTGTGTTCCATTCGCAGCAGCAGTTACGCGTGCGAACGATACCCCACGGCCGTTACGGCTTTCCGTAAACGTTTTACGGTTTTTCGAGCCGCCGTGCTGGCCAGAGGAGCCGGGATCGGCGGAGGCTCGCGGAGCATTGGAGTTTTCACGCCGGTCCGGAGCAGTCCGGCGGTCAAACGAGGGCGTGTCGGAGAATCTCGACCGGATGGAGGGCGTGCCGGCCTGTGCCATCCTTGATCTGGTGCCGGCAACTCGTGCCGCCGGCGGCGATGAGTGTTTCCGCCGGGGCGCTGCGCACGGCGGGAAACAGCACCAGCTCGCCAATCTGCATCGAGAGGTCGAAATGCTCCGCCTCGTAGCCGAACGATCCGGCCATCCCACAGCAGCCGCTGGGGATCACGTCGACCGTGTAGTTGGCCGGCAGGCCGAGAATCGCCGCCGTCGGGGCGAGCGATGAGAGCGCCTTCTGATGGCAGTGGCCGTGCAGCACGATCCGCCGCTGCTCGGTCGTGAACTGCGCAGGCCGGATGCGGCCGCGGTCCGCCTCACGGGCCAGAAACTCGTCGATCAGCAGGGTGCTTTTGGCGAGCGTGGCGGCGGCCCCGGCGAGCCGCTCAGGCACGAGGTCGGGATACTCGTCACGGAATCCCAGAATCGCCGACGGCTCGATGCCGACCAGCGGCGCCTCGTCGGTGATCACCGGGGCGAGCAGTTCGACATTCCGCGTGGCCAGATTCCGCGCCTCCCGCACCAGCCCCTTCGAGAACTGCGCCCGGCCACTGTCAACATGCGCAGGGATCACGACCTCGTAGCCGAGGGCCTCGAGCAACTCGACCGCCTGAATACCGATCGGGGCGTCGAGCGTGTCGGTGAACTCGTCGCAGAAGAGATGGACGCGGCCGTTCGGGGCAGGGGGCCGCGGCCCCGCCTGGCGATGACGCCGATACCACGACGCCAGCGTGGTGCCGGGTAGCGTGGGCAGCGACCGCCGCGTGGAAAAACCCATGCCGCGCTTCACGAGCTGTGAAATCACCGGTGCCGTCACGGCGACGTTGTAGAGCCAGGGCGCGACCCCCGCCCACCGCAGCGACCGGGCCGAGCCGGCAACCAGCCGCGACCGCAGTGGCACGCCCTCCCGATCCTGCCGCTGCTGTTCCCACTCGGCCTTCAGCCGGGCCATGTCGACGTTCGACGGACACTCGCTCTTGCAGGCCTTGCACGACAGGCAGAGATCCATGACCTCCGCCAATTCCGGACGGCTCCAGGGATCGGCCCCCGACGGATCGGCGAGCGCCTGCCGGAGAACGTTGGCCCGGGCCCGAGTCGTGTGCTGCTCGTCGCGGGTCGCCATGTAGCTCGGGCACATAGTGCCGCCGATGAGGTGCGTCTTGCGGCACTGGCCCACGCCGGTGCACTTCTCGGCGGCCCGCAGCATGCCGCCGGTATCGGCGAAGCGAAACACCGTCTCCGGCTGCCGCTCGACCGTCTCTGGCTCGATCCGCAGGCTCGTGTCCATCGGCGGGGCGGCGATGACCTTGCCCGGATTGAAAATTCCCAGCGGGTCGAAGGTTTTCTTCACCCGCTCCAGGAGGCCGTAGCATTCATCGCCCACCATCGTGCGGATAAACTCGCCGCGGAGACGGCCGTCGCCATGCTCACCGCTGAGCGAGCCACGGTATTTTTTTACGAGCCGGGCCACGTCGGTGGCCACGTCGCGAAACATCTTGAGCCCTGCGGCCGAATGGAGGTTGAACAGCGGCCGCAGGTGAAGCTCCCCCGCGCCGGCATGGGCGTAGTGCACGCAGTCGATGCCATACTTCTCGGCGAGCAGCCGGTCGAACTCCGCGATGTAGGCCGGTAGATCCTCGACCGCCACGGCCGTGTCTTCGACGATCTCGCGGGGCTTGGCGTCGCCCGGCAGATTGTTGACCAGCCCCTGGCCGGCCCGGCGCAATTCCCACACGCCATCACACTCGGCCCCAAAGAGTCGCGGATGGGCATAGCCCAGCCCGCCCGATCGCAGCGCCGCCTCGACCCTGTCGAGATCCGCCGCCAGCCGGACGGGGTCGGCGTCACGCAGTTCGACGACAAGCACCGCTCCGGGATCGCCCACCACGAACGCCCGGTTGCGGGCCTGCTCGTGGTTGTCCTTCGTGCAGTCGAGGATCTTCTTGTCGATCAACTCGCATCCCGTCGGCCGGATGCCGGTCGCGGCCAGATCCCGCATCACGACGACGGTGGCCCGCAACGCCTCGTCGACCGACTCGCAGTGCACGCAGAGCAGGCCACCCGGCGGGGGCAGCGGGATCAGGCTGAGTTCGAACTCCACGCCCAGAAAGAGCGTTCCCTCCGAGCCCGCCAGCAGCCGGCAGAAATTGAAGGGCCGCTGGCTCGCCGCGTCGAAGCAGGAGGCGTCCATGAGCGCGTCGAGCGCATAGCCCGTGTTGCGGCGGGTGACCTCGGGCCGCGGGAAGGAGTCGCGGATGAGCCGCCGATTGTGATCCGGTGTCAGCAGGTCGCGGATGTCGCGATAGACGCGCGTCTCGAGCGAATCGGGGCCATTGCATGCGGCCGCAAATCCCGCGGGATCGAGCGGACCAAACTCGGCCTCCGTGCCGTCGGCGAGGAATCCCCGGGCGGAGACGAGATGGTCGCGGGTGGTGCCGTAGGCGATGGAGTTTGAGCCGCAGGAGTTGTTGCCCACCATGCCGCCGATCATCGCCCAGCCGGCCGTCGAGGTCTCCGGCCCGAAGAACAGGCCATGCGGCGCGAGGAAGCGGTTGAGCTCGTTTCGCACCACCCCCGGCTGCACGCGGACCCGCCGGGCCGCGACGTCGAGCGCGATGATGCGATTGAGATGCCGTCCCAGATCGACGACGATCCCGCCGCCGACGACCTGGCCGGCGAGCGAGGTGCCGGCGCCGCGGGGAATCAGGCCGGTGCCCGTGGCCGCCGCGAATCGGACCAGTTCGCCGACATCCGCCTCGGTTTTCGGCAGGGCGACACCGAGCGGCCGCTCCTGATATTCCGACGCATCGGTCGCATAGATCGTGCGGGCAAGCGGGTCGAGCAGCAGGTCGCCGGAAAGCCGCGTGCGGAGCGTGTCGAGATCGGCTGTAGCCATCGTGGCCTTAGGTTACCATCTCCCCCGGCGCCCCCTTACGACATGGCGGGAACGTTTTACGTTTTCTTTGAGGAGGCGACCCGCCACCGACAAACCACGGTACGGTGTGTCGCCCGGAGATTTTCTTCCATATGACAGCAATTACTCACCCCGCAGGCCCTCAGAAATCCCTCGACGCGAAACTCGCGCGGATCGTGGCTGATCCTCACTCCCGCGACTTCATCCTCGCCGACGCCAAGGATGCCGACATGGCCTTCGGGCTGGCCGCGACGGGCGTCACACCGGGCGGCGATCCGGCCCGCGGCCCCTATCGCTCACTGAACGAATACCACGACCAGATTCGCGAGATCGTGAAGCAGGGGCTCGTCGACATCATGCTGATGAGCGGCAGCACGAGCGAGCGGCTCACGATCGACGAGGGAATCTTTGCGGCTTCGGCCGTGACGCCCGCCGTGCGGATGAACGACACGACCGACATCTGGCTGGCTGCCGGCTCGGGCAACTATGGTCGTGAGCCCGCCCTGCCGTTCTCGACGACGACGATTCCACAGGCCCAGTGCGGCCGCGCGGAGTGCTCTGCGGCCGACCGCGGCCGCGGTGCCGACCTCGGCCTTTTCTCGCTCACGCTGAACGACGACGCCACGCTCGACCGTGCCATGCTCACGGCTTACCGTGAGTTTCGCCTCGACGCGGAGCAGCGGGGCTTCCGGCATTTCCTCGAGGTGTTTTTCCCAAACGCGCTCGGCCGTGTTGCGGGCAAGGCAGCCGGAGACAAGCCGCGGGACATCGCCCGATTCCTCGCCGACCATGTCGTGCGGGCGCTGGCCGGCGTGCCCAGGGCGGGGCGACCGATCTTCCTCAAGATTCCGTACCTGGGGCCGGAGATCACGGAGCAACTGGCCGCCTACGACCGGTCGCTCGTCGTCGGCATTCTCGGCGGCGCGGCGGGCACGACCCACGATGCCTTCGCGCTCGTTGCCGACGCGAAGAAACATGGCGCCCGGGTCGCGCTCTTCGGACGGAAGATCAACGCCGCCGAGGATCAACTCGAGTTTGTGCGATTTCTGCGGGCCGTTGCCGATGGTGATTTGGCGGCCGAACCGGCCGTCCGCGGCTACCACGAGGCCCTGAAGAACCGCCGGATCGCGGCCCACCGGTCGCTCGACGACGACCTGATCCGAACGCCCACCAGCGCCGCTTACAGCGGTTCGTGACGGCCGATTTCCAGGGCTGCCGGGCCGCGGGTATGCTTCCGCTCTGTCCGCCGGGATCGAGCCATCAATTGACGAAAGGAAGCCGCAACGATGCCGCAGTTTGACATTCAGGGCGACGCGGAGTTCTTCGAAAATATCGAGGAAATCGACATCAACGGCGACATCGCCCGCTACTCGTTCGTCACCGCGGAGAAGGGCGACGACCATTCGGTGATCATCACCCCGGTGCACCCGAAAGATCTCGAGACCTTCGACGGGCTGCTTTTTCAGATCGACATCAACGAAGAGGAAGATGTCGTGGTGCTCAAGCAGATCCAGATGTTCTTCTGGCCGTGGGACGACGACGAGGAGTTCGCGGACGCGGATTCCCCCGAGGACGAAGCCTAAGGCGTTCGTTCCATTCAAAGACGCCCCGTTCAGAACGCCCCGAACACCAGCCACAAGGCGATCGCGAGGCAGATCAGCGCCGTCGCGACCACCCAGAATGGTTTCCCCGGCCCGGGGCTGTCTTCCGCGGAGATGTGCTGCTCACAAAACGGACAGCGGGGCGAATCCTCGAGGATCTCCCGCCTGCAGTAGGGGCAGGGGACCGTCGGCTCGTCGTCGGGGTCTTGATCCCCGGATTCGGAGTCGTCGTCCCAGTCATCGTGCCGACCATCGTCCGAGTCGTCTTCCCAAGCTGCGTCGTCGTGGTCGTCGTGCGGAGCCATAGGCGTGACGATCAGGGCTCCTGAATGAAAGGGGCGATCATCGCCTGGGGCAGCCGCGCACGACGACCCGTGGATTACTTCTTGACGACGGTCTTGGTCTTGTCCTGCTTCGGCTTCTTGTTCTTCTTGTCGTTCTTCTGCGAGTTGTTGCCTTTGCCCATTGCATGATCCCTTTCAGGTTTGAGTACCGGACACGAACTTAGAATTACCAAGTATTTCGGCAAATTGTCCAGCCGAGTGCACTTTTGTCAGCGGGCAGTGGCCGCGGAGTCAGCGCGAACATCATTTTTTGCCGCGCGTGAGCGATTTCTTCGGGCCGAGCAGGCGTTCCTTGTGCGGCCGGCTGAGCCTCTTGATCGCAATCTCCCGCTTCAAAGCCCGGGACTTATCGGGCTGGGGCTCCTCGTAGGCCAGCGTCACCGGCAGCCGGCTCCGCGTGTATCGGGAGGCCTTGCCGGCAGCGTGGGCCTGCAGCCGTTTCGGCAGGTCGTTGGTGATGCCCGTGTAGAGCGAGCCGTCGCGACACCGCAGCATGTAGACGAGCCAGCGAGAGGCGGGGCGACGGCGAACTCGGGGCTGCATGCTGAGATCCGTCCAGCAATCAGGAGTGAAAAAGAAGCGGGAATCCTCTGGCCCAAAACCCGCGGGAAGGAAACAGACTGGCCCGCAGCGGCAGCGGCATCCTATGGTTTTCCATGCGTTCCCGTTACCTTTTCCGATACACGCCATGCCTCTGCTGGGCCATGGCACTGCTTCTGACAGCCGGCTTCGCCGGGGCCGTCGATCTCCCGGATGATCGGGCGGTTTCCGCGGGACGTTGGCGGATCGTGTCCGCCGAACTCAACGGCCGGCAGATCGACAGGCAGTTCACCGCAATGCTCTCCGTCAGCTACGCGGCCGATGGCACGTGGACGGTGTTCTTCAAGACGATTCCCGTCGCCGAGGGCACGAGCAGCCCGAATCAGGCGGCCGACCCCAAAAGCTTCAACATGGCCACCCTCGGCAGCGGCACCAACTCGGGCCGGCGGTACCGGGGCATCTACGAGATCCAGGGCAACACCCGCCGGATGTGCTTCGTGCCGGCCGACAGACCGCTCCCCGCCGACTTTTCCACCGCCCCCGCGAGCGACCGGCTGCTTGTCTCGATGGAGCGAATCGGAGATTCTCAGGGAAATGCCCGGCCCGACCAGCGGTAAGGAACTTCCCCATGACGGTGAGACGAGGCGATGGCGCGGCCGACCGGGGGCCGCCCGCGGACAGGCTCGGCAGCCACATCGATCGGCTGGAGCGGCTCATCCACCAGCCCGTGTCATCCCGGCCCGACTGGCTCAAATACTGGCAGGAGGAGGCACAGCATTTGCTCTACCTCGTGCAGCGGGCCAACTCGGACGATGATATCGACGCACTCCATGACCTCGACGAAGAGGCCCGCATGATGGTGGACGGCATGGCCAGCCGGATGCGGGCCGAAGAAACCGATTGATGCCGCGTGTGGACAATCGAGACCGAGCATAGCGTTCACTAAAACAGGAAACTTTTACGATGGGCGAGATCCCCGATCCCTTTCGCGAGAAACGCCGCACCGACGGGGTCGTCGGCCTGCCTTCGGACGACGAAGTGATCCCGATGATCCTGCGGCACGAGGACGTGCGCAAGGCGGCAAAAGACTGGAAGACATTCAGCTCCGACGCGCCGCGCCGCGTGCCGATCCCCTCGGAAGAACACCTGCGGACGGTTCGCCAACTGCCGCTGGAGATCGATCCACCCGAGCAGACCGAGTACCGGAAGCTCGTGGAGCCTTTTTTTCTGCGGGCGAAGCAGCCGGCGTTCATCGCCCAGGTCGAGAACCTGACCGACCGCATGCTCACCGAGGCGCTCGGCCGCGAGTCGCTCGAGGCGGTGGGCGAGTTTGCGCTGCCGCTGCAGTCCCGCGCCTTGACGATTCTGCTCGGCGTTCCGGAATCCGAGGCCGAACGCTTCATCGGCTGGGGCGTGCACGTCTTCCACGGTGAACATGGCGTGCAGCAGGGGGCTGCCCTGGAGCACTACCTGAACGAGCAGTTCGACCGGGCCGCAGCGAACCCCGGTGACGACTTCTATGGCGTGCTCACGACGGCGAACTTTCGCGGCCGGCCGCTCACCCGCGAGGAACTGCTGGGCTTCGCCAACATCATGTTTGCCGGCGGCCGCGACACGATCATTCACAGCGTGGCCTGCGCGCTGGGCTACCTGGCGGAACACCCCGAGGCGCTCGAGTTTTTGCGGGCCGATCCCGACCGCATCGTCCATGCCAGCGAGGAGTTTTTCCGCGCCTACATGCCGCTCACGCACATCGGCCGCGTCTGCCCCGTCGACACCAACGTCCACGGCATGCAGGTGCAGGCCGGCGATCGCGCCACGCTCTGCTGGGCCTCCGCGAACCTCGACGAGGAGGTCTTCGACGCCGCGGACGAAGTGCGGCTCGACCGCAAGCCAAACCCGCACGTCTCCTTCGGATTCGGTGCGCATCTCTGCCTCGGTGCCCCGCATGCCCGGACGGTGCTGCGAACGCTGCTGGCCGGCCTCTGCCGGCGGGTGGAACGCATCAGTCTGCTCTCCAAGCAGGACCGCATCGAACATACGCCCGCCTACGACCGGCAGCTCGGCTACGAATCGCTCCACGTGCGGATGATGCCGCTCACCGGCGGCGCGGTGTAAGATCGGCACCGCCCCCGCCGCACCAAGAGACGCGTTCAAGGAGGAACGAATGCCGACCGACCGACAGCGAACCAGGCTTGAACTGGCCCACCTCTGGGCCGACCTCATCGGCAAGGTGCTCGGCGGGCTGGCGATCCTCGTGGCCGCCTGGTGGACCTACACCAACTTCACCGTCGAGCGAACCCACGACCCCACGATGGAGGTCACCGTGTCGCCGAGCGTGCATCCGCTGCCAGGCGATCAGGTGCTGCTCAACGTGGATGTCTTCATGCGGAACATCGGCAAGGTGGCGATCCTGCCGAAGTTTGACGGTGGTGCGGCGGATCGCGATCTGGGCCTCGAGATCTCGATCATGGAGCTCGAACCGCTGGCCCGCGCGCCCGCCGCCGTCACCCCGGCCGCCTTCATCGACGGCGATCCGGGGCTGCCCTGGTTCGACTGGAATTCAGGCGACGGCAACCCGCGGCTGCTGCTGCTCAAGCGCAACCTGCTGGCGGCCAACGAGGATTTCGTCAACCATCGCTACCAGCTCAATCCCGGCGTGCGGTACCGGGAACCGTTCGCGTGCATCGTCGAACGTGACAAGCTCTACGCGATCCGGGCCCGGTTCTGGACCGCCGAGGGCTCGGTGGCCGACCTCGTCTATATAGATACGCTGCGGCTGAACACCCCCGCCGGAGACGATGGCCGAACACCATGATCCCATTCATACACACGGCCGACTGGCAGCTGGGCAAGCCGTTCGCCGGCGTCGAAGACCCACAGAAGCGGGCCCTCGTGCAGACGGAGCGGCTGGACGCGATCCGTCGGATCGGCGACGTCGTTCGGCAGAGCCAGGCCCGCTTCGTGATCGTCGCGGGCGATTTCTTCGACTCCCCCACGCCCACGAATGCGACGGTGGCCAACGCATTCGACGCGATCAAGTCGTTGGGCGTGCCGGTGCTCGCCATTCCGGGAAACCACGACCACGGCGGCCCCGACAGCCTCTGGGAACAGGACTTCTTCCTGCGGGAGCACGCGCGGCTGGCACCGAATTTCCGGGTGCTGCTCTCCCGCGAGCCCGTTGAACTGGACGATGCCGTTCTGCTGCCGTGCCCGCTGCTGCGCCGGCACGAGGCGGACGATCCGTCGGCCTGGATTCGTACGCTCGACACGACGCGGCTCGGCACGAAGCCGCGGATCGTGCTCGCCCACGGCAGCACCCAGAACTTTACCGGCGAGTCCGACGACGAGGAGCATGCGTCACAGGCCAACTTCATCGATCTCTCCCGACTGCCCAGCGCGGACCTCGACTACATCGCCCTCGGCGACTGGCACGGCTTCGTGCAGGCGGGCCCGAAGGCCTGGTTTTCCGGAACGCACGAGATCGATCGGTTTCCGCGTGCCGATCAGCAGCCCGGGCATGTGATCTTTGCGACGGCGGGCCGCGGCGTTGCTCCCCGCGTCGAGGCCGTCAGAACGGGCCGTCTGCAATGGCGCGAGCAGGCGGTCACGCTCGACGACGACGACGGGCCGCAGCGGATGAACGACATCCTCGAGCAGTCGATTCTGCCCGGCGGCCCGCACGAAACCCTCGTGAAGCTCGCCCTGCACGGCAGCGTGTCGCTGGCGGCTCGGAAAACGCTCGACGAGATCCTCGAATCCTGGCGGGCGCGGCTGATCCGCCTGCGGCTCGAGGATGCCGTGCACCTCACCCCGTCGCAGCAGGAGATCGAGTCGCTGACCGATCGCCCGGTCGATCCGATCATCTCCCGCGTGGCCGCGGAGCTGGTGCCGCTCCTCGCCGCCGGCGGCGAGGAGGGCGCGGTCGCCCGCAAGGCGCTCAATCTGCTGCACTCGCTCTGCCGCTGAGCACCGCCATGAAACTCATCGCCATCACCGTCAGCAATTACCGCATCCACAAGGAGGTGAAGATCGAATTCGCTCCGGGCGTGACGCTGATCACCGGCGGCAATGAATTCGGCAAGAGCACGCTGATCGAGGCCGTTCACCACGCCCTGTTTCTGCGGAGCAAGGTCTCCGAGGAAATGGCGAAGGCGCTCTCGTCGAAGCTGCACGAGGGCCGGCCGCAGGTCGAACTGACCTTCGAGGTCGACGGCCGGCGGTACAAGATCACCAAGCAGTTCGCCGACACCCGGGCCGCTTCCGCCACGCTCAGCGAAGTCGGCGGCGACACCTGCCGCGACCGGGAGGCCGAGGAAAAACTGCACCAGCTCTGCCAGGCGTCGGAAATCAGCGGTGGCCGCGGTCTTGTGGATCGGATCCGCTCCCAATGGGCGCACCTCTGGGTCTGGCAGGGTTCCGCCGGACTCGATCCGCTCGATGCCGCCAACGAGGCCGGCCCGCACGGCAGGCTCCGCGAGCGGCTGGGCCAACTCGAGGGGGGCGGCGTCTTGGCGTCGCCGCTCGACAACGAGGCCTTCGCCGAGGTGAGCCAACGGCATGCCGCCATCTTCGGCCTCAAGGGAGCCGTGAAGAAGGAGTCGCAGCTGCACGCCGCGCACAGCGACCTCGACCAGGCGACAGCCGTAGCCACGGCGGCCGCCGCGGCGCTCGCCACGCTGCAATCGGCCGTCGAGGACATGGATGCCGCCGACACGGCGATCGCACGCTCCGACAAAAATCTCGCGCCGCTGCACGACGAGATCGCCGAGAAGCGGCGGCGGCTGGCCGAGGTCGGTTCGCTCCGCATCCTCGAGGCCGAACAGAAGCACCTCGCCGGCACGGCCGAGAAGGACTACCACGACCTGCGCACCGCCGATGCGGAGATCACCGCCAATGAAGCGCACATCGCGCGGCTGACGGAGCAGATGGCCCCCGCCAACCAGACATTGCTGGCGGCGGGTGAGGAAGAGCAGGGCTGCAACGCCCGATTCACGGCCGCCCTGGAAGCCGCCACCGCCGCCGGGCGGCAGCACGACGCCGCGGCCCGGCTCGCCGACCTCTACGGCCTGTATGAGCAGCTCGAGCGGCTGAAAGTGGAACGCGTCGGACTGGGCGGCCGCTGCGAAAAAATTCGGGAACTGCAGGAGGAGGTGACGGCCCTGCGGGCGCGGCGGCAGCAGATCCCCGACATTTCCGACAAGGACATCGCCGCACTCAGCGCCTTCGAGCGGCAACGCGACAACGCCGAATCGACGCTCACGGGAATGGCGGCGCGGATCGAACTGGTGGCCGGCGATCAGCCTGTTCACATGCTCGGCCGAACGCTCGCTCCGGGCGCGGCGGAGATCATCACCACGGCGACCGACCTGACGATCGGCGCGGGCACGTGCCTGCGAATCCAGCCGGGGGGCGGCCGGTCGCTCGAGGAGGCAACGCGACAGTGCACCGAGGCGGCGGCCAACCTCGGTGGGCGGCTGTCGGCGCTGGGGTTCGCGACGATCGAGGAGGCCCGGCAGGCAAGTGCCGCCCGGCAGGCGCTCGAAGCCGAGATTGGCGGCAAAGAGGGTTCGATCCGCGACCTCGCCGGCGACGCTCCCCAGCGAAAGCTGGAGATGCTCGAGCAGAGCATCACGACCACGGCGGCCAGGATCGAGCAGCAATCTCCAGAGGGCTTCACTCCACCGGCGGATCTCGAGGCCGCCGTGTGCGGCAAACAGCAGGTCGATACCGAGAGCGACGCCCTGATGACGGGCATGGCATCGGCCAATGCGCAGGTGGCGGCCGCCCGGCAGTTTCTCGACAACGCCCGGGCCGCGAAGCGTCGGGCCGAGGACGCCATCCACGCCCAGCGCGAGGCGATTCAATCCCTGCAACTCAAGCGCGACATGCTCGTGGGCCGGCATGGATCCGATCGGGCCGGATCACTGCGGGAACGCGAGCGGGCGAGCCAGGTCGCGCGGGAAACCTATGCGGAGACCTGCCGACGGCTTGCCGAACTGCAGCCGGAGATCCTGCAGCAGGATGAGATTCGACTGGAGCAGTCCCTGGTGAATCTTCGATCGCAAAAGCAGGCGGCAGAAACGAAGAAGCAGATCGCCAAGGCGACGCTCCAGTTCAATGGCTCGTCTGATCCCAAGGCCGATCTCGAACATGCCACCGTCGCCCATCGGCTGGCCGAGGCGAAGCATCTGCAGGCCCGCCAGGAGGCCGAGGCCGTCGGCCTCCTGAAGCGGCTCTTCGAAAAACAGCAGGCGGCGGTGGCCGCCCAGTTTGCCGCACCGCTTGCAAGCCGGGTCGCCGACTACCTCCGCCCCCTCTACGGCAACGATACGAGCGTGGCGGTGGAATACCGTGACGGTCGGTTCAACGCGGTCACGATTTCGCGGCCCGCGTTGGGAAACGTGCCCTTCAGTTTCGCGCAACTCAGCGGCGGGGGACGGGAGCAGGTGGCGGCGGCATTCCGCCTTGCCATGGCCGAAATCCTCGCCGAGGATCATGGCGGGTGCCTCCCGGTGGTGTTCGACGACGCGTTCGTCAACTCGGATCCGGGGCGGATTCGAGACCTCCACCGGGTGCTCCACCTCGGGGCAACACGCGGCCTGCAGATCGTGGTTCTCTCGAGCAACGCCGACAACTACGCCACCCTCGGCGCCACGACCGTCGTCGCGCTGCCCAAACCGACCGCGGGGGCTGGTCTGCCGGCCGTCGACGGGGCTGGGGCGGAGAACGGCCCGGCGGAGGCAGAAGGGTGAGCCGGGCTCGGGGCCACGAAACACGCCCCCCATCCCCTGTCGACTACCCACTTCCCCAGGATTTCGGTCGCGTTGTCGCCCGGCAGATTTTAGATTGCCCGGCAGAGTTTCGAGGCGTACATTTCTCCTCCGTTGGAGGGAGAAAGGATTCACCTCGAAGGGGAACAAACAATGGCTGCCACAGAACAAAACCGTCTCGTCGCGCTCAAGACGTTGTCACCACTGCAGGCCATCCAGGCGTGGCTCTGCGACAACTTCGATCACGGCGAGCAGACCTATCTCGTCGCCGCGATCCAGCGGGACCGGCGGATCGAGCTCGATGACGACGAGATCGCCTACGTGATCCATGACGCGATGGAAGACGGTATCGAAGCGCCGGCGGTCTTCGATCGGCTGCTCACCGCCGCCGATGGATTTCAGACGCGGAACATGCAGCGCTTCCCGGCACGGTAACAAAACCATCTCGCGATCATGTGGCGGCAGACACTTGCCGACGGTGGACACGGCGTCCGCGTTGGTGTGGGTTTTCTTCCAGATTGGCATCCCGCATGCTGAGCGGTGGCTCGTTGAAGTGCCGCGGCCTCTTGTGCATTTCTGCTGGCTGCGATCGTGGTGGGTGCGATCGCACCGGTACCCATTCCACGAGGTGCGGCAGTGAGCGGGCTTCAAGACACTGCGGCGGCTTCAGCAACTCCCGAGACGACGCTTCTCGTCGAGCGGCTGCTCGATCCTGCGGCCTATCCGCATCCCACGCAGGGCATCCGCCTCATCGAGACGCATATCTCGTGGGTCTTCCTGACCGGCACCTACGTCTACAAGGTCAAGAAGCCGTGTGACCTCGGATTTCTCGACTTCACCAGGCTCAAACGGCGGCGGGATTTCTGCCGCGAAGAGGTCCGCCTGAGCGGCCGCTTCGCGCCGGAACTCTACCTCGGGGCCGTGCCGATCACCGGCACGTTCGCAGAGCCGCATGTCGACGGCGTTGGGGAGCCGATCGAGTGGGCGGTGAAGCTGCGGCAGTTCGACGAGGCCGGCCGGCTCGACCGGGTGTTCGCCGATCACCGGCTGTCCGCCGAGGATTGCCAGCGGCTCGGTGCGGAGATCGCGCAGGTGCAGGCCGGGCTCGCCGTTGCCGACCCAGCCTCCCCTTGGGGCACGCCGCAGGCCGTCATGGAGGCCGTGGCGCTCAATCTCGACCAGCTGAGGCGCTGGCGATCGGACGCCGGCCCCCGTGCCGACGGGCTCGAGCGTTGGCTGCGCGGGCAGCTCGAGACGCTCGCCCCCGCGATCGACTGCCGCAAGACCGCGGGCCGCATCCGCGAGTGCCATGGCGATCTGCACCTGGCCAACATCGTCCTCCACGACGGGCGGATGATGGCCTTCGATGCGATCGAATTCAACGCGGCGCTCCGCTGGATCGACGTCGCCAACGACGTCGCCTTTCTGGCGATGGATCTCGAGTCCCGCGGCCGGCCCGACCTGGCGGCCCATGCCGTGAGCAGTTGGATCGAGGCGGCCGATGATCACGATGCCGCCCGCGTGCTCCCCGTCTATATGGTCTACCGCGCCATCGTGCGAGCAGCGGTGGCGGCGATCCGCTCCAGCCAGATGGCCGCGGGCGGAATCCAGCAGGCGGCGGCCGCCTGCGCCGAGACCGACCGCTATCTCGATCTCGCCGAGCGCCTGACGATGCCGTGCCGCGCGGTACTTTTCGCAACAAGCGGCGTGTCGGGCAGCGGCAAGACGACGATCGCCGCGCGGGTCGTCGGGCAGGCCAGCGCCATCCGGCTGCGGAGCGACGTCGAGCGGAAGCGGCTCGCGGGCATGGCGGCAACCGACCGGCCGGCGACCGACGACCAGACGCAGTCGCTCTACGCTCCCGCCACCACCCGCCGCGTCTACGAGCGGCTGGCCACGCTCGCCCGCACGGTGCTGGCGGCGGGCACGAGCGTGGTCGTCGACGCCGCCTGCAACACCCGCAGCCAACGGGAGGTGCTGGCCGCGGTCGCCCGCGAGGCACGTGTGCCGCTCGTCTGGCTCGATTTCGACATCCCGCCCGATGCGGTCCTCGCCCGGGTGACCCGGCGGCAGGCGGCAGATATCGACGCCTCCGACGCCTCGGCCGACGTGGTACGGGCGCAGCTCGCCGCCCGGGAGCCGATCACCGCGGAGGAGCTGTCCGCCGTCCCCGGCCCGCCACCGGCGCGGATCGTGCGAATCAACCCCGCGTCTTTTGACGACCCGGCATTCATCACACGTCTCGTGCAGGAGATCGGCAGATGACACAACTCCGGCCACCCCGTCCCGAATCCGCCGATGCCGTGGTGGCACGAATCACCAGCGGCATGAACATCTTCGTTCACGGCGCGGCCGCGACGCCAACGGAACTGCTCGAAGCACTCGCCCGCCGCACCGATCTGGAGAACGTGCGGCTCGATGCGCCCTCGTGCAGCTCTCTCCACCGGACCGCCATCGAAGTCGGGGTTGGCCTCGAAGTGCGTGTGGAGCCGACACTTCACAATACCGCTGCCGGTCTTGCGATTGAGGAGCGACGCAGCTGACGATTTCCGTGAAGCAACCTGTGAGGAGGCGGTCGGCTGAAGCTCGACGAGCGTATGCAATTTCGACCTTCTGAGGTCGGCAGCTCCGTAGGTCGTCAGCGGAGAAAATGCATCGCGAAGGAGACTTCTGCCGCCGGCGACCAATGCGGGTTGTTGGCACGGCGGCAAAGCGGCATAGCGGCACGGGCGACAGCAGGACAGGGCAATGACAGGCTGAAGCCTGTCCTACTCGGGGTGCAAGAACCTTGCCGAACAGGATTGGGACCGGTCGAAATTGGTGGTGATAAACCTCACGGATTCGGCGGCAACGCGCCGTGCAAAGCCTCGGCGAACGCCCCGTCGGCGTGACAAGCACGGAGAGCCATTCCAGACAGAAACTGAAAATAAGAGCGTTGCAGCATCTCTCTGCCCTCAAAATGAATGCATTCGGGGGAGTCATAAAGTGCTCATTGTAGCCCGATTCAGCCGAGCCGCTCCCGCGGCGAGTCGATCTTGGATATGATCGAGCGATGCAGACATTTAAAAGTTTGGGACTTTCAGCGCCCCTCCTTGAGGCGCTTCTTTCCGAGGGCTACACCGAGCCGACCCCGATCCAGTCGAAGGCCGTGCCGCACGTGCTCGCCGGCCGCGACATCTTCGGCTGTGCCCAGACGGGCACGGGCAAGACCGCGGCCTTCGCCCTGCCGCTCATCGAGCGGATGATGGCCAACCCACAGCCGCGGCAGCCAAAGCGGTGCCGGGTGCTTGTGCTCGCGCCCACCCGCGAACTGGCCGGCCAGATCCACGAGAGCTTCAAGGCCTACGGCAAGAACGCACGGCTGCATTCGGCCGTGATCTACGGCGGCGTCAACCAGCGGCCGCAGGCCGCGGCAATGCAGCGGGGCGTGGACGTGCTCGTGGCCACGCCGGGGCGGTTGCTCGATCTCATCAACCAAAAGTTGGTCGAACTCCGCGGCGTTGAATTCCTCGTGCTCGACGAGGCCGACCGCATGCTCGACATGGGATTCATCCACGACGTGCGAAAGCTCGTGGCGCTCGTGCCGAAGGAGCGGCAGACGCTCTTCTTCTCGGCCACGCTGCCGGCCGAGGTTCGGCACCTCGCCGAGACGATGCTCAGGAACCCGCTCGAGGTAAAGACCGCCCCGCAGGCGACGCCCGCCGAGACGGTGACGCAGTCGGTATTCATGCTGCCGCAGCGGCAAAAGCGGCACCTGCTCGTGCACCTCCTCAAGCACGACGGCATGAGCCGGGTGATCGTTTTCACCCGAACGAAGCACGGTGCGAACAAATTGCAGAAGGATCTCGAGAAGGCCGGCATCCGCGCCGCCGCGATCCACGGCAACAAGAGTCAGAACCAGCGGGAACTCGCGCTCGCCGCCTTCAAGTCGCAGCAGCCTCCCGTGCTCATCGCCACCGACATCGCCGCCCGCGGCATCGACGTGGATCAGGTCTCGCACGTGGTCAACTTCGAATTGCCACACGAGCCGGAAACCTACGTACACCGCATCGGCCGCACGGGCCGCGCCGGCTTTTCCGGCAAGGCCGTGAGTTTCTGCGATCCCGAGGAGCGGCCGCGGCTGCAGGCGATCGAAAAACTGCTCCGCCGCCCGATCCCACACCGCACAGACCTGCCCGATCTGCCGAAGGCTGAGCCGGACTCCGAGCGCGGATCCGAGCGAGGTTCCGAGCGGAGTCGCGACGGGGCCAGCCGCGGCGCCGGCAGGCCCGGCCGACGAGGTCAGGAATCGCGTTCCAGCGGCGGTGGCGGCAGTGGCCGCAGGCCGGCGGGCAGTGGCCGGCCGAGTGGCGGCAAGCCGCGGCGTCAGGGTGGCGGGGAAGGGGGCCAGTCCAAGCGGAAAGAACGGTCGGGATCGACCGCGACAGCGGCACCACCGGCTCCCGCAGCCAAGCCCCGTACGACAAAAAAATATCGCCGGGCCCTGTAGGCAGGTTTTTTCAAACACCGTCTCAAACGGCTCGGTCGCTCATCGGGCCACTGTCAGGATTGCCGCCACGAGATCGTGAATGGCCCTGGCCACCTGTGACTCCGTTCCCAATTCCTGTCCCAGCCGGATCAGCACGAGCGACTGTATGATCGCATTCCAGTTGAAGATTTTCATGACACCCTCCGTGGTGTGTTGCCCGTCCATAGTTGCAACCGTCATCCGCGAGGCAACACCTTACGGACGCCGCCCGCGGATTTCATCAATCCTTGAGGCAGACACTTTCGGGCTGCCGTCTGGACCACCACCCCCCTCGAATGGATGCCACCGCTCATGAAGCCCCCCCGCAAGTCCCCCCGGCCTGCCGACCGTCGGCCGCAGCCAGTCAGTCGGCCTGCGCCAGTCAGTCGGCCCGAGGCAGCTGGTCGACCGCAGCCACCTCGTCGCCCACAACCAGATCGTCGGCCCAAGCCCAGCCGCCCGCCCGCGGCAGGAAAAACCCCTGCCCAAAAACTGCCGCCGCGCGGGGCGCCGCGGCATCAGGACAAGTCGGAGGACATGTTTCATGGCCTGCGCGGCTGTGAGGCGCTCTTCGCGCGACGGCCGCAGGACATCGTCCGCGTCTATCTGGCCGAGGAGCGGCGCCGGCAGTTTGCCAAACTGCTCGCCTTTTGTGCCGCGGAGCGGAAGGGTTTTCAGGTCGTCGCCCATGAAAACCTGGAGCGACTCACCGGCTCGATCCACCACGAGGGGATCGCGGTCCTCGCGCGGCAGATCCGTCGCTGGAATCTTTCGGACCTCGTGCGCGAGATCGAGGCCGGCCACCTGCCGGGACCGCTGCTCTATCTGGACGGCGTGCAGAATCCGCACAACCTCGGCTCGATCCTGCGCACCGCGGCGCATTTCGGCGTCGGCGCCATCCTCGGTGCGGGTGGGGCACTGCCGCCGCTCTCGCCGGCGGCCGTGCGCGTGGCGGAGGGGGCGGCGGAATTCGTGCCGGTCTGCGACCTCGTCGATCCCGTCGCCGATCTCAAGCGGCTCAAGAAGGCGGGGTATTCCGTCGCGGTCACGTCGAGCCATCGCGGCGAGCCTGTCTATTCGGCCACGCTCGGCGACAAAGTGCTGCTCGTGCTCGGCAGCGAAGGGGAGGGCGTGTCGCGGCCGATCGACGCGATCGCCGATCTGCGGCTGCAAATTCCGGGAACGGCTGTCGTGGAGAGCCTCAATGTCTCCGTCGCCTGCGGCATCGCCTTGAGCGAAATCTGGCGGCGGACGAAGCGGCCGTAACGGCTCCCGGCTCCGATGGCGTGCTGCAAGTTCTTGATCATCAGTCGTCAAGGCGCCCAATCCGGCTTCACGCTACCGATGCCCCGTCGCCGGACGTTCGCTACGGGCATCCTGCCCTCCGCTCACTCGATGCTGACCGCGCTCCGCCATCCATGGCTGCGCTTGTCAGCAACGCCGGCTCCCGGAGCACGGGTAGCCCGAAGCCTCGCTCCATCCAGTTCATTGGAGTAAGGCTCGGGGACGGGCAGCCCCGAGCCGTTTGAGCGCGTTGAGGTAAAGCTGTGCCGAACAGGCTCGAGCTTCACGTTTCTCGGATGCAGTCCAGTACTGCTCTCTTCAGCGGCCCGCGTTTCCGACGTCGAGACACTTGAGCATCGTGTCGTCCCGCACGTAGAGCCGGCCGCCGGCCAGTGCGGGCAGCGCTCGGATCGTGCCCCTGAACGGCCGGGCGCGGGCCAGCACCGTGGCGGCCGCGGGGGTCGCCCGCAGGAGCACCAGTTCGCCGTCGGTCTTCGCGGCCAGCAGTTTGCCGTCGGCGCAGAGCAGCGTGCCGTAGCCGAAGCCGGGCTCCGTCCACGCCAGCCGGCCGGTCTCCGCGGCGACGCACTTCAGGTCCGCCGGCGGCAGGTCGTCGCGGCCGTCGATCGCGTAAAGGTGTTCGCCCAGGGCGATGGGCGTGCAGTATTGCGTGGCCAGCGGCTCGGCCCCCTCCCAGACCTTTTCGAAGCCGGCCCCGTCGAATACCGCACACACCGACCCGATGCCGTATGACGCCGTGACGAAGAGCCGGCGGCGACCCGCGGCATCCGCGGCGCCGAGCACCAGCGGCGTGGCCGCGTTCACCGTCGGCCCCCGCATGCCGAAGGGAAACTGCCAGCGGACTCCGCCCGTGACGGGCTCGAGCAGCAGGCACTGATACCGCGTGATCATCAGCACGTGCGGTGTGCCGCCGATGTCCACCGCCACGGGCGACGAATAACTCGCCGGCTCGGACGTCTGCTTCCAGACGGTCTCTCCGGAAGCCAGCGCGAAGGCGACGATGCCCGCCTCCGGCCGCCCGCCGACATTCACGATCACGTGGTCGCCCACGACGAGCGGTGTGCTGCCTGCGCCGAAATAGCCCTCCTGCGCCCCGAACTCCCGGTGGGTATCCCGCTGCCAGAGCCGCTTTCCCGTGGCGAGGTCGAGACACGCGAGCATGCCCTGCGCGCCGAAGGCAATCACCTTCCCGGCGTGGATCACCGGTGTGCAGAGCGGCCCGTCGCCACCGCCCACCTGCGGCGCGAATCTGGTCGGATGGCCGTCGCTCCAGAGCGACTTGCCGGTGGCTGCATCGAGAGCCTCGACGATCTCGCGGCCACCCACCCGATGGAAGAGCACGGCCCGGTCGCCGGCCACCGCCACGCCCGCGTAGCCGCTCCCCACATCCCGCTGCCAGACAACCGGCGGCCCGCCCGCCGGCCACTGCTCGGCCAGCCTTTCATCCGCGGCCGCGACGCCGTTGCGATCGGGCCCCAGCACCTGCGGCCACTCGCCCGCCCGGCCCAGCGCAGCCGCGGCAGCCACGACCAGACCTGCGATCGCAATCGTTCTGCTCGCCATCGCCGACAGCCTCCTCGAAGAACCCGCAAAAGTAGGACAGGCTTCAGCCTGTCGAGATTCAACTCTCCGAGCGAATGCAATACACCGCGTCGGTCGAGCGAATGAGCAGCGCGTCCCCCATGACCGCTGGCGTGGCCCAGAAGATCTCGTCGCCGCCGGTTTGGGGATCGGCGACAGGCGACTCGGCGAGCACCTTGAATTCGGGGCCGGCCTGCAGCACGACCACCCTGCCGCGCTCGTTCAGGAGATAAATCCTGTCGCCCACGACCAGCGGCGATCCCACCGCCGTACTGCCGCTCGGCAGCCGCTTGCGGTATTTCTCCACCCCGGTCCGCTTGTCGCAGCAGACCGCGATCTTGTCGAGAAAATACAGGTGGTCGCCGATGACCACCGGCGACGGCATCCCGGCGCCGCACTTCGTCTTCGACCAGAGCACGCGGTCGCTCTGCGTTGCCCCCTTCGGCAGCGTGAGGTCGCCACGGCAGCCGCGGGCGATCGCATACGCCGGCGCCTTGCTGCCCGGGCTTGAGGTGCCGAAGTAGACGCCGTCGACGTCGGCGACGACGGAGCAGGCGAACGACGTGTCGATCCCGGCGAACCGCCAGCGTTCCCCGCCGGTGTCGAGATCGTAGGAAATCACCGCCCCCTGTCCGGCCGTGATCACCTCGTTCACCCCGTCGTTGTCCCAGACGATGGGCGTGCTCCACGCGGTGCCCTTGTCGCGGTTGGCGGTCCAGACGTCTGTGCCGGTGGCCGCATCGAGGCAGACGAGCGTCGCGTTGTCTTCGTTGTAGAGCTGGATGAACAGCCGGCCCCGGCCCTGGGAATCCTGATGAAACAGCGGCGACGAGCCGGTGCCAAACTGGTTGGTGGTCGGCTGGGCGCCCAGATCCCGACGCCACCGCTCGTTGCCGTCGCGGTCGAGCGCCACGACCGTGCCGGTGGCTCCGAAAAAAGCATAGATCGAGTCGGCCGCCGCACAGGGTGTCTCCGTGGCGAAGGTGTTCGACGTGTGCTTGCCGAACGCGGGCTTCACGTCGGCGACGGTCTTCGACCAGAGGATTTTCCCATCGGCCGCATCGAGGCAGAGCACGCGGAATTGGATCGGCTCCGACGGTGCCGAGCCCATGCCCCACGTGGAGAGCGACATCACGCCCCCCATCATGCCGCTCGGCCGACTGCCGCTCGGCGACACCGCCGTCGTGACGATGATCCGCCCGCCGGTCACGATCGGCTGCGACCAGCCAGAGCCCGGGATCGCGGTCCGCCAGGCGACGTTCTTCCCGGCCGTCCACTCCAGCGGCACCTTCGCGAACGAGGCCTGACTGAGGGCCGCTCCGCCGCGAAACTGCGGCCAGTCTTCGGCCAGCGCGGCCCCGGGCACCAAGACCAACAGCCCGACGATCCTCTGCGCAAACTTCATTCGACACCTCCTTGTGGATCCACACGTCCTTGTGCGTGGGGTCAGGCTAGCAGAGTCGCGTGGGGGTGAGAAATCCGGCTGGATGGGCTGTCGTGCCGGTGCAGGAGAGATCGGCGAGAATCTCCCCCATCACGCTCGCAAACTTGAAGCCGTGGCCGGAAAAGCCGGCAGCGATCGCCACGCGGTCGTGCTCCGGGTGCAGCCCGACGAGGAAATGATGGTCGGGCGACATCGTATAGAGACAGACCGCATGGTCCATGCAGCGGCGGCTCACGCCGGGCAGGTGCGCGGCGAGGATCGTCTCCACCCGCTGCTGCTCCACCGCATCGATGCCGCGATCGACCTCCAACGGATTCCGCACCACCGCGCCGCCGGAATGCTCAGCGATCTTTACACCGCGGCCGTCGATCATGGGAAAGCCGTAGAAGAAACCGGCGGGCGCGTCGAACGCGAAGCAGGGGAGGGTGGTCGCGGCTGAGGCGACAGGCGTAGTCAGGCCGGTCGGCTCCGGCGCATACCAGAAGAGCGACTTGCGCAGCACCGTCAGCGGCACCGACGGCAACTGCAACAGCCCGGCTGCCCACGAACCGGGTGCGAGCACGAGCCGGTCGGCGTAGAAGTCGCCGCGATCGGTGGCGACAGCCACGCCGCCCCCCTCGATCCGCCAGCCGCGAACGGTGACACCATGCTCGAAGACCGCGCCGGCCAGCCGCGCCGCCTCCGCGTGTGCCCGCACGCAGGCCTCCACGAAGAGGTAACCGCCGCGTGGCTCATGGATCACGTCCCACTCCGACGGGAGCCGGAAGACCGGCCAGCGGTCACAGGCCGCGGCGGCCGAGAGCCGTTCCACGGCGAGGTCGTGCAACGCCGCCGACCGGGCGGCGCCCGCGATCACTTCGCCATCCGGCGGCCCGGCCATCACGAGGCCCGACTCCACGAGCAGCCTGCGACCGACCCGCTCCTCGAGATCCCGCCAGAGTGCATAGGCCCGCAGCAGCAGCGGCACGTAATCCGGGTGCTCGAAGTAGGCCTGTCGGATCAGCCGCGTCTGACCGTGCGAACTGCCGCGGTCGTGCGCCAGCGGAAACCGGTCGAGGCCGAGCACATGCACACCGCGGGCCGCCAAGTGGTACGCGGCCGCGGTGCCGATCCCGCCCGTGCCCACGATGATGGTGTCGAATCGTTTCATGCAGTGTCCGTCATGATTCAATTTCGGTGAGATCATACTGGATGCGGAGATGAGTTCGGCTAGGCAGGGCGGATCGCCACGCCTTACGATGCAAGGCCGTACTCAAAGGATCCCCCATGCCATCCACGACGCTGCTGACACCGTTCACCCTCCGCGATCTCACGCTCGCCAACCGCGTGGTGATGGCGCCGTTGACGAGGTCGCGGGCGGGTGTCGAACGCATCCCCAACGCCACGATGGCCGAATACTACGCCCAACGGAGCTCGGCCGGGCTCATCATCAGCGAGGCGACGACGATCTCGCCGGAGGCCAACGGCTGGCTCGAATCCCCGGGGATCTACACCGCCGCGATGACCGAGGGCTGGAAGCCCGTCACGCAGGCAGTGCATGCCAGGGGCGGCAGGATCTTCCTACAGCTCTGGCATCTGGGCCGGGCCTCACACAGCAGTTTTCACGACGGCAGCCTGCCCGTGGCGCCGTCGGCGATCAAGATCAATGGCGACGGCATCCACACGCCCACCGGCAAGCATCCCTACGAGGTGCCCAGAGCACTCGAGACGAGCGAAATTCCCCGTGTGGTCGACGACTACCGCAAGGCCGCGGCGCGGGCCCGCGAGGCGGGATTCGACGGCGTCGAGATTCATGCCGCCAACGGCTATCTGATCGACGCGTTTCTGCAGTCGCGGACAAACCACCGCACCGATCGATACGGCGGCAGCGTGGAAAACCGCTTCCGGTTCCTCGGCGAGGTCGTCGAGGCGGTCACGGCCGAGTGGCCGGCCGGCCGCGTGGGTGTGCGGCTTGCGCCGAATGGCGTCTTCAACGACATGGGATCGCCCGACTACCGTGAGCAGTTCATGTTCGTCGCGAGCCATCTGGATGCCTTCGGCCTAGCC
The DNA here is from genome assembly GCA_026401035.1 of Planctomycetia bacterium. Lineage (GTDB taxonomy): Bacteria > Planctomycetota > Planctomycetia > Pirellulales > UBA1268 > RGVT01. The sequence goes on along the minus strand of JAPLNR010000067.1, from coordinate 18,933 downwards.
TATCTGCACGTGATGGATGGTCTCGCCTTCGGGTTTCACCAACTGGGCGAGCCGATGACGCTCGCCGACTTTCGCCGGGTCTTTCGCGGACCGCTGATCGGCAATTGCGGCTACACGCCGGAGACAGCCGCCGCCGCGATCGCGAGCGGCGCGGCCGATCTCATCGCCTTCGGCCGGCCCTACATCTCGAATCCCGATCTCGTCGAGCGGATCCGCAACGGCTGGCCGCTGGCCGAGCCGGCCGACATGTCGGCCTGGTATTCACCCACGGGTGCGAAAGGCTACTCCGACTTCCCGCCGTACGCGGCCTGAACCATTCCCTGTTTCAACATCCCTCCCCTGAAAGCCAAGGCATATGTCCGACATTCTCTCCGAAACCGAAGGCTGCAATCTCCTGGCCCGCCTCTTCAAGTCGCGCGGATATTCGATCGCCCGCAACGTGCCGTTCCGCGAGTATGGCGTCTCGTTTCATATCGATGGCTGGGATCCCAAGGCCCGCGTCGGCTTCGAGTTTCTCACCAGCGAAGACGAGGACCACGACGACCTCACGCTGGGTGAGTTCAAGGCGCTGATGATGGCGCAGCAGCGGGGCGAATTGTCCGTATTCGTGATCGATGAGTTCGAACCGCTGACCGCCGCAGACCTCCTCGCCGCCGCCAACACCTTCCTCGACGAAGTGGCGGACGCGAAACGGGCCGGCCGGAGGCTTTCCCCCGCCCGAAAGAAGGTTGCCACCCAGAAGAAACCGGTGGCGAAGAAGCAGGCCGCGACCGCGAAGCGGACTGCCGGCACAAAGAAGTTGCCGGTGGTAAAAAAGAAGCCGGCGAAAAAACTCCGTCGCAGAACATGACCGCCACGGGGTGGCCGCGGATAGGCCGGCGCGGCGGCGAATGCCGCGCCGCTTGCCGACAGGCTCGCCGGTAAAGGATTCGCGGAATCGATGCGCATGCCGACGCTGCCCCACCTGCCGGTTGCCGACGTTCTCGCTGAAGTCGTGGCGGCATCGCGGACCGGCGCCGTGGTCGTGACCGCGCCCCCGGGCTCCGGCAAGACGATGCTCGTGCCCGCGGCGATCCTCGACGACCTCCCGAAGCAGAAGCGGGTCGTGCTCATGCAGCCACGGCGGATCGCCGCCCGGGCCGTGGCCCACCAGATCGCGCGGCTCCGCGACGTGCCGCTCGGCGGCGAGGTGGGCTACCAGGTGCGGTTCGATGCCAAGGTCAGCCGCGACACCCGGCTGGTCGTCGAAACCACCGGCATCATGCTGCGGCGGCTGCTCGCCGACGTGTCGCTCGACGGAATCGGCGCGGTCGTGCTCGACGAATTCCACGAGCGAACGATCGAAATGGATCTCGTCCTCGGCCTGCTCGTCAGGGTGCGGCAGACCGTGCGGCCCGACCTGCGGATCATCGTGATGAGCGCCACGCTCGCGGCCGGCCCCGTGGCGCGGCTGCTCGGCGACCCGACGGGGCGGGAGCAGGCCTGTCCGATCGTCTCGGCGGACGGCCGGCTGTTTCCGGTCGACACTCGCTACGGCCGGCGGGGCGAGCAGCGGGAACTCGTCGATCTCGTCGCCAACGCCGTGCCGGAGGCGGTCAGGCACACCGACGGACACGTGCTCGTCTTCCTGCCGGGAGTGGGCGAGATCATGCGTTGCGAGCAGGCGCTGACCCCGCTCGCCGACCGTGAAGGGCATGCCATCTTCACGCTCTTCGGCGACCTGCCGCCCGAGCAGCAGGACCGCGTGCTCGCCGACGTCGGTCGCCGCAAGATCATCCTCTCGACGAACGTGGCCGAGACATCGCTGACGATCCCCGGCGTGACCGCGGTGATCGATTCGGGGCTCGCCCGGCAGATGCGGGTGTCGGCCGCCACGGGCCTGCCGCGGCTGGAGCTGATTCCGATCTCGCAGGCCGCGGCCGACCAGCGGGCCGGCCGCGCGGGCCGCACCGGACCCGGCGTCTGCTGGCGGCTCTGGGACGAGGCCGCCCATCACCACCGCCCCGCGGCCGAGACGCCGGAAACATTGCGCGGCGACATGGCCGGCCCGCTCCTGCAACTGCTGGCGCTGGGCGAACAGGCCGATTTTCCCTGGCTTGACCAGCCACCACCGGAAACGATCGCCAACGCCCGACAGCTGCTGCGGCAACTGGGGGCGATCGAGAGCCCCGTGGATGCCGCCGACCGCATCACGCCGCTGGGGAAGGAGCTCGTGCGGCTGCCGGCCCATCCCCGGCTCGCGCGGCTGCTCCTCGCCGGTGCCCGTCACGGCGTGCTCCGGGAGACGGCGATCGCGGCGGCGCTGCTCTCGGAACGGGATCCATTTCGCGCCGGCAGCCACAGCCGCCGCGGCCCGCGCGACAAGATGAACGTTCGTACCCGGTCCGACATCGTCGATCGCGTCTTGGCACTGCAGGCATTCCATGCCGGCCTGCAGCTTGACGATCCCGAACTGGAACTGCATCACGGCGGGGCCAGCAACGTGCTGCGGACGAGTGAACAGCTTTATGGACTGGTCGACGTGCCCCTCGCCGCCCGGGCCGCGGATCCGGTGACGGCGGTCATGCGGGCGCTGCTCGAGGCGTTTCCCGACCGGCTCGCGCGGCTGCGGCCGGGCACGCAGGATCGGGCGACGATGGTGGGCGGCCGCGGCGTGCGGCTCGATGGCGGCTCCCGCGTGCGGCAGGAGCCATTCCTGCTCGCCATCGACCTCGACGATGCCGGTGGCGAGGCCCGCGTGCGGCAGGCATCGGCGGTCGATCCGGCCTGGCTCGAGGAGGAGCCGCTGGCCGGCACGAACCTCCGCAAGGTGGAGGAATTGCTATTTGCCCCCTCGCGGCGGCAGGTGGAGGCGCGGCTGCGGACCTACTGGGCCGATCTCGTGATCGACGAGACGCCGATCGCCATCTCCAACGCGGCCGCTGCGGCCGAACTGCTGGCCCGCGAAGCCGCCGCACAGCTCGATCGGTTGCTGCCGGCGGACGATTCGGCCGCGGGAAAGTTTCTCGCCCGGATCCGCTGGCTGGCCGCTGCCGCTCCCGACCTGGGCCTGCCCACCCTCGACAACGCCGCCCTCGCCGCCCTCCTACCGGAGGTTTGCAGCGGCCTGCGATCGCTCGACGAGATCGCGTCGGCGGACTGGCTCTCGCGGCTGCAGGCGGCAGTCGGCTACGAGCGGCTCGCGGAGATCGACCGACTCGCACCCTCCAGCCACGAGTTGCCCAACGGCAAACGCCATCCGCTCATCTATGAAGCGGGCAAGCCGCCGACGCTCGCCGTGCGCATCCAGGAACTCTTCGGCATCCGCGACACGCCGCGAATCGCTGGGGGCCGGGTGGCCGTGCTGTTGCATCTGCTGGGGCCAAACCACCGGCCGCAGCAGGTGACCAGCGATCTCGCGAGCTTCTGGCAGAACACCTATCCGACCGTGAAGAAAGAGCTCCGCCGCCGCTACCCGAAGCATGCGTGGCCCGACGACCCGCTTTCCGCCCAGGCGAGTGGCTCCGGACTCAAGCGCGGTACAACCTGAACCGAAACCCCACCTCCGCGGTACGCCCGGACGTTGCCGCACGTCCGGCGCGCTCCGGTTGTGCAGCGCATGCCCGGAACTCCTCTTGCAGGGCTCGTGTCGCCTGTGTGTCGTGCGCGGGGCGATATGCCGTCAATCAAGCAATCTTCATCCGTCGGACGATCCTCCCCACCAGTCAGAGTCCATCGCGACCCACGTGGCCCGGTGCGACTCCATCCCCCCCTTGGCCGTCCAGTAGGAGTTTTCCATGATCCGTGTTGCGTTCGTCGTGGCGATTGTTTTCAGCATGTTCATCGCGGGCACCGCCCAGGCGGCCCAAAGCCGTACTGCCCGGCAGTCGGCCGACTCGGCCCGCAAGGGTCCGGTCAAGAAGCTGATCGAACTCGAGAAGCGGAAGAATGAATGGCTGCGGGAAAAGATGGGGCGATAACCCCCGAGGCCCGGAGTTGGCTCGCCGCGCTGCGGACACACGTCGACGACCATCGGCGTGCCGCAGGTGCGGCGAGCCAGCCCGGGTTGCCGGTTGCGGGCACTGGAGACTCGGTCGCGCAGCAGGCTGCCGAAGGGATGATTCTCTCGGCCCATCTGGTCACATGGCTTGAGAATGAACTGGCCAGTCTGCTCGCGGAGCGGCAGCCAGATGCCGACGTGGCGATCGTGCTTACCACGTCGCCGGTCGGCCTGCGCGTTGCAAACGACGTGCTCCAGCGTGGCGAGCCGTTGATGCAAAGCCTCCGCAATCGCCTGATCGCGGTGACCGAGAGCGAGTACCGCTTTTGGACGAAGGCCCATCCGGATCCTGATCATCGGCTCCACGTCAACCACTGGAGCTGGATCAAGACCCGCGTGCCGGAGGCACGCCGACAGGAATTCAACACCTTCCCGCTCGGGCCGAATGAGCAGTTCTGGCTCCACCGCACGGGCACCACCGGCTGCGGCCGCGAACGCCGCTATTGCCATCTCTGGAAATGGAACGGCCAGACCGCCTCGCTCCTGAAGCCATTCGTCGACGAAAGGGTCCGGCGGTTGTAGGACGCATTCACAGCCTTTCAGCCAGCCGACCGCCGCTCGCGTTTACCTTCATTGCATTGCCGGAAATCGGTCAGTTCGGTACTTTCTTCACCTCTGCACCTGCCCTCTCACGGACGCCCCATGAACCCCCGCATCCTGCTCACGACGACCTCGTTCCAAGAGACCCCTGGCGAACACCACACGAAGCTCGCCGCCACCGGTTGGGAGATCGTCACGGCCCGCGGCCCGCTGTCCGAGGCTGACACGCTCGCTCTCGTCGGCGACATCGACGGCTACATCTGCGGCGACGACCTGATCACCCGGGCCGTGCTTGAAAAGGCCCGGCCGCGGCTGAAGGTACTCTCCAAATACGGCATCGGTGTCGACAAGATCGACGTCAAGAGCTGCACGGAGTTTGGGATTCCGCTGCTGTTCACGCCGGGCGTGAACCATACGACCGTCGCCGAGCACACGTTTCTTTTGCTCCTGGCACTCGAGAAAAACTTCCTCTTCCACTGTGATTCGACGCGGTCTGGCGGCTGGAAGCGGCAGACCGGCCACGAACTGCTCGACAAGACGATTGGGATCGTCGGCATGGGGCGGATCGGCAAGGAGGTGGCGATCCGGGCCAAGGCGTTTGGAATGAAGCCGATCGGCTACGACGTTTACTGGGACGACACGTTCGCCGCGGAGCACGGGATCGAACGGGCAGCGGCGCTCGACGAACTGTTTCCCGAGGCCGACTACACCTCGCTGCACACGAATCTGACGCCTGAAACCCGCGACCTGATCCGTGCCGACTCGATCGCGAAGATGAAACCGGGCGTGCTCATCCTCAATTGCGCCCGCGGCGAGATCGTGAACACGGCCGACATGGCTGCCGCCCTCCAGTCGGGTCGCGTCGGCGGCTACGGCACTGACGTGCTCGACGAGGAGCCGCCGCGGGCCGATCACCCGCTCACCCATCTGCCCAACTGCATCGTCACGCCGCACATCGGCTCGCGCACCAGCGAGAGCGTGCAGCGGCAGGCCCTGGCCGCCGTCACCAACCTGATCAACGCGCTGCATGGCGAAAAACCACTGGCGCAGGTAAACCCGGAAGTCGCCGTAAAGAAGTGTGTCTGAGAACTCCCGATGCTGAACGCCGGAATCGGCAGAAGCTCGACGAGCGTTGGAGATTTCGCTCAGTTGAGGACCAAACAGTGAGTTGAGGAGTTGCGAAATATCCCCGCGAGAAGACTTCTACCGTTCCGGCGGCAATCCGCGTGGCGTCACCCGGCTTTGACAGGCTGAAGCCTGTCCTACTTTGGAGCAAGCATGACTGAAACGTTTTACGTCGTTCCTGTCGCGGCCCATGAGGCACTCGTCCGCGGCGCATACATCCAGCGGGGCTTTGATGCCGCCGAGGCCGAGCATGCGGCCAAGCTCGCCACGGCCGCCACGAAACACGGCATCCGCACGCACAACGCCATCAAGGCATTGCATCTCGACGAACTCTTCGGTTCGAAGTCCGGCGGGTGCACGCCCCGGGCGGCCATCAAGAAACAGCCAAGCCGTTTCAAGGCGGCAGAGGTGTGGGATGCACAGAAAAAACTCGGCCAGGCGGTTGCCTGGGAGGCGATCGACACCTGCATGAAGCTGGCCGATACCTACGGTACGGGCACGGTCTCGATCGACAATGCATTCCATTACCTCTGGGGCGGCGGCTACGTGATGGAGGCCGCGAAGAAGGGCTACATTGCCTACACCAACTGCACGGCCTCGCTGGCCGAGGTGGTGCCCTTCAAGGGCGTGTTTCCCACGCTCGGCACGAATCCACACTCCTGGGGCTTTCCCACCACGGATGCCGTCGGGTTTCCCATCGTGATCGACTGGGCAACCTCCGTAATCGCGATGGGCCGCGTGCAGCAGCTCAAGCGCGAGGGAAAAACGCTGCCGCCGAATGCGGCCGTGGACAAGGACGGCCGGCCGACGACCGACCCGGACATGGCCGTGTCGCTGCTGCCCTTTGGCGACCACAAGGGCTACGGCTTGTCGCTGATCAACGAGATCGTGGCGGGCTATATCGGCGGTTCGCTGCCGACGATCCGCAGCCGGCAGCCGGTCGCTGGCGAGAAACAGGGCTGCGCCTTCTTCTTCCAGGTGATCCACCCCGAGGCGATCGCAAGCGGCGTCTATGCCAAGGGCCGCTCCCAGGCCGAGAACGTAAAGGCGGTGCTCGCCGACATCCTCGGCCACGGCAACGAGCAGTGCATGCTGCCAGGGCAGCTCGAGGCCGAGGCAGCCGCCAGAAGCGAAAAAGCCGGCGGCCTGCTCTTCTCGCAGGCCGAGGTCGAGGCCTTGAACGAGATCGCCCACGAAGCCGGCCTGCCTTCCCTCGACCTCTCCACACTCACCACCGCATAGTAGGACAGGCTTCAGCCTGTCATCCCAACCGGAATCCTCACCATGCCCCTCCCCATCAAGTCCAAAGACAGCTGCGCCTTCGACCAGGTCTCGCTCGGCGAGATCATGCTCCGCCTCGATCCCGGCGAAGGCCGCATCCGCACCGCCCGCGGCTTCACGGCCTGGGAAGGGGGCGGTGAGTACAACGTGGCCCGCGGCCTGCGAAAATGCTTCGGTCTGAAGACGGCCGTCGTCTCCGCCTTCGTCGACAACGAGGTCGGCCACCTGATCGAAGACTTCATCATGCAGGGGGGCGTATGCACCGATCTTCTGCAGTGGCGGGCGGATGACGGCATCGGCCGGAGCGTCCGCAACGGACTCAATTTCACCGAGCGCGGCTTCGGGATCCGCGGCGCCGTGGGCGTGCCCGACCGGGGCAACACGGCGGCCAGCCAGATGAAGCCGGGCGACGTCGACTGGGATCACCTGTTCGGAACACTCGGCGTGCGGTGGTTTCATACCGGCGGCATCTTCGCGGCGCTCTCGGAGACGACGGCGGCCCTCACGGTCGAGGCCGTCAAAGCGGCGAAGAAGCACGGCACGATCGTGTCGTACGACCTTAACTATCGCCCAAGCCTCTGGAAGAGCATCGGCGGCCAGACGAAGGCCCGCGAAGTGAACCGCGAGATCGCAAAATATGTCGACGTGATGATCGGCAACGAGGAGGATTTCACGGCGTCGCTCGGCTTCGAGGTGGCGGGGGTCGACCACGCCATCAGCGACATCGATACCGGCGCCTTCAAGAAGATGATCGAAACGGCCGTCAGAGAATTCCCCAACTTCAAGGTGGCGGCCACCACGCTCCGCCGCGTGATCACGGCGACGAAGAACGACTGGAGCGCCATCTGCTGGCACGACGGAAAGTTTCACGACAGCCGCAAGTATCCGGAACTCGAGATCCTCGACCGTGTCGGCGGCGGCGACAGCTTCGCCAGCGGCCTCGTCTTCGGGTTTCTGGAATTTAACGACGCCCAGAAGGCGGTCGAATACGGCGCCGCCCACGGCGCCCTCGCCTCCACCACTCCGGGCGACACCTCCATGGCCACCCGGGCCGAGGTGGAAAAACAGATCAAGGGGGGCGGCGCGCGGGTCGTGCGGTAACTGTCAGGGAAAGCAGGGCGGGCCTCAAGGCCGCCCTCCTGACACCCGATCGCCGAAAACCTCGTGCGGTCGCACACTCTTCCCAATCCGGAAGACTTGTTTCGCTACGACCACTCGCAACGGTCGTAGCGACGCTGCCGTGCGACCGGGGGTGGGAGGCCGCCAGCCACCCGATAATCTTCGGGTAGAGGCGGTGCGGGCTCCAGCCCGTGGATGGGACGGGGGGGCATGGACGCACGTCGGTTATTGCTCGAGGCGATCGGGCTGCTCATGGCTGCCGTGTGCCCGGTCGTTTGTTTCGCCACTCCGCCCGTCAGCCCTGAATACGCTCCCCCTTCGGGTGGCGAATCCTGGGCGGGGATGGCTGCCGCCGAGACGGTGGATGCCCTCGAGATGCTGGGCAGCGCATTCCGTGCGCCTCAGTTCTACGTCTCAGGCATCGTCGGCGCCTCGTTCGCCACGCTCTCGAGCGGTGGAACGAATACCGCGAGCGGGACCGCCGTGCCCAATACCGGGGCAGCCTCTGCCGATCTTTTCACTGCCGGCGGCGCCTTTGGCGCTGCCTTCGAGCGATCCCATGGACTCCTGCGGGCCGAGGTGGAGGGCCGCGGCCGTGACCGGCTTTTGGGAGAGACGGCCGGCGTGGAGCCCTTTGCCGTCGAGGCCGCCGACAACTGGTCGGTGATGGCCAATCTCTGGCGGGACTATTTTTTCACCGATCGCCTGGGCGTCTATGGCGGGGGCGGCATCGGCGGGGGCGGCTACCGTCTCACTGCCGCCGAACCGATCGTTGCCGGCTCGAGCACGGCCGCCGAGTTTGCCTGGCAGGCTGGCTGCGGCGTTACCTACCGCTTCGGCTCGCAGATCACGCTCGACCTCGGCTACCGGTTTTTCGACCTTGGAACGGCCTCGACGCCGCTCCTGCTGGGGGATGGCAGCCCGGCCGGCGACTACACGTCGGCAATCAGCGCCAGCGAAATCCTGCTGAGCGTGCGAATTTATGAGCCATTCCGGCGGTTTTACCGCTGATTTTCTCTGGTGATCCGGAGCCCCGCCCACAAGAGGTTTGAACCGATTTTCCCGCCTTTTCAGGCGTTATTTTCTCACAACGGAAACCTTTTTAACGTATGTAACGTAAAGTCAGGCTGAGGGGCTCCGCGAAAATGGGCAGCCCTCCAGCCTCGTCGCCGCTTGTCCCCGGGGACCGATCTGACGGTTCAGTCGGTTCAGTTTTAGCCTCGTCTCACGAGAGACTCCATTGCTCAATCCATTCGGCAGCCGTGCGAAGCCAGAGACCGCCCGTCGATCGGGCAGTCGCGCCGCCGGCCGCCGCCGTGCAGTCCGGGCGACAGCGCGCGGCATGCATGGCTCGAATGCCATGGCTGCAATGAGCCTTGAGCCGCTTGAAACCCGCCAACTGCTCGCCGCGGCCCAGGATCCCGCCGCCCCCCAGGGCGTGGTGGTCATCGACTCGGCGCTGGTTGCGAACATTCCCCAGGAGGAACTCGCAGGCTCGGTCGTCGTGGCCATCGACAATAGTCGCGATGTGGTCGACCAGATCACGACGGCCCTCGATGGCCTCGAGGACGTCTCCGTGCTGCGTGTTATCTCGCACGGCAGCGACGGTCGGCTCTGGTTTGGCACTCAGTCGATCGATTCAGCCACGCTCGCCGCGCGGTCTGTCGACGTCTCGGGCTGGAGCAAGTCGCTCACAGCCGATGCCGACATTCTGCTCTACGGCTGCTCGGTGGCGAGCACGCTCGACGGCCGGCTGTTCGTCGAGCAGCTGGGCAGCCTCACGCAGGCCGACGTCGCAGCCAGCATCGACGCGACCGGTCAGGGCGGCGACACCGATCTCGAGTTCCAGCAGGGTCAGGTCACGGCGGCGCTGCTCGCGAGCACCGCCGAGTATGAGCGGGCCGGGGTGTCGCTCGACGTCACCACCTCCAACTCGTCGATCACGAACTGGACGAACAACGGCAACGGCACCGTCACCGTGACGATGAAGTACGACATCAGCGGCTTGTTCTACGTCGCCGGTGGCGGCTCTTCGCCGAATGGCTACGTCTACATGTACCTCAACGGCAACCAGGTCGCGAGACAGGCCGTGACGATAGATACGACCTTTACGGAGTACGGCACGTCGGGCATTGGTTCAGTGACTCGGGGTAGCAAGAACCTGTTGTTCACCGCCACCCTGACACTTCCCCAACTGCCGTATTCCAAGGATTCGGACCGCCGCTGGGTGGGCGAAAACAAGATCTCGGTGAGCCCGCGAGAAGGTTTTCCCACGATCTGGTCCGACCCTGATCCCCATGTGCTCAGAATTGAAGCCCCGTATTACTTCGGCTTCGAGAGAAACTACACGGTGGCCGCCGGGCAGACCCTCTACACGGTCGCCAATGTCTTCGGCACGCCGACGATCACGCAGACCGCGACGGGCCTCCCCAGCGGCGTGACGATCTCGAGCAGCGGCACCATCTTGGGTGCTCCGGTGAGCGGCAGCGCGGGTGTCTACCCCGTCGTCGTGCGGGCCACGAACGGCTTCGCGGTCACCGAGTATTCGATCTCGATCACGGTCACCAACCAGGCGCCAAGCTTCGCGAGCACGAACGCCGCCGTGGTCTCCGGGGCCGCGGAAGACACGCCGTTTACGATCAGCTATGCGGCCCTCGCCGCCGCCCTCGATGACGCCGACCCCAACGGCGACCCACTCTCGTTCCGAATCGAATCGTTGCTCGGCGGCACGCTCACGAAGAACGGCACCGCGGTCACGGCCGGCACGACATCGATCGCTCCCGGCGAGAGCCTTGTTTGGACGCCGCCGGCGACGGTCAACGGCACCCGCGACGCCTTCACGGTGAGGGCCTATGACGGCGCGCTGTATTCAGCGACGACGAAGACGGTGCAGGTCGCGCTTGGCGCGGTCAACGACCCGCCCACGCTCACGCAGTTTTCCGGCCCCGTCGCCACCGGCAACGAAGATTCGCCGATCGCGATCTCCTTTACGGACCTCGTGGCCAAAGGCGATGAGGCCGACATCGACAGCACCGTGACCGCCTTTGTCGTCAAGGAAGTGACCACGGGCACGCTGCGGATCGGCACGAGCGAGGCGACGGCGACGCCCTGGAACGCGACCACGAACAAGGCGATCACGGCGAGCCTCAACGCCTACTGGACGCCCGACGCCAACGCCAACGGCCCGCAGTCGGCCTTCAAAGCGGTGGCCCGGGACGACGGCAACGCCGAGTCGGTCGCGCCGGTACAGGCCGTGGTGACGGTGAACCCGGTCAACGATACCCCCACGCTGACGTCGATCGCCATCATCTCGGGCGCTACCGGCAGCGATCCCTTCGAGATCACGTACGCCTCGCTTGCCAATGCGTCCAACGCGGTCGACGTCGATGGCGATGCGATCTCCTTCCGGATCGAGGCGGTTTCCAGCGGGTCACTCGACAAGTGGACGGGCTCCGCGTGGGCCGCCGTCGCGCCCGGCACGACGCTCCTGTCTGCGGGCGAAAAACTCCGCTGGACACCGGTCGCGGGTTCTTCGGGCCTGCGGAATGCGTTCACTGTGAAGGCCTGGGACGGCCAAATCACTTCCGCCACCGCCATCCAGGTCCGCGTCGACGGGGATCGCTGGCGCGTTTTGCCCTGGACTGATGCGACCTCGAGCGGCATCACGCCGACCCATCGCTTTACGCATGCCTACAGCTTCGGTGCCGCGGGCAGCTTTGCCGTCAACGGCGTACCGTTCACGGGCATCGCAGGCGGCAATCCGGCCGTCGACGGGAGGCTTGTCACCACGGGCTTTGGGACCGCGGCAACGAATGACGCCAACAACCTCACCGACGCGACCCGTAGCCTCGCCAACGACGCCGTCGCCAGTTCGGCCACCACTTCGACAGTCACGCTCCGCGGCCTGGTTCCGGGTGGCCGCTACGTGCTCTCGCTGTTCACGGTCGGCCTCGACAGCGGCTCGCGGCTCGCCACGCTCTCGTCGGCGCTGGGGCAGGTCACCGTCAACGAGAACGAATACGGCAATAACAACGGCGTGCGGATCGACTACCAGTATCTGGCCGATGCATCTGGCTCCGTAACGATCACTCTGGCCGTGCCCGGGAGCAGCTTCAACCTCTACGGCCTGGCTAATCGCGAGCATGGCGCGGCGATCCGCATCGATGCCCCCACAAGCCTCGTCTATGACGCCGGCCCCAAGCAGTTCCAGGCCGCCGTGCAGAACTACGCCACGGCCTCCAACTCGCCGTTTATCTCGGCCGGCACGCTGCATTCGGTCGTCCTCAAGGCCGACGGCACCGTGGCCGCCTACGGCACGAACAACTCCGGCCAGACGAATGTGCCGGCGGGTCTTGCGAACGTCGTGGCCGTGTCGGCGGGGGGCTATCACACGCTGGCGCTCAAGTCCGACGGCACGGTCGTGGCCTGGGGCAACAACACGGGCGGCCAGTCCATCATGCCCGCTGGCCTCTCGAACGTCGTCGCGATCTCGGCCGGCGGCTCGCACAGCCTCGCACTCAAGTCGGATGGCACGGTCGTCGCGTGGGGCTCCAACTCCGGTGGCCAGTCGAGCGTGCCGGCCGGCCTCACGGGCGTCGTGGCGATCGCGGCCGGGGCGACCCACAGCCTGGCGCTCAAGAGTGACGGAACGGTCGTGGCCTGGGGCTACGGCTTCTACAACTACGCGACACCGCCGGCCGGCCTCACCGACGTGGTGGCCATCTCCGCGGGTGAATGGCACAGCCTCGCGCTCAAGTCCGACGGCACGGTCGTCGCCTGGGGCAACAACGGCTCATTCCAGTCATGGGTGCCGGCTGGGCTCAAGGGCGTGGTGGCGATCTCCGCCGGCACCAGCCATTCGCTGGCCCTGAAGTCCGACGGCACGATCGTGACCTGGGGCGATCGCAACAACTACGGGCTCACCACCATGCCCGCCGGGCTCGCGAACGTCGTGGCCATCGACGCGGGCTCGGAGCACTCGCTCGCGCTCAAGTCGGACGGCACGGTCGTGACCTTCGGCTGGACCCGCTTCGGTCAGCAATATCTGCCCACAGCGTTCGGGCCGATTGCCGCGATTTCCACGGGCAACGACCACACGCTGGCGGTCAAAACCGATGGCACTGTCGTGGCGTGGGGTGGCAATTCCTACGGGCAGACGAACGTGCCCGCGGGGCTGTCGAATGTCGTCGCCGTGCAGGCGGGCGACCAGTTTTCAGTCGCTTTGAAATCGGATCGCACGGTCGTCTCGTGGGGCGCTGCAATCGGCACGTTCGGCACTGCCGTGGCCATGCCCATTGGGCTGGCGGACGTCGTGCAGCTTTCGGCCAGCAGGGATCACGTTCTCGCCCTCAAGGCGGACGGCACCGTGGTCGCCTGGGGCGACAACTACTACGGCCAGTCGAGCGTGCCGGCGGGGCTTTCGGGCGTCGTGTCCGTCGCGGCGGGAGGCATGGGATCGCTCGCGCTCAAGTCCGACGGCACGGTCGTCTACTGGGGATCGCCCTACAACGGCCGCGGCGCAGTGCCCGCGGGCCTCTCGGGTGTCACGGCGATCGCCGCCGGCGAATTCTTCAGCCTGGCCCTCAAGACCGACGGCACGGTTGTCGCGTGGGGCGACTCGACGTATCCCTCTTGGCAGGTGCCTGTCGGGCTCACGGGCGTGGTGGCGATCGAGGCGGGCTTCTACCACGCCCTGGCACTCAAAGCCGACGGGTCGGTCGTGGCCTGGGGCAACTCGACCGAGGTGCCCAGCACCGTCAATGGCGTCGGCGTGATCTCGCTCGCTGCTGGCTACAACAACTCCATCGCGCTCAAATCTGACGGCACGATCATTGCTTGGGGCAACAACCACCGCGGACAAAACAGCCCGCCGGCTGCCGCCACATTTCCGACGGTCGGCCTCGCCGGCCGTCTGCTTTCGCTCGACGCGCCGTCCTTCACCTACAGCTACCAGGGCCGCGGTTCGACGGTGTACGCTGCCTCCGCCACGCCACCCACCAACGCGGGCGACTACACCGTCACCGTCACGGGCGACACCGCCGGGAATGCATTCAACGCCAGCCAGAACTTCACGATCGCCAAGGTCACGCCGTCGCTCTCCTACTCCAGTCGCGTGAACACGATCGCCTACGGCTCGCCGCTGACTGCGGACCAGGTCGGTTCGACGGGGGCCTGGGGCGTGGTGGGGAACTCCTATCAGGTCATCCCCGGCTCATACGTCTTTTCGCCGGCCGTTGGGGCAGTGCTCCCGCTCGGCACGCAGACGCTGCAGGTCACGTTCCTGCCCACCGACTCTGTGAACTTCAATCCGGCCGTCGCCACGGGCACGATCACGGTCACGAAGGCGTCGGTCGCCGCATCTGGCATCACGCTCACGCCCCCCGCGAGCCTCACCTACACCGGCACAGCCAAGGCCTACACGGCGAGCGCTCCCGGCGTCTCCGGGTTCACGTACAGCTACAGCGGCCGCGCCGGCACCACCTATGGCCCCAGCACCGTCGCGCCCACCTATGCGGGCAACTACACCGTCACGGCCACGGTGAACGACCCCAACTACACGGGCACGAAGAGTCTCGACTTCACGATCGCGAAGGCCGTGCCAACTCCACGCTCACGTTCGGCCAGACGCTCGCGGCAGCCACGCTGAGCGGCGGCGTCACGAGCGTGCCGGGCAGTTTCGCCTTCGCCTACACGGGCACATCGCCGTCCGCCGGAACTTGGTCGTACGACGTCGTGTTCACGCCGACCGACACGGTCAACTACACGACCGCGACCGGATCGGCCGCCGTCACGGTGAGCGCATCGACAATCGCAGCGGGAGCCTTCACGTTCTCGGCTCCGTCCAGCCTCGTCTACAGCGGCTCGCCCAAGTTCCATTCGGCCACGGCGGCCGGCCCATGGGGCACGCTCTATGGCATGAACTATTCATACGCGGGCATCAGCGGCACGACCTACGGCCCGTCGGCCACGGCGCCCACGAACGCCGGTTCGTACGCAGTGACGGCGACGCTCTCGGGCTCCAACTTCTCGGGCTCGGCCACGCTGACATTCACGATCGCCAAGGCCACGCCCGCGATCACCTGGGCCACGCCCGCCAGCATTGCCTACGGCACGCCGCTCTCGGCGACGCAGCTCAACGCCTCGGCGAATGTGGCCGGCGCGTTGGCGTACACGCCAGCCTCCGGAACGGTTCTCGGCGCCGGTGCCCGCACGCTCCAGGCCGTGTTCACGCCAACCGACACGGCCAACTACGCGACTGTCACGGCGAGCGTGCCGCTGCAGGTCACCACCACCTCGCTGCCGATCTCGCTGCTCACGCCACCCAATCTGACGTACGACGGCTCTGCGAAGGCGTATGCAGTTTCCCAAAACGCGTATCTGTCGGCTGGCGCCGACCACGCCCTCGTTCTCAAGGCCGACGGCACCGTCGTGGCTTGGGGAAAAAACAACGAGGGGCAGGCAACGGTGCCCGCTGAGCTTAACGGGGTCGTGCAGGTGTCGGCGGGCTATAGCCATTCGGTCGCGGTCAAGTCGAATGGCACGATCGTCGGCTGGGGAAACAACAGCTATCAGCAGTACTCGGGCTACCCGGTCAACGCAGACCGAGTGATAGCCGGTCTGGACACGACGCCGATCCTTCCCCGTGACCTGATCACCAACGCGGTCGCCGCTGCCGCCGGCGGCACCTTTACGGCGGTCCTGCGTGCCGACGGCACGGTCACCGTCTTGGGGAACAGCACGTACACATCCACGCTGAGCGTGCCGGCCGACCTCACGGGGGTCACGGCCATCGCCGCGGGGTACCACCATGCCGTGGCACTCAAGTCCGACGGCACGGTCGTGGCCTGGGGCAGCAGCCCCTCCCAAGACTACGGTCAGGCCACCGTGCCTGCAGGTCTAAGCGGCGTCGTGGCGATCTCTGCCGGCTTTACACACACCCTGGCCCTGAAGTCCGACGGCACGGTCGTGGCCTGGGGCAACAACGGGCAAGGAGCATGCACGGTGCCCGCGGGCCTGAGCGGCGTCGTGGCGATCACAGCCGGCAACGACAACTCGTACGCAGTCAAGGCCGATGGCACTGTCATTGGCTGGGGATACGGATACACCAGGGTCGTGCCGGCAAACGTGACGGGCGTGGCCGCCCTCGCCCAGGGCAACCAGCATGCCCTCGCGATCAAGACCGACGGCACCGTGGTGGCCTGGGGCCGCATCTATGACGGGAGTGGGGGCAGTGCCCTCGACGCCGCGACCCTCGTGCCCAATCCGCTGACCGGCGTGGGGAATTTTAGCTACTCCTTCAGCTATGCCGGGCGCGCGGGTACGACGTACGCTGCGAGTTCCTCCGCGCCGACGAATGCCGGAAGCTACACGCTCACCGTTTCGTCGACCGACCCGAACTACAGCGGCGGCAAGACGGTCGACTTCACGATCGCGCAAGCGACGCCCACGATCACGACGCTGCCGCAGGCCGCGATCGTCGCCGAGGGGCAGGCCCTCTCAGCCGTGGCGCTCGACGGCGGCGTGACCAGCGTGCCCGGCACGTTCGCGTTCAGCACGCCCTCGTTCGTCCCGTCGGCCGGCTCGACGACCCAGGAGATCACGTTCACGCCCACCGATGCGGTCAACTACGCGAGCGTGACGGCGACGGTGACCGTACGATCCCAAGGCGCTGCGGCGGCCGTGCCGTTGATCCTCACGATTCCCACCGCCGCACCGATCACGTTCGGCCAGCGGCTCCAGGCTTCGATCCTCAGCGGCGGCAGCGCCAGCGTGCCCGGCACGTTCGTCTACTCCTCGCGGCTCACCGTCCCCAATCCGGGCACCGCGAGACAGAGCGTGACGTTCATCCCTGATGACATCGCCAGCTACGCGGCGGTGACGATGCTCGTGCCGCTCACCGTCTACGACGGCATCGTCAGCCCGCTCAACATTCCGCTCGTCCCGCCCTCCAGCCTCACCTACGACGGCTCGCCGAAGGCGTTCACCGTCTCGAGAAGCGGGCTCATCTCGGGTTATTACGCCCACGCTCTGATCGTGAACACCGACGGCACGGTGACGGCATTCGGTGACAACTTCCTTGGTGGCTGCGACGTGCCCGCTGGTCTCTCCGGCGTCGTCGCCGTGAGCGCTGGCGACAGCATTTCCCTGGCCCTCAAGTCCGACGGCACCGTCGTCGAGTGGGGTGGCGATGCCGGGTTCGGCCCCATGTTTGGACGGCCGCCGGCGGGGCTGACGGGCGTGGTGGCGATCGCCCGCGCGATGCACGGGCTGGCGCTCAAGTCGGATGGAACGGTCGTCGCCTGGGGCGACAACGGCAGCGGCCAGTGCAATGTGCCCGCCGGCCTCAACAATGTCGTGGCCATCGCGGCGTCCCAGTCTGCATCCTTTGCCCTGAAGTCAGATGGCACCGTCGTGGCCTGGGGAGGCAACGGGTATGGAGAGCAGAACATCCCGGCCGGCCTAGGCGGGGTGGTCGCCATCGATGCCGGCTCCTACGGCGGTGTGGTCGCGCTCAGGGCCGATGGCACTGTTGTCACGTGGGGCGGCGGCCCATCCGCCCCCGCCGGCCTCAACGGCGTCGTGGCCGTGGCTGCAGGCTACAACCACATGACGGCGCTGAAGTCCGACGGCACGGTCGTGGCCTGGGGCAACAACACCGTATTCTCCCCAACCGGCGCGAACACCAACCTGGTGCCCTCGAACGTGTCGGATGTCGTGGCGATCAGCGCTGGGTCGAACAGGACCTATGCACTCAAAGCAGACGGTTCAGTTGTGTGGTGGGGCCAGGGAAGTCCGCAGGGTCCCTACCGCGTGAACGGCGAGATCTACCGCCCCGAAGGCTATGCCTATTCCGTGCCGACTGCCACCACGATCAGCGGCGCATCCGCCGGCTTCGCCTTCACGGCGATCTACACCGGCCGCGAGGGCACCACGTACGCCGCGAGTGCCGCGCCTCCGACCAATCCTGGCGACTACTCTGTTACCGTCACCGGCACCAATTCGGCTTTCACCACGCCCAAGACCTACGCCTTCTCGATTGCGAAGGCCACGCCTGCGATCACGGCGGCGCCGACAGCCACGGGGATCACCTTCGGCCAGACGCTCGCCGCGTCGAACTTGCCTGGCGGTACCGCCAGCGTGCCCGGCACGTTCGCCGTAGCCGCACCGGCCACTGCCCCCAACGCCGGCACGTCTTCGCAGGATGTCGTGTTCACGCCAGACGACACCACGAAATACCTGCCCGTAACGATCAGCGTCTCGGTGGCGGTCGCCCGGGCCACGCCGTCGCTCGTCACGCTGCCCACGGCCACCACGATTACCTATGGCCAGACGCTCGCGGCATCCGTGCTCTCGAGCGGCCTGGGCAGTGTGCCCGGAACGTTTGCCTTCACCACGACCGGCACGGCCCCCGCCGTGGGCACCGCAGCCCAAGGCATCACGTTCACGCCTGACGATGCCACGAACTACGAATCGTTCACTGAGAGCGTGAACGTGGTCGTGGCTCGGGCCACGCCGACGATCACGGCGTTGCCTACCGCCTCTTCGATCCGCTACGGCCAGACGCTCGCCGACTCCATCCTCAGCGGCGGCACGGCCAGCGTGCCCGGCACGTTCGCCTTCGCCGACACCGCGATCACACCCGCCGCTGGCACTCCCGATCAGGACGTGGTCTTCACGCCGACCGACACGGCAAACTATGCCCCGGTCACGGTAACTGTTCCGGTCACGGTGCGGTCGTTCGACACCGCCGACGACTCCGGCAGTGCCGGCGAGGCCGGAGGCACCGCGAACGCCACCCCGGGCTTTAACGCCATCGGCAACGTGATCTC
>JAPLNR010000081.1 GCA_026401035.1 Planctomycetia bacterium | reverse complement strand
CGCCGCCGTCGGCGGATCCGCAGCCCTAGCCAGCCTCACGACAAACGCTGGCGGATCGGTGAGTCTCCAGTCAGTCACAACCAGCGGTGCGCAGCAATACGGCGACAACGCCACGCTCAACGGCACATACATTACGAGCAACAGCACCTTCGGCATCGCCGGCACGGCGACGCTCGCTGGAAACACCACCGTCTCGACCGGCAGCGGCAGCATCACGTTCACCGGCATCGTGAACGGGGCCCAAGCTCTCACCGCCAACTCCACCGGCGCCACACTCTTCAGCGCCGCCGTCGGCGGATCCGCAGCCCTAGCCAGCCTCACGACAAACGCTGGCGGATCGGTGAGTCTCCAGTCAGTCACAACCAGCGGTGCGCAGCAATACGGCGACAACGCCACGCTCAGCGGCACATACACCACGAGCAACAGCGCCTTCAGCATCGCCGGCACGGCGACGCTCGCTGGCACAACAACCGTCTCGTCGAGCAATGGCAATATTGATTTCAAGCAGTCTCTCAATGGTTCGAAAACGATCGATCTTGCGGCCGGGACGGGCACGATCTTCTTCCGCGCCGCAGTCGGGGATTCAGCCCCATTGGCCGGGATGCTGATCCGTTCGGCTGCCAGAGCGACCGCTTTTTCAACGATCGCGTTGGATGGCGTGGCCAAACTCTCTGCGGATGGCCTTTCGATCGGTGCCAACGTCAATAACGTGTCCCTGACGACCGCTGGCAGCAAAGTCAGGAACTTCAGCGGTCGCGGCGTCGTGTTTGCGGGCACCTCCACCGGTTCCACCCTGTCTGGCTTCACAATCTCGAACAACAGCGGCGACGGCATCGCCGTTGGAGCTGGCAACTTCGGCGGCAGCCTGATCAGCCTCAATGCCATTTCATCGAATGCCCAGAACGGCGTCTCGCTCACAGGATCCACGGGCTGGAAGGTTTCCGAAAACACAATCTCCAACAATGGCGTTGACGGCGTGGTCGTGTCGGGCGTGAATGCCGACGACAACACGATCCTCTCGAATTCGATCTTCCTGAATCGCGGGAAGGGCATCAGCCTTCGAAATGATGGCAACGACGCTCAGGTCGCTCCCCGACTCCTCTCGGCGTCGCTGATCGGCAGCGAACAGGTCATTCGCGTCCGCGGCATCATGAAGGCCGCTTCCGGCACCTACCGGGTGCAGTTGTTTGCAAATCAGCCGGCTGATGAAATCGGTTTTCCAGCAAATCGGTCCGGCTTCGAGGGGCGACAGGTGCTACCGCTGGGAGGTGGCACCGCGCTGTTCCTCGACGTCACAGTGCCCGTCTCTGGAGAGCAGGAGTTTTTCGCAGACGTACCCCTCACTGCCGCAAATACCCTCAACGTAAAAATCGGCGACTGGATCACCGCTACTGCCACCCTCGTCACTGCGAGCGTGCCCGAGAACACGTCCGAATTCTCGTCCGGCGTGCAGCTTGGCCTGCCCGTGCTCGCCGCAGGCGGCGATGGCTCCAACATGGCTGGCCAGATGACCGTCCCCGGGGCCCGGCTCTATGCCATCGGCAGCTCGCAGGCCGACGTGGTGCTGAATGTTGGACCGGCGCTGGCCAGCGCCGGCAAAAACATCACTCTCGACGGTGTCTACGGGCCGACATTTGCAGCCTCGTTCACTGGCGGCATGCGGATCGCCCAGGTCGATGTCGATGGCGACGGCTACCAGGATCTCGTCACCGCCCCCGGAGAGTTGCCGACTTTTTCGTTCACGATCGTGCGGGCAAGCAAGACCCTGACTATCCCGGGCAACGTCCTTTCGCTGGCGCCCAAGGGGACCACGCTCGTGATCACCCCGCAGTTTCCGGCTTTGGGTGCACCGGTTAGTCGTACTGTGACAGCCGTGACGATGATCAAGGGCAACACCGTCATCTCACTCAATGCCGCGATCGACGCAGTCACGATCGCCGGCAGGGTGGAGATCAATATCTATGGACGCTCGCTGCAGAAGATCGGCGTCTTCAACGGTAGTCCTGAGTCGGCATTGGCATGGCGGTTCGTCACGCTCGATGTCGCGGGCGTATTCGGCGCAAGTTACACCGGAGGTTTCGTCGTGGCGGCCGGTGAGCTGCACGGAAACACGGCGGCGATTCCGCAGATCATCGTAGCCCCGACAAGCAATCGCTCCGCCTTCAACGGCGCAGCGGCCTTTACGGTGGCTGCGGCCACTCGCGGAGCCCAGCCTGTGGTCGTGACGACACCGACGCTACGCACCCCTGCCGTTGCAGGTGCGATCACGGGGCTTGCCGTCGGCTCATTCTCCACACCCGTCGATTGCTCGACGGTCGGGCCTGCCAGCGTGGCCATGGCAGCCGCGACCGGCGTTCAGACGTCGGTGACCGTCTTCGGCAAGCAGGGCGGGTTACTCGTTCAGCAAAATTCGTTCGCGTTGAACCTCGTTCTCAACAGAGGCGACGGGGTCATGATGAATGTCTTTGAAGCGGGGGCCTCCCTGGCAGCCGGCGACATTGATGGCGACCTGCGCTCGGAGCTCATCGTCGCCGCCGGCAAGACCGGCATGAGCAACTTCCGGGTGATCCCAGGCGGCGGCGTGCTGGGGGGCAACCAGCAGGCGATCAACGCGGCATTGACGGCTGGTTCGGATCAGACCTTTTCTGCGGGAACGACCGGGGGCCGGTTCCTTGGCAGCACCGTCGTCAATAATAAAATCAATCAGATCCAGCAGGAGAATCTCGACTTCTGGTATGGGTTTGGCGTCGCTCAGGGGAAGGCCACCACGAATGTGGCCGGGGGCTTCAACGCGGCGCTCTCCGTTGCCATTGGAGATGCCGGGGGCAGGGGCCGTTCGCAGGTGTTTGCGGCGTTGGGAGCGTTCAACACCACGGCGAACGGAGTGATCGCATTCTCATTCGACACCACCCAGACCAACGTCACAAAACGTTGGTCCAGGAAAGAGCACTTCAAGGCTCTCAGTCCGAGTGGCAATTCCTTTGCCTCGGGCATGGGGCTCCGGCTGGGTTGATTTCTGGCGAATGCGTGGGCGTTTTGCTAGGCTACTGTGAAATCTTTTCAAGGAGTTAACGATGACAAAGCGATTGGCATGCGTCCTGGCTGTTGCGGTCACAATGTCTGCATCCTTTTCGGCGGAGTCTTTCGGCGCAGGTCCGCCGGTGGCGCTGCTGATCCAAGCCAGCGGTAAGGTTGAGTCCAGCCGGGATGGCACGGCCTGGAAGCCGGTCACACGCAACAAGTATCTGTTCGCCGGCGACATGATTCGCACCGGCGCCGATGGTTCGGGCAAGTTGATCGACCAGGCCAAGAGCACGTCCCAGACCATCGCCGCCAGCAGCCAGATCGAGGTCGCCGGCACCGAGATCAAGGTGATCAGCGGCACACTGTCAGCGCAGGAGCCGGCCTCGGGTGATCTGGTCGCCGGGCTCAGCAATCGCTTTGCCGAAGCCCAGCGCTACACGACCGTGCGCCGCGGCGCCAAGAAACCGAGCGAGATCAAACTGCGGGTGCCGCAGGACATCAGCCTGTCAGCCACGTATCCCGAACTGGCCTGGCAAAACTTCGGCAAACAGTACACCTTCATACTGACCATCGACGGTAAAGCCCATACGGTGGCGGGCGTTGATGGCGATGTGGTTCGCTTCAAGGTTCCGGAACTCGCCCCTGGCAAGCACACCTTCACCGTGGCTGTCACCGAAAACGGAAAGCAGGTGGCTGAGGCCGACAAGGAAGGCAGCATCGTCTGGCTATCTGCCACCGACGACAAGCGGATCGCCGAATCGATCTCGAAAATCAGGGCCATCGATCCCAAGGATGACTTTTCGGTGGCAAACCTGCTGGACGAAAAGGGCGTGGCCGTCGCAGCCCTGGACCTGTATCGCAAGTACTTCGACGAACACAAGGACGAGAACGATCTCCGCCCGCTGCTGATTCGCGCATACAGCGAGCTCAAATTGGACGAACTCCGGCAGAAGGAAGCGCTGACCTACAACAATCAGCTCAGCGGCAACTGATCGCCGAGAGACCATTTGGCCGAAAGGGGGGCCCGCTTGACCGAGCGGGCCCCCTTCTTCTTTGGAAGACACCCTTCGCCGAGTCCAACCGGCCGGCTGGGTCCCCACGACAGACTGGTTATCGCCCGAGTTTGCGAATTTCGGGCGAATTCCGTATCCTGCCGGGGTCCAAACCGTGAAATGGAGTTCACAGCATGGAGATGGTGCGTCGCGTGGCGGCGAGTAGGGCGGCCTGGTTCGCCACAGAATGGATTGCCGCTGCGGCGCTGGCGATATGTTTCCTGGCCAGCGTCTTCGCGGCCGGAGCAACTGCCCAGGAGATCAGGCCGCTGCCCCCAGTGGAGCCGGCCAATCCGCTCCCGGTGGCCCATGAACACGAGGGCCACGCGGGCGAGGATCTGACACTCCAGACGGCCGCCGCTGCAGCCCTCAAGAGCCAGGGCTGCATCACCTGCCACGCCGGTGTCGGCGACATGCATCGCAGCCCCAACGTTCGCCTGGGATGCACCGACTGTCACGGCGGCAACGCGTCGGCCCTCACGAAACAGGGAGCGCACATCCACCCGAAGGAGCCCGAGTCGTGGCCCGGTTCCGCCAACCCAGTGCGGTCATACACCCTGCTGAACCATGAGTCGCCGGAATTCGTCCGGTTCGTCAACCCAGGCGATTTACGGGCCGCAGAACAGAGTTGTGGCGGGTGCCACTCCTCGATCGTGCTGCAGGTCAAGAAGAGCATGATGACGCACGGCTGCATGCTCTGGAATGCCGCTCTCTACAACAATGGTTCGATCCCCAACAAGCGGGCGGCCTACGGAGAGAGCTACAGCCACGAGGGCGTCGCCCAACGCCTGCAGACGGTCCCGCCGCCGACGGAGGACGAGATCAATTACAAGGCTGTGATGCAGTATCTCGACCCACTGCCGCGGTTCGAGAGGCAGCAGCCGGGCAACGTGCTGCGGTTCTTCGAACGTGGCGGCCGATTCCGACCCGAAATCGGCAATCCCGAACGACTCGAAGAGAATGGCCGACCGCGAACGCGACTGAGCGCCCGCGGGCTGGGCACCGAAAACCGCACGGATCCAGTCTTCGTAAGTCTGAACAAGACGCGGCTCTTCGATCCCACGCTGAACTTCCTCGGCACCAACGACCAGCCTGGCGACTATCGCTCCAGCGGCTGCACCGGCTGCCATGTGATCTACGCCAACGACCGCTCGCCGGTCCATTCGGGGCCCTATGCGGCGTTCGGCAACCGCGGCTTTAGTTTCTCCCCCGATCCCACGATCCCCAAAGGGGAGAGCGGGCACCCGATTCACCACCAATTCGCTCCGGGCAACGGGATTCCAACCAGCCAGTGCATCATCTGTCACATCCATCCCGGCACCAACGTCATGAACAGCTACATCGGCTACATGTGGTGGGACGAGGAGACCGACAGCGACTTGATCTATCCGCAACAGCAGCGGTATCCGAGCTCCGAGGAGGTGATCAACAGCCAGTTCGCCAACCCCAACGAGTCGGCCGCGAAAAACCTGCTCTCTGACCCCGAGTTTCTCGCCAATCTCACCGATCTCAACGACCGCACCAAGGACACCCAATTCGCCGACTTCCACGGCCATGGCTGGGCCTACCGAGCGGTCTTGAAGCACGACCGCAAGGGAAATCTGCTCGATCACAAGGGAGACATCGTCGCCGACGGGGGCAACGCGGCCCAGCGGGCGGCCGTGAAGATGCCGGAGCGGATCAAGGAGATCTACCGCAACGCCGACAAGAAGACGCCGGCACAAATCCGGATCGAAGAGGCGATCGTGGCGCACGAGCGGGACGGCGTGCCCGTGCACATGCTCGACATCCACATGGAGCGCGGGATGCACTGCATCGACTGCCACTTCATCCAGGACATGCACGGCAACACCAAGCTCTACGGCGAGGTTCGCGCGGCGATCGAAATCACCTGCATCGACTGCCACGGAACGGCCGACCGCTTCGCCACGCTGCGGACCAGCGGCCCCGCGAGCGACACCTCGAGCCCCGAGGGAGGCCGCGACCTGCGGACCCTCCGCACGCCCTCGGGCAAGCGGCGGTTCGTCGTCGAGGGCGAACGCGTCTACCAAAACTCGATGGTGGAGGAGAATCTCACTTGGGAGGTCAAGCAGACGAAGGCCACCATCGACCCGAAAAGCGAGCATTACAACGCGCTGTCGGCCTTTGCCAAGACGGTGCGTTGGGCCGAGGACGGGGCGCTCGAGTGGGGTGGGGCCGCCCGGCCAGAATCGTGCGCCCATCGCAACGACCTGATGAGCTGTATCGCCTGCCACAGCTCCTGGAACCCCAGCTGCTTTGGCTGCCATCTGCCGCAGAAGGTCAACAAGAAGTCGCCGGGGCTGCATTATGAGGGGGACGTGTCGCGCAACTACGTCGCCTACAACTTCCAGACGCTGCGCGACGATGTCTTCATGCTGGCCCGCGATGGCAACGCCACCGGCAACCGGATCGGCCCCTCGCGATCGAGCTGCGCGATCCACGTCGGCTCCTACAACGCCAACCGCGAGTCGATCTACGTGCAGCAGCAGACGATCTCGGCCGAGGGCTACAGCGGCATCGCGTTCAGCACGAACGTGCCCCACACCGTCCGCGGCGGCCCGCATTCCTCCGTGAAGCGGGATCTCTCCGCCTACCGCCCCGGCACGCACGAAACGAAGATGTGCAGCGACTGTCACGTGTCGAAGTACGATGACAACAACGCGATCATGGCGCAGTTGCTCATGCAGGGCACCAACTACACGAATTTCATCGGCAGATACAGTTGGGTAGGCCTCGGAACAGGCGGGCTTGCGGGCGTGGTCGTGACCGAGCAGGAGGAGCCGCAGGCGGTGATCGGCAGTTCCTTCCAGCGCATCGCATTTCCGGATAACTTCGGCAAGCATGTCGCGAACGACGGCGTGCTGCAGAAATCGCATCACCATGCCCCCGCCGACGCCGTGTCGCTCGCGCTCAATCCCCTCAAGCAGCGCGAGGTGCTGCAAGTGCAGGCGCGTGGGGAATACCTCTACGCCGCCTGCGGCTCCGACGGCCTGCGGGTGTTCGACATCGCCTTCATCGATGACAAGGCCTTCTCCCAGCGGATCACCACGGCGCCGGTATCCCCCCTCGGCCAGCAGTTTTACGTGAAGACCGCCTATGCGACCGGCGTGGCAGCGCCCTCCACCACGGCCCCCGACCCGACGCGGACGCACAACCCCGACAACTTCGAGGGCACCGTGCACGCGATGTACGGCTACCTCTACGTGTCGGACCTCGAGGAAGGGCTCGTCATGGTGGGGGCCGGCACGCTGCTCGATGGCAACCCGCTCAACAATTTCCTGAAGCGGGAGGTCACGTTCAATCCGGGCGGGATCCTTGCCGGAGCCCGGAGCATCACGATCGCCGGCACCCATGCCTGGATCTGCTGCAACGCCGGCGTGGTGGTCGTCTCGATCGCCGATCCAAAATGCCCACAGGTGGTGTCCGTCATCGGCGCGCCCCATGTCACCGCGCCGACATCGGTCGAGATCCAGTTTCGCAACGCCTTCGTCTGCGATGCCGAGGGGCTCAAGACCTTCGACGTCACCGATCCCGCGGCGCCGATCCCGCTCGCGACCGTGCCGCTGGAAAAGGCATACAAGGTCTACGTGGCCCGGACGTACGCCTACGTCGCCGCCGGCCGCCAGGGGCTCGTGATCGTCGATGTCACCAATCCGCACGAACCCTTCGTGGATCAGTGCTTCGATGCCGGTGGAAAGATGAACGACGTCCGTGACGTCAAACTCGGGATCACCTACGTCAGCGAGTTCGCCTACGTGGCCGATGGCGCGAACGGGATGCGGGTGGTGCAGCTCACCGGCCCCGAGACGCCCGGCAACGTCGGCTTCAGCCCCCGGCCGACACCACAGCTGGTGGCGAGCTATCCGGTGACGAAGGGGGGCATGGCCCTGTCGATCTCCGAAGGTGTCGACCGCGACCGGGCCGTGGACGAGTCGGGCAACCAGCTCTCGGTGTTTGGCCGCGTCGGCGCAAAGCCGCTCGATCTGGAAAGCCAGCAGCGGATGTACCTGCGGAACGGTCGTCTCTGGAAGGTCAGCGACAATCCCTTCGACGCCGAGTTCTACCGTCAGGCCCGCTAGCGGGGCGTGGGAATGACCTCGATCACGGTCGGGGCGGGCTTGCGGGCGGCAGAAGGAAGCTCGAAAGCGGCACGCACGCGGCCGATGTCGGTGGCCGGCGCGGCTGCGAGCGACGTCTGCCAGAACGGCTTCTCCTGCGCTGGTGGGCTCGGATAGGCCGGCGTGGGGAATTCGAGCGCCAGCAGTGCGGTGAGTTCGGCAATCTTCCGGGCCCGCACGTCCTCCGGCCAGTCGGCATTCGACGACAAGCCGTGGATCAGCCCCCAGGCCAGCAGCCGCGCCGACTCGAAGTCGCCGACGTTTTGGCCGGAGGCCAAAATCTGCTCGATCGCCACCCGCTCCCGGTCCGCGAGCGTTTCATCACGCCGCCAACGGACCAGCGCCTCGATCGCCTGATCGATCTCCCGACCGGAGTCCTCCGCCACCCGCCGCAGGCCGTCGGCTGTGCCGAAAGGCCTGCTGTTGAGCACGCCTACGACCGGGGAGAGCAGGGCATCGACATCCGTTGCCATGCCAGCCTGCTCGAACGCGACCGCCGCCAGCCGTCGCGGCCAGCGGACCAGGGACGGACGCCCCGGCACGAGCTGCCCATAGCCCGCCTCCTGCCGCCAGCTCGGCACCGCCAAGACATGATGGCAGGCCTGGCAGTCATACACGGCAAGCTCCGGCCACGGCCGGTCCTTTGCATTCGTTTCGGCAGCAGCGGCGTAGTCGCGGGCCAGATGCACGCTTTCCTGAAGCGCCACGAGCGACCCCACGAGCGAGCGAGAGAGTTCGCACGCGCCCTCGGTCTCATAGCCGGCCTTGGCCGCCTGCTCCTGAATCTGCGGCGACTTCTCCCAGACCCGCTTCCAGTGCCGGCCCATGCCCGCGCCGAAGGCTTCCATCTCGAAGGCCGGCAGGGGCGGATGGCCCGCGGCATACATCTGGTGCGTGATGATGCGGTTGGTG
Organism: Planctomycetia bacterium; assembly: GCA_026401035.1. Classification (GTDB taxonomy): domain Bacteria; phylum Planctomycetota; class Planctomycetia; order Pirellulales; family UBA1268; genus RGVT01. Next base: position 28,424 of record JAPLNR010000081.1, on the reverse strand, counting down.
GCAACCTCGCCCAGATGGCATGACAGACAGTTTTTGGCCTTCGCGACGGGATTGCGGAGGTCGTGCATCCCGAAGGCCTCCTTCTCGGCCGACGAGAGGAACCGCCACGACTTCTGCATGTGTGGATCGAGATAGCCGGAGCCGGCGCCATGGCAGGTTTCGCAACTGATGCCGGCATGGAGCACGTTGGTCTCTTCGTCGACCGCCGGCTCATCGACGGGATGCGTATGACAGGCGACGCAACTGGCCGTCGCGGCCGCCTTGATGCCCAGCGCCACCTCCATCGCCCGCGTGCGCTCGTTGTCCGATGACAGTGCCTCGTGCGACCGCGAATGGGCGTCGTGCCGCCAGGCCGCCGTGGTCGCGACGTCGCACCACTCGCCCTGTTCGCTCCGGTGGCACTTCACACACAGATCAGCCCCCGTGTAGCGAAAGGCGGGGCGGGGCAGTGGTTCGTCGCCCGGCGGCGCGGCACGGCCCACGCCGGCCGTCCCGAGGCAGACGATGAACGCGGCAATGAGCTGACTGGCGATCCGGATGTTGAGGCTCATGCTGGTGACCCGACGAACACGTTTCCCGAAAATGCTCACGGACGCACCGCTTCCGGCAATGGTACCGCGACCCGGTCACGGTTGAAACGGACGGGGCTGAAGCCCTGGGGGCTGTCCGCACCGGGCGGAAACCGCAGGCTGTCGCGGAGCTCTTCGAGCGCCTGCCGGGTGTCGGCGGTCGCTGCCTGCCGCTGATCGGATCGCCAGACGCCGATTCGGGCCGGCCCACCGCCGGCCGCTTCCATCACCAGGAGCGTCTGTACCGCCGCATCCCAGAAACGCCACTCCGGCGGCGCGTCGGCGACCAGGGCGTCGAGCCGGTCATGGGAGACATCGAGGACGATGCGGTCTCGTGATTCGAGTTCCCGGGTGGCCTGCCGTGCCGCCCGCGCGAGGCCGCGAGCCTCGAGGAGCACCCGGTCGAGCCGCTCCTTGTCGGTCACGGACCAGTCGGGCTCCAAGACCCTGCGGATATCGACCGCGCTTGCGCCGACGGCCCGCGTTCCCGGCACGGTGGTCGTGGCAGCGGCGACATCGAGCAGCCGGCTGGCCGACACATACCAGGGCTGCCACGACGGCTGGCCGGGAAACGGATTCTGAAATCCACCGGCGTGCGCCGCGGTATACGATCGCGGCCCCAGGGCCTTGTGGCAGGCATAGCAGTCAAACTCGGCGAATTCCGGCCAGCGGTGCGGTCGCTCCGCGGCCAGATCGGCCGTGGCCCGCTCGGCGCGGACCTCGAGCAGTTTCGCCACGGCCTCGAGCGTCGCCGCCTGCCCCAGCGCCCATGAACGCGCGGTGAAGTCGGGCTGCGACTCGACTTTTCCAGACGGAGTCCAGTGCCGCGGCCAAAGCCGCTGGTAGGCCGCAAACTCGAAGGAGAGTCGCGGGTGCCCGGCGGCGATGAGATCGTGATTCACCTCCTGCGACGCATCACCCACATGGCAGGGAATACAGTTGTTGACGCGGGTGGTGACGCTACCCAGATCGCGATATCCGAGCGCCTCACGCTCCGCGATCGAGAGCCGCTTCCAGTCGGGCAGGTAGTGAATCTGTTGCCACTGCGTGGAATCTCCATGGCAGGAGCCGCAGCCCACGCCGTCGGCAAGCACTTCCGGGGGCAGCGGCCCGCGGCTCTCATTCTGCATGGAGTGGCAGGCCAGGCACTCCCTGGCCCGATGCGCCTCGCCCAGTCCCAGCAGCCGCGCCATGCGTTGGGAACGCGGTTCATGGAGCACCTCGTAGGCCCGCGAATGGGGATCGTCGTTCATCCAGATCGTGAACGCGAACGACTGCACGTCGTGATTGCCGGCCTTGGGCCCGCCATGGCACGACACCGTTCCGCACGAGGAGACGCCCAGGCCATTCGCCAGAGGATCGGGCTGCATCCCCGGGTAGATTCCCGCGGAGATCCCCTCGGCAGCGTGGCCCGCCGGACCGACCGCCCCCGGGGGGCAGATCGCACAGGGAGCCGAAGGCGATTCTGCGGCGGAGCACGCGATCGTGACCAACGCGACCAACGCGGCAGCAAAGGCCTCCAAAGCGGCTCGAAACGGTCTCACGATCCACGATCCCCTTGGGCGCGCGCAACATCCCCCGGAATGAGTCTCGACGGGGAGCCCGCGCTGGGTCGAGAATTCGTGTTATTCGCCCCACGACCGTGATATCCTGCCCGTTCAAACCGTTAAAGTCAGCCGGCGCCCAAGCTGCCGTTTGATGGGAGGGCCGGGAGAACTACATTCTTCCCTGGAGGTCGATTTGATCATCGGTGGCAAAACCTGGCCGCAGGACAGAAAGTGGATCATCGCGATTTCCGCGGTGTCGCTGCTGGCCGTGGTCGCCTACGTGGCCGAGTGGGCCGCCGAAGGACGTTTGCCCGGCGGCAGCAGCCGCACGGGCTTTCTCTACGGCATCGCGGGCGGCCTGATCATCCTCTTCGAAATCCTGCTCTGGCCCAGAAAGCGGGTACGTTCCTGGCGGATCGGGTCGGCGCAACTCTGGCTGCGGGCCCATGTCTGGCTGGGGCTGTTGTCCGTGCCGCTGGTAGTGATGCACGCGCGGCTGTTTTTCATCGGCGGGCTCATGAACCAGGCGTTGATGTTCACGTTCGTGATCGTGATCGCCAGTGGCATCTGGGGACTCGTCCTGCAGCAATTCCTGCCCAAACTGCTGCTGGAGCAGGTGCCGGCCGAGACCATCTACGACCAAATCGAGCATGTGGCCGCTCAGCAGTGTGCCGATGCCGAAAAACTCGTCCGGGCACTCTGCGAACCTTCTCATGCCCGCCCCGGTGCCGAGACGATGAACGCAGCCGGGCAGGTGCCTGACCGGCCTGCCGAGCAGCACGAGCATGAACCGCATCACCAGCATCAACCGAATGACGACGACGCCGAATATGCCGTCGTCACCGGCTTTCGTTCGATGACGGGAATTCAGGGAAAGGTGCTGGAGACAGTGCCGCTCTACAGCATGATCCCGGGCACGGAGGAGATCTCGAGGCGATTTTTCGCGGAACTTCGGCCCTACCTGCTGGCCGGCGCTGCCGGCGGATCGCCGCTGGCCGGACCGCTGGAGGCATCACGGTTTTTCGAATCGCTCCGGGCGGCATCCCCCGCCGCTGCCGGCGGCCTGATCGATCAACTCCGGCAGGTCTGCGAAAACCGTCGCCAATTCGATTTGCAGGCCCGCATCCACGGCTGGCTGCACGGCTGGCTCCTCGTGCACGTGCCGGTATCGGTGGTGCTCGGCGTTTTGCTGGTGATCCACGTGCCGGTCGCCTTGTGGTATTGGTAGTCCATGCCCCCACCCGATGACCCACTTTCGAATCGTACGACGACGTCCCGCGAGCACGTCTCGCGGATCAACCGTTCGTACTTCAAGCAGCTCAGCTCTTTTCAGGCGACGCGGCGTTGGCTGATCATCGCCGCCATTGCCGCTGGCGTCGGCTGGTGTGCGTGGGGCGCGATCGACGTGCCCCGGCATCACTCGCCCGGACCGGTCGCCGCCGTGCATGCCAAGTGGGAGAACGACTGCGAGGCCTGTCACGTTCCATTGTCGCCGATCAAAGACAACACCTGGCTCACCACGGCGGAAACCCGCCGGGAAGTGGAGTCCAAGTGCGAGGTCTGCCACCGGGCTCCGGCCCACCACCCGCTGCAGGTCTCCGCGGAGGTCGGGTCGTGCGCCTCGTGCCATACCGACCATCAGGGGCGGTCGAACGATCTCAAGCGCGTGGCCGACCAGACCTGCACCGCCTGCCATGCGAATATCGCCGCGCATCGGATCGCCGCGGCGGACATCACGCCCGCGAAGATCACGACGCCGATCACCCGGTTCGATAACGAGCACCACCCCGCGTTTGCCTCCCTCGCCTCCGATCCCGGCCGGATCAAATTCTCGCACGGGCGGCACATGCGGGCCGGACTCACGTTCGGACCCACCGCCACCAAGACTGACCACGCAAAAACACCCGTCACGCGCGGCACCGCGGAGGTCTGGACGTATGGGATGCTCCAGGAAGCGGATCGGCAGCGGTATGCCCCACCCGACGGACACGATGCCGATCCGATCCAGCTCTCCTGCAATTCATGCCACGAGTTCGCCCCCTCGCTGGCACCGGGAGACATGCGACTGGTGAGCGGGCTGCTCTCGGCATCCCCCCCCGGGGCCTATGCACTGCCGGTCGAGTTCGAGCGGCACTGTGCCGCCTGCCACGTGCTGCCGTACGAAGGTGCATCGGTCGCCCAGGATCGAACGTTGTCCGCTGATCAGGCTGCGGCGGCCACCGCTCCGGCAAATGCGACCGACGCCTTCGTGCCGCACGGCCTCGATGCGGAGGCCCTGCGGCACTTTCTGGAATCGACCTTTGTCGACCGGGCGACCACGAACGACCAAAAAATGCTCGATCGACCGATCGCACCGCAGGCCCCGTTGCCGGCCGCACCCGCAGCCGCGCCCGTGGCGGAAACGCTCCGCACCGCGATCATCGAACAGGTGGCGACGGCGCAGACCTTCGTCAGGGGCACATGCGAGAAGTGCCACGACATCGAGTCCGCGAGCGTGGCGGCCAATCGCGGTCTCCTCGGACCTGCCGCAGCGGCACTGAATGCCGGCTGGTTTCGCGTGCCACCGACCCGGGTTCCCGAAATCTGGTTCGCGAAGGCGAAATTCAATCACCAGCCCCATCGGGGTTATGACTGCCGGATCTGTCACGCCGCAGCCTATCCCGACGACGTGGCCACGGGCCTGACCGCCGGCTCTCCGCTCGACAACGATGTGGTGATGATCGCGGGACGCGAATCGTGCACCGAATGCCATGCCCCGTCACGCTATGACGGGGCCACGAAAAAAATGGTCGGCGGCGTCCGGTTCGACTGCGTCGAGTGTCACGGCTACCACGGGCTCGGGCCCCACGGCACACCCTGACGGAAGGGAATGCATGGGCGGCAGCCGCCGAACAATCGTCGTGGTGATCGCCGTCGCCCTCGCGGTGCTGATGCTGCGCGGCCTCTTCGGGGGCCGTCGCGAACAGCCGACGGTCTCGCCGACGGCCGCCGCCCGCAGCGTCGCGCCGCCTCGCGAAGTGCTCGGTGCCGGCAGTTGTTCGTCGTCAGGCTGCCACGCCGCGGCCGTCGAGGGGCATGCGGCGTGGGAGAGCGCCTACACCGTCTGGGCATCCCGCGACCGACACACGCGGGCCTACAGGGTGCTCCATGAGCCCCTTGCCAAGCAGATCGTGGCGGCGCTCGCGGCCCGGGATCCCGCGCGGCCCCAGCCGCCGGCCCATGAAAACAAAGCCTGCCTGGGCTGCCATGCAACCGAGCGACGTGCGGCCATGGCCGACGGGGTGAGCTGCGAGTCATGCCACGGCCCGGCCGGCGACTGGCTGGTCGCACACACGCTGCCGGGCTGGAAGACGAAGGGCAACACGCTCGGCATGGTCGATCTTGCCGACCCGTTCGCCTGCGCCAGCCAATGCGGGCAGTGTCACATCGGCGGCCCGCCGGCGGCCGACGGCACGCTGCACGAGGTGAGCCACGATCTCATCGCGGCCGGCCATCCCCGGCTGACCTTCGAGCTGCGCAGTTACAAGGCCGCGGAGCCGCCACACTGGCACGACCGCTTCACTGCCGCTGCCGGAGAAGCCGGCCCCCTGGACGAATGGGCGCTGGGCCGGCTCGGCGGACTCGAGGCCTATCTGGCGCAGGTGGCCGTGCAGTCGGCGGCCGGAGAGCAGGGCCCGGCCGCAGCCGGCCACGACGGGGCCGCGGGCGTCTGGCCCGAATTCACGGCCTTCGATTGTTATGGCTGCCATCGGCCCGCCGTAGCACCGCTCGACCGCGGGCTGACGGTCAGCGTCCCTCCCGCCGGCAAACATCTCGGCGTTCCCAAGCTCGATCCCATGACCTGGTCGCTCCTGAGCGTGATCCTGCCCGATGAGGCTGCCCAAACACTCCTCGCATTCCGCAGCGACGTGGAGGCGAATTGGTGGCGGCCCCCCTCACAGTCATCGATCGAGGCCTGCCGCCGGGCAATCGAGCACGCGCGGCCGGGCGTCGCCGGCCGGCTCGCGGCGCTGCCGGCCGCAAAACTTGCCCAGGACGTGGTCGCTGGCATCGATGCCACAAGTTGGGACGAGGCTGTCTCCGCCACCAGGGCCCTCACGGCCCTCGTCGATCAACTGGCGACAACGAGAGACGTATCCGCCGCGCGGGCACGGCTCGCCACTCTGAGAGGCCTGCTCGAGTTTCGGGAAGCCGATCTGGGCGGCCGGCGGGTGCGATTCAACAGCCCGCAGGGCTACGACTCCGCCAGCGTGCAGGCTGAACTTCAGGCCCTCGCCGAGTCGCTCCAGTAGGACGGGCTTCAGCCTGTCACGGTCTGTCGCGTGCCAACAGACCGCACTCGGAGCCGGCGGTGACGCGCTGTGCACTGGATGCCAAGCCGTATTCGGAGCCGGCGGTGACATGCTCGAAGCCGGCGGAAGTGAGGTCTCCGACCCACCTGCGGTGTGCTACAGGAGGCCCGTTTGGCCAACGGCGAATCGCTCGTGAGGCGCAAAGATTCACCGGCTTCTGCGCGTGCCCCCGACCAGCTCCGCCGAAAGCATCGGGAGTCGTAGGTGCTGAAGGGAGGGCAGCCTGATGCATTCCCCCTTTCCGCAGTGAACCCACTCTTTCTCCGCTTAACCCGCTACGGGGAGGCTTCGGGCGACCCATGCCCCAGGAGCCGGCGTTGCTGACTAGCGCAGCCAGGATGCCGGAGCGCAGTCAGCATCGAGTGAGCGAAGGACAGGATGTCCGTAGCGAGCGTCCGGCGACGGGGCATGGGTCGCCCGAAGCCGGGTTGGGCTAACTGACGTAGCGAGCGTCCGGCGACGGGGCATGGGTCGCCCGAAGCCGGGTTGCGCGAGTTGCCGATTGAGAGCCGAAGCGGAAGCAGCGGTTTCCGAGACAGGCTGAAGCCTGTCCTCCGTCAGGAGACCATTTCGCGCCGGCTGGAGACGATCTTCAAGAGCTCCTGCCCGCTCATGCGGAAGGCGGCGTTGTGGGGGCAGGCGTAGACGCAGCTGGGGTCTTCGTCGGGACCGACGAGATCGCGGCAGAGGTCGCAGGTGGTGGCGACCCGCCGCTCCTCTTCCTCATCCTTGTGCATCGAGATATTGCCGTAAGGGCAGTTGCTTGAGCAGAGACCGCAGCCGATGCAGTGGTCCTCGATCACGATCTCGACCGCGCCGGGGTGGTTTTCACGCGGCTTACGGTGGATCGCGTCGACGGGGCATCCGACCAGGCAGTAGGGATCGAGGCAGGACCGGCAGGAACTGGCCACGAGGAAGTTCTCGAACCGCAATCCCTCGCGAATCAGCCGCGTCACGCCCTCGTGGGTGTCGGAGCAGGCCCGCGTGCATTCGTCGCACCGCGTGCAACTCTCCAGATCGAGCACGAGCAGTTTCTGCGCACTGTAGAGGCCGTTGCCGATGAAGTTTTCGAGCCCCTCGTCGACCTGCTGACCACGCTCGACGTTGAGGTTGAGCAGACGCCGGGCCTCCGCGACGAGCTCCTCACGGACAGCCGGGTAGCGCTCGACGATCGCGCGGAAATCGTCGCCGCGGATGCGTACGAGTTCGACGGTGTCGAGCGCCGTGCAGGTGGCTACACGGAGCGTACGGGCGCCGCCGGAGGCGCCCAGTTCCGAGTCGAGGTCGACCATCGACGAAATGAGCCCGATCTCGCCAAACGTCCGGCCGGGGCCGAGGTAGTCGAGCACACGTTCGTGCTCCCCCATCCGCTGCGACACCTTCACGAACCCAAACCGCACCTTGTAGAAGTCGGTCGCGAGATCCCCCTGGCGGAAGATCGGCTGGCCCTTGTCTACGGTCACGAGCTCCGCCCGGTCCCGCAGAAACTCGGCACAGCGCTGCCGCTCCTCCGCGGAGAGATCGCGAAACATCGAGAGCTGCTTGAATTCCTGGGCCAGGGTGCGGCTGCGGTAGGCCTGATCGAGGATGTGCCGCGACGACTCGCTGCGCTGCAGCATGTACAGCACGTTGCGATTGACCTCCAGCAGTTCGGTCTCTTCGAGCGCCACCACCGTCGCCGACCGCGGGTAGGCGTTCAGGCACGCCATCTCGCCGAAAAGCACGTCGGCGGGCGTCAGCTCGCCCACCCACTTCCCGTCGACCAGTTCGAGCGACCGGCCGCTATCGATCGCGACGGACTTTTTCTTCTTGGGCCGCCGGCTTGGCCGGGCCGATGCCGATCCCTGCAGCCAGCCGGTCGCGGAGCGGACAAGTGCCTTGAAGCCGCCGGCCGCCTGGTGCCCCGGCCGAGAGGCTGACGCGCCGATCGACACGCCCACACGGCCCTGAACGATCACGAACGCCGTCGACGCATATTCTCCCTCGTGGCAGATCACCTCGCCGGCACGAAACCGACGACGGTTGATGCTCTGCGAGTTCCATTCGAGAAACTTCGCCGGGATGCCTGCGAACAGCGGATGCTGCCGGAGGGCGTCGACCCACGTGCGGTCGTGTTTTTCAACCGAGGTTCCTCCGACCAGCTCGCGAAACACGAGCGCCCCGGTGGGGCACGAAATCATGCACTCGCCGCAAGACACGCAACTGGAGGAGCCCATCGGATCGTCGAGGTCGAAGCCGATATGCGTGGCATATCCCTTGCCCGACCGGCCGATGACGTGGTTTTCCTTCACCTCGTTGCAGGCCCGCACGCAGCGGTCGCAGAGGATGCATTGGTCGTGGTCGACGGCGATCCGCAAGGAACTGTCGTCCTTGCCGCGGGCGAGCGACCGCGGCGTGAACGACTGCGCTCCGGTGAGCGGCCACTTCGCCTCGATGGCCGCGGGATCGGCGGCCGGTTCGGCAGCCAACTCGAGCGCCCGCGCACCGCAGGCGAGCTCGTCGAGGGTTTCGGTGAGCCGGCCGAGCTCGTTGGCCGGTAGGTTGGCCTTCCAATCGGCCGGCAGATGATCGGCGGCGAGCAGGTTCACGAGCGTCCGCACGTTTGCATCAACGCGTTTCCGCGCCGCCAGATCCGGCGAGCGGATCGTCTGCACCTCCATCGTCTCCTCGACGCGATGGTGGCAGGCCGGCAGGAGCTTCCGCTCGCGCTGCATGGAGCCACGCTTCACCTTGGCGATCTCCACACAGCAGACGCGGCAGACGCCGACCGGATCGAGATGCTCCTGATGGCAGAGAACCGGGATCGGGTGCCCCGCGGGATCACCCGCATAGGCCTTGGTGGCGGCGTCGTAAATCGTGGTGGCTCGCGGCACAGGACGCCCCTCGGCGTCGCGCAGAATCTTCCCCTGCGAGTCGGTCTGCGGCACCGCCTTCGGCACCGTCACCTCGCGGCCGTCGATCTTGATCGTGATCTGCTTCTCGAAATCGGCCGCGGTGACCTTGTCCATCCGCACGAGCTGACCGTCGATGTCGCGGGCGAAGAGGCCGTCCTCCTCCGGCAGGACTAGGCCGTTGTCTTCGAGATCGGTGCTTTGGGCTGTCATGGCTTCAGGTCTTCCGGAGGTGTGCCGCGACATCGGCCGGGAAAAACTCGAACACCGACTGCAGCGGCTTGGCAGCCACCATGCCCAGCCCGCAGATCGACGTCATTTCCATCGCGCGGGTGAGCTCGTTCACCAACTGCTGCTGCGTTGCCAGCGCCGCCTGGTTGAGACCGTTGCCGGCGAGTTGCGTTCCCACCTCCACGATCTTCTGCGATCCCAGCCGGCAAGGCACGCATTTGCCGCACGACTCGTCACGAAAAAACTCGCAGCAGTTGACTGCCTCAGCGACCATGTCGCGGGATTCGTTGTAGACCACGAGGCCGGCCCCGATCGCGAGTCCTAGGTCACGAAACCGCTGCAGGTCGAGCTGCAGTTCGAGAATGTCGAGGTGGGTGCCTCCCGCAGCCGCCACGGACTCTGCCAGACGGGCCGGGGCCCTCTTGTCCCAGCCGCGGGGGAGTGACGTCACTGGCAGCCGCGCCGGCAGAAATCCACCCGACGGCCCCGAGGGGGCAAACGCCTTGAGCCCGCCCACGACGCCCCCCGCCAGATCGACGAGAAATTCTCGCAGCGTGATGCCGTTGGGCACCTCGTAGACACCCGGCCGGGCGACGTCACCCGAAATCGAAAACAGCCGCCGCCCCTTGCAGCCGTTGCTGCCCTCGGCGGCATACCATTCGCCCCCCTTGATCATGATCGCCGGCGCCCAGGCGAAAGTCTCGACATTACTGACGAGAGTGGGCTTGTCGTAGAGGCCGTTGGTCTCAAGCTGCGGCGGCTTGTTCCGCGGCTGGGCGCGGCGGTCTTCCATCGCCTCGATCAAGGCGCTCTGTTCGCCGCAGATATAGCCCCCGGGGCTCGTGAAGACATCGACCGGAAAACTCCGGCCGGTTCCGAACACGTTCGGCCCGCAGGCGCCCATCGAAGCCGCCCGCGCAATCTCGCGGTTCATGATCGCGATCTGTTCGGCATACTCGTGACGGATGTAGATCGTGCCCTGCGTGGCGCCCGTCAGCAGGCCGGCGAGAATGACGCCCTCCAGCACGAGATGCGGATGCCGCGTGAGGATCTCGCGATCCTTGAAGGTGCCCGGTTCGCTCTCGTCGGCATTGCAGACGATGTATTTCTGGTCCCCCTTCGCCTTCCAGACGTCGGTCCACTTCTGGTGGGCCGGCACGCCGGCGCCTCCCATGCCGCGGAGGTCGGAGGCTTTGAGCATCTCGATCGCTGCCTGACGGTCGAACGACGCCACGAACGACCGCACCGCGGCATAGTCGGGCCCGGCGGTATAGGGATCGATCCGCCAGGGCCGGTTGGCATGCAGCTCGTAGCCGCCGTCGGTGTCGGCAGCCGGCCGGCGGCCGGCGAGGGTGTCGCGGACGATCCGTCCGAGATCCGCGGCCGACCGGCCCAGGTAGGGCTCGTCATTGATCAGCGTCGCCACGGGCCGGTCGCAACGACCCAGGCAGGAGGCATATTTCACCGCCGCGACGCCCTGCGATCGTTCGTCGGCAAGCAGCTGCTCGAGGTCGCGTTTGAGTCCGGCGCAGCCCTGCTGATGGCAGGCCATGTCGTGGCAGACGAGCACCTCGACAGCCGGTGCGGGAGAGCGTCTGAAGTGCGGAAAGAAACTGGCTACCTCCTGCAGCCGGTGGAGCGGCGTTCCGGTGCGCTCCGCGAGTTTGCGCAGTTCTGCCTCCGGCAGATAGCGGTGCCGCTGCTGGATGTGATGGAGTTCCTGGATGATCATCGTTGCCTTACGGTACGCCCTCGTGCGGGGGTTTGGAAAGACTTATTTCCATTCGTCGACGAGATTGGCGATCAGTGCCGTCCAGCCGGTCTGATGGCTCGCCCCGAGCCCCGCGCCCGTGTCGCCGTGGAAGTATTCGAAGAAGAGCAGGTTGTCTCGCCAGAGGGGATCGTCCCTGAATTTCTCCGCCTGGCCCCAGGCGGGACGACGGCCCGTGCCGTCCTGCAGATAGATGGACGTAAGGCGGCCGGCGATGTCGCGGGCCATCTCGCGCAGGGTGATCGGCCTGCCACCGGCGCCGGCCGTCCGCACCGTGAAGTCGGGGCCAAAGGCGGTGCCAAGCTTGCGGAGCGACTCGATGATCAGAAATGTCGTCGGAAACCAGATCGGTCCCCGCCAGTTGGAGTTGCCCCCCTTGAGCTTCGTCTGCGACTCGGCCGGCTCATAGCCCACTCGCCGGCCATCGAATTCGAACGGTTCACGCTCGTGCCGCTTCGAGAGCGAGCGGATGCCGTAGGGGGAGAGAAACTCCTCCGGATCGTGCAGCCGCGGGAGCATCCGCGAGAGCTGCTCGATGTTCATGATCGTCAGCAGGTGGGTCGTGGTGCCGTCGGCGGCGGGAATCGGATGGATGACATCGGCCACGAGATCCTGCCGATTCTTGAGAAACCACCGGAGGTTGCCAGAAAACTCCTTGAACGGCTCGATCCACGCCGCCTCCAGCCGTTCGACCGCAAACAAGGGGATCAGGCCCACCAGCGAGCGGACGTGAAATTTGCGGATCTGGCCATCCGGCCGCTTGAGCACGTCGTAGAAGAAGCCATCCGTCTCGTCGAAAAGCGCGTAGCCCCGGCGGCCCATGTTCTTCATCGCGTAGGCGATGTGCACATAGTGCTGGAGAAACTTGGAGGCGAGCGACTCATAGACGGGGTTGTCGTGCGCCAATTCCAGCGCGATCCGCATCATGTTGAGGCAGAACATCCCCATCCAGCCGGTCGCATCGGCCTGTTCGAGCGTGGAGCCGTCGGGCAGACGATCGCTCCGATCGAACACGCTGATATTGTCGAGGCCGAGGAACCCGCCCTCGAACACGTTGTGCCCCTCGCGATCGACCTTGTTCACCCAACTGGTGAACACGAGGAGGAGCTTGTGGAAGCAACGCTCGAGCCAGGGCCGGTCGACGCGGCCGTGCTGCCGCTTTTCCATGTTGTAGACCCGCCAGACCGCCCATGCGTGCACGGGCGGGTTCAAATCGCCAAACTCCCATTCGTAGGCCGGCAGTTGGCCGCTGGGATGCTGAAACTGCTCGAAGAGGAGCAGCCAGAGCTGTTCCTTGGCGAACTGCGGATCGACGAGAGCCATTGGAATGCAGTGAAACGCCAGATCCCAGGCCGCGAACCACGGGTATTCCCAGGCGTCCGGCATGAGGAGCACCCGCATCGAATTCAGGTGCCGCCAGTGGCTGTTGCGGATCGTGCGCCGGCTCTCCGGCGGCGGAAAGTCCGGGTTGTCGCCATCCAGCCATTTGGCAACGTCGAAGATGTAGTTCTGCTTCGACCACAGCAGGCCGGCGAGGGCCGCCCGCTGGACTCGTTTCTCGTCCGCGGTGGCGGCGGCCGGAGCGAGTTCCGCGTAGAACGCATCGGCCTCCCCACGCCGCAGATCGACGGCCTTGTCGACGAGGCCAACAAGCCCGGTATCCGCGAGCGCTTCGGCGGGCGAGCGGTTGGTCAGCAGCAGGTGGAGCGTCGTCGCGCCGCCCGCGGGCACCAGCATCTGGAAGTCGATCGCCGCCTTCGTTCCTTCCTCCGCCGGGTTGCAGGCCGCCGCCTCGCCCGCGCAGAGCAGCCGATGAAAGGCATCCTTCGTAAACGGAGAACGGCTCGTCTGGTCCGGCCCGTACACAACCGGCCCGTTGGTTTCGTTATCGGTGAACAGCGGCCCCGCCCCGGCGGCCGCCGGGGCGATGAGCCACCGTTGCCCCAGCCGGTGGATCGTGGGAATGTGGGGATCGGCCGGCAGGTCACCGTCGTCGGCCAGCAGGCAGAGCGTGCCGCGGGGTCCCTGCTCACGACGGATCACCGGCTGCGGCTGCCGTGTGCGGTCCCAACTCCACGTGTTGCGAAACCAGAGCGTCGGCAGCACGTGCAGCGGGGCAGGGAGGGGCCCGTGGTTCGTCGCCGTGATCCGGATGGCGATCTCCTCGGGATTCGTCTTCGCATACTCGATCAGGATGTCGAAATAACGGTTCTCGGCGAAGACGCCGGTGTCGATGAGTTCGTACTCCGGGTGTTGCGGCCGCCGGCGCTGGCTTTCCTCGATCAGCTCCGCGTAGGGAAACGCCCGCTGCGGGTAGCGGTAGAGCAGGGCCATGTACGAATGGGTGGGGGTATTGTCGACATGGAAGAAATACTCCTTCACGTCTTCCCCGTGATTGCCCTCGTAGGGGGTCAGTCCGAACAATCTTTCCTTGAGGTGCGTATCACAACCGTTCCAGAAGGCCGGAGCGAAGCAGAGCCGCTGATAGCGGTCGCTGAGACCGGCGATGCCGTCCTCGCCCCACCGGTAGGCTTTTGCCCGGGATTGGTCATACGTGAGATATCGCCATGCGTCCCCGTCGGCGGAATAGTCCTCGCGGACGGTGCCCCAGGACCTGTCCGACAGGTAGGGCCCCCAGCGGCGCCAACCGCTCGAATCGTCAGAAACCTCACGAATCCTTTGCGATTCGGGGTTTGAATTGAGTTGTGACGGTTGTGCAGCCATGCAGCGGTCCCTTGACCCACAGGATACTCGATGGAAATCACCACCGGTATGAATGAAACCGGACAGTGGCGGTCGATGCTACCCGAGGGTACTTTGAGTTCAGGCGTCAGTTGAGGCATTTATGATTCTTGCGACTCTGAAAAAATGGCTGCGGAAGCCGTCCCCGGCCCGTCGGGTGGCCCGTGAGAGCCTCGGGGCGGAGTCCCTCGAGCAGCGGAGCATGTTTGCGGGCGGCCAACTGACCGCCGCCGAAGTGACGGCACTGCTGGACCGGGCCTCGGCCGCCACCCCCAGCCGTGACGCGATCATAGCAATCGTCGACCGCTCGGGGCAGATTCTCGGCGTGCGGACGGAAGCGAACGTCACCACGCCTGATCTAAATTTTGCAATCAACGGGGCAATCGCCAAGGCGCGGAGCGCGGTCTTCTTCTCCAGCGATCAGGGAATTCTCACTTCCCGGACGGTCGGCTATCTGAGCCAATCCACGATCACGCAGCGTGAGGTGGAAGCCAACCCGTCGAGCTTGAACGAATCGATCAGGGGTCCGGGCTTCGTGGCCGCGGTGGGGGTGGCCGGGCAGTTCCCGCCGGGCATCATCAACCAGCCGCTCGTCGACCTCTTCGCCATCGAGCACAGCAATCGCGTCAGCACCGTCGTCGACGGCGTGTTGATCGCCAATCGGCAGTCCTACGGGCAACAGGTGGGAACAGCGCCGAACGAGACATCCCGCGGTATTGGCACGCTTCCTGGCGGGCTACCGGTGTATCGGGCCAACTCCAATCAACTGATTGCCGGCATCGGCGCGTTCTTCCCGGGCCCGTTTGGCTTCGCCAGTTTCGAACAGGGCTTCGTGCCGGTCGCATCGCAGACCCAGCAAGATCGGGTCAACGCGCCGCGGGTGATCGAGTCGGAACTGATCGTGTTCCAGACGCTCTTCGTGCCAGGCAGTATCGGCAACGTCGCCCGGCCGGGGATCACTGGAGCACCGCAGTCAATCATCGCCCGCGCGGGAAATTTGTCGGGCAAGTCGCTGCAGCAGCAGATCAACCAGATCAATGCTGCCGCACGGATCAATCTGGGCGGGATCGCGCTCCAGAGTTTTGGACCGAAGGCCGGCCCCTTGGGCGTGCAAGCCTTGTTCAACCTGGCGAGTCGGCTCGGACCGGGCACCATCAACGGCACGAACCGGCCCGTGACGGCCGGCGGTGCGACGGCCCTCGACGGGATGGCACAGGCCGCCGGCTGGCTCGTGGCCCCGAAAAATGGCAGCCTGCTCACCGCCGCACAAGTCAAGCAGATCATCGACCAGGGCATCGCGCAGGCGGAAAAAACGCGGGCCCAGATCCGCATCCCAACCACCTACTCGCGGCTCATCTTCGCCGTGTCGGACTTCAACGGCGACATTCTGGGCCTTTACCGCATGCCCGACGCGCTCTGCGATGCGCTCGACGTCACTCCGGCCAAGGCCAGAAACTCGGTCTACTATGCATCGTCGGATCTCCAACCGCAGGATCGGCTGCCGGGCATCCCACTTGGCACGGCGTTCACGACCCGCACCTTCCGCTACCTCGCGGTGCCGCGTTACCCGTCGGGCAACAACAACGCCGCCCCGGGCATCTGGTCGATCCTCAACGAACCGGGTATCAACCCGAAGACTGGCTACAACATCGGTGCCCCGAAGGCGGCCTCGTCGTTCAAGACCGTGCTCGGCTTCGACTCGTTTAACCCGGGCCGTAACTTCAGCGCTCCGTTTAGCGTGATGCCAAAAGAAAACCAAAACGGGACGATCTTCTTCCCGGGCAGTTCGGCGATTTACGTCAACGGCCAACTCGCCGGCGGCTTCGGTTCCAGCGGCGATGGTGTCGACCAGGACGACGTCGGCGCCTTCTATGGCGCGGTGGGCTATACCCCACCGCCAGCACAGCGAGCAGACCAGTTCATCTTCCGCGGTATCCGTCTTCCCTACATCAAGTTCTCGCGAAACGTGACATCGGGCGCCCGCTGAGCGACGTCTGGCGGCGTAGCCGTGAGCGGACGAAGGTTCGCCACGCACTTCACGGCTCCGAACCGTTGTTGAGCGTAGAGTTGCCGAGCCAGATCGGTCCCGCATGGTCAGCAAGTGCGGCCTTGGCGGTGGCTTCGAGGGCTGAAATTCCCAGGAGCGACAGATCACCGCGGTGCATCGCCAGGGCTTCGGCAACCGCGGCGGAGATTGCCGTCAGTCCGTTGAGCGAAAGATCGCCGTCGTGGGCCGCGATGGCAGCGGCCGTCTCCGGCGCGAGCGATTCGAGTCCGTCCAGAAAGAGCGAGCCGCTCAGCGTGGCGAGCACCGCTGCCGCCGCCGGCGAGAGCTCGCGAATCTGTGAGAAATCAGTGCGGCCGTCGGCCACGAGTTTTTCCGCGAGCTTTCGTGTGGCCAGCACGCGGAGACCGGCGAGCGATACGCGCCCAGGATGGACGGCCAGCGTTTCCTCAACGATTGGCTCGCAATGAACGATCCCATTCAGCGAGAGCGGCCCCCCGGTGTGGGCGGCGAGGGCGGCAGCCTGCGATTGGGAAAGCGACTTCAACTGGTCGAGTTCGAGCGGCTCGGCATGACGGGCGAGCACCGCGGCGACAGCGTCGGGCAATTCAACCAATTCTGACAGCCGTAGCGAACCGCTCGACCGCGACACGACAGAGGCCAGCGGTTTGGTGAGCACGCGAGACTCGGTCGCCTTGCGGAGCAGTTTTCGGACCGCGAGGGGGCCCTCGTGAGCCCCCAGCACGAGGGCGGCCTCGTCGGACAGCGACTCGATGGCGTCGAAGTTGGTGCGGCCGGCGGCGAGCAGTTTGGCCGCCAGATCCGGCGACGCGATGGTCCGCAGGCCGGACAGATCAAGCGGCCCGTCGTGGCCGGCGAAGGCCTGCTCCACTTCCGGCGTGATCGTCTCGAGCGTCGAAAAGTCAGTCCGCCCATCGGCCAGAAGTTTGCGGGCCAGTGGCAGGCTCGAGAGGTCGACGAGATCCACGAGCGGCAGCGGCCCCCGGTGCCGTGAAAGCAGGAGGGCCGTCGTGGCGTCGAGACGGGTCGCGTTGGCGGCGGCGCTCGCCAGCGAGGAGAGCCCCAGCGGGCCGGGGTGTCGGGCGAGGATGGCCTCGATGGCCGGGCTCGCCTCGGCCAGACCATCCAGATCGAGCGGGCCGGAATGGGCGGCGAACCGCTCCGACGCCTCGGCCGAAATCGATCGGACGCGGCTGAAGTCGGTGTGGCCGTCGGCGAGCAGTTTTTCCGCCAGCGCCGCGGAGGTGATCGACTCCAGGCCATCGAGCACGAGCGGCCCACGGTGTGCGGCCAGCGCCGTGGCCGCCGTCTCCGTGAGCGTGCGAATGCCATTGAATCGCAGTGTTCCCTTGTGACCGGCCAGCAATTGGGCGGCCGCGGCGGAAATGTCGTCGAGCCCGTCGAGTTCGAGCGTGCCTTGGTGGCGGGCCAGTTCAGCGGCGATTGGTTCAGGAAGCGATTGGAGCGCCGGCAGACTGATCTCACCGGCATGTCGGGCGAGCAGTCGGGCCTGTGAGACGTCGATCGCGGTGGCACCGGCCGACTGAAACACCATTGCCGCGAGCAACAGCGGCCGGGGTGCGGCGGCCAGCGCATCCATGGCCTCGTCCGAGAACGACAGCACGGCGTCGAACTGATGCCGCCCATCGGCAAGCAGTTTCCGGGCAAGCGCGGCTGTCTGGATGGCGGCCAGGCCGTCCAGTTCGAGCCGGCCCGGATGCCGCGCAAGATTTGACTCGGCCACCGGATCAAGTTGGCGGATGGCGGGCAGGGAGAGCGATCCGCCGTGGACAGACAGTGCCGCGGCCACATCTGGCGAAAGATCATCCAGCCGCTCGAGAACGATCGCCCCCGGGTGCCGTGCCAGGAGTGACGCGAGCGGTACGGACAACGCATCGGCGGCCCGCGCACGGACCGCCAGGCCCTCGATCGACACGGGCCCCCGATGGGCCATCAAAGCCGTGGCCGCGGCATCGGAAACCGTTGTTAGCCCGTCGAGTTCGAGGGCTCCCGTATGGCGGGCCAGGGCCGAGGCAGCCTCCACGGAGAGCGTGGGGAGTCCGCGCAGATCGATGGTGCCCGGAAAGCCGGCGATCTCCAGAGCCTTCTCGGCGGAAAGCGACCGCTCGGCATGCAGATCGAGCCGTGACGTGGCGGCCGCGGGCCGCAGCAGAGCCACGGCCAACACGCCGGCCACGCAGACCGCCGCCGGCAGCGCGAAGCGGCGCAGCCGCGACCTGCCGGCGGATTGGGCATCACTTCTCGAAGCTGCTGGGCTCATGGGGAGTGGGGAACTTCGCGGGCGGTGCCACGGAAGGCTTCTTCGCGGAGAGTTAGAACGCCAGTTCGAGATCGGTGAACGCAGCGAACAGGTTGTCCACGTCGTTGTTGATGTTGCCGTAGATCGCCTTGAATCCGTCGCCGACGAGCAGGCCCGAGACGCCCGCCCGGAAAATCCAGTTGTTGTTGAGCAGCGGACGCGATTCGACTCCCACGCTCAGGTCGGTGCCGATGGACCGGGGAATATTGTCCTGGAACACGAACGACTCGATCACCTCCGTGGTGTCGAAAAACAGGAAATTGCAGTTGGTGACCAGCCTGGTCCGTTGCGTGATTTCGAAGTCGACGCCGACATTGTAAAGCTGCAGCCCGGGATTCACGAAGTTTGCCTGCGACTGAAACTTGTTGCTGGCCCGCAGGTCGGGATAGATGCTCAGGAGGTTCTTGAGGTTGGTGCCGAGCAGTTTGATCTGCTGGCGGACCCAGAAGCTGAACTCGCCCCCGGCAAACTGCGTGTTGTCGATGATGCCGTCGAACCCGCCCCCCTTGTTGTCGTTGATGTCGTTGTCGCCCGAGGCATAGAAGGCAGACGCGCGAAACCGGATCCAGTCGGGGGAGTAGGAGAGTTCGATGGCGGCCATCGTCGCCCCGATATCGACGGGTTGGAGCGCCTGCGGGTTGAGCGTGTCGTGGCCGATCACGTAGTAGAGCGCACTCGAGATGTTGAGCTCGTTGATGTGACCGTCGTTGGCGAACCCGAAGTAGCAGGCGTTCACTTCGTGGGGCTCGGCGAGCCCGACCGGATCGGGACGCACGAGAAAACCGTTCTTGTCGTACTTGATGCTGGCCTGGTCGTAGTCGTAATGAAAGCTCGTCTGCACCGTATGGCCGGGCCAGATGAAGTCTTGGCGATAGTAGTTGGCGATGAGGATGTCCTGGCCGCGGTCATCGAAGGAGTTGAGAAAACTGTTGGTGTCCTTTTCCCGCTGGTCGAAGATGGCGATATTGAACTGATCGCGGTTTGCCTCCCGCGTTCCAAAGAGGCGGATCGCACGGTTCAGGTCGCTGAAGATGAAACCCCGGAAATCGCTCGTGAACGGCTGCGACCCGCCGCGCACTGAGACGAAATCGTAGTCGGGGCTCAGGTCGGCGAGCTTGACCTCCAGAAACCACTCCTCGAGCGCTGCAAAGGCACGGTAGCGGCGCGTGCCTCCCCTGACGTCCGGAAGCACCACCCCATACTCGTAGACCTCCAGGTAGTTCTGGTTGAAAACGGGGGCGATTTTGATCCGCCAGTCGTTGGGCTTGAACGTCTTGTCGCCGTGATTGAGCTCGAACGACAGCGTGTAGTACTGGAGGAAGAGGAAGCCGTTGGGGTTGCCGAAGAAGTCCTCCTGGCCGGGTGTCGGCGTCGACTCGAACGGCGTATCCGGCGTGGGCACCTGCCGAAAATTGGTGATCGTGCGGCTGATCCCCTTCATGTCGAAGAACGTGTGCTGCCCGATGATCGGGAAGTCTTCCTTGAGCAGGTTCTGGGTGTAGGGATTGAAGGCGTTGCCCAGCGCGTAGGGATAGTCGTCGAGACGCGGATGGCCGCGGCCGTAGCGATCCCAGGCGGGGCTTCCAATCCGCCAGCGGTCTTCCATCGGCACGAAATGGCTGGTCTCCTGCTGCTCGCTCGGCAACACGCTCGAAGCGCCGGCGAATCCCGGCGTCGGGTAGACGGGATAGCGGTAGAGGGGATCGGCAACTGGCCGCTCCCCCGCGAGGTCATACGGATTTTCCGCCGGCTCCTCCAGAATTGGCGGCCCGCGGATGGGTGCCGGCAAGGCCTCTGAGCCGAGCGGAGCGGGGCCATCGAACCCGCCAAGCAACAGCGAATCCTCTTCGAATCCGACCACGTCGAAGAGGTTCCCGCCGGGTGCGACGTCGGGCTGTGATTCGACTGACGGGAGCCGCCGTGGCCAATCTGGTGGCATGAGCAGACTGGGAATCGTGGCGCCGTCCGGGGCCGCGCCCAGGAACGGACTAAGATCCATCGCCGCCTGCCCTGCAGCCATTTCGGCCGCCTGGCTCCGCTGGAAAATAAGCCCGCCCACGAGCACGCAGGCGCAGAGGACGCACACCACGCGCCTGCTGCGCGCCCAGGAGGGGCGTCGAATTTGTAAGGATTTGTGGAACATCGTTGAGCGCTAGGAGAGCACCACTTGGCACCTCCGCACCGTTGGACCTTGACGGTTCTATCGGCTTTACGGACCAAGCGGAGTTTGACTTCTTTGCCAACTCTCGGCGGAAACATGCGGAACCTGCACAGTTCAAGGGTATTGCGACGAGTAACAACGTACGAAAAGACCTTCTGCTTCTTGACTGGGGCAAAAGACGGGCTTTGGGGATCGCTGCTTCCATGTGCGGAATGCCGGGCTGGCAAATCATCGCGGTCGCTGCCATCGCCGTGGGCGGCTGGCTGCCGTTCGCCAAAGGCCATGACCTGACCCCGTCCATGGGCCGACCAGCCACCGAACGAAAGCATTTTCAGGGGGACCAACTCCGCAGGGCCGGTAATCCTCAGTGGATTTCACCGCTGGCGAAGCCAACGGAATCCCCCCATGAGGAAGGCTACTACGTTGGCGGCGGGGCGCGGGAAAAAAGCCGGCGTGGCGAGGAGCGGCGGCACAATGAAGGCGTCTGGGGAACCGATTACACCGGCCTGATCATTCCAAAGCACACCAACCTGAACTGGTGGCACGGCCGCCGCTATCAGGGGGGCGTTGGGGCATACCCCACCGACGGACCGCGGGTGCTCCACCGTCCCTGACGAAATTTCCCGGAGAGATCCGCAGCCCTACCGCCGCTGCGCGGCGATCCGGCGAAACTCCGCCTCGGCCTGGGGAAAGTCCTGCACGATCCGCCGAAAGTCGGCGGCCGCGAGCACGAGTAGATCGCAGGGTGAAACTGCCCGCACCGTGGCATTCCGCGGACGGTTGTCGAGCAGCGCCATCTCGCCAAAGCACTCCCCCGCCTTCACGACTCCCAGCCTTTCTCCGGAGCCGCCGATCGCCTCCAACTCTCCGCGGCAGACCACATACAGATCCGAACTCTGTTCGCCCCGCTCGACGACGGTCGCTCCGGCCTCGACGGCCCGGGGCTGGCAGGCGAGCGTGAGGTTGTTGAGCAGTACGGCGGGTGCGTTTGCAAAAAACTCGCTCCGCAGCAAAACGTCGCGGGTGATGCACTCGTGCCAGCGGCGTCCGTCACGGGCGAGCAGGGCGTGGGCGGCGAGAGGGCCCCATGTCCCGGCCATGTAGTTGGGGAAGTCGGCGGCCCGCGTGTCTTTCCAGAGATCGAGCACCGGCTGCACGATCCGCCAGGAATCCTCCACGAAGTCGGTGCGCGAAAAGAGCGTTGGATCGCTGTTGAGAGCGCTGTAGAGCAGCACCTCGTAGCCTGTGCCCCGTGTCGCCTCGAACGTCTCGGCGTAGTCGAACCGCATGCCGGCCCGCTGCAGCTCGAACGCCGGGCCGGGCCGCTTCGCCTGCATGCGAATCTCGACGCCCTGAAAGGGCTGGATGTGGAAGATCAGCAGGTTGGGCTCGCCACCGTCGCCGGGCTGCGGCTTGAACTGTACGACGATCTCGGTGCCCCGTTTCCAGAGAGCTTTTCCCGACCGCAGGTAGACGGGCATCCCGGCCCAGCGGTCGTTGTCGAGATGCAGTTTGAGCGCGGCGTAGGTGGCGTTGTTCGACTCAGGATCGACGTTCGGTTCCTGCCGGTAGCCAAGCGCGGCCGATCCGTCGGCCTTCGTGCCCGCGCCGTACTGCCCACGAACGCAGTCCCGCGCTGCGGAAGCCGGATCGAACAGTCGCACGGCGCGGAGCAGTCGCGACTTCTCGTCGCGCACGGCAGAGGGCTCGAGCGACGTGGGCAGTTCCATGCACACGTAGGCCAGCATCTGCATGAGGTGATTCTGGAGCATGTCGCGGACCACGCCCGTCTTGTCGTAATACTCGCCACGGGTCTCCACACCCACGGTTTCGGTGGCCGAGATCTGGATGTGGTCGATATGCGCGGCGTTCCAGAGCGGCGCGAACATCCCGTTGGCCATGCGAAAGGCCAGCAGGTTTTGCACCGTTTCCTTGCCCAGATAATGGTCGATGCGATAGATCTCGTCTTCGCGCCAGTGGGTCAGCAGCGAGCGGTTGAGCGCCACGGCCGAATCCAGATCCTTGCCGAATGGCTTTTCGACAATGATTTTCCGGCTGCCCGGAAGCTGCGTGAACCCGGCCTCATCGAGCAGACCGTTCACCGTCTGGAAAAACTCGGGAGAGATGGCCAGATAGAGGAGCGTGTTGCCCGCGGCGCCGGAGTCGCCGCCGACCGCCAGCACCGTGTCACGCAGCCGCGCATAGGCCTCGGGATCGCCGAACTCGCCCGACGTGTAGTGAAGGCGCGACTCCAACCATGCCCAGCGGTCGGCGTCGAAATCGCGGCGGGTGTGAAACCGCTGGATGTCCTGTCGCTGTTGCTCGCGAAACGCGGTCGTGTCGAGCGGGCGACGGGCCATCCCGATGACGGCAAACTCCGCCGGCAGCAGGCCGTCGCAGGCGAGGTTGTAGAGTGCCGGCATGAGGAGCCGCTTGGTGAGGTCGCCCGATGCCCCCAGGATCACGAGCACCCCCGGGGCAGCCGCCGCCTCGCTGCCGCGGGACGCGTGGCCCAGGGTCCCAGCCTGTGCGGTCTCTGCCGAATCTGATTGCATGCGAACTCCCATCGAAAAGGTATTTCCGGGATTGTGGCGCTGCGCAGCGGAGGATTCCAAGTCCAGCTTGCCGCCGGGTATACACTACCGGGAGGTCCTGCCGGACGTTCTGCTCATATCTCCCGAGCCGTGCGGTGGCGCCAAAACCCGGTGGGAAGACCATGAACGTCAAGTTTTACGGAACCCGCGGCTCGACGCCGGTATGCGAACCCGGTTTTCAACAGTTCGGCGGCAACACGTCCTGCGTGCTGATTGACGGACCGGATCGAGTCGGCATCCTGGATGCGGGCACCGGCATCCGGCAGTTGGGCAAGGAGATGCTTGCCAGCACCGAAGAACGGTTTCGCCGGCCCGTCTTCATGCTGTTTTCCCACTTCCACTGGGACCACATTCAGGGATTTCCGTTCTTTGCACCGGCCTACGATCCCGCCCGGGAATTCGTGATCACGGCCATGGGCATCGATCGCTTTCATCACAGCCTGCGGTCGGTTTTTTCCCACCAGATGGAGGAGGTTTATTTTCCTGTCTCGCTGGATCAGATGGGCGCGAAGTTCACGTTCAAGGAGTCCTCCGGCGACTCCCTCGGCGAAGACGATGTGCCCGAGGTTCATACGCCGCAGCCGCCGGCCCCGGGGCACGAGGCCCGCGTCATCGGCGTTCTTCACAACCATCCCGGCGGGGCCTACTCCTACCGGATCAAAGGGCAGAATGGGAAAATCGTGACCTATTGTACCGACATCGAATACGCCAATGGCGTCATCGACGAACGGATCGTCGCCTTGGCACGCGATGCCGACCTGCTGATCCACGACGCCCAGTACACGCCCGACGAACTCAAAACGCATCGTGGCTGGGGACACAGCAGTTGGGAGCAGGCCTGCGAGGTGGCCGAGCGGGCCAACGTCAAGCTCCTGGCCCTGACGCACCACGACCCGAATCACGACGATGAGATGCTGCGTGGCATGGAGAAAGCCTGCCAGCAGCGGTTCAAGGACTCAGTTTTTGCCCGCGACCAGATGGTTGTGGATATCTAATCCGCCCCCACTCGCCATTCTGTCAAAGCCCGCCGGACCAAGGCGACTCCCGCGGGCTTTCGCGCAGCACCGGCGGGCGGTCAAAAACCTTCAAAGCGGAGGGCATGGGGCTCGAACCCACAACCCCTTTCGGGGCACCACATTTCCAGTGTGGCCGCTAACCATTCGCTTACCCTCCAAACACGTGTTTTTTTGCTTGGGTACCCCGCTGCCTCCCCCGTAGGTCTTTTTTCGGGGGTGCGGGCAGGCGGAAAACCACGGGCTAGTTCGAGGAGTATATCGTCGCCAGGCCGGGGCAGGAATCACTCGCATCATCGCCCGGACGGGGGTGGCTTTCCCGGCTTCCGCTCGTGCTCATGCTTCCGCCATTCCCAAGGGGGCACGGACTGCGGGTCTTGCCATAGTCCGCGGCGGGCCTGCCTTGCTTCCTTCTCCGCCTTCGCGAGCTGCTCGCCGTCGCGGTATCGGGCGTAATGCCAGGCGAGGCCCTCGGAGACCATCGCCTCGGCCACGGGCTTCCCGCCCACCTTCACGGTGCCCAGCGTGCGGCCCCACCGATTCTTGCCGCCGGCCTCAACACCTCCAGATTCTCTCTCTGGAAGCGGTGCTGTTTAAGGGGGACAGGTCAGCATCAGCCAAGCCACTCATCCCGGTGCCGCATGACGAAGTCGTCGTCGTTCAGGTGCGGATAGGCGGCGTAGACGCGGTCGATCTCGGCCAGTTGTCCGGGGCTGAGCGTTTCCTGTTCGTCGAGGCACCACAGACCTTCGAGCAGTCCCTGCCGCCTGAGCACCTCGTGCAGTCCGGCGATGCAGCCGTGGAAGCCGTTGGCGGCATCGAAAAATGCGGCATTGGAATCGGTGACCTCCGCGCCGAGTCGGAGCAACTCGGGCGTGGCGGCGGCAAGGCGGCAGCGTTCGAGCAGTTCGACCGCCTTTCGCGTCCACACCGACCAGTGCCCGAGCAGGCCGCCGACGATCCGGCGCTCCGTGCCGCCGAAGCGGAATGGCGTGAGCAGATCGGTGACGATTGCATCGTCATTGCCTGTGTAAAGGGCGATATCGGTGCGGCCCGCGTCGATCACGGCCCGCACAACGTCCTGCGTCTGATAGCGGCTGAAGGGGGCGATCTTGATCGCCACCACGCTCTCGATCTCGGCAAACTGCCGCCAAAACGCATACGGCAGCACGCGGCCCCCCACGCTCGGCTGCAGATAGAACCCCACGACGGGGGTCACCGCGGCCACAGCCCGGCAGTGGTCGATGAGTCTGGCCACGTCGGCGCCGCCCAAGGCCGCGAGGCTGAGCAGCCCCGCGTGGTAGCCCAGATCTCGGAGCAGCCCGGCCTCGGCCACCGCCTGCGGCGTCGGGCCGCAGATGCCAGCGATCCGCACGAGCGGTCGGCCCGCCCGGTCCATCTCCTCGGCCGCCAGTTCCAGCACCGGCCGAAAGAGGCCGATCTTCGGATCGCGGATCGCGAACTGCGTCGTGTGCACGCCGACGGCGATCCCGCCCACTCCGGCGGCGATGTAGTAGCGGGTGAGCGCCCGCTGCCGCCGCTCGTCCAGTTGCCGCGACGCCGTCAGGGCCAGGGGCTGCGCCGGAATGGCACAGCCGGCATCGAGCGCCGCGCGAAAATCAAAACTGGCCATCGCGAACCTCGAAGTGTGTCGGTTTGCCCAGCGTCGCGCCGTCATGACGGACCCACTCGGCCTGCGCGTCGATCATCTCGTCGATGCCGACCGTGGGGGGACCAAACCAGTCGTAGGAACGCCGGGCGTCGAAGAGCCACGCGCTCGCGGCCTCCGTGCCGGTGATCACGGGTGGGCGACGGAGACGGTTGCCAAACTGCCCGGCGAGCCAGCGGATCGAGATGGGCTCGAGGCCCGTCACGTTGAGGGCGGCCGGGGGCGAGGCTGTCTGTGTCAGGCACTGGATCGCGCGGGCGTTGGCATCACCCTGCCAGATGACGTTGGCCGCGGGCATCGTCACATCGACTGGGAGGCCGCGGGCCACTTTCGTGGCCACGTCGCAGAGCACGCCGTACCGCAGGTCGATCGCGTAGCTGAGCCGATACATCACCGCGGGCGTGCCGTGCCGCTTGGCGAAGAACTCGAACACCCGCTCCCGTCCAACGCAGGAGTTGGCGTAGTCGCCCGGAGGGCCGAGGGGATCGTCCTCGTGCGATCCGTGGCCGCCGACGGCCGAGAGCGGGTAGACGCAGCCGGTCGAGAAGACGACGGTTCGCGACGAGCGGTAGCGGTCGGCCACGTGCGCGGGCACGAGCGTGTTCATCGCCCACGTGACTTCCGGGGTGTCGCTCGTGCCGAATTTCTGCCCGGCCATGAAGATCAGGTTGGCCGCGTCGGGAAGCGCGGCGACGGCGTCGCGGTCGAGCAGGTCGCAGGCGACGGTCTCCACGCCGTGTGCCTGGAGCCCGGCGGCGGCCGCGGCGGACGAGAACCGCGACACAGCGATCACCCGCCGCGCGTTATGGCCGATCGCATCGAGGCCGCGGCGGACCATGCGGGCGAGCGTCGGCCCCATCTTGCCGCCGGCGCCGAGTACGAGCACGTCACCATCGAACGACCGGAGCGCGTCGTGCACCCCCGGAGTAGGCCGGCTTAGTTCGTCCTCGAGATCTTCAACGGTGTGGATCGGTTGCATGGCTGGCGTAGGGGGCGTGGCGTAGGGTGGCTCGGAACGTCTATTCCTTGAATTCGGCGTCGACGCTGTCGTTGCGATAGATCGGGAGGTGACGGTAGTAGACCTCGAGAATCAATGTCGCCAGGGAGGTGCAGCAGAGCTTACCGGAAACGGGGGGCCGGTTGGAATGAAAGCAGCTCACACGAATGCGGGGGAGTCGACGATCGCCCGCGATGGGTTCAGAGACGTCACCTGATCGACCTCTTCGGCCGAGAGGCCGACATCCTTGCGGAGCACCTGCCGAATGAAAGCCATCGTCGCGGTCGACCCGACGAGGTGGGTGCGGTCGGCTGCCCAAGCGGCACCGTCCTCCCCCACGATCACCTCCTGTCCGGCGAGCGTGTACCTGCCCGGGCCCATACCGGCGGCCGCCGTCGCATCGGTGACGGCGATCGTGCGACCGATGCCGATCCGCATGATGTAGTCGCGGAGCACCAGTGGCGGCACATGCACGCCGTCGGCAACCACCATCACCCACCGCAGCCCGTTCAGCGACAGCACGCGTTGGATGATGTTGTCGTGGCGGTGGAGCAGGAGCGGGCAGCCATTCCCCAGATGCGTGAAGGCGGAGAGGCCGGCATCGACGGCGCTGCGGATCTGAGCGACCGAGGCATCGCAGTGGCCGGCAGAAACGATCACGCCCCGTCCCGCGAGCCACCGCGTGGTGGCCAGGCCGCGGTCGTGCTCCGGTGCCAGCGTGACCATGCGCACGAGGCCGCGGCCCGCGTCGACGAGCCGCTGGGCGGCTGAGACTTCCGCGGGGAGCACGTGCTTCGCCGGGTGGGCGCCGACATACCCCGGTAGCGGGCTGATGAAGGGGCCTTCAACGTGGATCCCGGCCATCGCGTCGCGGATATGAGCATCCGCTGCGTGAAACTCCGCCAGCCGCTCGATGCGGGCGACCATACGGTCGAGCTGGTCGGTGATCACCGTGGCCAGCATCCGGCCGCCGCCGTCGGCTTTCAAAGCGGCGCACGCCTTTTGCATGGCCGGGAGCGAAAGGTCGTCGGTATTAAAATCCACGCCCCGATAGCCGTTGAGCTGCAGGTCAAGCGGGGTCATGCGTGCGCCCCCGCCTTGGCAGGCCGCAGCAGCGTGGCCGACGCGCGGTCGAGATGAAACCGACAGTCGCGATGCTGCCGCAGAACCGACGCCGGCACATCGGGCGTGAGCGGGCCCTCCACCGACGCCCGCACCGCCTCCGCCTTCCGCTGATCGGGCACCGAGCAGATCAGCGTGCGGGACGCGAGGATCCGTCGCACCGACATGGAAATGGCATGCGTCGGCACGTCGTCGAGCGTCGCAAACCAGCCCTCTCCGACCTGCTGGCGGCGGCAGCCCTCGTCGAGCGCCACGACCAGATAGGGCTCCTCGGTCTTGAAGTCGGCGGGCGGATCGTTGAATGCCAGGTGGGCATTCTCGCCGATCCCGATCAGGGACACGTCGAAATCGCCGGCGGGCACGAGGCCCGCGAGCCTGCGAACCTCTGCCCGAGGATCGGCGTTGCCGTCGATCTCGTG